>ONEY01000039.1 GCA_900316965.1 uncultured Bacteroidales bacterium
CACCCTCCACGGTCTCTCCGAGGGCACCGACTACGAGGTGAGGGTGAGCAACTGGTGCGACAGCGCCTACTCCGACGAGACTGTGTGCCTCTTCAGGACCCAGCTGCGCTGCGAGCCCGCCGGCGAGGAGAGCCTCTTTGTGGCCACAGACACCACCATACAGCTGGCGTGGGAGATGCCCGACTCGGCGTCATGGTGCGAGGTGGAGTGGGGTCCGGAGGGCTTCGGCGAGGGGGAGGGCACTCTGCTGCCACATGTCACCAGGGGATACCTGGGAGGTTATGTCTTCATGCAGCATCTGGCGCCGGCGACACGATACGATGTCAGGGTGCGCTGCTGGTGCCAGCACAGCCAGGCCTTCTCACCGTGGCGTGAGTACACTGTGGCTACAAGGGGCAGATACACCATCTCTGTCGCCAGCAACAACGACGACTGGGGCCATGTCACCGGAGCCGGTGTCTACATGGAGGGCGAGCGCGCCATGCTCAACGCCGTCCCCGCCAGCGGCGTGTGCCATTTCAGGAGGTGGCACGACGGCGAGACCTCGAATCCCCGCTTTGTGGAGGTCTCCGGCGACAGCCTGTTCACGGCGGTGTTCATCAACGACACCGTGCCTGTGTCCGTAGCGGCTCCCGACGCCCAAAGCTGTCTCACCCTGCGTCCCAACCCCGCCAGCGACAGGGTGGAGATTGTGTCGTGCGAGGCTATGGCGGCAATAGACCTCTACGACGTCACAGGCCGTGCGGCGGCGCATATCGAGCCCCGCTCTGAGACAGCCACCCTCGACGTCTCCGCTCTCGTTTCCGGCGTCTACACTGTGAGAGCAACAACGCAGAGCGGCACAGTCTATACCGAGAAACTCCTTGTGAAAAGGCAATAGATATTATAATACTTGTAGATAAAATTTTGATTATTAATCGTGAGTCATTTTAAAACGTTAAACGTAAAACTTTAAACATTAAACGTAAAACAATGGGAAGTAATAAAAGGAAGTTAATCTTCGATGGGAATAAAAAAAAGGAAGTTATGCGCTGCGCGCAGGACAATACATATTCATTTGTCCACTTTTACTTCCATTTTAACACCCATTTTAACTTCCACTTTAACTCCCAATTAACCTCCACTTTATTCTCACCCCACAAATCGTCACCAGATGGACCTTTTCAGCAATTTTGACAACATAGAGGCAACTGCGGAACGCATTGCCGAACTATCAAAACTCATAGACCAATACAACTATGAGTACTATATGAACGACCGTTCGTTGGTGAGCGACCAAGAATTCGACTCCCTGTTGCGTGAGCTGCAGGATTTGGAGCGCAGCAATCCAGAGTTGGCGTCACCCAATTCACCGACACGACGGGTAGGAGGTGAGATAAACAAATCCTTCAAGCAAGTCACACACAGGTTTCCCATGCTCTCGCTTGGAAACACATACTCCATAGAAGAGATTGTCGACTTCGAGGCACGTACCCGCAAACTCTTGGGCGACACAAACTTCTCTTACACTTGCGAGCTGAAATATGACGGTGTGGCCATAGGGCTCACCTACAAACACGGACAGTTGGTACAAGCTGTCACACGCGGCAACGGTGCCGTGGGCGACGATATAACCGCCAATGCCCGCACCATACAGACAATACCGCTGAAACTAAGGGGCAGTTATCCTGATGACTTCGAGGCGCGAGGCGAGGTGGTGTACCCTTTCAATGAGTTTGAAACCTTCAACAAACAGCGCGAGGCCGATGGCGAGGAACCTTTCGCCAACCCCCGCAATGCCGCCAGCGGCAGCTTGAAACTGCAGGATTCGGCGGAATGCGCGAAACGTAAGCTCCAATTCTGCATGTATTTCATGATGTTGCCCTCCAACTGGAAAACCATTGGTGACAGCAATGAACTGAAGCTTGACACACATTTCGACCGTCTTGAGGCAGCACGCCAGATGGGTTTCAAAGTGCAACCCTACATAAAAGAGTGTCGCGACATAAACGAGATAAGAGAGTTTATCGACTATTGGGACACCGAGCGTTGGAATCTGCCGTTCGCAATCGACGGCATCGTCATCAAAGTGAACCAAGTCGCACTATGGGATACTCTTGGATTGACCTCAAAGTCTCCTCGTTGGGCTATAGCGTACAAATTCAAAGCCCAGCAAGTGTCCACACCGCTTGAAAGTATCTCTTTCCAAGTGGGTCGTACCGGCATTATAACCCCTGTGGCCAATATGAAACCCGTATGGCTGGGAGGCACAACTGTAAGACGGGCGACACTGGTAAACGCCGACAATATTCAGAAGTTGGATATTCACGATGACGACTGGCTGTTGGTCGAGAAAGGAGGTGAGATTATCCCCAAAATAGTGGGTGTTGACCTCTCCAAACGCAAAGTGGGCTCCATGCCTGTCACATATATCACCAACTGTCCTGAATGCGGCGCACGCCTTGTCCGTGCCGAGGGTGAGGCCGGCCACTATTGCCCAAATCAAGACGGCTGCCCGCCACAGATCATCGGACGCCTTGAGCATTTCGTCTCCCGTAAAGCCATGAATATCGAGAGTCTCGGTACCGAACGGCTCGAAATGCTCTATTCCAAAGGGCTTGTGCGCGACATCGCCGACCTCTATAGTCTTGACAAGGAACATCTGATTGGTTTGGAGAGCACCGATGAGTTAGGCCAGCGTCGCGCGTCTATTCAAGAGAAAGGCGCCGAAAACATATTGATGGCTATCGAGAAGTCGAAATCAGTTCCTTTCGAGCGTGTCCTCTTTGCCCTTGGCATAAGATATGTCGGCGAGGTCGGAGCAAAGAAACTTGCCCGCTATTTCAAAAACATCGACTCTTTGGTCTCGGCCAGCGTTGAGGAGCTTGCATCGGTCGAGGATGTCGGCGAGAAAACCGCCCAGTTTATTTTCGACTTTTTCCACGAGCCAAGGCACCTGGAACTCATCGACCGACTTCGTAAAGCAGGACTTCAATTAACTGTTTTTGAAACACAGCAATCCAATATTTTAGATGGTAAGATATTTGTTGTGAGTGGAGTCTTTAGTAACTTCTCACGCGAGGAAATCAAGACACACATCGAACAACATGGAGGCAAAGTGAGCGGCAGCATCAGCGGCAAAACCAACTACGTTGTCGCCGGCGAGAAAATGGGACCTGAGAAACTGAAGAAAGCCGAAAAATTGGGCGTCCCCATTATTAGCGAAGAGCAGTATCTAACAATGGTAGGCAATGATTAATCATATCTTATATCTTATTAATCGAATACTGAAACTAGAATTCTGAAAATTAAATCTTGAAACCTTTAACCTTAAATTTAATGCGGCCACCAAAACTACTCATACTACTGCTACTTACCACAACTGTTTCTCTTACCGCCAAGGGGCAAAGAGAATATTCTTTCTCGCTCCTCGGCGGATACACTGTGCCCAACTCTGACGAATGGAGCTACATAGGGGGCTTCTCCTCTGGCATCGATGCCGCTATTGGTTGGCAACAGGATTGGGGTTACGAGGACACTAATGGTTTTTTCCCTCTTCTCAGACCTAAATATCAATTGGGCATACGGGGCAATTTCACTTATTTCCCTAACGACATCGCTGGACAACGTTTTGGTTTTTGCGGATTTCTGAAAGAACCTGTTTTTCACTTCAAAAATAGGATGTTACTCCCTTGCGATACTAATATTGTAACGGTTCTTAACCCTCTATGCCTCGAAATGGATTTTGGATTGGCGGCATATACCAATCCTTTCTGCCGCACTCCAAATCCCCAAAATGTCTTCATTGGCTCCTATGTCAACTGTTTGATACAAATTGGATTATCTTACAGTCACATGCTTCGCAATCAGTCAAGAATTGTTCTTGCTGCCAAATTTGCTCATTCTTCCAATGGCTATCTGCAAAAACCTAACAAGGGCCTCAACTACCTCCAGCTGTCTCTTGGCTTCTCCTTGCCGCCCGTATCGATTAATGGCCAAAAGTGTTTGGTTTCCTGCTTCGACACCGTTGACAAGAAAAGCACCTCTTTCTTGCCTGTCTCCAATTGGAAAGACAAACCTTTCGACAATCCCGCTTTTCGAGGCTCCGACATATTCTTTTCTTATGCTCCCGGCATTGTTATGCCTCGATATACAGGTGCCTCTAAAAAATATTTCTACGCCCATACCGCTAGGGTAGGGTGGATCTACCGTTTCAACCCGGCTCGCGCCGTGGGCGTCAACATCGATTTGACTTACAATTATAGCCACACGGCTGTCATTTCGCATTGGAATGAGGACTACAACTTGCCTTTCTACATAGGCCTCGCAGCCGCTTATGAGGCTACCTACCATCGTCTAACTCTCCATACGGCTTTGGCCGCCTACCTCACTCGCAGCGAACATGGCACTACTCCTCTCTACGAGCGTGTCGGCCTTTTCTACAACCTAAGCAAAGAATATCGTCGTGTCCGCCATTTTGTTGGCGTCTCTCTCAAATCTCACATGGCTCATGTCGACTTCATCGAATGGCACTACGGCATCAAATTCCGTGTAAAAAACAACAAATAATAACTATTAACTCATTTAACAATTTATCATTGTATCTATTGAATTTAAACAATAAATAACCTTTAACTAAAAAAGCTCATGAAACAACGTCTCCTATTCCTCTTACGTCTCTACATCACGCTGATACTTATTTTTGTAACACAAAAAATAGTATTCATGCTCATCAACATCGCTCATGCCGAGGGAGCTCCCTTCTCTCAATGTTGCCTGTCGCTCTTCCACGGCTTGAAACTGGACTCTGTGGCTGCGTGCTACATCTTGATTATTCCCTTGCTCGTATTGATCATCAGCGGCTTCTTCAAATCATTCCCTCTCAAAAAAGTATTACTGCCTTACTATATTATCGCAGGCATTTTGATGGCTTTGATCTTTGCCGCCGACGCTATTCTCTATTTCTTTTGGGGATCCAAACTCGACGCTGTCGACCTCATGTTTGTCTCTAAACCTAAAGAAATCTTCATCAACCTCGAATGGTGGGTGACCATCCTCGCGGTGTCTGCTTTGGGCTTGCTGTCTTGGCATTATATCCGTCGTCTGCTTCACCCCACAAGGGAAACTCTCGTCGCCATGCACTCTAAATGGCTCTCTTTGATCTTCATTCCCGTGGCAGCTCTCCTTTTCCTAGGCATGCGCGCCAGTGTCACCGAATCCACCGCCAACCCGTCCTACGCCTATTTCTCTAAATATGCTTTCTGCAACCACGCTGCGTTAAATCCTTTCTTTAACATGGCTCACTCTCTCTTCAAGGCACAGGATCTTGAGCATGAGTTCGAGTTTATGTCCTACGAGGAGGCCGAGAATGTCGTCAACCCTCTTTTCTCCACCGACATGGCCGTCTCCGACTCTTTGCTCTCTTGCCAACGGCCCGACATCTTGCTCATCATTTGGGAAAGTGGCGGAAAATCTATGACAATGTACGACAGCGTTGCTCCCAATCTTATGCGCTACTGCAAGGAAGGTGTCTATTTCAGCAACTGTTATGCCAATAATTTCCGCACCGACCGTGGCATCGTCTCTATCATCAGCGGATGGATGGGGTTGCCTACTACCTCTCTCATTAAAATGTCTGACCGTTGCTGCAAACTGCCTGGCTTGCCCCACGAGTTGGCCAAACAGGGATACGATTCCAAATTCTCCTACGGCGGCGACATCGACTTTGCCAATATGAGGGGCTATCTCCACGAAACGGGTTTCGCCTCTGTCGGCGGCAGCTCTCAATATCCCAAAAGTCAGAACGAATCTAGCTGGGGCGTCCCCGACGCCTACACTTTACGTCCCTCGGCTCTCGGCTTCGGATCTGACTTCCAACACAACTCCGACAATCCTCTCTTTAGCGCCATTCTGACCCTTAGCAGTCACGAGCCTTGGGATGTACCTTATCACCATCTCAGCGACATCCGCCTCAACTCTTTTGCCTACACCGACTCCTGCATCGGAGCTCTTGTCGACAGCCTCCGTGCATCTCCGGCTTGGGATAGCCTCCTCGTCATCATCGTCCCCGACCACGGCATCCCTAGCTCTACAGCGCAAACCACTACCGACCCGGCGGTACCTCCCATACCTATGGTTTGGATCGGTGGTGCTGTCCGAAAACCCACCACTATTCCTACCATGATGATGCAAAGCGACCTCGCGGCCACTCTATTTGCTCAGCTTGGATTTCCTTTCAAGGCATTCCCTTTTAGCCGCAACATCCTCGACCCTTCTTTCGCCTCTCGTTATCAATTTGCAGTACATGCCTACAAAAATGGCTGCAACGTCTTCGACCCCAATGGCCTCTCTCGTTTCGACTGCGCCGACAAATCTATGTCCACTCTTAAAGGTGAACCCAACCCGCAGCGCGATTCCATTTTCAAAGCCATGATTCAATACATCTACCAAAAAACCGCCAGACTTTAGTAACAATAATTCAAATATCAAAACATTAATTCATTATCACATTATAATACTGGTGCGTTAACTTTTTGAATTTTCTTGTAATATATTGATATTTTATAATTTATAGAGTTCTTTGACAAAATCGATTTGAAATTCTTTCGTT
>ONEY01000037.1 GCA_900316965.1 uncultured Bacteroidales bacterium
TTGTAAATTATTTCACCCGGGCCCGGGGTCCGGCGCCCGGCGGCGGGGAAAGAAAACGCTTGTATCCATATGCGTTCTGTAGTATAATCAAAAATACAACACGTTCGGACCGCCGACGCCGGAAAGGAGAGCACGATGAAATGTCTGATGTTGGTTGCAGGTTATGCGACCCGGATGTACGCACTGACAAGAGAGTATCCGAAGCCGCTGCTGAAGGTTCGGGGCAAGGCCATTTTGGACTGGCTGCTGGAGGATCTTCAGACCTCCGATCAGATCGAGGAGTATATCCTGATCAGCAATCATAAGTTCATTGATGATTTCCGGCGCTGGGCGCAGGAAAAGCCGGTTCCCATCCGTCTCATAGACAACGGCACGTGCAGCAACGAAGAGCGGCTCGGCGCGGTGCGGGATATCCAGTTTGCCGTGGACGCCGCGGGGATCGACGATGATCTGCTGGTGGTCGCGGGAGACTATCTCACGGATTTCAGCATCACGCATTTCATAGACTATGCCCAGGAGAAGCAGACCGCCTGCATCATGCATTGCTGTGAGCCGGATCTGAAGGTTTTGCGAAGGAGCGGCGTGTGTGAACTGAGGGAGGACGGGCTGCTGCTCAGCATGGAAGAAAAGCCGGCGGAGCCGAAGTCGCATTTCTGCGCCCTGCCGTTCTATTACTATCCGGCCGCGGATGTACGGAAAATCAAAACCGCCATCGCCGAGGGCTGCGGGACCGACGCGCCGGGCAGCCTGGTGAGCTGGATGTGCCAGAACAGCGTGGTGTACAGCATGGAAATGCCGGGGCTGCACTTTGACGTGGGCGACCTGGAGAGCTACGAGAAAGCCCAGGTAAATTTCCCCGGCATCCTGAAATGAGAATACAGAACCGGGATCGGATTTGTTTCCAATCCCGGATTTGCTTATTCAGAACGATTCAGAATCCTTTGGCAACAGTTCTGCTAAATGGAAACTATTTTCAGCATCTGTAATAAATGTGCCTAAGTTCCGGTTGTTGATTCCATACAGATCTGGCTTCAACTCTGTGTATTCCAATTCTGTTTCTGAGTGCATCTCCAATAGAACTTCCAATCCTAATTCATGCGCTTTCTCCAAAAGAGATTTGCATTGATCTTTCGTGAGACAAGCAGCGATGAGCAGTACGGCAGATGCACCACATAGAGCAGCTGCATAGAGTTGTGCCTCATCAATGACGAAATTCTTATATAGTATGGGCAGGGTGACACCAGACTGCTTTGCTTCTAGGATGAAATCATCTTGCCCTGCAAAATACTGTTCATCTGTTAAGATAGACAGTGCTGATGCTCCATTGTGCTGGTAGCTAAGTGGAATAATATCAGCACTAGGAGCAAGCTGCCGGTTACCATAGCAAGTTTCGACCCTTTGGCTGTCTTGGTGCGGCTTGGCTGATGGTAGCGCTCGGGGCGTGTTTTGCGATTGCATATCCACAGGTAGGTTGCAAGACACATATGTAGCAGGAAACAGCCAAAAAGCACTATTTCGGCTATTTTTACAATTTTATTGGTGCCCATAAAGTGGCAGAAAGCACTGTATGCCTCACCACCGTCATCGACAAGGATGAAGAGGTTGGCACCCATGTGAAACAGTAGGAACACTAACAGGAATGTTCCAAACATTGCCACCAGCAGTTTTTTTGTTATAGAACTGATACGTACTACTTTTTCGTTGTTCATGTCAGATAGTTAAAATTGTTAAATGAATTAGAGTTTTTAAATTTTGAGTTTTTTTTAGTGATACTATAGAAATGCCTGGAATACTCCTTTGTTGTTGAATTCCAGTTTTGTGCCATCGGCAAGTTCCACGCGGTAGCGTTTAGGTGTTTTTGAGGCCCAAACTACAAGCTGACCTTCGTAGTAATTGTTGATATGAGTGAGTAGGGCTTTGGGGAGCAGGAAAGAGGGAACACCGCCATAGCTTTTAACCTCAATCCATTGTCCAGCGGCGTTGAATTTGATTGTTGAGCCGTCTTCCATGGAGGCTTTGTATTCAACACGTTTGCCTACCTTGTTGCGCCATGCGTCAACAGTTGGTGCGTTGTTCCAGGCCTTTTTTATTGTAGCTCTGGCTTGCGTGGGCAGTTTGGCGCTGCTTATTTGTGTTATCTGTGCCGATGCGGCGCAGAATGCAGCAAGCATTATCAAGGAAAGAATTATTTTTTTCATATTCTGTTGTGTGTTCTATTATCGTTGTTGTATTTCTGTAAATATTGTATTATGCTTTTTTCATACGGTATATTCCAGACGTTCAGAATGAAGCTCGTTGTTTACTCCTTGGTCGTATGTGTAGGCTCTGTGACCGTTAACAAAAGCCATTTCCACTCGGCTATGGAATGTTTGGCCTTCCAATGGCGACCAACCGCATTTGTAAAGCAGCCCTTCTTTGGTAACTTTGTTTTCCACACCAGGCTTCACCAGAGTTAGGTCGGCTTTATATCCTTCGCGTATGAAGCCGCGATTTTTGATGCCGAACAAAGTTGCGGGGTTGTGGCACATCAAGCGTACAATCAGTGGCAGCCATGTGTCGCGGAATTCTTTGAGCTCGTCGCCTTGGTAGTTGTTGTTGAACAGGGGTTCAATCATCATTGTCAGCGAATGTTGTATGGAGGGTATTCCGCCGGGTGCGTCGAAATAGCGTTGCTGTTTGCTTGCCAGGGTGTGAGGTGCGTGGTCGGTGGCTATGGTGTCGATAAGGCCGTCGTATAGTGCGGCCCAAAGAGCCAGTCGGTCCTCGTTGCGTTTAATTGAGGGATTGCATTTAATGAGATTGCCAAGTTCGTTGTAGTCGCGGTCGTCAAACCATAGGTGGTTTGGGGTGACTTCGGCGGTGACATGTTTTTTCTCAAGAGGCATATTGCTGAGCAGGTCAAGTTCTGTTGCCGTGCTGATATGAGCTATATGAAGACGGGTCTTGTATTTTCGGGCACGGGCGATGGCCTTGTATGTGCTAACATAGCATGCCTCGGTGTTGCGAATTTGAGGGTGCAAAGCCGCTGTTTCGCGCTCGGTTCCGGCACATTCCATCTTGTAGTTCTGCATGTTGGCTTGCACTATATGCTCCTCTTCGCAATGCGCCACTATAAGTTTGTGAGCCTTCGAGAATAGTTTGTCAAGAGCCTCGGCGTTGTTGACCAGCATATCGCCGGTGCTGCTTCCAAGGAAGAGCTTTATGGCTGCGTATTTTTTCGGGTCGGTGGCAAGGAGGTCGTCGATGTTGCTGTTTGTGGCACCAAGCATAAAACCATAGTTGGCCACGCTTTTTTCTTTGGCCATGGCAACTTTTTCTTCCAAGAGTTCAATTGTGGTGGTTTGAGGCTTGGTGTTAGGCATGTCGATAAACGACGTCACGCCTCCGGCAACGGCGGCGCGGCTTTCGGTGCCCATGTCAGCTTTCTCGGTAAGTCCTGGCTCGCGGAAATGCACGTGAGTGTCTATTATTCCAGGCATCAGATACATCCCAGAAGCGTCAATAGAGCGTAAAGCGGATGTCGAATAAGGGGTAGCGGTTTCGCACGATTCAATTTTGACAATTGTGTCATTCTCAATGTACACATTGCCATTGAATATTTTACCTTCGTTGACGATGGTGGCGTTCTTGATTTCTGTCAACCCGTTATTTGCCATTGATGCTCTCTCTTTTTATGTTGTTATAACCGCCTTTGTTACATCGCAGAGTTCTTTGTCTTAGAACTTTTGTTTTTCGCTCCAGCGGCGGGCGGCCTCATAGGCGTCGGCAGATGTGTTGTATATGTTTTTCACTACAAACTGGCCTGTGTGGTCTATGCAGCCCCAACGACCGTCCATCTTGGCTGGGGCGGCACGGTTGTTCCAAGTCTTAATAAATAGTTTGGCGTCCTCAAACACGGGTTGTATCACCCAATTGCCTTTAAAGTCGACATAGCCCCAATATCCAGTCTCTTTGTTGCGTATAGGATAGAGCCAGTGGCCAATCTCCTGGTTGTTGTCCCATTCATAGCCTGCCTGCCAAGCTTCACTACTGAGGGTGAAGACATTTTGCGACAACAATTCGCCTTTGTTGTCAATGCTGGCCCAGAAACCGTCGAGTTTGCATGTGGCGAAATAGCCAGTGTCGTTGGTGAAGTGAGTGGCACCTTCGTATATGGGACTGATAACCCATTCGCCCTCATAGTCAACCCAGCCATATTTTTCGGTGGCGATGTCGGTCACTGGCAGGCGCCAGTCGTTGATGTTGCGGCCATGTTCTTTTTGGCTAAGTGCGTAGTCGGCGTCCTCGTGTGTGTAGAAAATGCATTTCGATACCACGTTCCCGTTACGGTCAATAGAGCCCCATCGTCCGTCGCGTTTCACTTGAGCGTAAATGTAGTTGTTGTCGGGTCCGAAGAAATCGTAATCCTCGTATTCTGCCTCGACGACCCAGCGGCCAAGATAGTTGACATAACCCCATTTCCCTGTAGATTTGTCACGGGTGGGGTAGCGCCAAGTGTCGTAGTGGCGGCCGTGAGTCCATTGTATGCCAGCCAGATCGGCGTGCTCCTCTTCCATAAATGTCGGAGCAATAACCATAACGCCTTTGCGGTCAATACAGCCCCAGCGACCTGCCGTCTTCACAGCGGCATAGCTCATAGGCTCGTCGCCTTTGAAGACTGTAGCCCGTTCATATTGTGGCTCAAATTTCCATTTGCCGTAGTAGTCCACATAACCCCATTTGCCATCGGCGGGGTTTTGTGCAGGATATAGCCATTTGCCAGGTTCATCGCCTTTCTCCCATTCTTTGCCAGCGGCCTCAGCCTCTTGGCTGGTGTGGAAAATGTTACGGACAACCATCTGGCCCCTGACATCAATACAGCCCCAAAAACGGTCCTGTTTCACCACGGCGAAACGGCGAAAATGGCCTTGAAAGGCATAGGCGTACTGAAATTGGGGTGCAATCTGCCAACCACCGTCGCTGTTCTTATAACCATACAACTTGGTACTTGGTTGTATGGTAAGTGTCTGTGCATTAGTGTCTAGTATAAAAAACAATGCCAGAAATGGCAGCAAAAAAAGCTTTTTCATTTCTATATTTTATAGTATGTAATAAAATGCAAAAATACTAAAATTATTCCATTCGGTCGAAAAAATCGTGCTATTTTTTCAATGGCATGAGAATGGCACAGAATATTATCCCTAAAACAACTATCTTTTTTAGCCAGCTATAGCTGATATAACCAGTACCGGATTGTAATCTGGTTTCTATATTTACTGTTTTCTGTTGTTTTTCAGTAGCTTTTGTGTGGTATTTTCAGATACTCATCAAAGAGGTCAAGGCATGCCTCACGGTCGCATTCCACTAAGAATTCTGGCAGTTTGTCACGACCGCTAAAAAGGTCGTTGAAATGGTCATCGCGAAAGCCGATAATGGCGTTGTCTTTGATAGTGCAACCATAATAGATGCATTTGATGTTGGCCCACAAGCAGGCGCATAGGCACATGTGGCATGGCTCTCCGGTAGTATAAACGTCACATCCTGTCAAGTCATGAGTCCCAAGTCGTTGGCAAGCATTGCGTATGGCTTCCACTTCGCCATGGGCGGTTGGGTCGTGGTTGCCCAGCACCCTGTTATGTCCTCGACCGATGACAATGCCGTCTTTGACAACTACCGAACCGAAAGGGCCGCCATCGCCTGCCATTATTCCCTGTCTAGCCTCGTCTATGGCCATTTGCATGTATTTATTGTCGGCTTTTTTCATGTTTAATCTTTGATATATATGTTTTTATTGGATTGTTTCAATCCTTTTACAACGTTGCAAATATACGAATTAAATGATATGAAAAAGAATTTGACAATACTGGTTGTGTCATTAGGTATTTAAACAATGATTTCTAAAAAGGATATTGTTATTTGATTGATTATTTTGTTGATTATAAATAATAAATAATCCTTAAATCCTACCTGCTCTGTATGCCTGCGACCTTGTGTAACGAGCTTTATTCTTTAACCTTTACTTATGTGTGTTCCAATATGTTTTGTGTCTGTTGGCAGTTATCTAAGCTGAATATTTTTTTATCATATACTTTTTATATTAAGAAAATTATGTAAATTTGCATTTTACAATAAATTGTTAATAAATTATAAATCTATCTGATATGCAAAGAGATACCGAGATTTTTGACCTCATTCAGAAAGAACGTGAGCGTCAAACTAAGGGCATTGAACTTATTGCCTCCGAGAATTTTGTCAGTGACCAGGTTATGGAAGCCATGGGCTCTGTGATGACCAACAAATATGCCGAAGGTTATCCTGGAAAACGCTACTATGGCGGCTGCCAGGTTGTTGACCAGAGCGAGACCATAGCTATCGAGCGTGCCAAGAAACTCTATGGCGCCTGCTGGGCTAACGTGCAGCCTCATAGTGGAGCACAGGCCAACATGGCTGTCTTTCTGGCTTGTATGAACGCTGGCGACACCTTCATGGGCATGGATCTCAACCACGGCGGTCACCTTTCACATGGTAGCCCTGTCAACTTCAGCGGTTTGATGTATAAAGTCGTCGGATACCAGGTTAAAGAAGAAACTGGTACTGTCGACTATGACGATATGGAGAAAAAAGCTCTCGAACATCATCCCAAGATCATCATCGGCGGTGGCAGCGCCTACAGCCGTGACTGGGATTGGGCTCGCATGCGTGAGATAGCCGACAAAGTTGGTGCCATCCTCATGGGCGACATCAGCCACCCCAGCGGTCTTATCGCCAAGGGTTACCTCAACAATGCTGTTAAATATTGTCACATTGTCACCACTACCACTCACAAGACCCTCCGCGGACCTCGTGGCGGTATGATCCTTATGGGTCAGGATTTCGACAATCCTTGGGGCAAAACTACTCCTAAGGGCGAAATCAAGAAGATGAGCGCTCTTCTCGACAGCGCTGTGTTCCCAGGCACCCAGGGCGGCCCTCTCGAGCATGTTATCGCTGCCAAGGCCGTTGCCCTTGGCGAGGCTCTCACCGACAGCTACGACCAGTACATCCAGCAGGTGATGAAGAATGCCAAGGTTATGTCTGAGGCTTTCATGGCTAAGGGTTACAAAGTCATCAGCGGTGGCACCGACAACCACCTCATGCTTATCGACCTGCGTCCCAAGTTCCCCGAACTCACTGGTAAGGAAGCTGAGAACGCTCTTGTCGCTGCCGATATTACCATCAATAAGAATATGGTTCCTTTCGACAGCCGCAGCGCCTTCAAGACCAGCGGTCTTCGTGTTGGAACTCCCGCTATCACCACTCGTGGCTTGAAAGAGGCCGACATGCCTGTCATCGTCGACATGATCGACACTGTACTCTGCAATCCTACCGACGAGGCTGTCCGCGCCAAGATCGCCGGCCAGGCTAACGAGATGATGCAGAACCGTCCTCTCTTCGCTTGGTAAGAGATAATGTTTAAATAGTCCGGCTTGCCTGATCTACCAGACGAGCCGGACTTCTTTTTTCTTTAATTTTATGGCTCTTATCAAATCATACAAAGGCAAGTCCCCACGCTGGGGTAAGGAATGCTATTTTAGCGAGAACGCCACATTGGTGGGCGATGTAACGTTGGGCGACCAGTGTTCGGTTTGGTTCAACGCTGTAGTTCGCGGCGACGTTGCACCTATCACCATCGGCGACCGCACCAATGTCCAGGATGGCTCTTGCATTCATGTGACCCATGATACAGGACCAACTCATATAGGCAGTGATGTCACCATAGGCCATAATGTTACCGTCCACGCCTGCACCATTTGCAATGGTGCTCTTATTGGTATGGGAGCCACCCTCCTCGACGATTGCGAGGTGGGGGAGGGGGCCATAGTGGCCGCCGGCGCTCTTGTGCTGCAAGGCACTAAGATTCCTGCTCATGAGATCTGGGGTGGCGTCCCCGCCAAATTCATCAAGCCTACTCGCCCCGGCCAGACCGACAATGCCGCACACTATGTGGAATACGCCAAAGAGTACATGAAGTGACGTTTTGGTATCGGTTGCTGCCTGTTGAGTAATAGGCACTGTTGATGTGACAATTGTTTTCTGTTTTTCATACTGTCATAATTTCATATTTTTTGTTTTTTATGACCTATTGATATATGTCAATATGTCAGTATCTGTTCTATGGATTGTTTTTTGATTGAATGGTTTTTAGAAAGGAGAAAATGAAAAACTATGAATTTGAACAATTTTACCATCAAAGCACAAGAGTCTGTACAAAAAGCTGCCGAAATTGCTCAGGTCAACCAGCATCCCAGTGTCGATACTGTTCATCTGATGAAAGGTATTTTGAGTGAGGACGAGAATGTTACACCGTATTTGTTGAAGAAAATGGAGGTGAATATACCTCGCTTGACCCAAGCTCTCGACGCTCAAATGCAGTCGCTGCCTAAGGTGAGTGGAGGTAGTCAGTATGCCAGCAATGATTTGAACAATGTCTTTGTCAAAGCGCAGCAGACAGCTACTGAAATGGGCGACGATTTTGTGTCGGTCGAGCATCTTCTCATTGGTATAGTCGCCGGTCGCGACAATACTGCCCGTATTCTTAAGGACGCTGGAGCATCCGAGAAAATGCTTCGCAGCGCTATTAATGACTTGCGAAAAGGGAGTAAGGTCAACAGCCAGTCGGCTGAGGACTCTTTCAATGCCTTGAACAAGTATGCCAAAAACCTCAACCAGTTGGCTCAGAGTGGCAAACTGGATCCTGTTATTGGTCGTGACGACGAAATCCGCCGTGTGTTGCAAATACTTAGTCGACGCACCAAAAATAACCCTATCCTTATTGGAGAGCCAGGTGTCGGCAAAACTGCTATTGCCGAGGGCATAGCTCATCGTATTGTTAGCGGTGATGTGCCTGAGAACTTGAAATCCAAGACTCTCTATTCGCTTGATATGGGCGCTCTTATAGCTGGTGCAAAATACAAAGGTGAATTCGAGGAGCGTTTGAAGAGTGTTATTCGCGAAATCAACGAAGCCGATGGCGAGATAATACTATTCATCGACGAGATTCACACACTTGTCGGCGCTGGTGGCGGTGAGGGTGCCATGGACGCCGCCAACATCCTTAAGCCTGCTTTGGCACGTGGCGAGTTGCGTGCCATTGGTGCCACTACTTTGGCTGAATACCAAAAGTATTTTGAAAAGGACAAGGCTTTGGAGCGCCGTTTCCAAAGTGTGCTTATCGATGAGCCTTCAGTGCCCGACACCATTTCTATCTTGCGTGGCTTAAAGGAGCGTTATGAGGTTCACCACAAGGTGCGTATCAAAGACGAGGCTATCATTGCCGCCGCCGAGCTTAGCAACCGCTATATTAGCGATCGTTTCCTGCCCGACAAGGCTATCGACCTTATTGATGAGGCCGCGGCTAAACTGAGGATGGAGATCGATTCTGTGCCTGAAGAGCTGGATGAGATTGAACGTAAGATACGTCAGCTTGAGATTGAGCGTGAGGCTATAAGCCGTGAGAACGAACATAGCGACACCATCGATAGTGAGGAACAGCAAGCCAATGTTGACAAGCTGGCTCGAATAGGTCATGAGATAGGTGAACTTACCGAACAGCGCGACCAGATGAAGGCTAAGTGGCAAAGCGAGAAAAATATTGTCGAGGCCATTCAATCCGAGGTTAAGAACATCGAAAGCTACAAGTTCGAAGCCGAGCAGGCCGAACGTCAGGGCGACTATGGCAAGGTGGCGGAACTGCGCTACGGAAGAATCAAGGACGCCGAGAAGCATGTCGATGAACTGAAACTTCAGCTTCGTTCCATGCAGGCCGACAACGCCATGATCAATGAGGAGGTCGACAGCGAGCAGATTGCCGAGGTTGTCAGCAAATGGACCGGTATACCCGTAACCAGGATGATGCAAAGCGAGCGCGAGAAACTGCTCCACCTCGAGGAGCAGCTCCACAAGCGTGTGGTTGGACAGGATGAGGCCATCGATACCATTGCCAACGCCATCCGCCGTAATCGTACTGGTCTCAGCGACGGCAAGCGTCCTATAGGTAGTTTCATCTTTTTGGGTACCACGGGTGTGGGTAAGACCGAACTCGCCAAAGCTTTGGCTGAGGTACTCTTCGATGACGAGAATATGATGGTGCGTATAGATATGAGTGAGTATCAGGAACGCCACAGCGTCAGCCGTCTTATCGGAGCGCCTCCGGGATATGTTGGCTATGACGAGAGTGGTCAACTTACTGAGGCTGTCCGTCGCAAACCATATAGCATTGTCCTCTTCGATGAGATCGAGAAGGCTCACCCCGATGTTTTCAACATCTTGCTCCAAGTGCTCGAAGATGGCCGTCTCACCGACAACAAAGGCCGTGTTGCTGACTTCAAGAACACTATCATCATTATGACCTCTAATGCTGGCAGCAATATCATCAATGAGCGTATGAGTGATGTCATGAATATCAACGACTACACCATCGAGAAAACAAAAGAAGAGGTTATGGAATTGTTGAAACAGAATATGCGACCCGAATTCCTTAACCGAATCGACGAGATTATCATGTTCCGTCCTCTCAGCAAGAAACAGATTCGCGAAGTTGTTCGTATACAACTCTCGTTGGTTGCCAAGATGTTGGAGAAAAATGAGATTCTTATCAGCGCCACTGACGAGGCTATTGACCACCTTGCTGATATAGGGTATGATCCCGCTATGGGTGCGCGCCCTGTCAAACGAGTCATCCAGCGGCAAATCCTCAACGAACTGTCACGTCAGATTCTTGAAGAGAAAATCCATACCGGAGAAAACATCATCATCGATGTCATCGACGACCAGTTTGTTTTCTACAATGCCAATATGAAGTCTTGACAATTAGGGCGGCTCTTCGAGCCGCCCCTTTTTTTATCTCTTTATTATTTTCTTTGTCACAACACCTTCGGTTGTGTTAATTCGCACATAATAGGTTCCGGAGGGATAATTGTTGATATTTATCTTTTCATGGTGTGAATGGCAGTTTAGCTCATATACATGTTTTCCGGAGGTTGTAATGACCGAAATCTGTTTTATTTTGAACGATGATGATATGTCAATAATCCCATCTGTGGGATTGGGACTGACAATCGTGTAGTATCCTGCCAATGACGTTTCTATTCCTGTGGTTGTTGTGTCGGCCTCCTGAATAAGAAATCTTACTGGATCGCTCCATTCGCTGTATAGTGCATTGCTGGCATTGCACACCGTGCGGAGAAAGATAGTATACCATGTGGTGTCAAGATAGTATAGTTGAACCAAATTACTGTTGTAATTGTTTATTATTCCGTTTTGAGGAACGGCCGTGGCAGTGTCGCCTTTCACTATGGCCAGTTCCCAGTTGTTGGATGAGCCGTCTTCATTCCATGTTATTGTGACGTTTCTGTCGCTGATGTCAAGTATGCGTAGACCAGTGGACCCTATACATGTGTCTGGTTGAGGATCTATTGTGCCTTGAGTGGTGTCTATAATGGGGAATATGCAACCAAATCCTTTGTAAAGAAGATTGTTGCTATGGAACGTTGAATCATTAATCGTGCCTCCTTCCGATGATGTATACATGATTAGGTCGCTTGTCGTTGGGTTAGGAATGTTTTGCATACATATGTCGTTATGCAATGAGTATGTGTATTTCCATCTAATATAGCGTGTTCTTGGAAATGCCATTATCTGACCTGCATTGTAGTTGTTGAAAGTAGAGCCTCCAACGTAGAATGTGTCGGACACAGTGATGGGCTTGTCAAAATAGGCTTCAAAAACAGGGTAGTCTGATATTAAGTCACCATAAGGATCACCATTCGCTCGCGTGTTTGGTGTCCCAAAGCCGCGACCTTTAATACCAAAAAATTGCATTTGTTTAGTCGGCTCGTTGTTGTCCCAACGTGCGCTACCCAATAAGGTTATGCCGGTGTCGGTCTTTGCATAGATATAGAAATACTCCGGCAGTCGTTGTATACTGTTATATGCATAGCTGCTATCAATCCAGATAGGAGCGGCAATTCCGGCAATTCTTATCGCTGTGTCGGTATGGCATTTACGTAGCACAATCGCAGGCGATCCTTCTACAGTTTCCCATTTGCTGCCTCTTATGTCGCAGGAGCCTTGGCAGTGTTGGCTGAAGTTGTCAGCCCACAACGAGTCATAAAGGTATAGATTGTATCTTTGGCAAGGACCGATGGTGTCTGTTTGGCAATATGCGGTGAATATAGTCGCCAACATTATTGTTATGATTATTGTTTTTTTCATGACGTACGCAATAAATGAATGTGTTATATATTTAATAATGACCCAGAAAAGACGAGAGTTCTATCTTACTACCAGTTTTTTAGTTTGCAAGCCTTTGGAGGTTCTTACGGAAAGAATGTATATGGCTGGATGAAGCGAGCTAAGGTCGATGATGGAGGTGTAAGAGCAAGGTTTGCCAAAAGCCGCCTGTCTGCCCTGAATGTCGAGGAGTGACCATTCCAGTATAATCTCGCTGCAAGCCAGCACAGTGCTTTTCTTGGCGGGGTTTGGAGTGAGGCTTACGAAGGGCTGAGTGGCACTGGCTAAGCCAACAGAGTCATTGTCGTCGCTGTTGGCGAAGATGGCAAGGAATGAGGTGTCTTGAGTCACTGAGAATACCCTTGGGTTTTGGTTGCTGCCGTCGCTCCAGTTTAGGAA
>ONEY01000030.1 GCA_900316965.1 uncultured Bacteroidales bacterium
TCTCGTTTGGCGTTATCAACCCCGACATCTACCCTATCATTGTCTCGGTATCGATAGTGACGACCTTTGCCACACCATATATGATAAAAGCCTCGTTGCCTTTCAACAACTGGCTGGAGCCCAAACTGCCACAGAAGCTGAAAGATGTCCTGGAGCGCTACAGCTCGTCGGCAAAACAGACGAACAAATCGGTCTCGGTGAAACTGTTTTTGAAGAAGCAGTTCTCCTACATACTGCTATATGGAGCCATCAACGGCGCCATTGCCCTGCTATCCATGACGCTTCTCAAACCATTGCTGAACAAGTTGTTTGTCAATGCCACCGGAGATCCATCGTTTTGGGGCAACCTCATTGGCATGCTGGCCACCATGGCAATAATGCTGCCATTTGTATGGGCACTGGCAGTGCGTGGAGTTAACCGACAACGCATACGGCAGCTGCTTGACTCGAAGGAATACAGCCAAGCCATAGTCATTCCCGTGCTGCTGCTGCGAACATTTATGGCGTTGTTTTTCATAGGTCTTGTGATAGGCGAATACATACATCTGGCCATAGGATTCCTTGTTATCCTAGTTATCTTTATAGCCTTTGTGGTGATGTTCTCAAAACGCACCATAGCATTCTATCAGAGGATAGAGAACCAGTTTATAGAGAACTTCAACTCGCGACAAGCCCAGCAATCGTTCAAGATACCGACACTGCTAGAGAACAATTTCTATCTTGAGCGCATTCCGATAACACAATATTCGCCTTTCGCGGGACGCCGACTGATGGACACCAATTTCAGAGAGGACTATGGCATAAACGTAGTATCGATAGAGCGTGCCGGACAGATATACGACTTGCCATCGAAGGAGATGCTCCTAATGCCCGGCGACAAGCTGTCGGTGATGGGCAACGAAGACCAGATAAGCCATCTGCGCAGCGTTCTTGACGTTGAGCCCGACATGCTGATACACGACCACAGCGACAACGAGCTGAATATCTATCGTCTCACAGTACACCCAGAGAATCCATTTATAGGACTGACCTTATCGCAATCGAAATTCTCGCAACACTATCACGCCATGATCATAGCCATAGAGCACAACGGAGAATACATACTAAATCCAAGATCCAACACCGTTTTCTATGAAAACGACGTTATATGGTTTGTATCGCCCGACGAACTAGACATACACAAGTTCACACGAGACTAAAAAAAACGATATCTTTCACAATAGATTAACGGCAAAAAAAACGTTTTTTAAACATACAATAATATAGTTCGAACTGTTGCGTTATTATATGTGTACGCATTTGTTCCAATTATCTCAATCACTACAAAAAAACAAATCATATATAAATGAAAAAAATGGTTGTGGCACTTGTCGTCATGATGATGGCATGGATGCCGATGAGAAGTCAAAATACAGAAGGCGACAGAGCCTTCGAGCTTTCGAAAAACCTTGAGATTTTCAGCCGACTATACCAGACGCTCTATGTGAACTATGTCGACGATATAGACCCCGGAGCCACAATGAAGAAAGCCATCGACGCGATGTTGTCGTCGCTTGACCCCTACACCGTCTACTATCCCGAGTCGGACATGGAAGATGTGAAGCTGCAGCTGATGGGACAGTATGGCGGCATAGGAGCCCTGATACACCAAGAGGGGAAAAATATATACATATCAGAGCCATACAAAGACCTTCCCGCCGACAAGGCAGGGCTGAAGGCCGGCGACCGAATACTGGCCGTGAACGGAGAATCGACCGAAGGTAAGAACAACGGAGACGTGAGCTCGGCCATGCGAGGCCAAGCAGGCACAACGGTAACCCTGAAGTTGGAGCGCGACGGCAAGACATTTGAAAAAAGCATCACCCGCGCCGAAATCAAGCTGCCCAATGTACCCTATAGCGGCATGCTGGAAGGCAACATAGGTTATGTGAAACTCGACGAGTTTACCGCCGACGCCGCCAAGAATGTGCGCGACGCCTTCATCAAACTCAAGAACGAACATCCCGACATGGCAGGTTTTGTCCTCGACCTTCGCAACAATGGCGGTGGACTTATGAACGAAGCTGTAGACCTCGTAAACATATTTGTCAAAAAAGGCCAGCTTATAGTGGAAACCAAAGGCAAAGTGGCTGCCAAGAGCATGAAGAGTTACACCCGAATGGCACCCATCGACACCGAAATACCCGTGGCAGTGCTCATAAACGGATACAGCGCCTCAGCATCGGAAATCACCGCCGGCAGCCTTCAAGACCTTGACCGCGCCGTGATTGTGGGCACACGCTCATTTGGGAAAGGCTTGGTGCAGAACGTGCTGCCCCTCGACTACAACACACAAATGAAAATCACAGTATCGAAATACTACATTCCCAGCGGTCGCTGTATACAAGCTATCGACTACAGCCACAAGGACGAAAACGGCAAAGCCGTAAAAGTGCCCGACTCGCTGAAGACGGCTTTCAAGACTGCCAACGGCAGAACCGTATATGACGGTTTCGGCATTGAACCCGACGTTGAGATAGAGCCCGAATACATGACGGCATTATCCAGTGCTCTGATATCGAAATACCATATCTTCAACTATGTGAACCAGTTTGTGAAAAAGCACGCCACCATTGACGACCCCGAGCATTTCAAAATAAGCGACGACATCTACAACGACTTCATGGACTACATGAAAGACAAAAACTTTGACTACACCACCGCCACCGACGTCGTGATCAAAGACTTGCGTGAGGCCGCAAAAGAAGATAAATACACCGAAGCACTACAGAGCACCATAGATCAGCTTGAAGCCAAAATTAAAGCAGAGAAAGCCGACGGGTTGAACAACAACAAAGAAGAAATCAGCGAGTTGCTTAAATCAGAAATATTGGTGCGCTACTATTACGCCGCCGGCCGACTGCAAGGCTCGCTGCAAGACGATCCTGAAGTGAAAGAAGCCGTCAAAGTGCTGAAAGACCGCGACCGCTACAACAAAATACTCAGCGGCAAAAAGAAATAAGTTTTTCGCTGGCGAGACGCCAGCGGAGCAAACGAGAAAAAAAAGAATAGATTGTCATTCTGGCAAACATATTTTCCTGAGGTTACGGACAACGACGGCAACAAGTCGCTGCGTCTGAGAATACACCATGCCATCTATTTTCTGCTGCTCATAGTGCTGGCAGGATCGCAGTCGGTGAGCAAATTCATGATGAGCGGCATGGAGATACTGCTTGCCGTGAACTGGGTCTTGGAGTGGGACATGAGGCGCAAATTCACATGGTCATACCCACAAAACGACAACAATGAGGGCAAATGGCTGTTGACAGCATTCGCGACACTTATGGCGGTGCACCTAGTGTGGATGATAGGCAGCGCCAACACGGGATACGGATGGTACGACATATTCAAGAAGCTACCACTCATAGCAATACCATTGGTGGTACTCACCTCCAACCCATTGAATCGCAAGCAACTGACATTCATCTTCTTTTTCATGGTTGGCACAACCTTCGTGGCGACCGTGATAGGATATGTTCGCCGGATGACCATAGCAGACCTCCCCTACCGCCAAATAATACCATTCATATCGCACATTCGCTTTGCGCTGAACATCTGTCTCGACTTGGTGCTGATAGCATGGTTTATGACTGAGCGACGCAAGCGTAGCAAGGATTTTGACTGGCTGCAAGTAGCAATGGCATTGCTGGCGATATGGTTTCTTGTCTTTCTGCTGGTAATACGCTCGTATACAGGTTTGATTGCCATACTTGTCGTCGCCACGATAATGACATTGGCGTGCTGGCACAAGATAGAGAATCATAAGCATAGGATTGCAGTGGCGGCAACATTGTCAGCCATATATATAGCCATAGCCATCACCAGTATCGTCATGGTGAGCAGCTACTACAAACCCGTAGAGCTCAGCACCCAGCCATTGGCAGCGGCGACCGTGAACGGCAACGCCTACACCCATGGCGACGACGGAGTGATAGAAAACGGCAACTATGTCAGCCACTACGTGTGCGAAGAGGAGCTGCGACGCGAGTGGAGCAAACGCAGCACTATGGGGATAGAAGACACCAGCAATAACGGATACACGATACTACCCACCCTTGTCCGATACCTTAACGGATTGGGGACAACCAAGGACAGCGCCGGTATGCAACTGCTTAGCGACAACGACATCAGAGCCATAGAGCGCGGCGAGGCCAACCCGGTGTATGTGTATGGCAACACCGTGAAAAAAATGTACTATGTGATGCTCTTTGAGTGGGAAAGCCACCGCAAGACCGGGGCGGTGAAAAACTTTTCGGTCATGGAACGATTCGAGTTGTGGGGCAACGCATGGCAAGTGTTTCGCGCCAACCCCCTGTTTGGAGTCGGCACGGGCGATGTCGTAGACGAATGTCATGCCAACCTCGAGGCCAACGGCTCCATGCTCAGCGGCACCACGAAACATGCCCACAATCAATACCTCACATTCCTTGTCACCTTTGGCATAATAGGTTTTCTTATCATTGCAGCCACATTCACATGGGCCTTACGGCGAGAAGGCATGCACAGAATGCCCGCAATATTGGCACAGATAATAATAGTGCTAGTATCGTTCGTAGCCGAAGACACCCTCGAGACACTGGCAGGATGTGTCTTTGCGGTGCTATTTATATGCCTGGCAACAAAAATGGAGAGAGACAACACAACAGAGAAAATCTGTTTAGTACACGATAATAACAAATAATAAAAAAGAGGAATCACCTTGTACCAATATCATACCCTAAACAACGGAATAAGAATAATATTCAAACAAAATGGTTCGGCAGTGACCCATGCCGGCGTTTACATCAACATAGGGTCGCGCGACGAAAGCGGGAAAGAAGAAGGCATGGCACACTTTATAGAGCACTCCATCTTCAAAGGCACAGAGCACCGCCGCGCCTATCATATACTGAACCGTATTGACGGTGTTGGCGGCGAACTGAACGCCTTCACCACCAAAGAAGAGACCTGTATATATGCCTCGGCTCTGTCGATATACCTAGAGAGATGCCTGGAGCTCTTCGCCGACATATTGTTCCACTCCACATTCCCCGACAAAGAGATTGAGAAAGAGAAAAGTGTTGTGCTGGAAGAGATCAACTCATACAAAGACACTCCCGCCGAACTGATATACGACGACTTTGAAGAATATATCTTTGCCGGCCACCCACTGGCCCACAACATACTGGGCAACAAGAAGAATGTGAGAAGGTTCACCACCAACGAGATAAAAGGATTCATGCAACGCAACTACACCACAAAACGTATGGTGATTTCGATTGTTGGCAACGAAGACTTCAGGAAAGTGGTGAAAATGTGCGAGAAATACTTTGGCGAATACGAATCCAAATCGTCAGCCGCCGACCGAAGCATTAAGCCAGAATACAAACAATTCAATATAACCCTAGCCCGTCACACACACCAAATGCATGTTATGGCAGGTTTTCCCGCGCTCGATGTTTACGACAAGCACAAAGCCGCGTTCTCGCTAATAAACAACATTATAGGTGGGCCTGCCATGAACTCACGCCTGAATGTGTCAATAAGAGAGCGCTATGGATTCTGCTACAGCATAGAATCGCAATACACACCCTTCAGCGACGCGGGGCTCTTCTATATCTATGCCGGAATAGAAGCCGAAGCCCTAGACCATTTTATAGAGCTGGTGCGCAAAGAGTTGCGCAAGCTACAAGAAGAGAAGCTTAGCACACAGCAACTACATGCCGCCAAACAGCAGTATATAGGTCAGCTAGCCATCAACAACGAACTGGCGCTGAACGAAATGCAAGGAATAGGCAAGAGTTGTCTTACCTATGGCAAAGTGGACACCCTTGAGGAGATGGCGCAAGAGATAGAGGCCGTAGGCAGCGATGAGATACGCGATTTGGCCAACACCATCTTCGGCGACGAAAGAATGAGCCTGCTAATATACCATTAAACCCAAACCGGTCATAAGACCGACAATACGTTATGACAGCTTAAACAGATTGTCAGCCAACAATGGTGAGTTTGGCGAATTTGAGCACCAGCAGCTTTTGTCCCACATTGTCGAAAAAAATCAAAGCTTTACGGCTGTCGCCCTCGCCCTCGACAGAGAGCACTTTGCCGACGCCGAATTTGGCATGTGACACCGTCATGCCCACCTGGATGGCATTGATTTGGGAGGGAGAGTTGCCGATAGAAGGGCCCTTGGGCGAGGAGGCAGGAGCTTGCTTGCGAACAAGATGAGGTGAAGATTGAGTAGCCGATGGTCGTTGCTGACGCGAGGAGGAAGACAGAGCCGAAAAGCGAGGTTTCGGCATAGAGCCCACCTTGGGGAAAGCGGAGCGCGACTTAGGTCGAAGGATATAGCTGGGGTCGATTTCTTCAACAAAGCGGCTGATTTCCTGATAAGAAGTGTTACCATACTGGAAACGCATATTGGCGTAACTCAGAGTGAGCTGCTCTTCGGCGCGAGTGACAGCGACATAGAACAAGCGGCGTTCCTCCTCGAGTTCCTGGCGTGAAGAGATAGAGAGCATTGAAGGGAAGAGATTCTCCTCGAGGCCGACGACATAGACGTAAGGAAACTCAAGGCCCTTGGCAGCATGGATGGTCATAAGCGACACCTTGTCGGCATCCTTGTCGTTGTCCTTGTCCTCGGATGTGAGCAAAAGAACCTGCTGCAGAAACATGTCAAGAGTCTTTATGGCATTGCCATTATCTGACAACGAATCCTCAGCTGTAGAATCAAGCCCATCGACGCCGACTTCAGGAGTAATCATCTCTTCACGCTCACAATATTCCTGAATACCATTAAGGAGCTCCTCGATGTTCTCGATACGGTTGGCGTTGTCTGGGTCGTCATCGTTGCGAAGCATAGTGATGAGACCCGACGCATTGACGATGCGACGTGCCAAATCGAAAGCATTGGTGTCGTAGACGTGTGCCGAGAAGACCTTGATCATGTTCATAAACTCATTGATTTTGGAAGCCACACCACTGTTGATGCCCAATCCAAAATCCTGCAGATTCTCCATCACCGTCCATACGTTGACGTCGTTGTCGGCTGCCGCGATACGCAATCGGTCGAGGGTGGTGTTGCCAATGCCACGCGAAGGCAGGTTGATGATACGCAACAGCGACTCGTCGTCGTAGTTGTTGACGACAAGGCGCAGATAGGCAAGGACATCCTTGACCTCCTTGCGGCCATAGAACGAGATGCCGGCATAGATGCGATAAGGCACATTCTGGCGACGGAGAGCCTCCTCGATAGCACGGCTCTGGATATTGGTGCGGTAGAGGATGGCGAAATCGCGGAAACTGCGGTTGTCGCCCAAATGAGCCTGAAGGATAGAGTCGGTGACCTTCTGTCCCTCGTCGCGCTCATCGTTGCAAGACAAAAGAGTGATAAGGTTACCCGTAGCGTTGTCGGTCCAAATCTCTTTCTGGATCTGCTCCTTATTGTTGGAGATGATAGAATTGGCGGCGTTGACGATATTCTTGGTGCTGCGATAGTTCTGTTCCAACTTGAAAAGTTTGACAGTCGGGTAGTCGCGTTTGAAATTGAAGATATTCTGTATGTTGGCGCCACGGAAAGCATAGATACTCTGTGCGTCGTCGCCAACAACACAGATGTTCTGATAGCGTGCCGCGAGTTTTTTGACAATCAGATACTGAGCATAGTTGGTATCCTGATACTCATCGACAAGGATGTATTTGAATCTGTTTTGGTATTTGAGGAGAACATCGGGAAAGTCACGCAGAAGGATGTTGGTGTTGAAGAGAAGGTCGTCGAAATCCATCGACATGGCGTTGCGGAGTCGACGATTATAGAGGCGATAGATCTCGCCAATCATTGGCTTATGAGCCGTTTGGTCAGTTTGTTGTATTTCAGGGTTGTTGCAATAGTCTTCAGGACCGATAAGGCTGCTCTTAGCCATTGAGATACGGCTAAGGACATAGCCAGGGTTGTAGGTCTTGTTGTCAAGGTTCATAGCCTTGACGATCTGTTTGATTTGCGACTTGCTATCATCGTTGTCGTAGATAGTAAAAGTCTTGATATATCCCAGTTTGTCGGCCTCAGAGCGCAGAATGCGTGCAAAGATAGAGTGGAAAGTGCCCATCCAGATGTTGCGGGCGTCGTTGCCGACAAGTTTCATGATACGATCCTTCATTTCGGCGGCAGCCTTGTTGGTGAAGGTGAGAGCCAGAATATTGAAAGGGTCGACGCCCTTCTCAATGAGATGGGCGATACGATAAGTGAGAGTGCGAGTCTTGCCGCTGCCAGCGCCAGCGATAATCATCACCGGGCCTTCGGTACAAGAGGCTGCTTCGCGCTGAGCGTCATTAAGTTGAGAAAGAAGAGATGACATTCGAAATAAAGGGGATCTAAAAGTTCAAAAGGATAAAGAAATCGAGCAATTGTTATGACGTTTTGATTTGAGAAGTGATTTCATAGAAGGTGCCGTCGCTGGCACAAATAGTTGACTGAAAGACAGATCGTGCCTCGTTGAGAAGCGGTTCGATATCGCGGTAGCGTGCCGAGAAATGAGTTAGCAAGAGCTGACGCACCCCCGCTTGGGCCGCAATGGTGGCAGCTTGCTGGGCAGTGCAGTGGCGGCGTTCCTCAGCCATGGCGCAGAAAGCGTTGTCGAAAGTGCTTTCCATGCAAAGCATGTCAACGCCGGCGACAGTGTCGACAAGCGACTCGTCGAAAGCCGTGTCGCAACAATAAGCATACTTGCGTTGTTTGCGGCGAGGCAAGGTAAGATCGGCGTTGGCAACAACAGTTCCGTCGACAAGACGCAGGTCCTCGCCATTTTTGACACGGATGCAGTCGTCGTTGGTCATCTGGTATTTGTCGCGCATTTTGGGACGGAGGTTGAGGAGAGGCGGCTCTTCGACAATGAGGAATCCATAGGTGGGCACAGAATGCTGGAGAGGGAAGGCGTCGATGTGGAAATACCTCTCTTGAAGTATGGTGACCGGTGACTCCATATCCATCTCGACGATAGAGAGCGGGTAGCGCAATTCGGTGCCAGAGACATCAAAGAGGAGACGTATAGCCTCAGAAGCGCCCTTAGGAGCAAAGACAGAGAGGGGCTCTGTGCGGCCACAGAGATGGAGAGTGGACAAAAGGCCAGGCAAACCAAAGAAGTGGTCGCCGTGGAGGTGAGAGATGAGTATATATTTGATAGACTGGAGTTTTTGGTGATAGCGACGCAGTTGGTCCTGTGTACCCTCGCCACAATCAATAAGGATGTGAGAGCCACACATGTTAACCAGCTGTGCGCTGCAATGGCGGTTGTTGGTGGGTGTCGCCGCCCCAGAACCTAAAACTAATATATTGAAAACCACAGATATTTTATTATTAAAGAAAAAGGATAGTATATTCCTATTTAATATTCGCTATACTTAGCGGGAGATTTGCAGCAGCTGCAAAGTCTCGGGGTCAAACAGAGCCTTGACGCGATGGCGTGGCAACTCCATAATAGGTCCCAACTGAGCCACAGGCATATGGCGGCGCACCGTGAAAAGAGGACAAGAGACCTCGACGGTGGCCGGCTCGGGTACACGGTAGCGGAAACCATGACGACGGCTGGAGCGCTTGGCGGCATTGCCGGTGCGTCCGGTATGGCTGTCGACGGTGATGCCGGCAGTGTGATAGCGCACAAAACGGTTGGCCTTGTTCATCAAGTTGTCACTCTGTACGGTACACACAATAGGGAAAGCGTCGTCGGGAAGCGACTCCACATTGTCACAGAATCCGACAGAAGGGGAAAACCAAACGACAGTATCGCACGACGAGGCATTGCGCTTGGGATTTGGGTCGACATAGAAACGAACCACCTCGCGCTTAACGTTGCCACAAAAAGAAGCAACCAAGTCAGCCTCTTGCCTACGGAGCTGGTTCATAACGATGGAAAGAGCCTCGGCGGAATAGGAGGCGTCGGACTCGAGGAGGTCTTGCTGACGTGACTGAATGTCGTCGATACGAGAGGCGACGTCGGCGGCACGTTGACGAAGGCTGCGCACATCTTTGCGTTGCAACGTCATAGTGGGGCGCCCCGGCATGTCGTAGCGCGAATAAACCGTGTCGGTGCGGTCGACAAGATTGTATTCGGGGTCGAAAGAAGGCGTCTGGTAAGAAGACGAGACCTTGTCGTTGGCAGAAGCAAAAGACGACGACAAAGGCTCCATGCCAACAGCGAGGAGCAAGTGGCGCTGGTCGACGGCGACAGAGCCATGGCGCACATTGACAAAGAAAAATCTTTCGGGGTCGGCGACACAAAGCGGTGCCACATCGATAGAGGCGATATGGAAAGCCGTGTCGAAAGCAGAAGTGTCGACACCAAGGAGGTCGGCAGCGTAATCGCTATAGGGAGCCGACGACAAGTCGCGGCGTTCGACAGTCACCGAGACAACGACCTGAGTTCGAGGAAGGGCATAAAGTGCGCCCCCCGAGAGAGGCATGGTTGGCGATTCCTTAACCGAAAAGACCTTATAGTGGGTACACGACGACACCGATAACGCCAAGAGAAACAGCAAAGCCAAACGTGAGACCAACGAGCGAGGATAGTTCATAATCGATATATTTATTGAAGATTGTAGATTGTCTAATAATGATTTGATATTACAAGAGATATTAAGATTGCGAAGTAACTTGTTTGCGACTGATAATAAAAAGACCAAGGAAAGAGAGAAGACCATTGAGAAGAAGAAGTTCGAAACCAAGCTGATAGCCGCCGAACAAAACAGGAGAATACAATTTAAGAATATAACAAACTATGGGAGATAAAACAGCCACAACAGGCACCCAACGGTCACGCACATAACGTTTAGTAAACAGGCCAAAAGCATAAAGGCCAAGCAAAGGGCCATAGGTGAAGCCAGCTATATCGAAAAGGATATTGATAAGCGAATCGTTATGGAATGGTCGGAAGGCAATGATTATCAAAAGGTAGAGAAAAGCGAACGCCACATGAACCATCTTACGGTAACGCACACGCTGATCTTCGGATAGGTCGTCGCGTTTGTCGAAATGCATGAAATCGAAGCAAAAAGTGGCAGTAAGAGCCGTCAAAGTGCCGTCGGCACTACTGTAGCCGGCGGCGACCATGCCCAGGACAAAGCATACAAGTGTGAAACCACCCATCGATTTGGCAATAAGAGGATATATTTTATCGCCCAGCACACGTCCGTCGGCGCCCACAGGCAATTCAAAACCTGGAGTATGGGCGGCGTAATAGATGAGTGCCGCGCCAAGGGTGAGAAAGATAATATTGACGACGATGAACAAGAAGCTGGAGGTTATGACATTCTTCTGAGCGTCGCGCAATGTCTTGCATGTCAAATTCTTTTGCATCATATCCTGATCAAGGCCCGTCATAGCGATGGTTATGAAAGCGCCCGACACAATCTGTTTCCAATAATATTTGGGATGGTTGAAATCGGTCTCAAAAACGCGAGTATAACCTTCTGAAGAGCTGGCGGAAAGGAGCTCAGGAATAGATATGTTAAGGTTTTTAAGAATCACAATGACTGTGGCTATGGCGGCAAGGAGTAGGAAAGTGGTTTGCAGGGTGTCGGTCCACACGACAGTCTTGATACCGCCACGGAAAGTGTATAGCAAAATCAACGCGATGAAAACCACCGCAGGAATCCAAAATGGAATGCCCCAAGAGGAAAAGACAAGCTCATAGAGCACAAAGACAACAAGATACATGCGCAAAGCCGAACCCAAAAGACGCGAAATGATGAAGAACACGGCGCCTGTGCGCTCGGACGACACACCGAAACGTTGTTCAAGATAAGAGTATATAGAGGTGAGGTTCAGCTTGTAGTAGAGAGGCAGAAGCAGAAAAGCTATGACGAAATAGCCTATGACGTAGCCAAAGACGAGAGGCATATAGGTGAAGTCGCCATAGTATACGCCGCCAGGCACCGACATGAAAGTGACCCCCGAAAGCGAAGCGCCAAGCATGCCATAAGCGACGACAAACCAAGGCGAGCGACGGTTGCCACGGAAGAAAGCATCGTTGCCCGACGAGCGACGCGAAGAGAGCCACATGACAAAAAACAGCAGCGCAGTATATAAAATAAAACAAAGCAATATAATATTTTGCGTATTCATGCGTTATAGTGATGAGTTTGCAAAGTTACGAAAAGTTTGCCACATTGTGCTATTTTCGTATCTTTGCCCAAGATAAAAAGACACATTATAAAGTATAATAATATAAAAAACAATAATATACAATCGACTATGAATATATCGAAGTCTTTGATTTTGGTGGCAGCAATATTGTTTTCGACCAGTGTTGCCATAGCACAAAGCCGTACCGATGTCGCCATCGACGGCCTTCACGGCAAAGTGAAAAGTGTAACCAAAATAACCTATGAGGCACGCACAGATTTTGAGGGAGTGACCTCGGAAGGCGATATATTGGAACGACTGGAGACAGCGTACAACAGCAAAGGCTGGCGCAAAACCATGGCATATATAAGTCCCGAAGCCGATATCATATTCCGCTCACGCTTCAAACATGACGGTTTTGGTTTGGCTACAGTGGAGCAGATTGTTGACAACAACGAGAAAGTTATTGGCCGCACATACTTTTCATACGACGCCCAAAACAAGCTGAAAGAGACCTGGGTAGAGGACGAAGAGCGCCAAATAGAGAGCCGTACGACATTGCGCTATGACGAGCAGGGACGCCTGGCACAGCGCTCATTGAACGACGCCGCCGGCAACATCTACAAACGCGAGGTGTTTACCTATTCGGGCTCAAATGTCAGCAAGAAAGTGGTCTTCGACGCCAAAGGCAAAAAAATGCAAGAATGGCGCTACGACTATGACGAAAACAACGAGCCCATCACTCAGACACTTTTCGACTATAGCGAAGCTGAGACGGAGATGTATATCACTATCTTCCAATACGAGTATGACAACCACGGCAACTGGACCCGCCGCACCGAGAGCGAGCTCCAGGACGGTGACCCCGTGATGCAATACATCGTCACGCGTGAGATAGAGTATTTCTAAAGAGTATTTCTAAAATGAGACTCTTTTTCAAGGGAAATACACTCCTTCTGATTGCAATCTTATCAACGAATGCTGTCAGGAGTCAGGATCTGCTTACTCCGTCTAATTACAACCCACATTTTTTAGATTATGAGCAAGCAATACAAGATATTCTGCTTTCATATTACTCGCGACCACATAATGGCAATATTGGCTACGACGCCTATTTCCTTTGCAATCCGTCGTTTGGACCTAATTATTCGCTTGCCATAAGAGAGTCACGAAATATAGGTACCGACAGTTTGATTCTAACTCGTGCCACGAGAAACATTTGGTATGAAGGCGCATACTCTTGGGCAGACAAAAAAATGAGGAAGGGCGTCAAAAAAATATCCGTCGAACGCTATTCAATGCCAATCAAGAAAGATTTCACAAACAAAATTACACAGACATTTTGTAGTGCCGTTATGACTTCATCGCATTTTGCGGATAGCCGTATGGGGTGTGACGGGGTAACCTATAAATTCTACACTTCAGGCATAATGGCCGAAGTATGGACACCTGAAAAAGATTCAAGGACATACCGTTTGGTCAATATGGCCGACAGCCTTTGTATAGCCGTCGAACACGGTGACACGGCCATAATACGTCGTCAAATGCCGATTTGCCAGCAACTGACAAAAGAGTTCCGCGAATGCTATCCTCAGTCGGCACTGACATCATACCCAAACACTACAGACACCACTTTAGGCTACACTATCTTTCATAACCACTTCTCTCCTATTCTGGATTTGACTTTTCCAAAAGAACATGAGATGCGAAATAACGAACATCTCACCGACACATTGTTGCTTTGGGCAAGAGAACTGTTTGTAAATTGCTACGACTACAGAGTATCTCTGTACATCACCGACAGCGTCGCATTGTGCGAATTCCATCATTACCAATACACTAACACTGTCAATATTTACATTCCCACTTGCCTTTTCAAACACGATTTCATTTTCAATGCGCTCAAACTGCCTTTCGACACATACCGCCTGAACGAAAAGGATGAGTGGGAGAAGCAGAAATGAATTTTCAATCTCCTACTTCGTAGCCGAACTGGCGGAGGGCACGATCGCTGTTGCGCCAGTCTTTGAGCACCTTGATGTGCAACTCCAGAAAACATTTCTTGCCGGTGAACTCCTCGATGTCCTTGCGAGATTCGATGCCGAGCTTCTTTATCGACTTGCCCTGGTGGCCGATAAGGATGGCTTTCTGCGACTCACGCTCAACAAAGATTATGGCGGAAATTTTGTCGAGGGTTTCCCCTTCCCTATAGCTTTCCACGGCGACCTCGCAACTGTAAGGTATCTCCTTGTCGTAGAGCAACAGAATCTTCTCGCGCACAATCTCGGAGACAAAGAAACGCATAGAGCGGTCGGTGAGCTCATCTTTTGGGAAATAGGGCGGATTTTCGGGCAGAAGAGCCATAATGTTGTCGAAGATGGCGTTGACATTGAAGCCCTCGGTTGCTGAGCATGGGATAACAACAGCACGAGGAATCTGAGCTTGCCAATAGGAGATTTTGTCCTGAATAGTAGCCTGGTCGGAGAGGTCTATCTTGTTGATGACCAAGATTACGGGAACGTCCGAGTCAGTAACCTTTTGCAACACCTGTTGATTTTTGAAAGTCTCCCCCACCTCGGTGACAAGCAGGAATAGGTCGGCGTCCTGAAGGGCGCTGCCGACAAAACCCATCATCTGCTCGTGAAGTTTGTAGTGCGGGTTGACTATACCTGGAGTGTCGGTGTAGACAATCTGAAAGTCGTCGCCATTGACGATACCCATAATGCGGTGGCGTGTTGTCTGCGCCTTGCTGGTGATGATGGAGAGCTTCTCGCCGACAAGGGCGTTCATGAGAGTGGATTTTCCGACATTGGGGTTACCTATGATATTAACAAAACCAGATTTGTGCATGACAGATTTTTTTTAGAGAGTTTTATAGCAAAAAATGTATCACTTAAAGAGTTATCAGGCGAACTTTCAGTCCATTCTATAGTTGAATTATCAAGTCACATAAAGTGAGTATAGTTACAAGGTCTTGAGGATATGCGGCAGTTGAGATAGATTGTTGATTGTGAATGTAGGTTTTTGGCAACCTTCCGGGACTGGTCGGTTGGAGTCGTTGTACCACACCTGAGGTATGCCGGCTACCATTGCACCTGCTATGTCGACCTTGTAGTCGTCGCCGATGACAAGACATTGGTTAGGCTGCACTTTCATCTTGGCAAGGGCCGCGTAGAAAAAGCGAGGGTCGGGCTTCATATAGCCTATATCCTCGGAGAGAAAGAAATAATCGAAATATTTGTCTATTCCCGATGTCCTCATTTTGGGCAGCTGGGCCTCGGAAAAGCCATTGGTGATAACAGAGAGGCAGTATTGGTCGCTTCGAACGGCAAGCCAATCCAGCAGCTCACGTGCTTCTGGCATAAGACCAGTTTGAAGAGTACCTTGGTGGACATAATAGTCGCTCATCTTGTTAGACAGCCTGACAATTTCGGGGTCTTCGGCATTCAGTCCAAAAGCGGCAAGAGTGTATGAGAAACGACGAATAGCAAGGAGTTCCTTTGTCAAGGTGCCATTACGATACGCTTCCCAAAGCATATCGTTGATTACCTTGTATTTGTCGTGGAAAGTATCGAAGTCGACATGACATAGAGACCTGAGGTCGAAAGCATCGAACATGGAACGATAGGTTCGGTAGGCGTTGCCATCGAAATCCCAAAGGGTTCTGTCTAGATCGAAAAGGAGATACTTTTTCATTAACGGCATTCAAAAAAAGAGTCGCGACGGATATATCGCGACCCTTTTTGTGGAATTGTGATAACACATTATTCAGCAGCCTCAGCAGTGGTATCGGCTGTTGCGGAGGCACGGGTGCTGTTGACAACGAGCACCTCGCTGCTCTTGGGGTTGAGGAACTCGTAGTTGTTGGTGGGGATATCCTGAACCTTAACGCGCTGGGCGACGTCGAGGTTGGTGATATCGACAACAATTTCGTTAGGCATGTTGGCGGGCAGAGCCTTAACATTGAGGCGTTTCTGCTTGTAGGCCAACTTACCACCCTTCATAACTCCAACAGAAGTACCAGTGGTGTGGACAGGAATTGACATAACAATGGGTTTGTCATCGCTGAGTTCGTAGAAGTCAGCATGATAAACGATGTCGGTTACAGGATGGAAATCGATGTCTTTCATCATGGCTTTGTGCTTGGTGCCATTGATGTCGATTTCAACAAAGCAAGGTTCTGGGTTGAAGATAATGCGGTCGAAAGCGGTCTGGGCAACGCTGAAAGCGATTTGCTCACTCTTGCCGTACATTACACATGGCACTTTGTCTTCGCGACGCAGAGCCTTAGCATCTTTTTTCCCTACGTGCTCACGGAGAGCACCGCTCATAGATACTGTTCTCATTTTTTTAATTAATTTAAAACTGTTTATTAAAGTGTTTATTAAAGTATGCTTGACAAAAATCAAGCTGTCAAACAATCACTGTTAGTGTTCAATTTTGTGAATCACACCCTTGTGGTGGATAGTGGTTTCGTAGAGGTTGTCGAGTGATTCAAAGTTGGTCACGCGGCGTATAGCCTCGGCAAAAAGCCAGTCGCAGGAGAGGACTCGGATTTTTGATGACTCACGTTTCAGAGGTATAGTGTCGGAAACAACAAGTTCCTCGAGTTCGGAGTTTTCAATCTTCTCGATTGCGTTGCCCGAGAGTACCGGGTGAGTAATCATAGCGCGAACACTCTTGGCTCCGTTAGCCTTGATGATACTTGCGGCCTTGCATATTGTTGAGCCGGTATCGATAAGGTCGTCGAGGAGGATGACGTGCTTGCCCTCGACTTCGCCAATAAGACGCATTTCGCCAATTTCGTTAGGTTTGTTGCGATGCTTATAGCAAATCACGAAGCTGTTGTTGAGGGTTTTGGCGTACATGCCGGCGCGTTTGCTGCCGCCCATATCGGGAGAGGCGAACATAACATCCTCGATATCGAATTTTTCGCGGATGTAAGGCATGAAAAGTGATGATCCAAATAGGTGGTCGACAGGAATGTTGAAGAAGCCCTGGATCTGATCAGCATGGAGGTCCATGGTAATCAAGCGGTCAACACCAGCAGCGACAAGCATGTCAGCTATAAGACGAGAAGCTATAGGAACATGCGGTTTGTCTTTACGATCCTGACGAGCGAATCCATAATAAGGAATTACGGCGACAATCTTGCTGGCAGAAGCGCGCTTGGCAGCGTCAACCATCATCAGCAGTTCGAACAAGTTGTCGGTTGGAGGTGTAGTAGATTGGATGATGAATACTATACCGCCACGGATAGTTTCCTCGAAAGAGGGTTGGAATTCGCCGTCTGCATATTGGAAAACTGTAGAGTTTCCGAGAGGGATTCCGTAAATTTCGGCCACACGACGGGCTAAATCTGCAGTAGCGCGACCAGAGAAAATAAACACTTTGTCAGACGATTGCATGTTTTTTTAGTTTTATTTGGATTGTTTGCAAAAATAGTACTTTTTTTTCGATTACAAGAGAAAAAAGAAAAAAAATTTGTTCACTTTAAAAAAAGTGTGTATCTTTGCACTTGAATTGAGGACGGATAATCGACAAAAAACAGCAAATATAAAATTTGTTTTCAGTCCTTTACAGACTATCCTTCTTACGATTCAAAAAAAACAAAAAAGCAGATGCCCTGGTGGTGGAATGGTAGACACGGTAGACTCAAAATCTGCTGCTCGCAAGGGCGTGAGGGTTCAAGTCCCTCCCGGGGTACAAAAGGATTTTGTAAGTAGTTCAAAATGAGCGAAAATACAAAATCCTTTTTCTTTTATATCCCCAATTTGGTCATAATTTAAAGATTTCATAAAAAAGATGCGTCTATTGACGCACCTTAATAACCTGATTAAATCATCTCATTTCAATACAAAAATCCCAACATCCAAAGGGGCAGCTTGGCTCCGTCGGGCATATCCCAGTCGTCGGCGAAGACATAAGAGTCTTTCACACCTGCAATCTGCGAAAAGTCCTTGCTGCGGCCTCCTATCTCAAAAGTGTATTTTGCATCAACCTTAAAGTCGCCTTGAGTCTTACCGTATTCGACATTGTGCGACTCGGACAGACATCCCACGGCAAAAGTCTCACGGAGAGTGCCTACTTCCACTTTTGTAGGTGCAAGGGCATACATTATGTTGGGATTCTCAAGATACACCTTGTCTGGCTTCGACAACTTGCCGATCTTTTTCTTGTCGGAATAAAGCAGATTCAGCACTTTGGCATCGCCCAAATACTTGAGATATTCTACCACAGTGTCGCGGCCGATTTCAAGGGCTGCAGCAATGCGGTTGGCGTTAAGCTCAAAGGGAGTCTCGCTGCAAATCATGGCAATCAACGCCTGTAGCTTTCTAACATTGGACACGTCGACCCTGCATATCTGAGGCAACTCTGTCTCGACAATATAACCGACCACCTGTTCTATCTTAGTGTAGTAATCGCCCTCTCCCTCAAGAAGAAACGGGTAATAACCCTTCGTGAGATACTCTTTAAATAGCGCCACGGGTTTGCATTTGGCAGAGACCGACTGCCACAAATCGTAAGGATGGGCCAGAATGTCGTCCAAAGTCCACATGGGGAACTCCAACCCATGATAGAAACGCAACGCCTCGCGGAACGAAAGACCTGGCATCGTGTATTTCACAGCCCGGCGCGACAAGTCGGCATCACCCTCACGCATCCGCAGAAGGGAGGACCCGCTCACAATTAGTTTAAGATCCGGAAATAGCTCGTAAATCTCTTTTATCTCGCGGCTCCAATCCGATGTGCCAGGTTTGTATTTGTGAATCTCGTCAATTGCCAGCAGTTCACCTCCACGAATCGAGAATTCCTCGGCCAATTCTACCAACGTACGTGTCGACATATCCACCGTGTCGGCTGAACAATATAACACACGATGGTCACCCGGCTTGTAGTTTTGCTTCAGATGTTGTCTGATGAGGGTGGATTTGCCCACGCCCTTGGCTCCTATAATGGTAATGAGCTGGGAACCCCAATGGATTTCATCCATTTTGTCCCGGATGATGTCCATGCCAGTATTGGCTAACAACCTGTCACTCTTTCTGAATAATTGTCTTAACCTGAAAAAAGTTGACACTTTTGGGAGCAATACCAGAAGTAAAAATGAGACAAAAGACACAGACACGCCAGGTGTACAATGAAGAACTCGG
>ONEY01000029.1 GCA_900316965.1 uncultured Bacteroidales bacterium
CTGTTTCTCGTAGTAGGAGGCTACAGGGAGGGTCTTGTTTTCGTATTCCACCAGACGGTTTTTGATGGTCTCTTCGTTGTCGTCGCTGCGACCGCTCACCTTGGCGCGTTCCAGCATGCGGCGTATCAGCTCTTCACGGGGCACATCGAGGCGCACCATGCAGGTGAGGGTGCGGTCATGCTTAGCCAGCAGACGGTCAAGGGTCTCTGCCTGTGCCACATTGCGGGGGAAGCCGTCGAAAAGGATGCCCTTGGTGTCACGGGCAATGGCATTGTCGATCATCTCCACCACGATATCGTCGCTGACCAGCTGTCCGGCATCCATAATGCCTTTAATGCGGAGTCCCAGCGGGGTACCGTCGGCAATCTCCTTGCGCAGCAGGTCGCCAGTAGAGATGTGGGTGAGACCATATTTCTCGACAATAAAATCGCTCTGGGTGCCTTTGCCAGCACCGGGTGCGCCAAAAATAACAATATTCTTCATGGGTATTGGCAGTGTTTGAAGTGTTGTGAAGTGATGGTGACATAATGGATGGCGGAAACAATCAGTCTCCGCCATCCATTAGTTTTGAGATTTTATTCAACAGATTCGATGGTCAGATTGAACACCAGGGGGCTGTAAGGCAGGATGTCTCTTCCAGCACCACGGGCGCCGTAAGCCAGTTCGGAGGGCATCACAAGGGTGATGTCGCTGCCAGCGGGCTGACCCATAACGCCTTCTTCCCAACCTTTAATCATGGGCTGGCTGCCAACGGTGTAGGTCATTGGGCCGTACTCGCGACCTTCCTGATACTTTTTGGCCTCGCGGGCATCAGCCTCGCGGCTGGTGTCGAACAGGGTGCCATCCAGCAGACGGCCAGTGTAGTTGACAGCTATAGTGCTACCAATCTGAACGGGCTCACCTTTGCCTTTTTTGTTGACAATAATGTACAAGCCGCTAGCTTCGGGTGTAGCTTTCAGGTTGTTTTCCTCCATATATTTTTTGATAGCCTCGTCGTCGACATTAGCTTGTTCCTGCATGGCTTCGATGAGATTCTGACGTTCCTCGTCGGCTTCAGCCTTGGTGACGACATCGGTGATTTCAATCTCGTATGAGAGCATCATACCAGCATCAGCTTTGTAGAAATCGGGCATACGGGCACCGCGTTTGAACAATGAATCGGCGCAGATACGGAAGATGGCTTTGTCGCCGACATGCATCATGAGAAGTCCCTCGTTAATATCGCCTGCAAAGCGTGGCTCTTCTATTGTCCAGAAGCGTTGGGCTGTTTCGGGGAAAGGAAGTACAGAGTCGTTGAGTGATATTTTTACTGTTCCTACGGGGATTGAGCCGACCTCGATCTTTATTGCGCCTTTGTTTTGAACGAGGAATTTATATTCCAATCCGGATTTGGTTTTGCGGAATCCGTCGCCGCAAGAAGCCAAAACAGTGGCTACAAGAACCATTGCGGCTAATAGTTTTATTGTTTTTTTCATTTTGAATTATATTGTTTTTGAGATATTGTTATTGTTTGATAAAATATTTGCAAGATACTTAGTCTATTGCGACGTCAATAACCAGAATTGTGCTCTGTGGTATTCTGTTGCCGTCGCCGCCGATGCCGTATGCCAAACTGGAAGGAAGAATCACTTTGGCCTTGCTGCCATAGTTCATCTGCAAAACAGCTTGGTCGAGGCCAATCATTTCTTGACGACGTCCGGCAACATATTTTTCATTAATATTGCTGTATATCTTGGTGCCGTTGATTGCCTCAACATTATAATTAATAGAGACACTGTCCTCATATTGAACCTTAGGACCTTTACCTTTGGAATATTCCCACAAGCGCACACCTTCGCTCAATTTTTCCATTTTCCAACCTCGACGACCAACATACTCATCTATTACAGTCTCTTCGGAGTGTGCTATTGTTTTGTTGGCGTTGATCATGTGCTCATCAATATTATTCCCTTTCATTTGTGGAGCACCAACCATAGGGGGATCTCCATTGCATGAAAGCAAGAACAGCGAACAAAATATGATGGCGACAAATATTCTCATTGCTATTATCTTTTGTTGATCAATTCGAGTTCACGAAGCATGTTGGTTTCTAATAAGCTGACCGTTGTCTCGAAATCATATTTTGATGTCGCGCCACTAGCCTTAGTATGTCCGCCCCCATCAAAATAGTTGTGCGCGAAAATATTGACATCGAAATCATTTTTGGCTCTGAATGAAATCCTCACTCTGCCATCAGTCTCTTTAACCATAGCGCCGACCTTGATTTGCTCCATCATAAGAGTGTAGTTCACCAAGCCTTCCAAATCATAAGCTGAGGCTCCAAGAGTTTTTATATCGTCGGCCGAGGCATAGATGTAGGCAAAACCTTGGTCGGGGAAAACTCTAAACCTATTGTAAAGCAGGAAGGCTAGAGTCTTCATTTTGGTCATAGTGTAACTGTTGAAGAGCCTGTTGTGAACATCGGCGGCATTGAGAGGATGATGCATGAGAGCTGCTGTTGCCTCATAGAGAGAGGGATCCTCATTGGCGTAGGAGAAGCCGCCAGTATCGGTGTTTATTCCGTGATAAAGGCAGCGCGCTGTGTTGTCGTCAATAGACTTGTCTCCAAGAATGGCGCAGAAAAGCCAATAGAGCAATTCGCATGTTGAAGAGAGGTCGGGGACAGAGACAATAGCGTTGAACAACTCTGTGTCAGGAGAGTGGTGGTGGTCCACGCAAATTTTAACGGCGTTGCTTTGCGTGAGAGCGTTGTCGAAGGGAAGGACACGAGAGGCTTTGCTGAAATCGACGCAGATAATTGTGTCGGCGGCAGCAATAGCGTCGAGCGACTCCTGCAGGTTGTTTTCGGCGTTGATAATGTTTTCCGCAGAGGTAAGATACATCATGTCGTGAGGACACTTGTGAGGTAGGATTACCTTGACATGAGGAAGCGTTTTGCCATAGAAAAAAGAGGAAAAAAGCCAGTTGCGCAGAGCTAATGAGGATCCGACAGCATCGCCATCGGGGTTCATATGAGACAAAATCACAATCTTTTGAGCTTTCAAAAGATAGGATTTGATCTGGTTAACAAGCTTGTTGTCAATACTTAAGGGCATATTTTTGCGTTACTATGACGAATACAAAAATACGCATTAAAATATTATAAATAACTATATTTATAAAAAAATATTAACAAGTTCTCACCAATATCACCAAGCCATACCTTTTGACACCATCCAGGCCTGAGCCTCTTTGTTGCCAAGTTTGGCTGCTTTTTTGTAGCTTGAAGTCTCGCGTGCGCTATTGCCTTGCTTGGCATATAGTTTGGCGATGAGGCAATATGTCTCATGGTCTCGTTCGTTGATAGCCACAGCCTTTTGGTAGTTGCGAAGAGCTTTTACATAATCACCTTTGTCGGTATAGACTTTGCCCAGGCATTTGAATGACTCCACATCGTTGGGTTTGAGACGAGTGGCTTTTTGATGATAGGCGATTGCCTCATCGTAATTGCCTTTGATGGCATAGATGGCACCCAAGCGGTTGTAGGCAGGGATATAGAGACTGTCCAATCCGATGATGGTCTCGTAGCATGCGATGGCTCTCTTGTCGTCGCCACGCTGCATGAAGGCAATGCCAAGATAATAGTATAGTTTGATGGACTTGTTGTCGCGTTGAAGACCTTTGCGAAGATAAGAGATGGCCGTTTCATGGTTGTTTTTGCGAGTATACATCACGCCAAGATTGTAGTAGGCATCGATGTTGTCGGGGTCGATGGATAAAGTTTTCTTGAACTGAGACATAGCTTCGTTGTCGTTGCCGCGATTGTAATAAATAACTCCCAAAGTGTTGATGGCACGAGGGTTTTTGCTGTCGGCATCGAGCGCTTTCTTGGCCCAATTCAAGGCATTTGTAAAATTCTTCTTGTGATTGTATATCAATGCCATGCTGCACAAAGCCGATGTGCTTTGTGGATTGAGCTCGATGGCTCGGGAGGCTATTTTTATCAGTTCGTCAATACCATTGAAATGACCACTTTTTATGCCTTCGAAATCATCGTTATCTATGTAACACTCGACAAGAGAGACATAAGCCTCGGCATAGTTTTCATCGATAGTGAATGCTTGGCGAAACATTTCGACAGCTTCGTCAAGATGAGATTTTTTTTGGAGAAGCTTACCGAGCAAAAAATATCCCATTGGATTTTCAGGGTCATCGACGATAGATTGTCTGTAATACTCCTCAGCTCGGGAGGGCAATCCGAGTTTCTCGGCATTCAAGCCTTTGTCAATCAATGATTGCTGAGCCATTAGCTGTGAAAATAGCACCAAGAACAAGAGAGGTAGTATGAATTTGTATTTTGACATCTGATATTTGTATGAACTTGTTTAATAAGATATTTGTTTTCTATCTTATTGGTTGAGTTGATTGTTGCGGATTTTGTTTACGTCTTTTAACTGATTTTGCTCCAAGAGAGACCACGTTTGTTTTTTTGAAGATGGAGCCGCAGACAAACATTGTCGGGTTTCTGCAAGTCGGGGTCATCCTGGAGAATATCTTGTACACATTCACGAGCGGCACGCACAAGGGGTTCGTCGTTGACGATATCGGCAACCTTAAGTTGCAGAATGCCACTTTGCTGGAGTCCTTGCAAGTCGCCAGGTCCACGTAGGCGCAAATCGGCTTCGGCAATACGGAAACCATCGGTGGTGTCGACCATTGTTTTGATACGCTCTTTGCCGCTATTGGACAGTTTGTTGCCAGTCATGAGAATGCAGTAGGATTGTTCGCCACCTCGTCCCACACGGCCACGAAGCTGATGTAACTGAGCAAGGCCGAAACGTTCGGCGTTCTCGATAACCATAACTGTAGCGTTAGGCACATCGACGCCGACTTCTATAACAGTGGTACTCACCATGATCTGAGTTTCGCCGCGCTTAAAACGTCCCATCTCATAGTCTTTGGCTTGAGAATCCATACGTCCGTGGACAATGCTGGTTTGGTATTGTGGAAGCGGGAATTCGCGGACAATGCTCTCGTAGCCATCCATAAGGTCTTTGAGTTCAAGCGACTCCGACTCTTCTATGAGAGGATATACGACGTAAACCTGGCGGCCTTTGGAAATTTGTTCGCGAATGAAACCAAATACTTTAAGTCGTTGAGAGTCAGTGCAATGGATGGTTTTGATGGCTTTGCGTCCTGGCGGCAGTTCATCGATTACAGAGCAGTCGAGGTCGCCATAGACAGTCATAGCTAGAGTGCGAGGTATGGGGGTGGCGGTCATGACCAACACATGAGGCGGAATGGTGTTTTTGGTCCATAACTTAGAGCGTTGTTCGACGCCGAAACGATGTTGCTCGTCGATGACCACGAAGCCAAGGTTTTTGAACTGAACATCTTTCTCTATCAATGCGTGAGTTCCGATGAGGATATCGATATTGCCATCACGAAGGCTTTGTTTGATTTTGCGTTTTTCGCCTGTTTTGGTGGAGCCTGTAAGCAAAGCAACATTAAGGCCAAGGCCGTCGAGCATACGGCTGATGTTGGCGTAATGCTGGTCGGCTAGGATTTCGGTGGGAGCCATGAGGCAGGTTTGACACTTGTTGTCGACGGCGATGAGCATAGAGAGGAGAGCTACGAGGGTTTTGCCGCTTCCGACATCGCCTTGCAAAAGACGGTTCATCTGATGTCCGCTTTTCATGTCGGCGCGAATCTCTTTGACGACACGTTTCTGAGCGCCAGTGAGTTCGAAAGGTAGTTTTTCCTTGTAGAAACGATTGAAATAATCGCCAATGATGTCGAAACAAAAACCTCCCGATTTGGTTTGCCGGTCGTGTTTGGCGTACTGATAGTCGAGCTGGAGGAAGAAGAGCTCCTCGAATTTCATTCGCTGCAAAGAGACTGTGATATCTTGAGGATTGAGAGGGTAGTGGATCACCTCGATGGCGCTAGCCCTGTTGGGGAGATGATATTTGGCGACAACGTTGTTGGGAAGCACTTCGGGGATGCGGCCTTCAGACATACGGAGCAGTTGCTCGGTGAGTTTGGCAATTCCCTTTGTGTTAAGTCCTTTAGATTTGAGTTTTTCGGTTGAGGAATATATTGGAATATATTTAAGCGACACAGAGTTTTCGCGGTCGGCACGTTCCATATCGGGATGAGCGATGCTGATTCTGCCGTTGAAGATAGAGGGTTTGCCCATAACGACGTACTCCACATCGCTTTTGAGGGATTCTTTGATCCATTTTAAGCCTTGAAACCACACCAGCTCGATTTGTCCTGTGGCGTCGCGCAACTGTACTGTAAGTCGGCTTGAGCGGCCTTCGCCGACAGAGTGCATATCGTGAAGAGTGCCGCGAAGGACTACAAAAGGCTCGTCGATGTCAATGGCGCTGATTGTCGACAATTTGGTTCGGTCGACATAGCGGTAGGGGAAATACTCCAGAAGGTCGCCAAAGGTATATATGTCGAGTTCATGTTGAAGAAGCTGAGCTCGAGCCGGTCCTACGCCTTTGAGAAATTCTATGGGAGTATCGACGAAAAGCAATTTGTATGAAAGATTTAAATATGATTGGTTAAATAACTATGGTTTAAAATATTATTAGAAGTAATATGATAGGTGGCTTAGGGTGATAATTAAGAGAGATATTCACACAATATATTTAGATATATCTTTGCCGAAGGCTGCAAGTTCGCGCACCATAGTAGAGCTGATGGTTGCCATTTCGGGGTCGGCGAACAGGAGAACGGTCTCGATGTCGGGAGCAATAAGGCGGTTGATATCCGCTATTTTACGTTCATATTCAAAATCAGAATTGTCGCGGATGCCACGAAGAATAAATCCGGCACCAATGTTGTGGCATAAATCGGTGGTAAGACAATCATATGTGGTCACCTCGATGGATGGCATCCCTTTTACGGCATTGATTATGCGCTGTTTGCGCTCATCGATGGGCAAAAAACTCTTTTTGCCTGTATTGATTCCTATGGCGACAACGATTTTGTCGAACAAGAGGGATGCTTTGTTCAATAATGCGAGATGGCCTATTGTCATAGGATCGAAAGAACCTGGAAATACCGCAATTCGATTCATTTGGTGGAAGGGTAATAAGGGTTGTAAATGAATATGTGGAATTCTTGTTTATCAGTTTGATAGTTGAGTTGATCTTGAGCGATAATTTAAAGAGCGAGATAGAAGTATAGATGTTGACATTTGGGTGGGTTATTTCTCAGCAGTTTTGATGGCACAAGGTACTATCTAAGTACTATCAAAGTACTATCGAAGTACTATCGTCTTCTCTTTTTGGATTTCGATGATTTGTATTTTTTGTTTCCCGAGTCTTGACCGAAAACATACTGAAGCCGTACCATAACAGAACTGTTGAAGCAATTGTTGCTCCAACGACTCACGTCACCTTCGACGGCTGAAAGGTGCTCGGTGAACCACCAATCACGTTTGACCGGGATGAGAGAATGCTGGTACCTGATGTTGAATGTAAGACCTTTCCATATGGGGAATCTAAGGTCGACGGCCGCACATAAATCGTTGTGAAGGAAAGACATATCGCTAGTGTCGGGGACAAAATAGGAGGGGGCGTAGTAGATCGATCCATGTGGCTGCTGAACAAGGCGACTGTAGACTAATCCGACGCCTAGTTTAAGTCCACCCCAGGGGTCGGTAAAGTGGATAGTTATGGGTATGTCGACATAATTCAAGGTGAAACCGATAAGGCTGTAGGGGTCTCCTGTGCTGTTGTAGGCACCACGTTCGGCGAAATCGGCCTCGAGAGACATTTGCCACATTTCGTTATCGGTGAGATTGACCAAGGCACCCACGCCTGCTGTGATGCCCCATTTTTTGAAACCTTTCAGCTCGTCGCCTCTGATTTGAGACGCGGTAATTCCGAAGGAAGGGTAGGCTTTGATGATTTGGTCGCGGGAATGGCGACGACGTTGCGCCTGCAGGTCGTTGCTGGATAAGATAAGGAAAATTGATATTAGTAAAAAAATATATAAGGTCCTATTTATTGAATGTTTTGTCATGTTTAATTATGCGATAGAGCCGAAGGTATTGATAATGTAATAAATTGATAAATAATTAATATTGATAAAAAATCAAGGGCGTTGAGAATGATGAAGTTGGGATGAAGAGAGAAAAGACTTGGTCAAAAAAGTGTCCATTTTTGAATCTTTGAAAAAGATATTGGGTGATATTTTGGTTTTTAAAAAACAAAGAGATTTTGTGTGCGAGACATAAAACATTTAAACCTAATAGAAACGCACCTGTTGAAAAAAAATTGTAGTAATTCCTCAATAATTGTTCAAAAAAATGAATTATTTTTGCAACATGGAAACGACGAACAAAAATATTGCAAAAAGAAAAGAAAGAATCACTTACGAGCAAGCATTCTCGCTAAACGGCAAAACTCCGCCGCAAGCCACTGATCTTGAGGAGGCTGTACTTGGCGCCCTGATGATAGATCAGACAGCGTTGAACGACACCATTCAGATGCTTCGCACAGAATACTTCTACCGTCAGGAGAACCAGATTATATTCCGAGCCATACTGTCACTTTTTGAGCAGTCGAAGCCCGTTGACCTGCTTACTGTCACACAGCAGTTGATGAAAGACGGACAGTTGAACGCTGTGGGAGGAGGAATGTACTTGTCGCAACTGACCAACAAGGTTGTTTCGGCGGCACATATAGAGTTTCACTCGCGCATATTGTCGGAGAAATATATACAACGTGAAATTATCAGGGTTTGCACAGAGACGCTGTCGCGAGCATACGATGAGACGACTGATGTGCTAGACCTACTGGATAGTACCGAGCGAGTGCTGATGGAGATTGACGAGAAAAACTTCCATACCGAATATCGCAACATGCAGGATGTCCTGAAAAGCGCCTTCGACCAGATTGAGGCTGCGCAAAACAGCGAAAGTTCATATTCGGGCATACCGACAGGTTTTGTTGAGCTGGACAGAATGACAGCAGGTTTCCAGCCAGGCACATTGATTATTCTTGCCGCCCGCCCGGCAATGGGTAAGACAGCGTTCGCACTGACAATGGCTCGCAATATTGCCGTAGACATGAAGATGCCCATAGCATTCTTCTCGCTTGAAATGACTGCAGTGGAGCTTGTTATGCGACTGATAAGCAGCGAGTCGGGCATTTCGGGAGAGAGGTTGAAAAAAGGAGAAAAACTTCCGGAATCGGAGAAAACACAACTCTACTCGCGTTCACAAGCACTTACCGAGGCGCCAATCTATATTGACGATACGCCGCAGCTTTCAATCTTTGAACTCAGAGCCAAATGCCGCAGACTTAAGCAGCAGCACGGAATTAAGATGATTTTTATTGACTATCTGCAACTTATGCAGGGTGGTAGCGATATGTCGCGCAACGGAAACCGAGAGCAGGAAATCAGCTTGATTTCGCGACAACTTAAGGCACTCTCAAAGGAGTTGGAGGTTCCTGTTTTGGCTCTTTCGCAGCTTTCGCGTGCTGTTGAAACCCGAGGTGGTACCAAGAAACCACAGCTTAGCGACTTGCGCGAGTCGGGAGCTATTGAGCAAGACGCTGATATTGTTATGTTTATTTATCGTCCCGAGTACTATCAGATTTATGAAGACAACGCAGGGTCAACGCTTGGAATGGCTGACATCATTATCGCCAAGCACAGAAGCGGTGAAGTGGGCGAGGTGAGACTGAAATTTGTGAAACAATACGCCAAATTTGAGAACCGCGACGAGGTTGCAGGTTTCTCAATGTCGTCGGGGCTTGCGCCAAACACGGCTTTTGAGACTAGTGCCGACGGCAAAAGCATCACCTTTGAGTCGAAAATGAACCAACTGGAAGGTGACGATATGGAGAATGAAAATATGTTTGAGTAAGCGATGAAAATTGAGACCCAAATAGCATCTTACACTTTTTCTTTTCTACTTTGAAAAAATATATATATATTTGCATTTTCATATTTAATATATACCAAACGCACATTAATTTGATTAACAATTAAAAAAACATATATAATGGAAAAAAAAGATCTCCTCAAGGAAACAGTTCAGCACATCGACATTAAAAAGTACAACTCAACAGAGATAATTGACGCCATGCGTCACATGTCATTCACAAGCCGTGACACGGCTCGCGCCACAGACATTCTCATGAAGATGTGTGCTGAGAAAGACTGTACAAACATCCTCACCATTGCAGGATCGACCTCGGCAGCAGGCTGCATGCAGGTTTATGTGGATATGGTCCGCAATAAAATGGTTGACGTTGTTGTCTCTACTGGTGCCTCCATCATCGACATGGACCTCTTTGAGGCTCTTGGTTTTAAACACTATATAGGTACAAAAGAAAATGTTATTCCCGACACCAAACTGCGCGAGCTCTATATCGACCGCATCTACGACACCTTTATCGACGAAGAAGAGTTGCAGGCTTGCGACAACGCCACTTTCGAACTGGCCAATATGCTAGAGCCTCGTCCATACAGCTCGCGCGAGTTCATCTACGAGCTTGGCAAATGGCTGCACAACGGACGCAGCGTAAAGAAGGACAGCCTTATTCAGACTTGCTATGAATGCGGAGTGCCTATCTTTGTTCCCGCATTCAGCGACTGCTCGGCAGGCTTTGGCATAGGCAAGCATCAGTGGATGCGTGCAAAAGAAGGCAAACCATACCTCAGCATTGACTCGGTATGCGATTTTATAGAGCTTACCAAAATCAAGATGGCCGCTCCCGAAACCGGACTTTTCATGGTTGGTGGCGGCACACCCAAAAACTTTGCTCAAGACACCGTTGTTTGCGCAGAGATACTTGGCAACGAGGTGCCTATGCACAAATACGCCATTCAGATTACTGTTGCCGACGTGCGCGATGGAGCTTGCTCGTCATCAACACTTCTCGAGGCTGGCTCGTGGGGCAAGGTTTCCGAAGAGTTGCAGCAGATGGTATACGCCGAAGGCACAACGGTGATACCTCTCATCGCTTCATATGTGTACCATAATGGTCCTTGGCGTGAGCGCGAATACAAAAACTGGCAGAAAATATTCGAAAAATAGTTTTTCTTTCTATCTTTAAATAAATTATAGGAAATGGAAGAAATCCAACGCCGACAGATTAGAGAGCTGATTCAGCGCGAGGTGGTTGTAGCCACAGGCTGCACCGAACCTGGCGCTGTGGCTCTTGCTGTAACCAAGGCTCGTGAGGTATTGGGCACAATGCCAGATTTTACCGAAGTGCTTCTCAGCAAAAACGTATTCAAAAACGCTATGGGCGTTGGTATTCCTGGCACAGGAATGGTAGGATTGCCCATCGCCGTTGCGATAGCTTTGGTTGCTGGTGACTCGAAGAAAGAACTCGAGGTGCTTACAGTGCCACAAAAGTCGGTGGAAGAGGCAAAAAACTGGCTGGCTAACAATGGTGACAAAATCAAGATAGGACTGAAAGAACGTTGCGAGGATAAACTTTATATTGAATGTATTTGCCATAAAGGCAATGATACTGCTACAGCCATTATTTCGAAACGGCACACCAATTTCGTTTATATAGCACACGGACAGGAAGTCATACTAGATAACGAGAATGGATCCCATTCACATGATGACGACAAAGCCAGTGAGCCCAACTTGTCGCAACATATAGTGTTTGAGTATGCGACAACAGCGCCTATTGAGGAGTTGAAGTTTATTGCCGAAACAATAGATCTCAACAGCGCCGCCGCCAATGAAGGTTTGAAAGGCTATGGCCTTAACACAGGCAAGATACTGATGGAAAACGCCAATGGCGACATTGTTCACTATGTGATTGCACGCACCGTTGCAGCCTCAGACGCACGTATGGATGGCTGCACGTTGCCCATATATTCAAATAGCGGAAGTGGAAACCAAGGTATTGCATGCACATTGCCTGTATATGAGTACGGCAAAGCTAAGAACAGCAGCGAGGAGCAGCTGATAAGAGCATTAATACTGAGTCACCTCACGTCAATATATGTTAAGCGTGGTATTGGACGATTGTCGGCACTATGCGGCATTGTCAATGCCTCGATAGGAGTCACTAGCGGCATTACATATCTTCATGGGGGCAACTATGACCAAGTGTGCTACGCCATCAAGAACATGATAAACACACTGGCAGGCATGGTGTGTGACGGTGCAAAGCCATCGTGTGCCCTTAAGATGTCAACAGGTCTTTACAGTGCTTTCGTATGTGCCGAGCTTGCGTTGCACGACAAAGTGGTGGACACCTGTGATGGATTGTCGGAGAGAGACATAGACTATTCGATACGCAATTTGGGTCGTCTTGGCCATGATGGTATGGACCAAACCGACGATATGGTTCTCGATATAATGACACACAAGCAATTATAATTACGACACAAAAATATTATTACTCATTTCAAAAGTTTCAAAAAAAAGCTGTAATTTTGCGATTCAAAATTTAATTAATTATACTTATGGATTTTAATAATAACCGACAGAAAGAAGAGTTGTATTCACAGTCTATTAGCGCAGGAAAACGTAAATATTTTTTCGATGTGAAGGAGACTCGTGGTGGCGATAAATTTATCGTAATTGCCGAAAGTCGTAAGATTTTTGACAACAACACAGGTAATTTTTATTTTGAGAAGAACAAAATGTTCTTGTACAAGGAGGATTTTGAAAAGTTCCAGAAGGGTCTTGCCAACGCTCTTCATTTTATAGAGACAGGCGAAATACCTGAGCCCGTAATGGACGAGCATCCCCATTATGACGCTGCTGCCAAAGACGGTGAGGAGTCGTCTAATGCCAATGTCATCGACGGTATCGATTTCAGCTACTAGTCGACGCAGTCATACCTCCTTTTGCCGCTTAAGCTTAGCCGGAATGGGCGAAGCCTATACGGTATTAAACTCAATACGCCTACGACAAAGCTTACAAAGCATAGTCAGAGGCGTTTGTTTCGGTTTTTACATCTTGTAAAATACAAGTATTATAAATGGGAAAAATAATTTCGATAGCCAATCAGAAGGGTGGGGTAGGTAAGACCACCACAGCCACAAATCTCTCTGCCTCACTTGCAGTACTGGAGTACAAAGTGCTTCTTATCGACGCTGACCCACAAGCCAACGCCACGTCGGGTTTGGGTATAGATCCAGAATCGGTGGAAGCAAGCGCTTATGAGTGTTTCCTTGGTCAAACACCAGCGGGCGAGTGCATTGTGGAGACCGACACTCCCAACCTTTGGTTGTTACCTACACGCATCGACCTTGTCGGCGCTGAAATTGACCTTGTCAACGAAAAACAAAGAGAGTTTTATATTGCAAAAGCGTTGGAGCCCATCAAAGACGACTATGATTTCATTATCATTGACTGCTCACCGTCGTTGGGTCTCATCACTATTAACGCCCTTACGGCTTCTGACTCGGTCATAATACCCATACAAAGCGAATATTTCGCATTGGAAGGATTGGGTAAACTGCTCAACACAGTTCGAATTGTGCAGACACGCTTGAACACAAAACTTTCTATCGAAGGTCTTCTGATTACGATGTACGACTCGAGACTTCGTTTGGCTCGTCAGGTTGTTGAGGATGTCCGTAGCCATTTCAAGCAGATGGTATTTGACACTCTTATCTATCGCAACACGAAGCTTGCGGAGGCTCCAAGTCATGGCAGTTCCATTATTATGTACGACGCAACGTGCCCCGGAGCCATCAATTATTTGAATCTTGCCAATGAGATTTTGAGACGCAACGGTATGTCGAAAGCATAAATAAAAGCACGAAAGGACATTAGCTGAAAATATGACAACAAAGAAAAAAAACACAGGTCTTGGTCGTGGTTTGGGTTCTATTTTGCCTGATGTTGACATTAATGTCGCTATGGGCAAAGCCAACCTTACCACATCCATAGCCAATATCGAACTTTCAGACATCGAGGCCAACCCCTTCCAACCTCGCAAGGAGTTTGATCAAGAAGCACTCGAAGAATTGGCACAGTCCATTCGACAGCAGGGAGTTATCACACCTATAACTGTACGACAAATGCCTGACGGCAAATACCAACTTATTGCTGGAGAGCGCCGACTGAGAGCATCGCAGATGGCTGGTCTTAAAGAGATACCCGCATATATACGCATAGCCACCGATACCCAGATGATGGAGATGGCTTTGGTTGAAAACATTCAGCGTGAGAACCTTAATGCTATGGAAATAGCATTCTCATACAATGCACTTATCGAAGAGTGCCAGCTGACACATGAGCAACTTAGCGAGAAGGTTGGCAAGAACCGCTCTACCATCACCAACTACCTGCGTTTGCTCAATTTGCCATCGGAAACACAAATAGCGTTGAGCTCTGACCAAATAAGCATGGCTCATGCTCGTTGCTTGGTAAATGTGGAAGACACCGAAACCCATCTTGCCATACTTCATGATATCATCAACAAGCAGCTTTCGGTTAGACAAACCGAGCAGATGGTCAAGGAACTTACTGCCACTAAGCCCACTCCTGTTCACAAAAAGAATGACCTACCTGAGATACATGCCGCTTCACGCTCATCATTGAAACAATATCTGCAATCGGAGGTTGACATTAAACGCAGCCGTCGCGGCAAAGGTACATTGACAATCCATTTCAACAGCGATCGCGACTTTGAACGTATTGTACGTCTCATTAAGGAGAATTGATGTTTATTCATCTCCTATGCGTACTGTAAGCTTTTGTTACTCTCGCAGCAGGTAAATGATTATTGATTCCAAACATAATTGTTTAACAATACATAAAGGGGCAAGGCTATGCTGCTTTGCTCTCTTTTTGTTTTTTGTTATTCCTGCCTCGTCGCAAGAGAGGTTGATAGATACAATTTCCAGCGTTGAATTAGCGCCACAAGTGACGAAAGAGCATAGTGCAAAAACCGCGCTTATTCTGTCGGCAGTTTTGCCGGGAGCTGGACAAGTTTACAATCATCAGGTGTGGAAAGTGCCTATTGTGTATGCCGCTCTTGGAGGGTTGGGGTATTATGCATATACCAATTTCACGCAAATGAAATTGTACAAAGAGGAATACTTGCACAGAGTTAACAACAACAATGCTGTGTTGCACACTGAAGATGTTAACATAGCGGCGGCGCCCACATCGAATATATATAATCTTTATGAGGCATACAACAGATCATTTCAATTGGCTGTGATAGTTACCGCCGCTGTATATGCCATCAATATTGTTGACGCCTATGTTTTTGGGCATCTTTTCGATTTCCAAATTTCTGACGACCTAAGTCTTAATGTAGCTCCATCGGTTACCCCAAGAATGGGGTTGCCGTCGGCGATGACATTCGCACCCACGGCGACGTTGTCGTTACGGTTTTGAGGTTAATGGACTTTGAGTTTTGTGAAGACGGCCTCGGGCACATTGTTGTCGGTGTAGTGGTAGCTGCATTCGGATTTGGAATGGTAGGGGTCGAGATAGATACGTCCACTTACCTTGGATTTTGATTTAAGCATGCGGTCGGAGCCGAAAACGACAACTACGTTGGAATATTGCTCATTCTCTCTTGTGACATAGTTGCCTCCAATGCTGTCGGGGGACGAGAGGGCAATGGCATATCCCATTTCGGAAACGCCGTTGCAGAGCTCGTAGTCGACAACAGTACCGGTGAAATCGAAATCGTCGTGGTCGACACAAGACACAAAGAAAGCCAAAGTCAACAAAACCAAGCTAAAGAATCTGTATTTCATGGTTTTTATATAGATAAGTCATACATAAAATGTTATACCGAGACACCGAAGTCGCGGAGCGCTGCGTTGAGAGAAGTTTTTTTGTCGGTTGACTCTTTGCGTTGGCCGATAATAAGAGCGCAGGAAACGCCAAAGTCGCCGGCGTTGAAATGTTTGGTGTATGTGCCGGGAATGACGACGCTGCGAGGAGGTACATATCCGTTGTAATGGAGGGGCTCGGAACGAGTTACGTCGATTATCTTGGTGCTGCCGGTGATGACCGTATTGGCGCCAAGGACGGCCTCGGCTCCGATGTGTGCGCCTTCGACGACGATGCAGCGGGATCCGATGAAGCAGTTGTCTTCGATAATCACAGGTGCTGCTTGGACGGGTTCGAGGACGCCGCCTATGCCTACGCCGCCGCTGAGATGTACGTTTTTGCCTATCTGGGCGCAGCTGCCTACGGTGGCCCAAGTGTCGACCATTGTTCCGCTGTCGACATAGGCTCCGATGTTAACATAGCTGGGCATCATCACGACACCTTGAGCGATATAGGCGCCATAGCGAGCTGTGGCGGGAGGGACGACCCTTACGCCTTGCGCGGCATAGTCGTGTTTAAGCTTGATTTTGTCGTGGTATTCGAAGGGACCTGCCTCGATGGTGGTCATACCGCAAAGTGGGAAATAGAGTAGTACGGCTTTCTTAACCCACTCATTGACACGCCATACTTCGCCTTCGGGTTGTGCGACGCGAAGTGAGCCTTTGTCGAGACGCTCAATAACATTGTATACGGCATTGGCGACTTCGGTGTTGTCTAACATTGAGCGGTTTTCGAAAGCTTGTTCTATTAATTCTTGCTCGGACATATTTTTTTTCAATTGATTACAATAAAAAGTGTTTTTTTGAGTAATTACAAAAATACAAATAAAATCTAATATGTCAATCAAAATACGAAGAATATCCTCGTTGTCGCTGAAATACAGTTTGTTTTTTTATGTGCTGATAATGTTGCTTGGCATGCAGGCAAAGGCACAAAACAGGGACGTGATGAGTGCCTATCAACGCAATATGCAGCCTTTGCTTGAGAAAATTGTAAATGCTCCGACCGACAATGAGCGATACAACGCCAACGAGCTTTTTGTCCAGATGTTTGACGAGGCGCTAAGGACAGAGGAATCTATTCATTGGAAATGGGATTTTGGCACACGGGTGTCGGTATTGACGTCGAGCGACAGGCAATTCAGGGTGATAACATGGCCCGTTGTTCGTGACAATGGTGAATATGAGTGTTTTGGCTTTGTGCAGTCGTACAATAACAAAACCGAGGAATATGATGTGTATATTCTCAACGACAAGTCGGACGACATAATATCCTCCAACGAGGTTGTGTTGGAGCCGGAGAATTGGCTGGGATGTGTATATCAGCAGATTATCGAGACGAAACATGAGGGAAAAACTTACTACACTTTGCTGGGATGGACGGGGGTGAACGCTTTGGTTCAGCGTAAGGTGATAGAACCCATTGTTTTCCGCTCGAACAGCTCAAAGCCTCAATTTGGGCAAGCACTTTTCCGTCGCGAGAAGAACCTTCGCCGAGTTGTTTTGGAGTATTCGCGCAACGCTATGGTCAATGTGCGTTTTGATGAGCAAATTGTGCGCACTTATGAGAACAAGAAAATAAAGAAGAAAGGTCGCACGATAAACGTACAGGTGCCTAAGGAGGAGAAGATGAAGATGATACTCTTTGACGAGATAGCACCAATGTTGCCAGGCATGGATGGTCTTCCGCAATACTATGTACCTACGGGGACAGAGATGGCGTATGTTTTTGTGAACGGTCGTTGGGAGTTGCGTGACAATGCGCAGGGACGTCTTGACGATCCGAAACTTAACAAGGAGTTTGAGCCAATTCAGAAGGAGGCGCCGTCGTACAAAGTGGACAAATAGCGAAGATGAAAAAGCTGCACATAGTATCTTTCAATGTTCCATATCCTGCCAATTATGGGGGTGTTATTGATGTTTATTATCGTATAAAAGCCCTAAGGAACATAGGAGTGGACGTTGAGCTTCACACTTTTCAGTATGGCCGGCCGGAATCGGAAGAGCTGAGGGAATTGTGTGGCGAGGTGCATTATTACCATCGTAAGACGGGGATTTTTTCAGCCTTGTCGTCGCGTCCTTATATAGTACAATCGCGCCGCAGCGAAGAACTTATCGACAATTTGGAAAGAGATGACGCACCCATACTGCTTGAGGGGCTTCATTGCTGCTATGTGCTTGAAAGGATAGAGAACAGGCGTGTTTTTGTCCGTGCACACAATGTTGAGCATGACTATTATTCACGTCTTGCCGATGTTGAGAAGTCGTTGTTTCGCAAGATGTATCTGAGGAGTGACGCACGGAAGCTAGAGCGATATGAACCCGTTATAAGGAAGGCCGACGCTGTCCTTGCCGTGACGGAAAGCGACGCGGATCATTTCAGATCTATCGGTTGCAAAAAAGTAGTGCTTATGCCGTCGTCGCATATAGACGATTCGGTGGTTTCGAAGCCATCACGGCTGTCGATGGAGGGGGAAGGCTATGTGCTGTACCACGCGGACCTTTCTGTGCCGGAAAATGTTGAATCGGTGTTGTTTTTGGCAAATAATGTGTTTAGCGGCTCGACGCATCGTTTTGTTGTCGCCGGACGCAATCCGGCGCCTGCTGTGGTTGAGGCTATTGCAAAGCTGCCCAATGCTGAGTTGCGCGCCAATCCCGACGAGGAGCAAATGAAGGGTTTGATAGCAGACGCACAAGTGATAATGATGACAACACCTATGCCTACCGGATTGAAGCTGAAACTGCTAAACTCGCTATACGCGGGTCGTCATTGTCTGGTTAACAGCGCTATGGTGGCTGGCACGAAACTGGGGGAGGTGTGTACCGTTGCCGACAGCGGACAAGATTTGCGCGAAGCCCTTGACCGGTTGATGAGAACGCCATTCACAGCAGACGACATAAGGCGTCGCGAGGATTTGTTGGGTTCGCTGTATAGCAACCAATCCAACGCTCAAATTCTTGTTTCTTTGTTGTGATGTTGCATCATGGTGTAAGTCCGCTATGAGTTCGCTATGAGTCCGCTAAAAGTGGGTAAAATATAGGTGTGGAAAAAGAGAAAAAATAGGTTTGCGAGGTTGTATGTGTTGGAAGGATTTAGCGAGGCGGAATAAAAAAAACTATGGAACATGTGACGAGAGACGGTAAATATGGTTTTCTTATTTTATTTTTTTTAAATATTTGATTTTAAGATAATAATGATATAATGTATATAATAATTAATTAAAATTCACTTTTTTCGATTAAAAGGTGAATTTTTTTTATTAACTTTGCAATTCCCAACTCGTTAGGAGAATAATGAAATAATATATTACTAATCAATTATCTATCTTAATCATTATGACAAAATACGTCTATACATTTGGAGGCAAAAAAGCCGAAGGCAAAGCTGACATGAAGAATCTGCTTGGCGGAAAAGGTGCTAACTTAGCTGAGATGTGTCTTCTTGGATTGCCGGTTCCCGCCGGTCTTACCATCACGACCGAATGCTGCACAGCATATTACAGCAACAACTGTCAGTTGCCCAACGGCCTTATGGAAGAGGTCTGGAACGGAATGAAAAATGTGGAGAGCATTATGGGTATGCGTTATGACGACGCTGAGAATCCTCTGCTTGTTTCGTGCCGTTCGGGTGCTCGCAGCTCGATGCCTGGTATGATGGACACCGTCCTCAATATTGGCCTCAGCAGCAAGACAATCCCTGGGCCCGCCGACGGCAAAGGCATCCGCAAGCAACTCGACGATATGCTTGACGAGTATAAAGCCAACAAGGGCTACAAGAGCGACACAGACCTTACCGCTGACGATTTGAAATTCCTTGCTGAGGAGTTTAAGAAAAAGGTTAAAGAGGTTCTCGGCACCGAATTCCCAGACGACGCCAAGGCTCAGATGGAAGGTGGTATCAAGGCTGTGTTCAAGAGCTGGAATGGAAAGAAAGCTATCAGCTACCGCAAGATTGAAGGTATTCCCGATGACTGGGGTACCGCTGTTAACGTTCAGGCAATGGTGTTTGGCAACATGGGTGACAATAGCGCCACCGGCGTTGCTTTCACACGTAACCCCGCAACTGGCGACAACCAGTTCTACGGCGAATGGCTTATCAACGCCCAGGGTGAAGACGTTGTGGCTGGTATACGTACCCCCAACCCCCTCAATGACGATACCAAGAACGAGCAGAACAAGCACATGCATTCTATGCAAGAGCTTATGCCCGAAACATACAAAGAGTTGTGCGACATCCGCTCTATTCTTGAGAAGAACTACCACGATATGCTCGATATAGAGTTTACCATTCAGGATGGCAAGCTTTATATGCTCCAGTGCCGTGTTGGAAAGCGCACCGGTGTTGCCGCTCTGACTATGGCTATGGATATGCTGAAAGAGGGTCTTATCGACGAGAGCGAGGTGGTTATGCGCATAAGCCCCGCTCAGCTTGATGAGCTTCTGCACCCCATTCTTGACTCGGCCGACGAGAAGAAGCATGAGGTTATTGCCAAAGGTCTGCCCGCAGGTCCTGGCGGTGCCGTGGGTGTAATAGCTCTCACCAGCGAAAAGGCTAAAGAGTATCAAGCTGCCGGAATAAAGAATATCCTTGTCCGTGAGGAGACCAATCCTGAAGATGTCGAGGGTATGCGCGCCGCCGACGGTATCCTTACCGCCCGCGGAGGTATGACTTCGCACGCCGCACTTGTTGCCCGTGGCTGGGGTAAGTGCTGCATCGTTGGATGCGACGCTGTGAAAATTGAGATGGAGAAGGCTTCGGTTAAGACCGACCAATATGGCAAGAAGAAAGTCAACGTCGAGGAGCAAGGTACTGTCATTATCAATGGCAAGACTTTCCATGAGGGAGACCTGCTGAGCCTCAATGGTTCGAAAGGCTGGGTTTATGACGAGGAAGTCAAGATGATCAACGCTACAGAGAATCCTCTGTTCCAGCAATTCATGAAGCTGGTTGACAAATTCCGCAAGATGGGTGTTCGCACCAATGCCGACAACCCCGCAGATGCTCAGAAGGCTATTGATTTTGGCGCTGAAGGTATCGGATTGTTCCGTATCGAGCATATGTTCTACGGTGAGAACAGCGAGGTTCCTTTGGAGAAACTGCGCAATATGATTTTGGCCGATAATCTCGACGCTCGTGTTGCCGCCCTTGCTGAATTGGAGCCTTATATGTGTGAAAGCGCCAAGGGTACACTTAAGGTTATGGATGGCAAGCCTCTGACCTTCCGCCTCATGGATCCTCCTCTGCATGAATTTGTTCCTCAAACCGAGGAGAAACAGCGCGAGGTGGCTAAAGCTCGTGGTATAGAGTTTGAGAAACTCCACGCTCGTATTGAAAGCATGCACGAGGTTAACCCCATGATGGGCCTCCGAGGTGTTCGCCTTGGTATCATCTACCCAGAAATCACCGAGATGCAGTTCCGCGCACTCTTCAGCGCTACCGTTGAATTGATGAAGGAAGGCTATGATCCTCATTTGGAGATTATGGTTCCTCTCACCATCAATGCCGCCGAGCTTAAACACCAGAAAGCTCTTGCCGACCGCGTCAAGGTTGAGGTAGAGAACAAGTATGGTCAAAAGTTTGACTACAAGTTTGGCACCATGATTGAAATACCTCGTGCCGCCCTTGTCGCAAACCAGATTGCCGAAGTTGCCGAGTTCTTCAGCTTTGGTACCAACGACCTTACCCAGATGACTTTCGGTTTCAGCCGCGACGACGTCAACGCTATTGTCAAGACATACGTTGATGAGAAGATTATCCCCGCCGACCCATTCAACAACTTTGACCGCGAGTGCGTGGGCGAATTGGTGAAGATAGGTATCGACCGTGGCCGTTCGACACGCGCCAACCTCAAATGTGGTGTGTGCGGTGAACATGGTGGAGATCCCACAGCCGCCGAGTTCTTCTACAAAGCCGGTATGAACTATGTCAGCTGCTCACCATTCCGTGTGCCTGTAGCACGTTTGGCCGCAGCACAAGCAGCAATCAAAGAAGCTAGAGAGAAATAAAACCTCTAAGCCGACTATTTAAATTTGAATTTTAAGCATTCGGCGACGACAAATCCCGAATGCTTAAAATTTGAATAACAATAATGAACAATAATACCATAATAAAATGACAATCAAAGTATGCGTTGGCAGTTCCTGCCACTTGAAGGGTTCGTACGAAGTTATCGAAGCCTTTAAAGAGGTTCTGAAAAAATATGACGTTGAGGATCTTATTGACTTGCAAGCGAGCTTTTGTCTAGGTCATTGCGCTATGGGAGTTACCGTGGAATGCGATGATTTGGAGCCTGCCGAGCGTGGCGCTCAAGTAGAGGAAATACCTGGAGGATTCCTGTTGCACAACGTCAATTCAGGCAATGTGGAGGAGTTGTTCGCCAAAGAAATCTACCCCAAACTATTTCTTAACTAATTAAACTCTTTTAAAACAAATACAATAATATGTCCGAGTATTTGGAATTTAAGACTGTTCAATGCAAGGACTGCTACCGCTGCCTACGTGAATGTCCGGTTAAGGCAATAGATATAAAGAATCACCATGCGCAGATTATCGAGGAGCATTGCATTCTTTGCGGACATTGCACAAAAGTGTGCCCACAACACGCAAAAATCGAACACAGCGAACTGCCAGTGGTTCGCGAACTGTTGAAAAGTGGGGTGCGTGTGGCCGCAACGGTTGCGCCCTCATTTATCAGTAGTCTTTGCCAAGAGGATTTCTCCATACTGCGCATTGCGCTGGCAAAATTAGGCTTTGCTGTTGCCGAGGAAACCGCCGTCGGAGCACAGGCTGTTACAGAAGAATACAAACGTGTGCTGGCAACAGGCGAGATGAGAAACTTTATCACTTCGGCTTGCCCCGCCGCATGCCGTTTGATTCAGATGTATTACCCGAAGGCGTTGCCATATTTGGCGCCTGTCGACTCGCCAATGGTTGCCCACGCCAAAATGCTGCGACGCAATGATCCCAATCTTAAGATTGTTTTCATAGGTCCCTGTATAGCCAAAAAACGCGAAGCTGATGAACACGCTATTGATGCTGTCATCACCTTCGACGAGCTGCTTCAACTTTTTGAAGAGCACAATATCGACCTCAATACTATCAACCGCCTTACTGTTGGTGACGAAAACACCATTGCCAACCGCGCAAAGGCATATCCCGCCACACAAGGCATCATCCGTTCGTTTGATGTTTTGCCCGAAGGGTATAGATATATGTCGGTTGACGGAGTGGATCGCATTGCCAACGTACTTGAGAACATCGAATCGATGGACAAAATGTTTATCGAGATGAACGTATGTCCTGGCGGATGTATCAATGGCCCCTGTTCAATAGAACATGAGGGTGGCATAATAAAAGCCGAATCCGACATTGACCGATATGTTGAGCATGAGATGGCTACCCGCAAACATCAACCGGCAAGTGACGCAGGTGTTTCGTTGGCTTATGCCCATCCTCGTCTTAGAGCCAAAAGCCGTCCCGCCACAGAAAAAGAAATCGAGGATGTTCTCCGCCGCACGGGCAAGTTCACCAAAGCCGATGAACTTGATTGCGGCGCATGCGGCTATCGCACTTGTCGAGAGAAGGCATGGGCTGTTGTGAATGGATATGCCGATATTGACATCTGCTTGCCATATATGCGCAAGAGAGCGGAAAGCTTGGCGGTGGATATTGTTCGCAACTCTCCAGAAGGTGTGATGATTGTTGACCCCGAGATGAATATTGTGGACATTAATGTCTCTGCAATGAAAATGCTCGGTCTCACCGGCAGACCTGAAAACGTTGTTGGACGCCCCGTCTCCGAGAGCTTCCAACCCATCGACTTCTACAATGCTTACACCAAGAAACAGCGTGTGGAAAATCCACAACTGCATATTGCCTCAACCGACAGATACTTGAGTCTTACGGTGAGCCTGCTGAGTGAACAGAATCTGCTCTTTGGTTTAATGAAAGACATTTCCGATATGGTCAACTACGACAAAAAGCTTGAAAAAGTGCGTATGGACACCATCTCGACCACCGACGACCTTATCATGAAACAGATGCGTGTGGCTCAGGAGATAGCATCACTACTGGGCGAAACAACAGCCGAAACGAAGGTGGCTTTGCTAAAACTAAAGAAAACCCTCACCGACGGACAAGGAGATTTGGGAGTTGACGGGAGGCCCACAGATTGGAAAACTGCAAAAATTGATTGAATGCTTGAAAAATAATAAGTTTGAAGGCTAGAACAGTTACAATTCAAATGATAATTTGTTAATCAAGCTAAAACAAAAAAAGCAAACAGATATGCAAGCAAACAATCAAGCATTTACAATACCACTCTGTGTAGATTACGGCTACACTTCGCTGAACCACTATGGTGAAGAGCTATGCGGCGACAATGTTGAGATGAGCGTCAACGAAGGTTGGACGACTCTCGTTTTGGCCGATGGGTTGGGCAGCGGAGTGAAAGCCAACATTCTCTCCACTTTGACTAGCAAGATACTCTGCACCATGACTGCCGGAGGTGCCGACATGCAAGACTGTATTGAAACTATTATTCAGACATTGCCTGTTTGCAAAGAGAGACAGGTGGCCTATAGTACCTTCTCGGTGATTCATGTTAATGACTATGGAGAGGGTCATCTCTTCGAATTTGACAATCCTGAAGCCATCTGGTATCACGATGGCCATACTACCGATTTTCCGAGAAAGGAACTTGATATTTGTGGCAAGAAAGTGTACCATACTGAGCTACATATGAATTCGGGTGATATGGTCTTTGTTATGAGTGATGGCACTATCCATGCCGGCATTGGCCAAATGCTAAATTTTGGATGGCAGCGTAAGGATATTATGGATCATCTTGATCATTATATAGATTCTCACATGTCGGCACGCGCCGCCGCCTGCCTGTTGGCGTCGGCATGCAACGATCTCTACCTTGACCGACCTGGTGACGACACCACAGTCGCCGCCGTTCGTCTTCATCCACGATGTGAAGTCCATATTATGGTGGGACCTCCTGTGGACAAAGAGAAGGACGAGGAATATGTTCAGAATTTTATGAAAGGCGCAGACAAGCGCATTGTTTGCGGCGGCACAACATCGCAAGTGGTGGCTCGTTGTCTTGGTCGTCAACTTAAAACAAGTTTTGATTTCCCTGACAAAGAGGTTCCTCCTATTGGATTTATAGATGGCATTGACCTTACCACCGAGGGAGTTATCACATTGCGACGCCTACTCTCGCTTTCAGAGAAATATGTATCTGTCAAGGATTTGGCTCCCAAAACATACACTAAGAAGGATGGTGGCTCACTATTGGCCAACATTATCTTTGAGGAGGCTACTCATATTGTTTTCTTTGTGGGACAGAATGTTAACGCCGCCCATTCAGGATTGGACATTGACATCACAATGAAACTAAAGCTTGTCGAGCATTTAGCCGACAACTTACGCAAGATGGGAAAGATAGTAACGGTAAATTACGATTAAAATGGAACAGAAACTTTTCGACACAAACGTACAATGGACTAAATATCAAGTGCTAAAGGAGGTTATACGTCGTGCCTATGAGGGCGGACTTGAAAACGCATATACCATTCCCCGCACCATCGCTCCAGGACCTAAAGCCGATACACGCTGCTGTATTCACAAAGAGCGTGCTGTGCTGATGGATAGAGTACAAGTCGCTATGGGTGGCGACAAAAGCAACCCAAACGTTGTAGAAGTGCTGCCCGAAGCTTGTGACGAATGTCCAGCAGGTGGTATGATTGTCACCGACGTCTGTCGCGGCTGCCTTATGCACTCGTGCAAAGAGGTGTGTCCCAAAGACGCCATCACCATTATAGATCATCGATGCCATATTGATAAAACGAAATGCATTGAGTGTGGAAAATGCGCCGCCGCGTGTCCATATAGCGCAATAATAGCTCAGAAACGACCCTGCATCAAGAGTTGCAAGGTGAAGGCTATCAGCATCAACGAAGAGGACAAGGCTGTAATTGACAACGATAAATGCATTTCATGCGGCGCCTGCATCGTTAGCTGCCCATTCGGCGCTATAAGCGACAAAAGTCTTGTTCTCGACATCATCAAAATGCTTCAGGAGTCAGAGAACAATACTCGCTACCGTTGCTATGCGGTTATTGCTCCGGCCATTGTAAGCCAATGTCGTTTTGGTCGCATAGAGCAAGTTGTTACCGCCATTAAGAAGCTGGGATTCCACCAAGTGGTAGAGGCTGCTTTGGGTGCCGATATCACACTTTACAACGAAGCACACGAATTCAAGGAAAAAGCCGAAACATGCGAAGCCCCGGTGATGACCACATCATGCTGTCCCGCCTTTGTTCGTTTTGTGGAAAACAATTTCCCGGAACTTAAAGACGCCATCTCATCCTCTGTGTCGCCTATGGTTATGACTGCCAAGCTTATCAAACATAGCGACCCGACAGCAAAAGTGATCTTCATTGGCCCTTGTGCTGCCAAAAAGTTCGAGTATACGCTTGAAAAAACTGGAGGCATGATTGATAGTGTGATGAGTTTCGAAGAGCTGCAAGCCTTTGTCGACGCCCGAGGAATAGACACCACCCAATGTGAGGATTCCATTCTCGATAATGCCTCGTTCTATGGACGTATCTTCGCTAAAAGTGGTGGATTGGCTCTTGGTGTTGCCGATGTAGCTAAGTCGCTTGGCGTAGATGGTGTTAAGCCCTGCGTTATGAATGGCATCGACCAATGCCGTCAGCATTTGACGCTACTGCGTGCTAAGAAAGAGACAGCCAATTTCTTTGAAGGTATGGCATGCGATGGCGGCTGTGTGGGTGGTCCTCTAAGCATTACACGCTCTCCACGCAATGTCTTTGATGTAGACAAGTATGGCAACTCAGCCAGAGAGAAAAATATCGACGGCTCCGTTAGACTTTATAAGATGACCATGGAGAGTTGATAATTGTTAATGAATAAATAATAAAAATCCAAACCCTTTAACCCCCAATTAATTATTATGAACGATAAAGTCAGAAAAGACCTCGAAGCTATGGGTATCACTGGTGCCAAGGATATCCATTACAATCCCTCATACGAGGAATTGTTCAAATTTGAGAGCAATCCCAGCCTTACTGGATATGAAAAAGGTCAGCTTACTGAACTTGACGCTGTCAATGTCATGACAGGTATTTACACTGGCCGTTCGCCCAAGGACAAATATATTGTCATGGACGAGAATTCGAAAAACACCGTTTGGTGGACAACCCCTGAGTATAAGAACGACAATCACCCTATGAGCGAAGAGGTGTGGGCTCAGATGCGTGATCTTGCCAAAAAGCAACTATGCAATAAGGAACTTTTTGTTGTTGACGCATTTTGCGGAGCCAACAAGGATACCCGTATGGCTGTGCGTTTTATTATGGAGGTTGCTTGGCAGGCCCATTTTGTTCGCAACATGTTCATTAAACCTTCAGACGATGAGCTGAAAGAGTTTAAACCCACTTTCACGGTTTATGCAGCCAGCAAGGCCAAAGTAGACAACTACAAGGAATTGGGTCTCAATAGCGATACTTGCATTGCTTTCAATGTTACTAGCCGTGAGCAGGTTATCCTTAACACCTGGTATGGTGGCGAGATGAAGAAGGGTATGTTCAGCATGATGAACTACTATCTGCCTCTGCAGGGTATTGCCGCTATGCACTGTTCGGCCAATACTGATATGAAGGGTGAGCATACCGCCATCTTCTTTGGTCTTTCTGGTACTGGCAAGACCACTCTCAGCACCGATCCTAAACGTCTTCTTATTGGTGATGACGAACATGGTTGGGACGACGAGGGTGTATTCAACTTTGAAGGTGGCTGTTATGCCAAGGTTATCAATCTCGACAAGGAGAGTGAACCCGACATTTACAATGCCATTCGTCGCAACGCTTTGTTGGAGAATGTCACCGTTGATGCCAATGGCAAGATTGATTTCAAAGACAAGAGCGTTACCGAGAATACTCGTGTAAGCTATCCTATCGACCATATCGAGAAGATTGTCCAACCCGTACATGGCAAGAGCGCAGGTCCGGCTGCAGACAACGTCATTTTCCTTAGCGCAGATGCCTTCGGCGTGCTTCCTCCCGTCAGCATTCTGACTCCCGAACAATGCAAATACTACTTCCTGAGCGGTTTTACAGCCAAGTTGGCAGGAACAGAGCGCGGCATTACCGAGCCCACTCCAACTTTCAGCGCATGCTTTGGTCAGGCTTTCCTCGAGCTGCATCCCACAAAATATGCTGAGGAATTAGTTAAACGTATGGAGAAGAGTGGTGCAAAGGCATATCTGGTAAATACCGGTTGGAACGGAACAGGCAAACGTATCAGCATTAAGGATACTCGTGGAATCATCGACGCTATACTCGACGGCTCTATCTTGAAAGCTGAAACCAAAAAAATACCTTATTTCAACTTTGAGGTTCCCACTTCGCTTCCTGGCGTTGATCCCAAGATTCTTGATCCTCGCGACACATATGCCGACGCTTCTCAATGGGAAGAGAAAGCACGTGATCTCTCCGACCGCTTTATCAAGAATTTTGTCAAATTCACTTACAACGAAGCAGGCAAGGCTCTTGTTTCCGCCGGCCCTCAGTTGTAATTGTATTTTCACTATTAAGACAAACGGCGATGGTATCTACGATATCATCGCCGTTTTTTTGCTCTTGTTGACGATATATATAATAGGCATTGTTGTGATTGGAGGGAAAGAGAGCGATGCTGTCGGTGGATGTAATGTGATAGAATAGGTGTCTTGGTACATTAATGGTGACTGCCGAACCTGCAGGGATGGCGTCGACGAGGTAAATCTGCAGATGGTTGGTGATATCTATGGAAATGGTGACAACACATTGTCGAGGGGCGGCAGCAATGAAAGAATAAATAATAGGGGGGGCTCGCTATTGTCACAAAATGATGCCCAGAAGTCGATGCCCATGATTGTGTGCATCTGACATTGAGGATATGCCGACAATGGAATTAGAATTGCTAATATGTAAAAAATCGAGGCGAAATTTTCATTTAAAAAATAGCCATGAGTCCGCTATGAGTTCGCTAAGGGTTCGATATGCATGGTATTATTGATGGAGATATGTTGGGTAAAATGTCATCTTGATTTCATTTTACCGATTGAGGTTATGTTTCCCAAAATGTATTATAGTACTTTCATCAATAGTGCATGTTATTAGGCGTCTTTTTTGTCACTTATTAATGTGAAGAAGACACAAAAAAATACTTTCTAGTCAATGACAGAAAGTATTTTTATGGGGTTGACTATAGGGGAAATGATTTCCGGTATTGCTGATAAATGGGGGAAAGTCTATTTGTTAATACCCGTGATAATCAATTCGACTTTGGTGTCTTTGAATGCCTGGCGCTTGTTGAGAACTGCGGCGGCAGAGCGTTTTATCTCGTTTTGTGTCATTCCGGCTATCTCGATTTTGTCGGGACTTATGCCGTGAGCCACAAAGAACTCTTTTACACTTTGGGCACGTGCGATGGATAATTTCTGATCCGACTCGATATCAACAGCATAGGATTGGATATAACCTTTGATTCGGAACGAGACTTCGGGGTTTTCGAGGAACATTTGGATGTAGTTGAGAAGAGAGGTGTCTGACTCGGGAAGGAGGTTGGCGTCATCGTCGAAATAGATGTCTGTGATGGGGAAAACTGTTCCTTTCTCGGTCTTGTTCATGATGAATCTAAGAAGGGTGTCTTCCTTGAAGATGTTGGAGTTGAACTCTTTGAAGACGGTGAAATAGCCGGGTTTCTTAGCGTAGAGAGAATATCTGAAGCCTGGTACAAATTTTACTTTTCCGCCGCGGAAGGATGGATTTTTGACTATTGGGCGGTTGTTGGTGTTTTTCTCTTGGATGACCAAATCGACATCAACATTTTTCTTAAGAGAGGGATCGTAAAAAACTACCAAAGGCTCGAAGGATTCGACTTGAATTGATACTTTGATGCTATGGCCTTCGCCATTGTTGCTCTTGTTGTCGAGAACGATATAGTATACTTCGCCTTTGCGTACGGGAATGGATTTGAGAAATTCTTCCTGCTCGTGTTGTGCTATGAACAGACGTTTGCCGTCGGCGCGCATTCCCATGGTAGGAGCGGTCATACGGCGGCTACGGGGTCGTGCGGCTTCGTTGCCTTTGCCTTTCTTGGGTGTGGCAGCGGCGATGCCAGTAGTGTCCTTTGACGCCAAGCTGCCTGCAAGGGGTTTGATTTTGTTTTGAATCAGATGGTTGCTAAAATAGACATCGGTATAACGATAAACGAGGAAATCGTAATCGTCCCATTCGTTGTTGGGAGTGATGCTTACCTCAAGATTGCCTGAATAGGGGACGGTGAATTTATACCATGTTGAGTTGTGCTCGACTTCGAAAGCATGGGGGTTGTTTTTGTCACGCATCACTTCGAGCTGTCGACCTGGATCTTTTGGCGATGTGGTAGGACCGAAAGGCACATCGGGTTGAAGCTCAATGGCAAAAAGGCAGTCATTACTGTTTGGAGGCAGTTGGGTGAGTTCCTGTACTGGTCTTTCGGGCTTTGTGGTTTTATTTTTGGTGTTTTTGTTTTTACCCTTATTTTGAGCTTGCATAGCTGCCGGGCAGCAGAGAAGAGCGGCAAGCAGTATCGACAAAGCTATTTTGTGTTTCATGATTATTAAAAATATGAAATAATAAAATGATTCTTTAATTGAAAGGAAATGCCTAGTTATTTTGCATATTTTCTCCAATGCAAAAATAATATTTTCCGCTTAATTATGAACTATTTTGCTCCAAAAAATATTAATTATTTTGTATTGTTCTAATATATAATAACTTGGGTTGCTATTTAAAGAAGGTGATTGATACTTAATTATATGTTATATCGAAAAATAATCAATGAAAAACATGGAATTTCATTTTACATTCGAACGAGCTGTAGTAGGGATGATAAAAACTACAATGTGTTTACTTTATTGAGCCGATACAATATGTAAGAGGTTGAGTAATAAATTATTTAATTATGTTTTAAACTTTACATCAAAAAAAATACGATTGACGTAGTTTTAAATCAAAAAAAATCCTGTATATTTGCACAAAATAATCAATAATCATAAAATAATTAATGCATTATGGCACTTGAAGTTAATGATCAAAATTTTGCTGAAGTAAAGCAGTCAAAGCTTCCTATACTGTTGGACATCGGAGCCACTTGGTGTGGCCCATGCAAAGCCTTGGCACCTATTATCGAAGAAATTGCCGCCGAATATGAAGGCAAAGCCTTGGTATGTAAAGTTGATGTTGACGAGGCTCCAGAAATTGCGGCAGAATTTAGAGTTCGCAATGTTCCTACCGTGCTGTTTATCAAGGACGGCGTCCTTGTTGACAAATCTGTAGGACTTGTAGCCAAAGCTACCCTTACCGACAAGCTCAACGCAATGATGTAGTTTCTGCTTCCCTGATAGGGAACTAAGAGTTCCTTGTAGGCAGACACAATATAAAAGAGGGAAGGGGGGACCTGTTCTCCCTTCTTTGTTGTATAAGTATATAGCAGATGTCGACAAAATGTCGTTTTTGGAGATAGAGAAATATAAATCACTCGATTTCTTTGCTCGTCAAGTGGTAGAGGGATTCATTACGGGACTTCACAAAAGCCCTTTTCACGGCTTTTCG
>ONEY01000035.1 GCA_900316965.1 uncultured Bacteroidales bacterium
ACTGGTGTGCTTCACATGGGTCATATGCTCAACAACACGATTCAGGATGTTTTGGTGCGTAGAGCCAGAATGATGGGCAAGAACGCTTGCTGGGTTCCTGGAACTGACCACGCTAGTATCGCTACTGAGGCCAAGGTGGTGAATATGCTGAAAGCCAAAGGTATAGAGAAACGTGACATCAGCCGCGATGAGTTCTTGAAATATGCATGGGAGTGGAAAGAGGAGTATGGTGGCATTATTCTTAAGCAACTTCGCAAACTGGGTGCCAGCTGCGACTGGGATCGCACGGCTTTCACTATGGACGATATACGCTATGAGAGTGTTATCAAGGTTTTCGTCGACCTTTACAACAAGGGACTTATTTATCGTGGCGTTCGTATGGTTAACTGGGATCCTCAGGCACTTACCGCTGTGAGCGATGAGGAGGTTAACTACAAGGAGAGCCATTCCAAACTCTTCTATCTGAGATACTATATCGACAATGGTGAAAAATGTGAAGGTGTTGGTGTGAAAGACAAAGACTACATTGTTGTCGCTACCACTCGCCCCGAGACTATTTTGGGCGACACCGCTGTGTGTGTCCATCCTGAGGATGAGCGCTTCAAATGGCTGAAAGGCAAGCGTGTTATTGTTCCGTCGGTCGGCCGCAGCGTCCCCATTATCATGGATGAGTATGTCGACCGTGAGTTCGGTACAGGTGCGCTAAAGATTACTCCTGCCCACGATGTCAACGACTACAATCTGGGTATGAAATATAATCTTGAGACTATTAATATCTTCAACGATAACGGTACTCTTAACGAGAATGGGGGCAAGTATGCCGGACAGGATCGCTTTGCATGCCGAAAGGCTATTATGAAGGACCTTGAGGAGGCTGGCCTTGTTGAGAAGGTGGAGGACTATGTCAACAAGGTGGGGCACTCGGAGCGCACCGACGCTGTCATTGAGCCTAAACTGAGTGCTCAGTGGTTTATGAAGATGACCGACATCGCCAAGAAGGCTTTGGAGGTTGTTGAGGACGACACTATCCAGTTCCACCCCGAGAAGTTCAAGAACACTTACCGTCATTGGCTTGAGAATATCAAAGATTGGTGCATCAGCCGCCAGCTGTGGTGGGGACATCGCATTCCTGCCTACTATTTGGACGTTGACGGCCGTCGTGAGGTTGTTGTCGCTGAGACTCGCGAAAAGGCTTTCGAAGAGGCTTGCAAGCGCTTCCCGGGTGCTGTTTCGTCTGCCGACCAGTTGGTGCAGGACGAGGATGTCCTTGACACTTGGTTCAGTAGCTGGCTGTGGCCTATTAGCCTTTTCGACGGCATCCGCAACCCCGACAATGAGGAGATTAAATATTACTATCCCACCGACGACCTTATTACTGCTCCCGACATCATTTTCTTCTGGGTGGCTAGAATGATTATGGCTGGTGAGGAATACCGCGGCGAGGTTCCATTCCGCCATGTTTATTTCACCGGCATTGTGCGTGACGAGAAAGGCCGCAAAATGTCTAAACAGCTTGGCAACTCTCCCGATCCCATTGTGTTGATGGAGGAGTATGGCGCCGACGGTGTCCGCATGGGTATGCTTCTCACTGCCCCCGCTGGCAATGACTTGCCTTTCGACGTCAAGATATGTGAGCAGGGCCGCAATTTCGCCAACAAGATTTGGAACGCTCTGCGTTTGGTAAAAGGGTGGGAGGTAGTCGCCGATGGCAATTCCGCCAACGATAATATCCAATCCAATGCTGTGGCTGTGGAATGGATGGAACAGAGAATGGCTTGTGTTCTGGAACAAATTGAGAAGGACTTCGAACAATATCGCCTGAGTGAGGCTTTGATGAACACCTACAAGTTGATTTGGGACGATTTCTGCTCATGGTATCTTGAAATGGTTAAACCGGCCTACGGCAAGCCTCTTGACAAAGAAACCTACGACGCAACGATAAGTATTTTCGAGCGTCTGATGTATATGCTTCATCCTTTTATGCCTTTTGTTACCGAGGAGATTTGGCATTTGTTGCAGGACACCGACACCGAGGTGAAGGCCAACATGGTTGCGGCATCAAGTATCATGATGCAGCACATGCCTGTGAGTGTGTTCTACGACCAAAGGATGCTTGAAGATTGCAACAAGGCTCGCGACATCATAGCGGGTGTCCGCAACTTGCGCAACAGCAAGGGTTTGTCGCCCAAAGAGACACTCGATCTCTATGTTGTGTCTGAAAACGGCTCTAGGATGAATCCTCGTTTCGACGGCATAATCACTAAACTTGCCAATGTGGGCAAGATCGAGTATGTTGTGTCAAAACCTGATGGCGCGGTGAGCTTTATGGTTGGCACTACCGAATTCTTTGTGCCTATATCTCAGAATATCGATGTCGAGGCCGAACGCAAAAAGTTGGAAGAGGAACTGAAATATGCTGAGGGTTTCTTGGCAAGTGTAATGAAAAAACTTGGTAACGAGAAGTTTGTCAATGGCGCACCTGAAAAGGTCGTCGCTGTCGAACGCCAGAAGAAAGCTGACGCTGAGAAGAAAATCGAGGCTCTGAAACAGCAGCTGGATGGTTTGAAAGGATGACCACCAATTATTAGTTAATCAGAAATATCAACAAGTATGAAATCCATAAAAAAGATATCATTGTCGTTAGCATGTGCCCTCCTGCTGCCTGTCGGCCTTAGGGCTCAGCAAGCATCTCTCGACTCGTTGCTAGTGCACATCAGAGACCTTTCGTCCTCTACTTATGAGGGCCGATTGGCAGGAACCCAGGCTTTCCTCTCTGCCGCCGATTATGTGGTCGGTGAGTTGGAACGCTATGGTGTGCAGCCTTACAATGGTAATTGGGCTCAGTATTTTGAGACTGAGTGCAACCAAATTGAGAACTGCACTTTTAACAGCTACACCAATAGCAAGGATGACGCTAAAGTCTTTGTGCTTGGTCGTGACTTCTGCTGCACTGGAATGACGGGTCGCGGTTATGCCGACGCCCCTGTGGTTTTTTGTGGTTATGGAATTGACAATGGAGCCTATAACGAATATGCCAACGTCGATGCCAAAGGCAAGGTGGTTTTGGTGTTGAGTGGTGTCCCCTCGTTTTTGCCTTCCGACATCACCAAACGCTATCTACAGATTCGCGACAAGGCTCGTGTGGCTAAAGCTCATGGCGCTTGCGCCCTTGTGGTCGTAAACATGAATAAGTCTTGCTCCCCTTATGAGGTTCAGGGCAATGTTTACAATGGCGAATTGCCTCATCTGGCAACGTTCCCGGTTATTCAACCTACTCGCGACTGCGGCGACAGGATTCTTCAGGACGAACTGATGTCGTTGGAGGACGCTATTGTGAAAATCAACGATAGCAAAAAACCTCAATCTTTCCATCTCCGCAAGAAATTTGAAATCGATATCAACGCCAAATATCATCCCGCCGCTTTGACTGCCAACGTTGTCGGTATTTATCCTGGTGTCGATCCTAAACTTAATAGTGAGTATGTGGTTGTTGGTGCTTGTCTCGACCACTTAGGAATGCAGGGTACCACTTGTCTCTTCCCTGGCGCCGACAACAATGCTTCGGGTGTAGCTGCCTTGCTGGAAACGGCTCGTATGTTGCAGCTCTCTGAGGATCAGCCTTCACGCAGCATCGTCTTCGTTCTTTTCTCGGCTAGCGAACAGCAAAATCTGGGCTCTCAGATTTTTGTCTCCAACTTTAAGCCTTTGAAGCGTATCGAGGCTTTCGTCAATGTTAATTCGATTGGTAGTGGTGACAGTATCGCTGTTTTGGGCAACAAAAGGTTTCCAAAGCTTTGGGGTGTGGCCAAGCGTGTTGATACCTCTTACTGCGCCGGAAATGTTATGACGGGTGTGAAAACTTTGCCCAAAGGTGACGCCGCCGCTTTTGCTCAGGTGGGCATTCCTAGCATCAATATCACAAACTACAAAGGCAACCGCTATGATGGTGTACCTAGCGACATCGTTGAGAACATCGATCGTGGATTTATTGTTAAAGCTACTCAGCTGCTCTTCGAGACTGTGTTGGATCTCTCTTTCGGCGAATACCAAGGTCGCTCTAACGAGTCTAAGAGGGTTAGGTTCGAATAATAAAGCCCGGGACGGTTTTCTGTACCTTTCAGAGATTGTTCTCTCTATGGCTAAATGTTGTCAACTATTTTAATACTAAGTAATTGTTAACGGAATTATAATAATGTTTGCTCTATACAAAAAGGAACTGTCAGCTTTTTTCTCATCTCTTATAGGCTATCTTACTATTATTGTTTTCCTGCTTATGACGGGTTTGATGCTGTGGGTTTTCCGCACTAGCTTCAATCTCCTCGACTACAAATATGCAGGTCTTGACGGCCTTTTTCTACTGGGACCTTTCCTCTACCTGTTTCTTATTCCGGCCATCACAATGCGTATGTTCGCCGAAGAAAAACGCAATGGTACTATGGAACTTCTCCTCACCAAGCCTCTGTCTGAGTTGACAATAGTGGTGGCTAAGTTTCTGGCTGGTCTGACTTTGGTGGTCATCTCGCTGCTGCCTACGTTGGTATACTACTGGGCAGTATATCGGCTTGGTGACCCAGTGGGCAATATCGATACAGGCAGCGTTGTTGGCTCTTATATCGGACTCGTTTTTCTGGGCGCTGCTTTTATTGCTATTGGCCTATTTTCATCGTCGCTGACAAACAATCAGATAGTGGCTTTTATCATCGCTGCAATGTTGTGCGCATTTTGCTATCTGGGCTTTGAATCTCTCTATCAGCTCATGCATGGCCAGTTCGCTCTCTTGTTGCGTTCGCTGGGCTTGCAATCTCACTATGAATCTATTTCCCGTGGTGTTATCGACACTCGCGACATTATCTATTTCCTTTCGGTTATAGTGTTCTTTATAATGCTCACGCGAATGGTTCTGCAGTCTCGTAAGTGGAAAAAATAGACATTCATCAACTATTGATTACTAATCACTAATGAAGAATATTAGACGACAAAATATATTGGCTTTGCTGGCATTGCTTGTGGCCCTTGTCTTTGTCAACATTATCAGTAAATACATCTTCACTCGCTTTGACCTTACTGCTGAGAAACGCTATACGCTTTCGGCATCAACCAAAGAGATGCTTGGCGAAGTCGACGAGCCTGTGCTTTTCCGTATCTATCTCGAGGGCGATGATCTTCCAGCCGAATACCGCCGTTTCAGAAATGACATCAAAAACATGCTCGATCAGTTTAGGGCTTATAGCCGATTTATTGAGTATGAGTTTGTCAATCCCAATGACTTTAAGACTGACGAGGAAAAAAAGCAGTTCTATCAAACCATTGTCAAGAAAGGGCTCACGCCCATACCGGTAACTTCTGAAGAGGGTGGGGTACAGAAACAGCAAGTCGTATACCCCTCTATGGAGGTTAGCTACCGAGGCCGTGAGACCGCCATTCAGCTGCAATCGGCGGGCATTAGCGGCCGTTCTACTGACGAGGTGGTGAATTCGTCGGTCGAGAATTTGGAATACAACTTTGTCACCGCAATACATCGTCTGTCTCGTCCTGTCAAAGCTCGTGTTGGTTTCCTCCTTGGTCATGGCGAATTGGAAAAAATCGATATTTTCGACATCCAGATGTCGTTGGTGGAGGACTATTCGTTGGAAAATGTCTACCTCAACGAAAACATTAACGCTCTGACGGGTCGCATTATGAATACTCAGGACTCGACTATTACTATCAATAACAAATTTGATGTCTTGGTTGTCCCTAAACCCATCAAGGCTTTCTCTGACAAAGATTTATATGTTTTGGATCAGTTTGTGATGTATGGTGGCAAGATTCTATGGCTCGTTGACGCCTTGGATGCTGATATGGATAGCCTTCAAACTAAGCCTCAGACTTTTGCTACCAGACTTGCTACCAATCTGGATGAAATGTTCTTCAACTATGGTGTGCGTGTCAATCCTGACTTGATTATGGATTATCGTTGCCGCGGTATTCCTATGATGGGCAATGACAACAGAATGCAACTGGTTCCGTGGTACTATTTCCCGACGTTGGTGCCTAATTCGGATCATCCTATCGTGCGCAACCTGGATGTCTTGAAAACGGATTTTATTAGCACTATCGATTTGATTAGTAACGATATCAATAAGACGGTTTTGCTTACAACCTCCGACCATGTTCATATTAAAAACGCTCCGGTCAACATACAGCTGACAGATGCTATGGTTCAGGTGGACAACCAGTTGTTCAACCGCAGCAATTTGCCTGTCGCTGTTCTCCTGGAGGGTCAGTTCAAATCGTTGTTCCGCAACCGCTTGGCTTCGCAGTTCGCCTCTTTAAGCGAGATTGGCTATAAGAGCCAATGCGACAAACCAACACAGATGATTGTCGTTTCTGACGGCGATATGATTCGCAATGGTACTGCTTATAACGAGCAGGGACAGTATCCCTTCCCCTTGGGCTATGACAGATATACCAATGTCGAGTTTGCCAACAAGACTTTCATCCTTAACGCTATCAACTATCTTGCTGGCGATGAGGGTATGATCGACGCGCGTCCCCGCAACATCGACATCCGTCGTCTTGATTTGGCCAAAGTCCGCGACCAAAGGGGATTGTATCAGTTTGCAAACTTGTTCTACCCAATCTTGTCTGTTCTGATATTGGCTGTTGTGGTACTAGTCTCTAGAAAGATAAAATATAAAAAACGCTGACTTGTGATTAGGTGTCATATAGTTATTCGTCACATCAAATGATATTGCCGGTATAATGATAAGCTAATCCTGATTACTTTTAAATTATAACATTATTTAATCTATTCATGAAATCAAAGAAATCTATAATAATAGTCTCTCTAATTGTCTTACTGGGTGTGGCAACTTTGCTTGTCGTTATGCTTCGAGGACGTAACCATACTTTTAAACAAGATTTTCAGGTCGAGGCTGCCGCCTATCCTGGCGCTGTCACAAAGATTTTTATGGCCGACAAGGAAAACCATAAGGTTCTGTTTACTTACGGACCGGATTCTTTGTGGTATGTCGATGACGGCTATGTTGCAAGTCAGAAAATGATGGACCTCCTTCTTGAGACTCTCGCCGAAATGCGTATCCGCAACTATGTCAACAATGCTGCTGTGGAAAACGTCAACCGTTTGCTTGCTGCCAAGAGCGTCAAAGTTGAGGTGTACTACAAGGACTATCTCATCAAATGGTTTGGCGGTAAATTCCGACTCTTCAAACATGAGAAATGTGATGTCATATATGTTGGCCACGACACTCAGGACATGATGGCTACTTATATGTACCGCGAGGGTGACAAAACACCTTGTGTTGTGCATATTCCTGGTTTCAGAGGCTGTCTGTCGCCACGCTTTGTTGTCGACCCTCTTGCTTGGCGCAGCCATTCTATAGTGGATCTTCCTGTTACCGAAATCGCCAAAGTTGAACTCGAGATACCATCAATGCCCAAAGAGTCATTCTCTGTTGAGCGTGAGGGCGACGGCTTTGTGCTTAATCTGCTTCATCCGGCAATGCGTGTTGATGGTTTCGATACTGCTCGTGTGGCTCAGCTGCTCTCTTCGTTTGTCAATCTCAACTTCGACGAGTTTGCAAAGGCGGTCCCTAAAGTTGAACTCGACACTACCTTTGCTCGCGCTCCCCGTACTATACTGCGCGTTGTTGATACTAAGGGCAACTCTCATGAGCTTAAAACCTATCTCAAATATACCAATCCTGACGATATGAAGGCTATGCCCGACACTACAATGTACGAGATTTTCGACCTCAATCGTCTGTATGCTGTCCTTGACTCCAAGGATACGGTGTTGATACAGTACTACATCTTCGACAATATTTTGCAGCCTGCCTCGTTTTTCAGAGGACGTGAAAAATCCTTTTTTGCTAGATGAAACCGCTGTTCCTCCTTACCAACGATGACGGATATCAGGCATCTGGCCTTTCTACTTTGATTGACATTGCTCGAGGTTTCGGCGATGTTGTGGTTATGGCTCCCGAAAAAAACGCCTCGGGACAGTCGCATTCTTTCACTGTGGATTATCCTCTCTACGTCAGTACTGTCGTCAAGGAGCAGGGACTTTCTGTTCACTATTGCAACGGGAAGCCTGTCGACTGTGTCAAATTGGGTGTGGAACATTTTTGCTCTCGTCGGCCCGATATGCTCCTTTCGGGTATCAATCATGGCAGCAATTCTTCTATCAATATCCTCTATTCTGGCACTATGGGAGCTGCCTTGGAAGCCGCTACCATAGGCATTCCTGCAATAGGTTTTTCTCTTCTCGACCATAGCGCTGACGCTGATTTCAGCAAATCTGTTCCTTTTGTTAGCGCTATTATCGACACCGCTTTGAAACATAGTATGCCGATAGGCTCTGCTCTTAATGTCAACATACCGGCCATGGGATCTGACAAACCTAAAGGTATCAAGGTGTGTCGTCAGTCAAGGGCTAGTTGGCTCGAGGCCTACAACAAGGTCGATGACGAACAAGGTCGGGAATGTTATCTGCTGGCAGGACGTTTCCAATGCGACGACAATGGTCAAGGTACCGACCAATGGGCGCTGGAGAATGGGTATGTGTCTATTGTGCCTATCACTACCGATTTCACCGATACCGACTCATTAAGAAAAACCAGACGTATATATGAAAGCATTATTTAAAAATGATTCAGCAGTCAGTGGCGTTGTCATTACTTTGGGCTCCGAAATAGTGGCTGCTCTTCTGGTGTGGCTGGGATTATCTTTGTTTGGCTCTGGTGTTGACGGCAATCTGCGTTGGTTCGCTATCGCTTTTGTGCCTCCATTATTGTTGCTGCGTCACTTTTCCAAACGAAAAGATCGCCCTGTGACAACCAAAAGTATAATCATTGCCTTTTTTGTTAGTTTTATTTTGTATATGTTTGTGCTGATCAAAAGTGGTACACTGACTTTTTAAAAACACTATTTTTCGTCGCTATTCCAATAATATGAAATATTACATTATATCAGGAGAAGCCTCTGGCGATTTGCATGGTGCCAATCTGTTGCGTGCTCTTTTGCATCGTGACCCTGATGCGAATATTCGCTTTTGGGGCGGCGACAATATGGGTCAATTTCAAGGTCCACATGTTGTTCAGGTTCGTCACATACGCGATTTGGCTTTCATGGGCTTTGTCGAAGTGGTGTCTCATCTTTCCACAGTGTTGGGCAATATATCTTTCTGCAAGCGTGACATTTTGGAGTTCAACCCTGATGTCGTCGTTTTTATAGATTATCCTGGTTTTAATCTTAAGATTGCCAAATACACTCATGCCCATGGGTTTAAGAATGTGTATTATATCTCTCCTCAGATATGGGCTTGGAAAAAAAATCGCATTCGCCCTATGCGGCGCGATTTGGATGCTCTATGCTATATTTTGCCTACAGAGCAAAGGTTCTATGCCGCAAACACTATGCCTCAGGCTATCTATGTGGGTCACCCTTTGCTCGACGAGGTGGCTCGCTATAATGCCGCCAAAAATAATGGGGCAATGAAAAGCGTCGTGGATGGCGATTCACGTCCCATTGTTGCCCTTTTGCCTGGAAGCAGGAAGCAGGAGCTCTCTAGGTTGCTACCAACCATGATGAAACTCGCCGCCAAACATAGCGAATATTTTTTTGTTGTTGCGGGCATGTCTCTTGTGGGTGAGGATTTCTATCGCAGGTATGTCTCCGACAAAGCTGAAAATGTCTGCATTGTATATGACAGAACATACGACATTCTATCTCAATCCTTTGCTGCCATAGTTTGTTCGGGGACGGCTACACTCGAAACGGCTTTGTTCCGAGTTCCTGAAGTGGTTTGCTATCAATGTAACAAGGTTAGTGCCGCCATCGCCAAACGTTTGATAGCGTCACGCATAAGCTACATATCGCTGGTAAACCTTATCGCCGACAGACCAGTTGTGACTGAACTTATTCAGGAACAGTACAATCTAGATCATTTGGAAGTGGAACTGAATAGAATTACTATAGATTCTGATTCCCGACAATCGATGCAAGATGAGTATCAGAGAGTCATTTCGATATTGGGCGGCGAGGGGGCCTCGCAACGCACTGCTGACAAAATTATTGAAATAGCAAATCGCTGATCTTAATATGAAACACTTCTTATTTTTTCTGCTTTTATTACTTCCTTTTGTCTCTAATGCAGAGAAGGTTAGGGTGAGATTGTTTTCAAACAACAAGGTTGAATTGATATATGTCTCTTTTGATTTGGGGCAATATGATCTTTTTGCCGATAGTGTCCTTCTTGAACTTTCGCTGGGTGAGGGTATGTCGGTGGAACTAAAGCCTGCAGCTGAGGGAGTTACTGTCTCGGTTAATGGATACCTTTATGGTACCTTTAGACAAGCTATTTTAAGGGCAACTGATACTGCTTGTATTATGTGCTTGAATCCCAAAGGTGTGAAACAACGCACATACGAGGGCGATTTGGTGGTGTCGGCTTTCGACAGGAGCAACTTGAAAATTATCAATGAGGTTGATTTTGAGACTTATCTTGCCGGTGTTGTGCAGTCGGAGATATATGGAAAAAAAAGCGATATATTCCGCATTCAAGCTGTTATATCACGAACTTGGGCGTTGCGCAACATGAAAAAACATCGTGCCGATGGCTATAATTTTTGCGACTATGTTCATTGTCAAGCCTATCAAAATCGTTGTGTTCGCCCCGATATTATGCTGGGAACTATGCAGTCGAGTGGCGAGACTATTGTCGATGCTGACGGCAACCTTATCGATACTCCTTTCCATTCCAACTCGGGAGGTCAGACAGCCAATTCGGAAGATGTGTGGCGCACAGCGTTGCCTTATCTCCGTTCGGTGCCTGACACATTCTCTTTTCGCATGCGTCAATCCAACTGGACTAAGGTTATCCCCAAAGACAAGTGGCTCAATTATTTTTCTAAAACACATAAACTCAACATTCAAGACGCTCAGGTGAAGAATACGTTACTCACCTTTCAGCAGCCGGAACGCAAGTCAAAGATTTTGGGTGTCCAGCTGACGAGAGTGCGTACTGATTTCGGCCTCAAATCTACTTTTTTCTCTGTCTCTACCGACCCTAAGACGGGCGATGTTGTGCTTACCGGACATGGTTATGGGCACGGTGTCGGGTTGAGTCAAGAGGGTACGATCAGAATGGTGGAATTGGGAATTCCGTACGATTCTATTATCCGTCATTATTACACAGGCTCTCATATCCACAAAGATGAGAATGTGTCGCAGAGGTATGTCGACAACTTTGTTACCGAGATTTCAAAAATAATTGAGGAGGATAATGCCAATCCTGGACGTAAAAAGTCGAAGAAGGACGACTGGCTGGGAAAATTGTTCCGGGTTAGAGATCGCATGGATAGGGAAGAGGAGTTCGATCCAACCCGCCAGGAGATGGAGGGTGATATGAAAGTGGAATGGTGATATTAGGTTTTTTTAATAATTTCTTTTATAATAAATAATTCACAATTCTGTTATATAATTTTATAGTTAATAAAATTGTAACTCTTATTGCATAATAATACAAAATGAAAAAAGCACTTATCTTCCTGTTTGTCGCCACAATTATGGCATGCAGTTCGAATGCGCAAGTGAATTGGAAAACCATTGAGCAAGCCAGCCAGGTCAATACAAAAAGCAACAACAAGATGTTTTTTATTGACTTCTCAACATCATGGTGTGGCTGGTGTAAAAAGATGGATAGAGAGACTTTCAGCGACCCCGTTGTCTCTGCCATCCTTAACAAGTATTACATACCCGTTCATTTCGATGCTGAGGGTTCATCCACATTTACATGGAATGGAACTAAATACAGCAATACTCAGGCTCCTGGACAGCGGGCCCAGACTCATCCCTTTACTCGTGCCATTTTAGGTCAGAAGATAGGCTATCCCTCCTTCGCCATTTTTAACCGTAATGGTGGTTTGACTCAGATTCTGCAAGGCTATCAGGGCGCTTATGATTTTTCTATGGTGCTATGGTATTTTTGCTCGGGCGACAGCCAGCGCTACACTTTCGATGAATATCAAAAGATATTCCAGGAAGAGATAAAGCCTGACATGATGAAAAAGCTGGGCCTCAAATAATTAGAGTCAATACTTTTTATAATATTCATTTATAAGCCCTTGTCGTTCCGACAAGGGCTTTTCTTGTCCTTTCGATAAGAATATGGAAAAGGATAGTATTTCTATCGGATAAGACTTTCTAAATTAATAATATAAGTTTGTGTTTTGTTTGACGATGATTGTTTTTTTTGTTGATGATACAATATATTAAGTTATTTTATGTTATTTAATACAAAAAAACTTACTATGTAGTAGATAAATAAAACTAGTAATAACCTTTTAATTATGAAAAAACTATTTTTGTTGAGTACGATAGTTTTCGTACTAAACGGTGCTTTTGCACAGACTTGGTTGTGGCCTATGGCTGGTCACAAAGCGGGCGAAAACATTATTAGTCAGCCTGGTTCCAATATTAAGAAGGATTTCAATTGCTGCAATATTTTTATTGGTGGCAAGGCGGGCGACGTTGTCCTTTGTCCTGTCGACGGCGTTTTGCAAAATGTCGATTTCTGTTACAACCCTAATATGCATAGCTCGTATAGCTATAGCTACAATGATGCTAAAACATGGGACGAAAACTATCGGACTTTCAATATGGTCGACAATGTCGATAAACAATATATATCTGGTTCTGTCTGTATCAAGATTGCCGATGGCCGTAAGGTCTATATCTCAGGTATCTTGGGTCCTTATAGGTTGGTGAAGGGACAAAAGGTGTCGGCTGGCGACACCTTGGGAACTCTTGCGTGGTCGTCCGCATTTATTAATAAACCTTCGCTCGATTTCTCTGTCTCGCTGCCTAACACTACACACGACGATCCAATGAAGCCATTTGGACTTGAAAGCAACTTCCATCTTGAAAAATTGGAACGTGATGATCCCGTCTCTGTCGAGAAAATGCGCGAGGACCTCACCGTGCTCGAAAAGGCTATGCTCGAACTTTACCCTTCTTTGAACGAACGGATGAGTGACAATGAGTTTCATGTCACTATGGATTTATTGCGTCAATCGGTGACAGAGCCGGTGCCTCAGATCGCTCCTTTACAGCTGATATGGTTCTGCCATTTGCTGCACGACAGCCATATGACGCTTTTGGACGACAGGCTCCAACCTAAGCCCAGAGACTTTTTTATTCCTTCGTTGTACTATTCGTGGGTCGACGACACAATGCGTGTTGTGCTTGCTGATAAGCAATACGACAAGTACATAGGCAGGGTGATTAAAAGTATTGGTGGCGTATCTCCGCGCGAGTATGCCGAACAGAGTGAGAAATATTACGTTTTGTATGACAATGATGTGCAAAGCAAGCTTAAAGAAGACCAGGTATTTCTGAGCAATGTCTCTGTCTTGCTCAACTATGACTCAACAGCCAGCAGTATAAGTCATATTGTTTTCGACGATGGGGAGGAAATAGATATTCCTTTTAGAAAATATCCTTTTATAATATCTAGTGAGATGTCCGATTTTGAGCGTATAAATAAATGGCGTATGTTGAATAGGTCGCTCAAAAATCCTGACAGCGTCTATACAACTCGCCAACTTAACGATTCTACGGCATATCTATCTATCAAAACCTTTGATATAAGTGAGACCAAATTGGAGCGTTTGGTAAGTTGGATAGGTCATTGCAAAGCCCCCAATATGATTATTGATATGCGCAACAATCCTGGTGGTGACCCATTGGTTTTGAATCGATTGCTTGCGTGCTTTGCGCAGCAGCCTTTCAATCGCCAGAAGGGTAGCCACCTCTATGTAAATAAACGCGACAACTTCGAGTCGATGCGTTACATACAGAACCACATAGAGGGGGAGCCTTTGTTTACTGATTATGTTCAATTGGAGGGCAAGCCGGGTTACTACTGTTTTGACTCTGTGAAAACGAGCGTCTGCATTATGCCCGATACCGAGCACCAATATACCGGAAAAGTGTATGTTCTAACCAATGGCAACTCGCTTTCGTGTGCTACAGTGTTTCCTGCTGTACTGGTGCGTAACCGAAGGGGAGTCAGTGTTGGTCGTGAGACGGGCTCGGCCTACCACTATATAACTGCTTTGGAAACTGCCGACATACAGCTGCCCAACACTATGCGCATAATAAGCATTCCTCTTGTGAAGGTAGTGTTCGACACCACAGTTTGCGACCGAACTCCGTGGGGACGAGGTTTGCTGCCCGACTATGAGTTGCCGCTAACCTATAATGAGGTTTTGATGGGTGCCGACGGCGAAACCGATGTTATGCTTGAATATGCTTTGCAACTCATAGCTGATGGCAAATATCTGTCGGAGGAAGATCCTTTTGCGGAGTTAGATGCCGCACAAAATGGCAACAAGCTAAGGATATGGCTGTTGGTGGGTATGGTTTTGGTGGGTGCCGTCGTTGTCTTTATTGTCTCGCGTATATGCAAAAAGATTCAAGCTGAAAATATGACAATATAAAAGGATTGTTTTCTGTCTATGAAATCTGAAACACTAAGATTTCAAACAACCTATAGAAATCGGTTTATATTGAAAAAGAATCCGTCACCCTTAAAGGTGACGGATTCTTTTGTTTGAATAATTAGCGTAGGCTTAGATTATTTCTTTTTGCCTTTTTTGGTTTCTTTGGTGTTGGCGTTGTTGTCCTGGATGCCAAGTTTAGCCTTGATGGCTGCGGGGATGGCGTCCTTGTGGACGACGATGTTGATGGTTTTGTAGCGGACAAAGGCTTTGCTGCAGAAGAAGTTGCCGCCGAATTCACCGTTGTACTTGCCCCAGCTGTTCTTGACGATATAGTACTCGTTGCCCATCTG
>ONEY01000027.1 GCA_900316965.1 uncultured Bacteroidales bacterium
TTCAAATGTGCCGCCAAACTCTTGTCGTAAACCTCCTTGTCTTTCTCTCCATACACTATGGCACATCCCCCGTCAAAAGCCAGCGTGCTGTCGTTTCGCTCAACGGAACCGTCATTCCTTATTGTCAACGTGTTGACATTACCATCTTTCAGCTCTCCTCCAAACCCCCAATGGTACTTCCATTTGCTCTGCGCCGATACTGCCAACACCACAGTCAACATCAAAATTAATAAAACTGTCTTCCTCATCTTCTTTTTTTTCTGAATAACGCTCTCCGCATCTTATTATTGCCATTCAACGAACAATCATCCGATTCAAATCCTATATTTTTTTCTTTTCTATATTTTTTTTCGATTATAATTATTATCTTTGCATTTTGTTACATTAAACCATCTATTATCAATCACAAATCGTAACTATATGTATTCCCGTCTTTTATTAGTCTTATCGTTATTGTTGACTCTGTGCCTCTCCTCTCAAAGCCAAACTTTGGCTGATTACCAATTCTCTACCGGCCACGACGCCTCTCGGTGGTATTCCCTCGACAGCAGCCGCAACCTCATCATCATGTCTGGCTCTCGCTATTACCGCCGCTCTGGCCTTGAAGAGATTGGCTTTAATTTCCCCTTCGCCGACACCAACTACTCGCAGTTCTCTGTCACCCACGACGGCAACCTTCGTCTGGGCAACGTGCTGGCTGTCTCTAGCTCCGGCAACCAAGGCTCTCCTTTCGTGGCCTCTCGCGCCGGCACCAACAACCCCAAAATCAACTTCATGGGGTGCGCCGGTTACTCTTCCGACAGCATCTATGTCCACAAACAGCTCTTCGGCTCATCCCCCGACCGCGTGATGGTTATCGAGTTCGCTCTTCAAACCTACATCTCCTCTTCTCGCCCCTCTCTTCTTCGCTGGCAAGTGCAGTTGCATGAAAATGGCGACATCCAAATCGTCTACCCTTCTCGCAACCCGCCTCTCCCTCCCGCCTGCAACCACCAGCAGGGCATGTGTGTCGACGAAACCGACATTTGGATCGTCGACCAATATCATGTGGCTACCCACTACACCGAAGGCTACCCCACTCACATCCCTGCCTCCAACTGGCCCGACCCCAACCGCTTCTATCGATTCAACTTCCCTTACCAAACCTGCAACTCTCCTCAAAGCCTTATTGCTTATGCCATCGACACTATGTCTGTCTCTCTCTCCTGGCGCGGCAACGCCTCTGAATACATCGTCGAATACGCCCATCTGCCTTTTGTGCCCGGAAATGGCAGCGCTCAACACGTGATTGTCTCCGACACCACCGCCTACATCTACGGCCTTCCCTCGGGTACTCAATATCATTTCTACGTCCGCTCTATATGCAATCCCGGCGACACCAGCAACGCCGCTCACCTCGCCGCTCAAACTCTCTCTATCGAACCGGTCAACGCTGGCTCTTATTTCTGCGATTTCGAATCTGCCAGCGAGCGCGATTGCTGGATCGTTCCCGTCGACAACGTCTCTGCCAAATGGTACATCGGCTCGGCCGCCAACAATTCCCCCAACGGTCAATATGCTCTCTATGTGTCTCAAGACAGCGGCGCTACCAACTCTTGCGGCGAAAACTGGATCGGTACTTACGCCTATCGAAGCTTCAACCTTGAAGCGGGCGACTGGAACGTCTCTTTCGATTGGCGCGCCTACGGCGACTGGAACTCTAATTCGGCCGGCAACACCAACTATTACCAATTCCTTCGCGCTTTCCTGGCTCCCTCCTCGGCATCTCTCAATTCTCACACTCCTCCCTCCTTCCCCTCCTCGCCTCATAGCACCTCCGTGCCTCAAGGGTGGATCGAACTCAACCCCTCTTCCCACGCCTTTGTCGGACAATCGTCTTGGACATCCTATTCCTCTATCGCCAACGTCTCTACTCCCGGCTGCTACAACCTTGTCTTCTATTGGGAAAGCGACGGTTACTTGGCTTCGCCCGACTTGCCTGGCGCCATCGACAACATCAGCCTGGAACGCGTCTCTTGCGCTCAGCCAAGAGCCATCTCGGCTTCGGCTTTTGACAACGACATCTTGCTCTCTTGGCAACCAGGCAACAGCGAAAACCTATGGCGCGTCGTCTGCGACAATTTCGACATGATTGTAAACGACACTTTCTGTCTCGTGACTGGCCTTTCTTTCAACACCTTATACAATTTCAACATCTACGCCATCTGTGGCGACAGCGACACTAGCTTCGCCACCTCCTTTTCTTACCGCACCTCCGCAGGCGCTCCCGTTTCTTCTTACCCCTATTTCTGCGACTTCGAGGACTCCTTAATGGCACGCCAATGGGTCTCTCTCGGCGAGGGTCAGAGCAACGCTTGGTATGTGGGTCATGCCGCCAACAACACGCCTCAAGGCACCATGGCTCTCTATGTGTCGCACGACGGCGGCTCTACCAACTCCTACTCTGGCGCCTCTCGATCTCTCAGCTACGCCTATCGCATGCTGTCTCTCGACACAGCCAACTATGTCTGCTCTTTCGACTGGCGCTGCTTGGGCGACGAGGGCTTCCATTTCTTCCGCGCCTTTATCGTTCCTGCCAACGACATTCCTTCGGCTGGATCTTTCCCTTCGGCTAACAACATCCACACCTCTGTCCCCTCGGGATGGATTGACCTCAACCCGCAAGATCACTATATGAGCGGCCAAAGCTCTTGGACCTCTTTAATTCAACCTTTCAATGTTACCCAACCTGGCGACTACGCTCTGCTTTTCATGTGGGAAAACGACGAATACTCAGCCAACAACCCTCCCGCCGCTATCGACAATATCAACATCGCCACTTTCTCTTGTCCTATCCCCACCGGACTTACCGCCGATCCTTATCTCACTTATATCGATTTGACTTGGGACGCTCCCGACAACGCTAACGTCTGGATGATAGAATATAACGACACCGTCATCACAGCTTTCTCGCCATCTCTCAATGCCGACAATCTCACGCCTAACTCTGAATACACTTTCCGCGTTTACAATCTCTGCACCAATGGCGACACTAGCCTTCCCGCCTCTATAACGGTGCGAACTCTCTGCTATCCCATCGAAACGCTCCCCTTCTCTTGCGACTTCAGCGATTATCCCGTCGGCACCGGCGGCAACGACTCTTTCATCCCTTGTTGGAGTCGTGTGCTCAACTACAACAGCTTCTCGCCTCAAATCAACAATTCTTTCTCCTCTGGCAACAACTGTCTCTACTGGAACCTCACTTCTGGCTTGCTCGACGACGCCATCATTGTCCTCCCTCAATTGGACGAAAGCATCGATGTGGACAACACGCAACTCCGTTTCAAGGCTATGAGCATCGATTACATCGGCATGAACGAGACTCCCGTTTTTATTGTGGGTGTTATGACCGATCCTGCCACCACCTCCTCTTTCTCTGCCATCGACACAGTTTTCATCACCAACGAAGGCTCTTTCTCCGAGTATTCTGTCCCTCTTCATTCCTATGAAGGCTCCGGACAATATGTGGCTCTTCGTGGCATCGTGAACGGTTCCAACTACAGCTCCGCCATGTGCCTTATTGACGACATTCTTCTCGAAGAGTCGCTCTTCTGCCGCCGTCCCTCTGCCTTCTCTGCTTTGGCCGGCATCGACTCTGCTGCGCTCTCCTGGACGCCTGGCGGCAACGAGTCGGAATGGATTCTCCAATACGGCGACACCATCCTCACCACCCATCAACCAAACTATATCGCCCGCAACCTAGTTGCCGACAGGGAATACTATTACTCTGTCGCCGCCATCTGCGACCTTGGCGACACTAGCGCCACACTTACCGGCAGCTTCCGCACCCTGCCCACAACGCCCAACCCACCCGACTCTCTCTTCTGCCCCGACATCGACTATGTTTCGGCCACAGCATACAACCCCGCCAATCCTTACAATATCACCATTTGCTGGAGCAACACAGCTTCGGCATACGAAGTGGTTGTGTCTAATGTCGAACACCAAAACATGACTCACAGCGCCTATGTTGTCGACTCATCATGCCATCTTTTCGAATTGGAAAGCGTAGGCGGTCAATGGTCGGCTAAAGTTCGCTCGGTATGCGATAATGACGTTTTCGGCGAATGGTCGGAGGTCACATATTTCTCCACTCCCGCTCCCAGTGGCATCGTCTCATCCTCCGACAACGGCGACATTTCCCTCTTCCCCAACCCAACCAACGGCAAAGCTTATCTTAGCATAAAAAACCATATCGGCAATGTCTCCATCTGTGTTATAGACATTACGGGATCAATAATAGCCGAACGCATCGTAACCGCCAACGGCAATACTCTTGTCGTTGTGCCTCTCAATGGGCTCGCCACGGGCACCTACTTCATTCGCGTCTCATCGGCAACTGACAACTCTGTCAAAAAACTGATTGTTAAATAAACACTCCATCATCTTGTTTGCGACAGGCATTACAAAACCGTAACCTTCGCAACAAGCTCGTGATTGTCTTTTTTTATACATCTACCGGTATTGCCCAACGAGATGAAGGGCTGTCGCTAGCGACAGCCCTTCATCTCGGTATAAAACCTCATCCACTATTCCTCGAGAAACTACTCCCAAGCCTCACTCCTCTCCTCCTTATCAACGGCAAAAAATATCAAACAATTTTTTATACAGCATATTTCCATCTATCATTCAACCTATAATCATGCCCTTTTGAGAGCAAAGACCTCCCCATAAAACAAGCATATACCTGCAACGCCGCTCTATTGGCACATTATGATTTGTGAAAAAATCATAAATAACAACATTTTTTTTTGAAAACTTGTAATTTTTTAAGGCCTTGATTCGTTATCATAGATGTCTTTTTTGTTACTATATACAAAAAACGACTAACTATTCTAATAATCAACTAAATATAATAATAGTGGAGTAAATCTCCACACTACAAAATGAAAAAAAACAACAAGTTTTTTATAGTATCGCTTCTTCTTGTTTCGCTATCACTCCACTCGCTACTGCAGGCGCAACCAATCAACATCACCTCTCTTAGCCAAATCACAGATGCAGCCGCTCATTATGTCATAACTCAGGACGTCACAGGCGGCTCTCCTGGCGTAACATCATTCAGCGGCACCCTCGAGGCCGCCATCAACCCCGAGACAAAGATGCCCTACCGCATCAACAACCTCACCTCTCCCCTCTTTACCACTCTCACCGGCACGGTAAAAAACATTGTCATCGAAAACGTAAGCATCAGTCAGAGCGGCCAAGTAGGTGCCATCGCCTGCACCGCTACCGGCTCTGCACGCATCTACAACGTGGGTATCCTTGGAGGTACGGTGGCCAGCACAGGCACCTCGACAGCCAACGATGCCACCGACTGTTGTGGCGGTCTCGTGGGCCTTCTTGACGGTAATTCCAATGCGTCGAATGCGCCTCGCGTGGTCAATTGCTACTCATACGCCGACATCACCGGTGGTAACTTCGTGGGCGGCATTGTAGGCTACAACAATTACTCCACTAATAGTACAAATCTCCGTTCAATGGTCTTTGCTTGTATGTTCTACGGCGACATCACGGACGGTGACAGCATATCTCCCATCTACAACGGCAAGATAATCAGCAACGCTGGCAGCAACGGTGTGAGCAACTTCAACTATTTTCGCCTTGAAGCCCCTTATGTGCAACCAACGGGTGTCGCCTACAACTGTGCTCTTGGCGCAGAAGACCGTTTTCTGCAGCGTTTCGAGTTCTACCGTCACCTTCTCAACGGTCGACGTGATCTGGCAGGCTGGTGGGCCACCGGCACCTATAGCAAGAGTGACATGATGAAGTGGGTACTGTTGCCCGACAGCATAGGCAGCAATCATCCATATCCGATATTGATGCAGCAGGGCAAGTACCCATCGGTAGTGAACATTGACGCCGAGCACGCCCAGGAGAACCAGCCACGCAACCAGGGCGGCAAATTGGGTACCCTGACGGTGAACATACAGATGGGTGCTGGCGGTGCCTACTTTGCTCCCCCCTCAGGTGCAGAAATAACTACCTCGAGCCTCACCCTCAACATCACAGACAAAGACACTGCGCATTACAACTTCAACTACTACAAGGTGCAACTGCCATACTATAACGATGTTGGAACCAACAATTATACGGGCAACCGTGTGGTAACGGGCTGGAAGATTGTCAGCATCATAGGCGGCACGCCCGGCAGTTTCACTACAGGCGAGGATGCACCTGCCTATAACTTTGCCGACCGCAATTGCACCAACAAGGACCTTTATGGCGATGGTGGCAGTAATCGCGTCTTCAACCAGGGTGCCTACTGGGATGTACCTGAAGGCGTGACAAAGATCACCATCGAGCCATATTGGGCACGATGCACTTATTTGGCAGACCAAAACGCCGACAAGGTGTATAATACGGCCATGGATGGTGGTGAAACTAATGTGCCCAGAGTCGGTGGCGGACAAATCTATACGAACGGAGTAACCAAGTTTAACAACCAGCTCGTTTACACCACTATTGGCAATGCCGTCGCAACTGCTGCACTTTATGAGAATGTTAATGAGGCCACGTATAAAATTCGCAGCGTTTATGATTATGCCGTGGTGCTTGTAGGCAATTATCACCATCATGCTAACATTAATAATGCTGGCATTACAGCAGGAACAAAGCCCTATACGGTCACCTCTGTCGACCTTGATGGCGACAATGAACCGGACTATTCTTTTATCCTTCGCTTCAATAGTCGAACCCAGTTTCATCCTGTGAGGTACGATTTCCTGAACCTGATAGGTCTCGGTATGGCGCAGAAGTCCAACGGCGGAACGGGTTCGTACAACTTCGGTATTATGCAACCTTTGGGTTGGTTTGAGACTACCAACACCTCGCTTTTCCGTGTCACCCAGTTTGAGTACGACCGTAAAAACCGAGTTGCAGCTCCCTATATTGTGCAGGGCGGCGTTATAGAACAGTGGGTGAGCGGTCAGAGCCAGGGTGTTGCTAATCAAACCACCTATTTCCATGTGGGCGGCAATGTATGGTTCAAGGAGTTCCACCGCGGCACACACCAGGATTATACATATCAGTCGAAACACCCACCAGTATCGGTCACCGGCGGCGACTACGATGAGTTCTATCTTACAGGTCTCTATCTAGGCAATATCACCAGCTATGCCGACAATGCCGAATGTTACATCAACGGAGGCCGCTTCGGCACTGTAGCCGGTGCAGCTATGGAGGGCATAGATGGCAACATAACCTGGCAAGTGCAAAATGCCGACATCCGTGAGTTTTTTGCCGGTGGTATCAATGCTGCCAAACCGGTGACAGGTAATCTTAGTACCACAATTACAGGCGGTTATATCGAGTTATACTGCGGCGGCCCCAAGTTCGGTGATATGAGCGTCGGAAAGACGGCAACCACCACGGCTACCGGCTGCACCTTCGGCACTTTCTTCGGAGCCGGATACGGTGGCAACTCCTACAGCCGTCAGGCGCCATACAACCATAACAATATAATAAACTTCCCCCATAGCACTACTCAGGCAGGCAACCATAGTTCTTGGAATGACTGGTTGGATGACTACTATCAGCAGACATACGACGCCTCTTATGGCGGTGTCTCCACCCAGTTCAACTACCAGTTCCTGCCTATGTCTGGTAATGCTGATAACTGTGCCCGTATTTTTGTGGAATATGTGAAATTCTCATTGGCCACCTGCCGCAACGTTACTTCTACGTTGACGGGTTGCACCATCTTGAATGACTACTATGGCGGCGGTAGCCTTGGCGCGGTTAACGGCCCAGCCTCCTCCACCCTTGACAGTTGCACTGTGAACGGCAATGTATATGGAGCCGGATTCTCGGCATCGCTGCCCACCGTCGAGGTGGATTCTATAGGCTTTAGGGTGGAACCATACTATTACACAGCCCTCGGTACTTACCGCACTGGCGTTAAAGGCGCAACAACCACCTACACTTGGGAACACGGCAATTCCATCAGCATTGATAAGTCTAGCCATAAACTCTACACAACAGAGGACCTTACCACTCTTGGACAGGTGATGGGCAATGTGTCGCTCACCATTACCGGCAACTCGCACATTTTGGGCGATGTATATGGCGGCGGAGCCTTGAGCAATGCCAATACCAATGCAAGCGACACTACGACGGTTAACATCCTTGGCGGCACATACGACGGCAATATCTATGGCGGCGGTCAGGGGCGTTTGGCTGATGTTGACAATAATATTAATGAAGTTCCTGCCAAAGTGAATGGCGTGGTAACGGTCAATATCGGTGCGGACAACGGTGCTGGCAACTATTCGGGCGACGCCAACCTGACAGCAAGCTCGATATACGGCTGCAACAACACCAACGGTTCGCCGCAGGCCGATGTTTTTGTGAATGTGTACAAGACAGCTCGAACAGCAGGAACTAACACCGTAGCCGATGACGGCTATGCCATCGACCAAGTGTTTGGCGGCGGCAATGCGGCCAACTATGCGCCGGAGGATGGTGCTGCTGCATCGACAAAGAAAGCGACGGTGCATATCTATACTTGCGACAACACCATCAGACGTATATTCGGTGGCGGCAACGCTGCTGCGGCCCAAGGTGTGGCTACTATCGTCGACGGCGGCCGCTTTGACTGGGGTTTCGGCGGCGGCAATGGCGAGATTACTGCTGCCAACATCGGCAATGGCGGTGTGGCGCTGACCGTGAATGGTGGCATTTTCAACCACCTCTTCAACGGAAGTAACAAGAACGGCAGCATTGGAGGACCGATTACGGCCACGCTGACCAGCTCGAGCGGATGCGAGGAGAATATCAAAGAGTACTTCTGCGGCAACAACCTGATGCCCATCACGACAGACCTTACAACAACTATTGTCTGCAACGCTGATCATCCTGTTTATATCACCGACCTCTATGGCGGCTCGAATCTAGCACCTATCACAGGCAACGTCACACTTACTGTCGATGGCGGCATAATAGACAATGTCTATGCCGGCAGCAAGGGCACGAATGAGACCGACGCCAGCATCAGCGGCAACGTCACCCTCAACATCCACGGCGGCACTATCGGCAACGCCTTCGGAGGCAGCAATATCAAAGGTACTATCGGCGGCAATATAACAGTCAATGTATATGAGGACAGCGAGTGTCCACTGAGCGTAGACAATGTCTACGGCGGAGGTCATCTGGCACCCTACAGCCATTCTACTGGTTACCCGGAAGTCAACGTCATAAAAGGTACTGTCAACCAAGATGTATTCGGCGGCGGCCTTGGTGCAGGTGCTGTAGTTACTGGTTCTCCTAAGGTGACTATTGGAGCTAAGAAGGAATCGGTGGCTTATCCCTGCCGTGTGGGAGGCAATGTGTTTGGCGGCGGCAATGCCGCATCTGTAAACGGCAACACCGATGTTAACGTAACGAATCAAGCCGTGGTTAACGGTAATATCTTCGGTGGCGGCAACGCTGCCGCCGTCAGCACTAATACCGAGGTGAAAGTCACCGGAAAATCCAAAATTTATGGCAATATATACGGAGGCGGCAATATAGGCCAGGTCGGAGGCAACTCCAAAGTCATCGTAAACAACAATTAGCAATTCTCTATTGTTACCACCAATGGTTTCTCGGAAGGATGGGGTGGCTATCAAAGTGGCTATGGAGATCATCGAGCGCACACTGAATAAAGCCACGTTTTGGGAGAGCCACCGTAATGTAGCCATGAATGAACGCCAGACCAAAATGGTCAACATGCGGTGAGATGGGTTTGAAGGCAAATTGACCTCCTCTAAATGGGCTAAGATAAACAAATGCTCTCCCGATACTGCCCTGCGCGACCTGCAAGACCTTGTCGCTAAAGGTATTCTTATCCGCACAGAGTCAGGAGGTCGTAGCACCGGATACGACTTGGTAAAATAATCAATATAAACAACAAAGGGAGCGTCAATATTGACGCTCCCTTCGCTCATCTAGTTCACGGGCCATAGCACTTTATGCCTTCTTTGTGGGTTATATATGCCTTCTTTGTGCCCTATTGCAATCTTGTTTCTATTTTGGAGGGCCCCGAAAACACTCTTTTCTGCCATTTTTAAAATCAAGTGGGACTTGCGATACTCTTTTTATCGCCTTTTAATTTCAAAACAGCCTTACGACATTCTTTTTACCCATTCTCAAAATCAATTGGGATTTTCAACACTCATTTTAATCATTTCTACAATCTGTTTTCTATTGCGAAATCAATCACTTCGTCATAAGATATGTCGAGAAAATCGGCTATCTCGACATAGGAATGATCGCGCTTCATAAGCATATTCGTGAGGATAGCCTCCTGCTCGGGTGTCAGAGGTACTTTCTCCACAAGTTCGAGAGAGCCGTCCAAGTGTGCCCACTCGCTGTTATAGCCGAGATATTTGTAGTGCAGGAACGGCTCGTTTTCGAGCATCACGCTCATCACGTCCATAAGACCTTTGTCCTCGCACGTCTTGATTTGCTTGATGTACTTGAACTTTTTTCTGCAACGCGACTGACCGATGGCAAAAACACTATCAATAAAATTTAAATGGTTAGTCCAACCACCAAGGTCATTCAGATTGATAACGCTCCATAACTTTCGTTTCTTCGGATTAGCTATGAGAAGTATTGTAAGATCGAATTTTTCTTTGAGGTTTTTAAATTCAGATAAAAGATTCCTCATTTTTGTTGAGGCCGTCATTGTACCAAAACCATTGGTAATATTATCGACAATAATAAACTTTGGCGGATTGTCCGTGGCCTGCATACCGGCAATCAACTTCGTGACTTCGGGAAGAATCTCTTTTTCCGACAATTCGGTTGGATCTATCATCGCGCGATGGAATGTGTTTGGAATGTATGGTTCCGCAGTTTTGTAACGACTTACAAACTGCTTTGTTGACATTCCCAAGTCGATGTATAGCGTTGGAATGTTGGAACTTTCCATCCCTTCCCATTCGTGGCCACCTCCACTTACAAAGAACGCAATATCGTTTGCCAAAATAGATTTGCCCACACCTGCATCACCGAATAGAATTGACAATTCCCCTTCATACAAGAAATGGCCAAAGATTTGTCTCGGTTCTTTATCCGAATCATCGGCAGTAGCAAATAGTTCTTTGCCGTTTTTAACTGAAATAAAGTCTAATATTTCATTACGAGAGAATCCGCTTTTGGCAATCTCACTTTCCAACTGCTTACGTCGTAGCAATGCTTTCTCTAGCTGCTCGAGTTCATACCTTGCCTTTTCTCCGTCTATTTCATCAATTGAATATTGCTCTTTGACGGAAAGCAGGAGTTTCAACAAATCGCTTTGTGATATGGTATTTATGTCGTATGTCATTGTCTTGTCGATTACTTGATTAAAGATTGGTTTGATGATAGAACAGCAAGGAATTCCTCTCGACTGAACCCACTGTTGGCAATAAATTCTTCTATCTTCTTTTTTCGATCATCTGTATCTGATATGAGTTGTGCCTCTAAACTCTCGACATCAATCACATTTGTTTTTCTTTCTTTTTCAATACGAATCAACATTTCTGCCAGTTCTTTGCGAGATGATTCTAAAAGATTGTATTGGCAGTCACTAAACTTAATTATAATACTGTCGTCAATCATTGTACTTTCATTGTTTTCCATATCTATAGGATGGGGCTCTTCACCAGAAGGCTGTTCTGAGGATGCATAAATAAGATTCACTTCTTCGTCACCCTCGGATAAGTCAACGCCTGTGTCGCGAGGTTCTCCAAGTTTCCCATTATCGTATCCTTTTTCGTCCTGCCAGTCTTCACGCCCTTCAAAGTAGTGTTGCCAGGCACGTCGGGCAGAAGGCAGACCAAAGCGGTTGTATAAACCGACATTGTCGAGGAAAAGGACTTTTTCTTTTCCTTCTGATATACGGAACCCACGTCCCACTTGTTGCAAGTACATAGAAAGTGATTTCGTCGGTCGTGCCAACTGGATGAACTCGACGTCAGGACAATCAAAACCTTCGCTAAAAATGTTAACATTGAATATGATATCAAGTTTCCCGTCCCTAAAGGCTTGCACTGTACTGTTGCGTTCTTCCTTGGGTGTCAGACTGTCGATGTAAGCCACGTTATAGCCGTGTGCCCTAAACAAACTGGCAAGCATCTGGTTGTGCAAACGGTTGATGGTATATACGATGCCTTTCTTCCCTTTGGCAAATTTCTCGTAGGTGCCAAGTATGCTTGCTCGGATTCTGTCTTGGTTCAGCAGTTCCGACATTGCCCTCTCGTCGTAATCGCCACTGAAGTCGGTTGCAAGGTGGTCAATCTGATATTGTATCTGAGAACTTGGCTTAATGGAGAAGTAATCGTATTGACAAAGGTATCCGTTCTCAATGAATTTGTACACTGGTTCGCTCAGAATCAGCTTGTCATACACATCGGTGAAAGGTTGATGGTTGAGTCTGTAGGGTGTTGCCGTAACACCGAGCAGTCTAGCCTTGGGCCATGTGTTTCTCACACGCTGGTAGCTGTCAGCCGTCGAATGATGTGCCTCGTCAATAATGATAAAGTCGAAATCCACATCTTTCACCCATTTTTCAAGTTTGGCTCTACGGCTAAACGTCTGGACGGAGGCAACGATTACATTCTTCGTTTCGCCCATAATAACACCACCCAACACTATTCCACTCGAGTGTTTGTATTTCTCAGCGAGGGTGTCGTGTATCTGTTCTATGAGTTCAATACGATGTACAAGTACCAGGATTTTGGGTAAAGCCCATCTATTTCGTTCTTCCCACGACTTTGTGCTGTTCTGACGGCCTTTTTGGTAGAAATAATCCTGTAAGTCTTTGATGATAGAAGCAAAGAGGTGGGTCTTGCCCGTTCCTGTCGGCATTTGTAGCATAAGGTTCATAGAGCCATTGCCCCACTCCTTGTATATCTCCGCCTTGTTTTTCCGTTGATAGTCACGAAGCATATTGTGGTATTGCTGCTTCTCGGAAAAAAGGTTCAACTCTGCGAAATCAATGTCTCGCGCTTTACTGTTTCCTTTCTGTGTATGTATCAGTGGTATTATCATATTGAACCAATAAAAAAGGCGTTGAATTATCCATTTTGTTGCTCATCATGTCTATTGGCTCTGGAATGCCTAACCTACTAATGAGTGTCGAATAATCCACGCCGTAGCGTGAATATTCGCAAACTCTCTCGTAGGTTTTGATTTTCCAGATCTATAGACAGAGAATGAGCTGCGTTATTCTATTATGTCGTCTTTGTTATATTCCTACGTTTTATGTCATCATCATTTCATCAATTTCACGCTGCAAAGATACTAAAGAGACATTGCCTGTTCGGCAAGGACTTGCTTTGCCGGAATATGCTGTATCTCTCCGTCGGAGTTCTGCACGATGACACACTCGTCATGCAAGGCTTTTTCTTGCAACATACGTTTCTCGGCCAATCGCAAGCCCTCGTCTATTTTATCTTGCAGTTCCAATATTTCTTCCTCAGACATGGCTCAATTTCGATTATATGAGGCAGTGGTTTTTCCAGCCCCGTTACAGCCCCTGATGATGTACAACATCTTGTTCATTTCAATTTGCAAAGATACACAAAAATATTCGTTTGGAAAAATAATTGTTGCCATGCGGAGGAAAAAAAATATTCTCCGCGAAATATGCTGAGAACAGCACTTGCATTTGAATCATAAAAATCCTTATTTTTAGGGATTGTGGGCATGTGAGGATGGAGGTAATTTTGCAGCATAAATCAAAATGGAAATAATATGGATAAAAGACTGACATGCTGGGGTGCTACGGGTTTCGTGGCGCTGTATTTTGTGGCGGTGTTCGCCGCCGAATTCATTGGTTTTGCCCATCCTGTATGCTGGGTGCTGGCTCCTGCCTTGGGTGCACTTCTAGGTGCATTGCCCTACCGTTGGCTCTCGCTCCGCTGGCATAGGTTCGGTTTGGGAACGGTGCTCTCTACCGTATTTGCCCTACTAATGATGGCTATGGGTGAGGTGGACTTAACAAGACTGGCCGTCATCATCGGATTCGGTATGCTGAGCGACATAGTGCGGATGGGCATCATGAAGGACGCCATCACATACCCGATTCTCGCCATCGGCAACATCGCCGAGATCATCTACCTATGGACGCGCAAGGAGTGGTACCTACAGGGTGCCGCAGAAGAAGTGGGACAGGCCTATGCCGACGCTATGGTTCCGCTACAGAGCACGCTGTGGCTCGTCGTAGCATTGGTGGCCATCGTCGCCGCCGCAGAGTGCGGTTTGTGTATAGCAAAGAAGTTAATTAAATAACAATATAATTATGGGTATACTAAGCAAAATTTTCAGCAACACACGCAAGCCCGAAGGTTTCTTCGGAAGAATGATGGTCAACGGCATGAACGGTGGCAGCCACGCCCGTCTGGCGGAGTGGGGCCTCTCACACCTGACGCTCACCGACGATGCCAACGTCCTCGATGTGGGGTGCGGAGGTGGTGCCAACGTGGCTCGTATGCTGAACCGCTGCCCAAAAGGAATGGTGACGGGCATCGACTATTCTCCCGTCTCGGTGAAGAAAAGCTCAGAGCTGAATGCCGCTGCCATTGCCGCAAAACGTTGTAATATATTGGAAGGTAATGCATCTACGTTGCCTTTTAAGAATGGTGTTTTCGACCTCGTGACAGCATTCGAAACCGTCTATTTCTGGCCGAACATCGAAGAGTGCTTCCGTGGGGTGCGCCACACCTTGAAAGAGGGCGGACGTTTTGCCATCGTCAACGAGGATGACGGACTCACGGGCAATAACGAGAAATGGGAAAAACTCATCGAGGGTATGCATACCTATACGCCAGACGAACTGCGTACCCACTTGACCAATGCCGGCTTCCGCGACATTGCCGTCCACGGTGACAGACAGCATCATTGGCTAACTGTAATTGCAACAAAATAATACATATACTATGAAACCCAACTACAAAAACTGGATGCCCAAGGGCATGATACTTGGAACGGCGGCAGGATGCGCGGTATGCCTTGCTCTGTTCGTTGTCTTCGGTTTGAGCGGCTTGCTCGCAGCCGGAATATGGAGAACCGTGCTGACGATTCTTTTCCTTGTCCTCACAATTGTCTTGCTGGCGGTGACGACCTGGATGATTCTGTTGTACAGAGCCTTTTCGTACGACGGGAAGCGCCAGCTGTCGCGTGTGATAATCGACGGCGTGTCCGCGAGGGTCGTGTTGCCCGAAGGCGGCTGCGGGCTCGACGTGGGGTGCGGCAGCGGCGCATTGACTATCGCCGTGGCCAAGCGTAACCCGAAGGCGCGAATGACCGGCATCGACCGCTGGGGGGCAGAGTATTCCTCTTTCAGCAAGACCCTCTGCGAGGAGAACGCCAAAGCCGAGGGCGTATCAAACACCTCTTTCGACAAGGGCGATGCCGTTCGCCTCGATTTCGCCGACGAGACCTTCGATGCGGTATGCAGCAACTATGTGTACCATAATATTCCAAGCAAGAACCGCCAAGAGATTTTGATGGAGACCCTCCGTGTGCTCAAAAAAGGCGGCACCTTCGCCATCCACGACATCTTCTCGCCGCTGAAGTATGGCGACATGCAGATTTTCGTGCAGCGATTGAAAAACATGGGCTATGCCGATGTGAGACTTGTTCATACCGACAACGGCCTTTTCATGAGCCGCCGTGAGGCCACCTGGCTAGGGCTCAAAGGCTCTGCCATACTTATGGGAAAGAAATAGTGGAAAGGGAGAAAGCAACCTGTCCCCTATTTGCCTAATAAAAGCGGTCAAGAGTATCTCTCGACCGCTTTTATTGTATTGTTTTTTGCTAAGCTCAACCAATAAGAGCCTCGATATCAGCGATTATTTTCTGAGCCAATTTGTCAGCTTGATCAGCAGTATGAGCTTCACAGTAGACGCGGATAATCGGTTCGGTATTACTCTTGCGCAGATGTGCCCAACTGTCGGCGAAATCAATCTTTACGCCGTCAATAGTGCTGACTCTCTCATTCTTGTATTTTTCCGCCATCTGACGAAGAATGGCATCAACATCCATATCTGGTGTCAAATCCTTGCGGTTCTTTGAAATGACATAATCCGGATATGTGGCGCGAAGCTCTGAAGCCTTCAAGCCGCGTTTCGCCATATTGGTGAGGAACAGGGCAACACCAACAAGAGCGTCGCGTCCATAATGAAGAGCAGGATAAATAACGCCTCCGTTACCCTCACCTCCTATCACGGCATTGGTTTGCTTCATAAGAGTCGTAACATTGACCTCTCCAACAGCCGATGCGGAGTAGCTGTATCCCATTTTCTCTGTAACATCACGCAAAGCACGAGTAGACGACATGTTGCTTACTGTGTTGCCAGGAGTATGCTGTAAAACATATTCAGCCACAGAGACAAGAGTGTATTCTTCACCAAACATCTCTCCTGTCTCGCAAACCAAGGCAAGACGGTCGACATCGGGATCCACAACAATACCAAGGTCACATTTTTGTTGAGGTACAACAGAAGAAATCTCGGTAAGGTTCTGTGGTATTGGCTCGGGATTGTGAGCGAAATGTCCTGTGGGCTCACAATTGAGTTCCACTACATCCTTCACTCCCAAGGCACGCAACAAACGAGGGATAGCTATGCCTCCCGTAGAGTTGACAGCGTCAACGGCAACACGGAAACCGGCTTTTGCAATGGCGTCACAGTCAACCAAAGGCAATGCCAAAACGCGTTTTATGTGTGCGTCAATAGTATTGAAATCCTCACAAACAGTACCCAAATCATCAACCTCGGCAAAGTTTATTTCGTCACTCTCGGCAAGACGGAGCACTTCGGCACCTTCTTCGGCATCGATAAATTCGCCTTGCGCATTGAGAAGTTTCAATGCGTTCCAATGTTTTGGGTTATGCGAAGCCGTAATAATAACACCACCATCGGCATGTTTGTCAATGACAGTCATCTCGGTCGTCGGCGTTGTCGAAAGACCTGTCTCTATAACATCAACGCCCATACCAATAAGGGTTCCTACAACAAGACGGTCGACCATAGCGCCTGAAAGGCGTGCGTCACGCCCCACAACAAGAGTTAATTTTTTACCTTGTTGACGACTTTTAAGAAATGTGGCAAAAGCAGCTGTAAATTTGACTACGTCAATGGGGCTGAGTCCATCACCAGCATGTCCGCCTATAGTGCCACGTATACCAGAAATAGATTTAATCAACGACATGGAATATTAGATTTTATAATGTTTTAAATGATTAGACAATAATCGTGCTTCAAATGTTCTGATGGACATTAGGCTATTCCACTGCCCACCATCCTCTCGAATCAATCATCTTAACCTTTTTGTACTTCTCAAAAACGTCTTTGAAATCCTGATTCAATAACAATCTGCAAATTTACATGTTTTTTTGCAAAATGCAAAAGAAATAGATATGGTTAACACAAAAAAAACAATAGTTCAACATCTTGCGAAACTCTATTACATCAAGCATGTCATACAACATCATCAATAATAAGCATAAAAAAGTAAAATTTCATTTGTATTTGACGACGACTCTACCAGGAAAAACATCCACCTCATTACAATATTTTTATCAATAGGTTTCATATATTACTTTTTCTTTGTATCTTTGCTTTTTTGAAAACAAGAACATTTTTATTCTATCCCTTTATATATCAAGCGAAAAGTATATTTTTCGCCCAAAAGGGATATAATAAAATGTATACAAGTCTTTAGATATGCATATAGCTATAGCAGGCAACATAGGTTCAGGAAAGACAACGCTAACCGACAAGTTAGCGAAACACTACGGCTACGAGGTGCTGCTAGAGAAAATGGACGACAACCCATACATCAACAGCTTCTACGAAGATATGCGCCGATGGAGTTTCAACCTGCAGATCTATTATCTGCACACCCGCTACCGTCAACTCTTGGAAATGAAACAAACCGAACGGTCATTTGTCCAGGACCGCACCCTCTACGAAGACGCCTACATCTTCGCTCCTAACCTCCAAGCCATGGGCCTTATGAACAGTCGCGATTACGACAACTACATCGCTGTATTCGAACTGCTAGAATCCTTTGTTCAACCACCTGACCTGCTTATATACCTACATGGTGAAGTCCCTTCCCTTATCAAACAAATACAAAAACGCGGACGTAGCTATGAAAGCTCCATACGTCTCGATTACCTCACCAACCTCAACGAACGCTACGACCATTGGTTTGAGTCCTACGACAAAGGCAAGGCTATGATGATAAATATCGAAGAGCTTAACTTCGCCGATAGCCGCGAGGACCTTGGAACCGTAATCAACATGATCGATGCCGAATTCAATGGCCTTTTCTAACCCTTTTTGCACCCAATAAATCCTCATTATCAATAAAATCACTTAAAACCATACACCATGAAAGTTTTAGGAATCATCCCCGCCCGCTTCAATTCAACCCGCTTCCCTGGCAAGCCTCTCGTTATGATCAACGACAAACCTATGATTGAACACGTGTGGAATGGTGTTGTTGGAACCAAGCTCGTTGACCATGTTATTGTCGCCACAGAAGACAAACGTATCGTCGAGGCTGTCAACAATTTCGGCGGAGAAGCCATAATGACCAGTAAATTGCACAAGAGCGGAACCGACCGCTGTGGAGAAGCTATTCAAAAAATTGGCGAAGACGTCAACAAATACGATGTCATCATCAACATTCAAGGTGACGAGCCTAAGGTCGCCGCTGAACACCTAAAACAGGTACTCAAAGCTTTTGAAGACCCCAACGCTCAAATAGCCACACTAAAGAAAAAGATCACCTCGCTTGCGGAGCTCAACTCCACAAACACCGTCAAAGTGGTATGCGACCTCAACGGCATCGCTCTATACTTCAGCCGTCAACCTATACCATACATGCGTGGCATCGCCAAAGAAATGTGGCTCCGTCGTCGCACCTGCAACTATTACAAACACATTGGCATCTATGCCTTCCGCCGCGAAGTGCTCCAACAACTTGTCCAACTACCTCAAACTCCTCTCGAAAAAAGCGAATCCCTCGAGCAACTTCGTTGGATGGAGAACGGCTTCCGTATCAACGTACTCGAAACCACCAAGGAAAGCGTCGCAATCGACATCCCCGAAGACCTATTGAAACTTAAATAATATATCTTTTTCAGTGAATATTATTGACACATACTGAATAATAAACACAAAGTGATTGCACTATTTCGGCTCAACATATTTGAATAATATTCACTTTCACCATTCACCCATCACTAATCTCTAATTAATGAATATAACCGATTATCTGGTAGAATACCTGAAGCAGGGAAATCAAGTGAACATCCCTCAAGTTGGATTGCTCGCCGAGAAAGAGGTAGAAGCACATTTCGACCAATCTTCCGCCACTTTCTATCCAAAACAACGCACTTTAAGCATCGAACCAAGCAACCAGCAAGAGAGCGCTTTCATACAGTTCTTGGCACAAAAAGAATGCGTCAGCACAGGAACTGCCACTCAGATTTGGAAAAACTACACCGACGCCTTGTCGTCGAAAATCAAATCTGACGGAAGATGCATGATTGGTGATTTGGGTGAACTTGTCTATGACGATGGCGCAATACACTTCAATAACGCCGGCACTACCAAGTCAGACAGCACCATGCCGGCTTTCGCCCCTGTGTCTGGCATTAAAACATACAACACCACAGATAACGATCCCTTTGCCGCTTTCGAACAACCTATAAGCGATGGCATCGTTCATAGCTCTTCTATGCTCAGCTCATCGCCTAAAATCTATCAACCAGAACAGCAACCTCTACCAGAACCAGAGCCAGAACCAGAGCCAGAACCTAAACCAATACCGGAACCGGAACCTGAGCCCGAACCAATTCCAGAACCAGAGCCCGAACCGGTGCAAACAGCAGAGCTTGAACCTGAACCAGCTCCCCAACCCGAACAAATACCCGAATCTGAAAAAGAAACCGCTCAAGAACCCGAGCCAAAGGACAACCCCAATTCAGAGTCAGAGTCCAACGCTCAGCTCTCAGCTCTTCAGCAACTCGAAGCCATAGACAACTCTAACACCGAGCCAACAACAATACAACCAAAAAACAAAAAAGACAAAAAGAAAGGTGGTTTCTGGAAAGCACTCCTTTGGATTATCACAATACTCATTGTGCTTCTAGCTTGCGCATTCGTCATTGACCGTTATATTTTCAACTGCCAAGGTCGCGACTGGCTGTCTCAATATCTGCCCATCGGACCCATTAATAATGAGCAACCCGATGAAGTTGCCACACCCGCCAATAATAACACCAATTACGACCGTGAAGCCGCTCGCAGCAACATCACCGACTACACATTCTCACTTGACGGAATTCAATTCACAGATGACGAGATTCGCCAAGGTAGCGACGAACTCCTATCCTCTTTGAGCCCATTCATAAGCAAACGCCTCAAGGCCATGAAACAAAGCAACAATGAGACAATGTTTATGCAACAAGCTCGCCAATATATTGAGCAACGCCTAACTCAATTACTTACCGACAACGAGTTTCATCCTCAATCCCTGCTGAAATACGACGACTATGTGCGTGAGGCCAATATGCCAATGCTTAAATCTAAAAAGATGCATAGCAAAGCCACTGCCATTGCCGAGGAATTTTTAAGTGGTGACCTCATCATGAATATTCTTTCTCAAATTAATCCTGATTCAACTCCCGTCGTCGACAACAAAGCAGAAACCAACAACGACAACAAAAAGAAATCTGACTACAAGACAAACAATAATCACGTAGCTCCGCAAACAAAATACGCCACATCATCAAAACAGGGATTTGACATCATCGCTGGCTACACCGCCAATGTGGACAATGCGGCATCTCTCTGCTCCAAACTAAAAAAATCGGGTTGCGATGCCTACATCATCAACCGTAATGGTGGCTATTATGTCAGCATGGGCAGTGCCTCAAGCCGTACTGAAATAGAAGCCAAGTATATCCACATCAAAGAATGGTACGCTGGCGACATGAGTATCAAGAAATGGTAATATAACGATATTAGAGAAATCACTAAGAATGGGAAAACATAAACTTGCTCGCTTTGCTGAAAATCTAACATTCCCCAACCTGATCCAAGTCTCATTCGAAGACCTTAAGGAAAAGGATTTCGTTTGGTACGGCAAATGGAACACATTTTTCGGCAACGACAACCCCATAGTGCTCGAACTTGGCTGCGGTAAAGGCGAATACACTGTGGCGCTAGCTCAGCGTCAACCTAACCGAAACTACATCGGCATTGACATCAAAGGCGCTCGTATGTGGCGAGGCGCCAAAACAAGCAACGAGGAAAAAATGGACAATGTCGCCTTCCTGCGCACTCGTATCGAACTCATCAACCGTTTCTTCGCACCAAATGAGGTCTCCGAAATATGGATCACTTTCCCCGACCCTCAACCCAAAAAGCCAATGAAACGCCTCACAAGCCCTCGTTTCCTTAATTACTACTCTCAGCTACTCAAACCTCATAGCCCAATAAATCTTAAAACCGACTCAAGAGAACTTTTCGACTACACTATGGACGAAGTAATAGCACCCGCGGGCTATAGCGTGGAATTCTCATCCGCCGACCTCTACGCCACCGACTATAGTGGAGAAGCTGTCGACGTAAAAACATTCTACGAAAGCATGTTCCTCGAGCAAGGTAAACCCATCACCTACATCAGATTCAGAATGAATTAGATAAAAAACTCATTATATATAACACAATTATTGGAAACTAATTTTTAAAATATCAATCAATAATAAATATTTTTTATCATGTCAGGACACAATAAATGGTCAAAGATTAAGAGAGCTAAAGGCGCCGCTGATGCCAAACGCTCCAAACAGTACTCCAACATCTTGAAACAAGTTTCTATCGCCGTACGCGAAGGTGGTCCCGATCCCGACAGCAACCCACGCCTGCGTCTTCTCGTGCAGAACGCTCGTGGCTGCAACATGCCTAAGGATACTCTGCAACGCGCCATCAACAAGGCCAACGACAAGGACGCCGCCGCAATGCAGGAGCTCACCTTCGAATGCCATGTCAACCACGGTATCGCACTATTCATCGAGGCTCTCAGCGACAACAACAACCGCACAGTTGCCAACGTCAAATCCATCATGAACAAATTTGGTGGCACCCTTGAAACCAATGGCAGCCTAGCCTTCTTGTTCACTCGCAAAGGTGTCTTCGTAATTCCTCGTAAACCCGACATGGATATCGAAGCCCTAGAAATGGACCTCATCGACGGTGGCCTCGAAGAAATGGAAGTCGACGATGAATACCTCACCCTCTACACCGCATACGAGGACTTTGGAAACATGGTTAAAATGCTTGAAGCCAAAGGTATCGAATGCGAAAGCGCCGAACTACAGCGCATCCCCAACACCACACGTTCCATCGATGAGGATTCTATCCGCAAAGTACTCAAGGTCATCAACATCCTCGAAGAGGACGACGATGTAACCAATGTATTCCACGACATGGAAATTCCCGACGATTTCGAAGAGGAATAAACATCATTTTCTTATGAAATTATACCTGGTACCGACTCCAGTGGGAAACCTCGGCGACATGACCTATCGTGCCGTCGAGGTTTTGAAGTCGGTCGACCTTATTCTCGCAGAGGACACTCGCACTAGCCGTGTGCTTTTACAGCATTACGACATCGCTACTCCTATGCAAGCATATCACATTTTCAACGAACATCAAATCGTTGATAAAATAATCGAAAAGCTCCAAGGCGGCACATCAATAGCCGTAGTCACCGATGCCGGAACACCAGGCATTAGCGACCCCGGATTCTTGCTTGTTCGTGATGCCGTGAAAAACGGAATCGATGTTGAGTGCCTCCCAGGTGCCACAGCCTTCGTACCTGCTCTTATCGACAGCGGTCTACCCTGCGACCGTTTCATCTTTGAAGGTTTCCTGCCTCACAAGAAAGGACGTCAAACGGCTATCCAGCGACTAGCAGAAGAAAATCGTACAATGATTATCTACGAGAGTCCCTTCCGACTCGTAAAGCTCCTTGAACAACTTATTGAAACTATTGGAGAAGAACGACAAGTTAGCGTCAGTCGCGAAATCAGCAAACTTCACGCCGAAACCGCACGAGGCACCTTACGCGAAGTGCATGACCACTTTGCCGCAAAAGAGGTCAAAGGCGAGATAGTAGTTATCTTGGCTGGAAAACAGGAATAAACGATAACCTTTTTTCTATTCTTTATTTTTCTTTTGACAACAAAAGATGCAGAAAAAGCGTCGAATAATGTCATATACATTATTATTGCGACGTAGTCAAACCTATTTTCGTCATTTTGACACCCTCTCCCATTATGCCATTTTGTCACCAATCACCTTTGGCATTGATTTTGATTTTTATGATAAAGTCATTAGTGTCCACTAAAAATTTAACATTTTAAAAGTTTAATAATAACTGTCCATTAGAATCGTTGAGTTCTTTGAAATCGTTGAGTTGATTATTATTG
>ONEY01000025.1 GCA_900316965.1 uncultured Bacteroidales bacterium
CGACCCCGCCAAGGTCGCCGAGCTCGCCCCGGCCTTCGCGCGCGGTCTCGCGCGCAGCAACGTCGTGGGCACCTTCAAGCACTTCCCGGGCCACGGCGACACGGCGGCAGACACCCACATCGCCTCCGGCGTCGCGATGGTCAAGGTACTCCATCGTCACCTCTGCGTTGGCTTGCATGGGCGTGAAAACAGCATTGAACCACCCCGTTACCACTCTGCCAAAATCTATCAATATGCTGCCGTCGGCCTCTTTTTCCTGCGAGTCGATTGGTAATGTGTCGACAATAGCGTTGCCTTTAAAATCCTGTTGAGTGATTTTTATGCCGTCGTTACTGTATGCCGTCGCGTGTCGCCATCGGCTAGGCACTCGTCGGTCAAGTCTCTCGCCACCAAATTGCATTGGCTGCCAGCTGCCGGTGTAGCTGTAACCGCTAGGCGTGGCATCCCAGCTGCTGTCGGTCACAAATAAGTTGAATATTAAGCCGCATTCGCCGTCTGACACGCTTTTGCTAACAGTAGCCTTCGCCACGGCGGGTGTGCCATATAGGCGACCCCAACCTTGTCCTAGCCATATCTTTAGCTCGTTCACTCCCTCGTGTATCAGGTCGCTTATCTCGTAAGAGACTTGGAGGGCGTGCTTGTCGAGCTGCGACACAGCGGGTTGCATGACTTTGTCGCCCACTTTAGTGCCGTTAACATACACCTCGTGATATCCTAGCGATACAACATCGATGCCGTAATTGACTCTTTGATTTTGGCTTTGTCTCATCTCGCCCTCGGTGATGAAAAACTCTTTCCTCAGCATAGGCGCCTCCACCCACTTGTTGTCTTCTTTGCATCCGATGAAGACTTGAGCGTATGCTGCCCCTATCGCAACAAGGAATAATGCTATGGTTATTGCCCCTTTCATGGGTGAATGTAAGTGACTGGTTAATCGTGAATAATTTAATATTGTCTTGTTGAAGTTAAAGTTAAGGTCGCCGAAGGAGTAGCACCAACGCCGAGAAAGCAAGTCCATAGTACATAGGGTCGGAGGGAAGCTTGAGCATTCCTGCCGCCAGCATGGTGGCAGTGCCTACTATCATGCTTATGGTGATGGCTCTGGCTTTGAAGCGTCCGGGTATCCACAAGGCAAAACTCAGGGGCAGCAACAACGCAGCGGCACGTAGCCCTAACGACATAAAACCCAAGTCGTTGATAAAGGAGCCTTGTGTGAAATGGGCGGCTACTATCCCTATCGCCAGCAACCCTACTATAGAGAGGCGCGTTTGAGTGAGCTGGCTCAGACGAGGCTTTCGCCGCAATAGAGTGTTAAGGTTGCCATACACATCGCGCGTCAGTATCGTCGCCGCTCCTAGCACCAATCCGCTTCCGCATCCTAGAATGTTTATTAGTAGTGTTCCTAGTATTATTCCGCCTAGCCATGCTGGTATATGTTCCAATATGAAGGTAGGGAAAGCTTGCAACGAGTTCTCTATTATGCCTATCCCTGCGGGAAGTGACTCACCTGCCGCTTCCAGCGCTCCGGCTTCGGCGGCGGTGACATAATGTCCTCGCATATACATCCCCACTAGAGTGCACGCTGCTCCTATAAGCGGAATTAGCGCGGCGCAAATCAAGGATCCTTGTTGGGCTTTGCGGGTCGTCGCCGCCGACCAGATGGCTTGGGCATAGGTCTGCGTGCACACCACACCCAGCGTTAGCGACAGGCATCCACCTAGGTCTTTCAACGCCCCTCGGGCAATGATGTTGTCATATCGGTTGTGCACCTCCTCGGCGCTGGCAATGTCGTTCATGGTGGCCAAGAGCGGCGTGCTATAGATCTCTTCTATCTCCCGGTTGATGCCCACAAGTCCGCCCCCGATCTTCCATACCACAACGCCGGCGACTATCGAGCTGACGTAGAGGAGCACTAGCTTGACGATTCCTCCTGCTCCCGCGCTTTTTATTCCGCCCACATACACTAGAGTGGCTATCAATAGCGCTCCTATCGCCAGCGACAACGCCACGGGCGTTCTGAACAGGCTTGTTATCATCGCCGACGAGGAGAGCAACTGGGAGGTTATGCTTATGAATATGCCTATCAGAAATAATATCGATCCTACCGTCTCAGCTCGTCGCCCATATTGTTGCCTCACCACTTCCATCAGCGTGCTGCATCCGCTTCTCCGCAAGGGGCCGGCGTAGATCAATCCTAACACCAACGCTCCCAGAGCTGCGCCAATGGTGAACCACCATGCTGAAAGACCATAGCTGAATGCCAACTGGGCGGTGCCTATCGTCGACTGACCCCCGACGAGGGTTCCCAATATTGCGCCGCATACCATCCAGCTGCCCGACTTGCCACCGGTGGTGAAGCTGGCGGCGTCTTTCACTTTGCGCCCCGACAGCACGCTCACGGCTACCAATACGCCGACGGTCAGCAATATCCCTATTATGTGTATCGTTGTCACAATCTGTGTTTTGGGTATTGTCGCTCGCTGTTGCTATTTTGTCTTCCTTCTCTCTTCTATCTCGTATACAACCCAAGGCTTGGTGGTGTCGAAAATTTCGTCTATCGGGTGGCTGAGCTTCTCGACCAGCAGGTGGGTGTTGTCTTGGTGATCTATGCTCTCCAGCTGTCGTGTTACGTCGCTCCAATCGTGTACTGAGTCGAGGAGGGTGATAAAATTGTATAGGTCAAAGTTGTTGATTATCATATTGTCTATGCCCTCGGTTTCAATCTTTGAATGAGCTCTAGCCAAGCGTATTTCACCCACTTCCTCTAGCACGTGGAGATATTTTTCATAAAGCACATATTCGTTCAGCAGGAAGGCAACAATGCGGTCGCTAAGGGCGTTCCATATAGATGTCGGCAAGGGTCGCGCCACAAAGCGCCCCAACATGAAAGCTCCTGCCTTCAAGCCATTCAAACCTTCTGTCAGACAGGCCTCCGACACTCGCTGGAAGAAGTCTACCTTCCTGTCGTTGCTGAGCAGGTTGAAGACGCGCGACTGGTCTTGGTGGTCGCCCATTTTGCTTTCAAGCACTTGTTTTACATAGAGGTCAGCATTATCACTATACCAATTATTTACAATACCTCGCGCCGTTTCGGGCTTGTCTTGCAAGTCGCAGCGTATCAGTCGTGCCAGCTTGTTGACATCGGATATCAGCGAGGCTTTGTTTGAGGTTACTATCTTCTGGTAACGCTGGTAGGCTTCTTTCATCTCTTTGAAGAACTCGATCTCGTTTTCCTCTAGCTTTACCGGTTCTCCATTGAGGTATTTGGTGAAGCGCGCGGGCTTGAAGGCGGCAACACCTTTATATATTATTTGGTGCTTGCTAGATATCGTTATTTTGTCCATCTCGTTGATAACCATGCCGTCGGCGTTGACAAGGCTGTTACCCACCATCTTTATCCCGTAGCTCTGCAGGTCCATAAAGGCAGGTATACCATAGCCGCGGCAGGCGGTAACCACGTGTATCGCAGCAGGTGTCATACTCAGAATTGCGTCGAGCTCGCCAAGGGTGATGGTGTCCTCGGGCACAAAACGATACTGGCATAGGCATACAGCTGTGCCGTTCTTTTTGAGCTCTTGGGCGCGTTGGGCGGAGAAACAGAGTGTAGCGGTAATTGCCGATCTGGGTAACACGCTGAGCCCTTTGCCAAAGAAATCGAGCTGCGCCATCGAGCGGTCGTCAATGGAGTTGCTCACTATCTGGCGCAGGTGGTAGGGCTTGATTAGGGTGGTGACGTCGTGCTCTTCTATCATCCCTCTGTTCAACAGGTCGATGGAGGACACTAGCGCCGCCCTGCCGGTCATCTCAGATTTGTTGAGCTGCAATACGGCAAAGAGGCTGATCTTGCGTGGTCGCGTCTCAACGGCAAACTCGATGGTTACTGGCGACTTGTGTTTCATCTCTAGCGAGTCGAGTAGGGGGTCGAAGTGGAACACGGCGGGGTAGTCGTGCTTAATCTCGCTGCGGTCTTTGTAGGCGATGTCTATCGAGGTGACGTCGCCGGTCATAATCTCCTCGCCAAAAATGTTGCGGTAGCTCTCCACTTGTTTGCCTACTCCCGTACGGCTGTGATGGCTGTAAAGCACTCCAGGGTACGACTCTTCGTTGCCTATCGTCCACACCATGCGCTGGAGGATGAACGACGGATAGGCGCGTTTGCCTTGCATGAAGGTGAGGATGAGGTCTTGGTTGTTGATATAGAAATCGCGCACATACTCTACCAGCCGGAGGGCTTGGTAGTGGGCGTCGTTGAGCAGGCGCACTCCGTCGCTGCCGGTCGCCAGGATGGCTTTCTCCATCATCTCTATCCGCGCCAGCTGCTCGTCGTTGCTGAGCTCAATGTCGTTTCGCTCGTATTTGTTTTCTATGCTCAGCATCTCGCAGATAGTGTGCAGCGTGCTGAGATACACTCGGTTTGCAGTTCCTACTCGTCGGCAGCCAAGTCCTTGGTAGGCTTCGCGGGTCACTCCTATGTTGAGCAGGGTGGGCATCAAGCCGGGTATGTATTGTGGCATGGCGCAGCGTATGGCGAAAACCAACGGGTTCTGGTTGCTGCCTAGCTTGTAGCTTGTCATGATCTCGAGGTTGTGGATGGCTTGCTCTAGGAGCTCCTCGAGTCGTTCGGGGTGCAGAAAAGCATTGGCGCTGAGAATACAGAAGTCGGGCACGGGATAGCAGTCGTGGGTGAGCTCAATCAGCATGCGTCCTTTGTAGCTTATCTGCTCGTCGGTAAATGAGCCTTCGTCGAGGGTGGTGATGACATCTTCCGACGAGATGAGGGGGTTGGACGAGACATACTCTTGGCATTCTTTGCGGAATGCGTTGCGAATCGCCTCGAGCTCGGGTATGGTTTGGGGTTGGTAATCGGCACACTTCTTCTCTTCGCACATCCCCTCGCCAAAACGCTCGGTGAGCAGCATCTCAAGGTAGTGTCTCTGAGCCTCGCCACGCTGGCGCATAAGGTAGTACATATCGTACCAGCGCGGGGGAAACTCGTGCTTCTGGGGTGCGTTGTCGAGGGTATATATTACGGTGCCGGGCTTGTTGCCTTTCAGCACATTGTCTTTGTCTTCTACGTTGCGATTGAAAATCTCGCGCCCCATATCGGCATATTTTTTCACCATGAAATAGTTGGGGTAGCTTGCGCGGATAAGAAAGTCGGTCAGCATGAGTTTTGTTTTATTAGGGATTTGAAAAAGTTGTTTTTTTTCTGTTAGCGTCATTTCTGCTTTTGTCGCTGTATGAGGGCACAGGCGGAGTCAATTATGTTGTCGCGCCGCAATGCTGTCGCGGCGGGGTCAAGCATGACTACCTGGTCGGGCGGCACACCATTCTCGTAGTTTATGCCGTCGGGAGCTATTATGCGGCTTACGCCAATGCGATAATACCATCCGTTGGGTAGCGCCCCACCAGCGGGTATGCCGAGCCCTCCGGCTGTGGTGTCGCCCATAACGGTGACATTGTCATAGCTTTTTAACGAAAGGGCAAAGCTGCTGGCGGCGCTGTAACATCCGCGGTCGGTAAGTAGCACGAAAGGTTTGGTGAAAGGCTTATGGCCTTTGTTGCTGGGCGCGTATACCGCCGTCGGAGTTCCAAAGTCATTGTGGCCCTTGCCGCTTTTTAGCTGTGTTGTGTACAGCAGCTGCTTCTTGTCGGGCAATAGGGACATCAGGTTCCATTCGTTCTGTATCTCTCCGCCGCCATTCTGGCGTATGTCGAAGACGATGCCGTCTATGTCGGGATATAGGCTTATGGCATATTCCATTTGGTTGGCACTGGCCTTTTTGCTGAACGAGCCATAGTAGATGTACAACACTCGTCCGCTGTCTATGCTGTTGTATGTCAACCCACCTGTGGTGTGGCGATGGGGGCCTAGATAGGTGAGCGCCACGGTGTTGATGTCGATATTGTTTTGGGCGTAGCGTTGCAGAAAAATGGCTTCGCTGCTGGCGACGTCGGTGCTGCTCCAAAGGTCTACGTGACCGTCGTTGAGGCTGTTGAGCAGATCTCGGCATACGCTGAAGAGCTCTTCGTCGCTCATGTCGTTGTACACTCTTGGCCTCAATGAGTCGTACATCGCACCCCAGTCGACTTCTTTGACATCAAACAACGAATACCGCTCGTCTACTTGTTGCCACAGGTAGTCGAATGTCACAACGGGGTTGGTGTCCATCCGCTCGCCCATAAACATCCGCTCGCATCCGCTCACCAGGCATAGCGTCATCATTAGCAGTATTGTTTCTATTTTGAGTTTCATGGTCTTATTCTATAATCTTAATTTCTGACACTAATAGCATTCTTGACTCTAATTCAGCTTGAAGTAAAAATCTACGTTTATCAGATGAGCGGAGTGGTCGAATCGCCATTGCCCGCTCTCGCCGCTGGAGTAATAGCTCCACCGGTAGCTTATGCCTATCTTGTTGCCGGCTTCGGTCTTTATGTCAAAACCAATCTCTGTGCCTATGCCGCCAAATACTTTCATACTCCATTCATAATCATCAAACAATGCGGCCATAACCGGCTGGCGCGAGGTGTAGTTGTCTATGTATGCGTATCCTGGCCTCATCATGGCGGCTATGGGCATGAGGCTCAGCTCTTCGCGAAATGTTATGACTTTGTTTCTGGTTGCTATGGGCTTGTGATAGTGGCGAACATTTATTTTGGGACCTACAAACTCGCTTATTCCGGCCGCGGCATTCTCATAGCTGGGATTGACAGCAACATCCAAAAAATTGGTTATCCCGACGCCTATCCACACATCGCCGCCGATTGTCGTCAAGGGAAATAGGTATTTTATTGATATTGTGTTGTATATGTCGTAGGTGTTGAAGTTCAGCAGCGGCGGCAGCTCATCCTCGTATATGCCTATGCCGGTTGTGGCGCTTATGGCGAGACGTGTGTGATCTCTGTCGCCTATCGCCAACCCTATCGTCGGAACATAGGATATCCCCTTGAAACTGAACGGCGCCACACCTTTGTCTCGGTATAACCCATATTGCAATCCACCGCCAAAAACTAGGCACGTCACTCTCTTTGTCTTGCTAATGGTGTCGCCTTCTTGGCTCTGGTTGGCAAATGCTGGCGTTGTGGCTGAATAAAAAATTATCAACAGCGAAATTAACATACAAGGTGCTTTGTATCTTGATGTTATAAGGAAAGCTTTAACTAATTTTATATTCATGCCAAAATATATTAAAATAAAATCGTATTTTTGCAAATTGATTTGCAAAGATAAAAATACTTTTTCGAATTAAGAAATTTAATAGTTAAGCACATGGATATTAATATCTTAAAATCACTTAAAACACTATGTATCCCAGCTGTTGGAGTGTTTCTGATGCTGCAATCTTGTGGTGGAAATGACTCTAATAACGACGAGGTGGCTGTTTTGCAGCGCAAGTTGGATTCGACCATGTATGTCTATCAGGATTTGAAAAGCAAAACTGGCGATTTTGACAAGCAAATGGCTGACCGCGACAGCGCTATCAACGCTCAAGCTGACGAAATACAGCGCCTTATAAACCAACTGAACAAGAAGGGCTCAGCACCCTCTTCCTCTCAGGTCGACAACTCTAAGCTTGAGAGACAGCAACAGGAAATCAGAGAAAAGGAAAAATCTATCAAACAGTTGCGTACCAAGGTCGCCGAGCAGGAGAAACAAATCGATGATCTTCGCAAAGCTAACGCTGGCGGCTCTAACAATGCCGACAACCAAAAATATATCAAGCAGGTTGAGGACCTCCGCGCTCAGATGGCCAAGGACGCAAAGCAGATCAAAGAGCTTAAGGCTCAAATCGACCAACTAGAGCGTGAGGCTTCCAAGGCTGGCTCCAGCTCTGAGGCTCTCGCCAACTGCGAGCGTCTGCGCAAGGATTGCGAGGCTCAGTCGAAGGAGATGAGGAGCGAGGCCGCAAGATACAGAAGCGAAATCGCCGACCTCAGAAATACTATTAAAAGCCTCAAGTCGGAACTGGCCGCTCTTAGCGCTAGCAATGGCGACCAAAGCAAGGCTAACGATGCCGAAATAGCTAAGATTAGAGAGGAACTTCGTCTCGCCACCATCCAACTTAACGAGTGCCGTAAGCTTAACTCTACCTACCAAAACGACGCTAGCGACGCTCAGAAGGAACTGGCAGCCGCCAACAACGAACTGAAAAAATGCCAGAGCGAGCTCGAGGCTCAGAAGGCTCAGGTGAAGAGCTTGCAGTCGGCTCAGGGCGAAGGTAGCAAAACAGAGCAGCAACTCCGTTCTGAGCTCGCTGAGATGGTTCAAAAGGAGGCGGCTTGCCGCAACAAATACGACCAATTGGCTAAAAGCACTCTTGAGATGGCTCAGAAATGCGAGGACGACAGAACTTCACTACAAGCTTCTGTCACCGACTTGAGACAGCAGGTTCTCTTGCTGCAATCCCGCGTCGAACAGCTCTCTACCGAAAATGACAACCTTGTCAAGACCATCCAAAGTGGCGGCAACAATAATAATAGTAATGCCGAAGCTGACAAAACTATCGCCGACCTCCGCGCTCAGGTTGAGTCGCAAAAGGCTCAAATCGCTCAATTGCAGAATGACCTCGATCAGAAAAACAAGGAGCTTAAGGAAAGCAAGAAATCTGGTGGCGAAAAACCCTCTGGCAAGGTCAATCAGAAACTCGAGGAACTGCAGGCACTTTGTGAAAGCTACCGCGCCGAACTGGAGGCTCTCAGAGCTGAAAACGAACAACTCAAGGCAGAAAACAACGAGCTGAAAGACAAGGTGGCTTCCTCGGCCAACCTCTTTGCCGAAAACGAACGCCTCCAACAAAAGGTTAAGCTGGCTTCTGTCTTGGTCACCAGCGACATCAAGGTTACCCCTGGCAAGGATGTCAAGGTGGGCAACGTCGTCAAACCAGCCTCTAAGGCCGGCCAGGTCAAAGTTATCCGCCTCGATTGCAAACTCCTCGACAACAATGTCATCGACCCGGGTTCTATCTCTATCTACTGCCGTATCACTACTGCCAACAACAGGGTCGTCTGCAACGGAAGCCCCGAGGACTTCTCCTTCGATATGGGCGGCGTACCTATGCAGTATACCATGAAACAAGATATTGAGTTTACCGGCTATGGCCGCAACCTGGTTATGATTTGGAGAAAGGGCAACAGCGTCGAACTCCAGCCAGGTCTCTATTGGGCCACTCTTTACGCCAACGGCTATGAGATAGGTAAAGCCTCGTTCAAACTCGATTAACAAATGTCGCGACAACAAGACTACTGCAAGTACAGAGAGCGCTTTGTTCGCTTCGTGTACCATAGCTATCATTACGATGTGCAGCCTGAAGGGCTGCACATCGGTTTTTGTTTCAATGTGGAAAGCGCCGACAACTCTCACGACATCGCCTTCAACCCCTCGGCTTTCATACCGTCGCGAAGTTTCCTTCACCCTGACGCGCTCTCTAAACAAACGCTCGACTCGCTGGTTTTCCACATCGGCATGATCGAGCTTATCAGCTATTGGAAGACTTATTGCCCTCCAACGGTGGCAATTCGTCCTTTCAACTTGAATGAGGATCAGATTGCCTTCTGGAAGAAGCTTTACTTCAATGGCTTGGGCGAGTTTTTCTATACCAATGGTATAAGCGCCACTATCGACGATTTTATGTCGATCGAATCTCATGCCTCTTGTGTTGTGCCGCCTATTAGCGACAACCTCTTCGATGGCTCCGACATCGCCTCTTCATGCTCCTCTGATAGTACTCACATAGTACCTATAGGAGGCGGCAAAGACTCGGTGGTGACCCTCGAGCTCTTGACTGCCGCCGGCCACCCGCTGCCGCTCATCATGAACCCTCGCGGCGCTACGACGGAATGTGTGGCTAAGGCGGGCTTCACTCTCGACGACGTGATTGTCATCGAACGCAAATTGGATCAGCAAATGTTGCGCGAAAATAGTCAGGGCGCTCTCAACGGCCACACACCCTTCAGCGCTATGCTGGCTTTCTACACTCTCTTGGCTTCGGCTTTGACTCTTTCGCGCCGTCGCATTGCTCTCTCCAACGAGAATAGCGCTAACGAAAGCACCGTAGTTGGCTCTTCGGTCAACCACCAATACTCTAAAAGTATTGAGTTTGAAAACGATTTCCGCGGCTATGTGGCTTCCTATATCTCTCGCCAGTTCGATTACTACAGTTTCTTGCGCCCTTTGAGCGAATTGCAGATTGCAATGCTTTTTGCTCGCAACGAAAAATATTTCGACGTCTTCAAAAGCTGCAACGTTGGCAGCAAGCAGGATATTTGGTGCGGCCATTGCGCCAAATGCCTCTTCGCCTTTATCATTTTGTCTCCCTTCATCGAACCGAAACGCCTTGAGCGGATCTTTGGCAAGAATATGCTCGACGATTCGTCGCTACTACTCGAATTTGAGCAACTTACGGGACATAAGGAGACTAAACCTTTCGAATGCGTCGGCACCGTCGACGAGGTTAACAGCGCGCTCTCTATGGCTATCGACAAATGGTATGCCTCTGATCGCCCCGCGCTCCTTAAGAATTATATTCCAACTCCTGCCGTAACGCCTCTTGATTCTTTCTGCTCTGACAACAACCTTCCTCCCGACGACGCTTCTTTGTTGTCGCATACCATCGACGTTGTGTGTGGCAAAAGGGGAGAGGCTCCCGATTTTTTCAGATGCCAACAACTGGCTGAGCTCCTCGACAACCGCACCATTCTTATAGCTGGCTACGGCAGGGAGGGCAAAAGCACCCACGCTCTGCTCAACAGGCTTTTCCCGGGTCGCTATTTCGACATCGCTCGCAACGACGACGAGATTGTCTCTGCTCTTAAAAGGAAAAAATACGACTTGGTTTTGAAGTCGCCGGGCATACCTCTCTCGCTCATCGACGGATTGTGCGACAGGAACTCTATCTCTTCGCAATCCGACCTTTTCCTTCAGGTTTATGGCGACTTGACGGTGGGGGTCACCGGCACTAAAGGTAAGAGTACTACGACTAGTTTGATATTCAAATCATTGTCGGACAATCTCGACAACCATGTTATCCTCGCCGGCAACATCGGCATACCGCTGCTCGACATTGTCAATCAACTCGATGAGAAATCTATCGTTGTCGCTGAACTCTCTTGCCACCAACTGGAAATAATTCACAAGTCGGCGCATATTGGCGTCATTCTGAACCTTTTTGAGGAACATTTGGATCACTACCGCAACTATGACGGCTATTGCGAAGCTAAAATGCAACTCGCTCTCAAACAGAACAAGGGGGACAAATGCTTCTTCTGTCGTGACAACGATGACCTCGACAAGAGAATGTATTCTTCTCGCCAACTTATGGCGTGTGATATTGTTGGCTATGGCAAAGCGGATGCCTATGCCGCTTCTTTCTTGTCCCGCAACGAGCTGCCTCTGGCTGGCGAACACAACCTTTGCAATATCTACGTTGCTTGGCTTGTGGCTAATTGTTTTGGCGTCGACAAGGATGCTTTTGTCTCTTCCTTGATGTCGTTCAAACCTCTCTCACACCGCCTCGAGAGGGTCGATACTGTCCGGGGCGTTACCTACTACGACGACTCTATCTCTACTATCCCTCAAGCTACTATCGCCGCTGTCGAGGCTCTCAAGGATGTCTCTACTCTTATCCTTGGCGGTTTTGACCGGGGCATCGACTACACTCCTTTGGCTGAGTATCTTGAAACTAACGCCAACGGCCGCAAGGTGCACAACATCGTCCTCTTTGGCTCTGCTGGCAAAGCTATTCTTGACGCCATTGAGTGTTTCGGCTCTTCGGTTAATCGCAACAACGTCAAGGATTTTGGCACCGACTACAGTATGGAGAACGCTGTCGCATTCGCGGCCAAGGTGACTCCGGCGGGCAAAATTTGCCTCCTCTCGCCTGCGGCTTCTAGTTACGACCATTACAAGAATTTCGAATATCGCGGCGACCATTTCAAAGCTTGCGTACGTAAGTTGCTTTGATTGGTGTTTGTATAATAATGTAATTGATTGTTTCTGAATTATGGATATTTGTGAAATACGACATAAACTGCATAACAATCCGGGTGTGTCGGCTCACGAAGAGTTCGCTCATGATTTAGTATCATTCGAACTCGCCAAGCTGGCTCCCACCGAGCTCCATCAGCGTGTGGGCGGCTATGGCTGTGTGGCTTTTTGGAAGTCTTCCACCACCAATGCTAAGACTTTGGCATTCCGAGCCGATATCGACGCTTTGCCTTCTGGTCATTGTTGCGGACACGATGGCCATACTGCTATTTTGCTCCGTTTTGCCAGCATGATAGCTCGGGAACAACTGAAACATAATGTCGTTCTCATTTTTCAACCAGAAGAGGAGACAGGCAAGGGAGCCAAAAAGATTGTACAGAGCGGCCTCTTGCAACGTTATGGCGTCGACGCCATCTTTGGCCTTCACAACATTCCCGGCTACACTAAGGGTTCTGTATTGCTGAACAAAGGCACCTTTGCCGCGGCTTCGTGTGGAGTGTTGTATAGGCTCCTCGGCCGCCAAACTCACGCCTCTACTCCCGAAAAGGGCTTGAATCCTGGCTTGGCTATCGCTAGAATTATCGAGCGAATGCACAAACTCAACAACTATTCTGGCTCTTCGCTCCGCTTGTCTACTCTTATCTGTTGCCGCATAGGTACTGAGGCCTACGGCACTTCTCCCGGCATGGGCGAGGTTATGTTCACCCTGCGCACGGATTCCAACGACAAAATGACTGAGTTGATGTCGGCTGCCGACGGCATAGCTTTGGAGGAAGCTCGCAATGCTGGCTTGGAACTTGAAAAACAGGTCAAAGAACCTTTCAGGGCAACCGAAAACTCTCCCGCTATCGTGGAACAGCTCAACTCTATTTTTTCTACTACTAACAATGTCGTAATGATGGACAAATGTTTCCGCTGGTCGGAGGATTTTGCTGAGTATCTCAAGGTTTTCCCCGGCGCTTTCTTCGGCTTGGGTAGTGGCGAAAACCAACCTGAGCTTCACAACCCTTACTACGATTTCCCTGACGACATCATTGACCTCGGCGCTAATTGTTTCCATAATATCTTGGATAATATCAAGATTGATTAAATTGCCTTATTGTCAAATCAATACTCTTAAATACCTCTAAACCCTCAAATATTTAATCGTAAACCTTTTCATCGTTTAACCCTTAATACTCTTATATGAAAAAATTCATATTTCTTGTTTCAGCTTGGCTCTCTGTTGCTGTTGTCGGTGCTCAGAACTATGACAATTACAACTCGCAGATTGTCAATGGCCAGTCGTGCACCTCTATCATGGTGGGTAAAAAAGCCTCCGCCGATGGCTCGGTCATCACTTCTCACACTTGTGACGGCCGCTACCGCACTTGGATGACTATGGAGCCGGCTCGCGACTATAAGCCTGGCGCTGTCCATACTGTTCGTAAAGGTACCATGCATACCGCTTATCGCGATGACACTACGGGTGTCACCGTCGCCGGCACTATTCCCCAGGTGGCTCATACCTACGCTTACCTCAACTCTGCCTATCCTTGCATGAATGAGAAGCAACTCGCCATAGGCGAAACAACCTTCGGAGGTCCCGATATTTTGCAAAACAAGAAGGGTATGTTTTTGATCGAGGAACTTGAGCGTGTGGCTCTTATGCGTTGCGATAACGCACGCGACGCCATCAAATTGATTGGCAAGCTTGTTAAGCAGTATGGCTATGGCGACGGCGGTGAATGCATTACCATCGCCGACCGCGAGGAGGTGTGGCAGATGGAAATCTTGGGCGAAGGCCCCGACAAAATAGGCGGCGTTTGGGCGGCTCAGCGTGTCCCTGACTATCATGTCGCCGTAAGCGCCAACATTCCTCGTATTGGCCGTCTGCAACGCGACAACCCGGATTTCTTCATGTGCTCGGACAACATCGAGAGCGTGGCTCGCAAATACAAACTCTGGGATGGCAAAGGTGAGTTCGTCTTCTGGAAAGCTTTCAACGCTTCTTATGCCAATGGCAAAAACTTCAGAGAACGCGAATTCTTTATCCTCAACGCTTTGGCTCCTTCGCTTGGCCTCTCGCTCGATATGGACGAACTCCCGTTCTCGGTCAAACCTGACCAATCGGTTGATGTATCTGATGTTATGGAACTGCTGCGCTCTACCTACGAGGGAACCGATATGGATATGTGCCGCAACGTGAAATCGGTTGTCACCAAACGTCAAAAGGATGGCAGCGTAACCCATGATACTGTCATTAGTCCTTTGGCCAACCCCTGGATGGGTGGCAACATGCAAAGCACTCTCAACTTGCTGAGCGAGGGCACCGTCAACTTCCGCCGCACCGTAAGCGTGGCTTGGTGCTCTTATAGCTTTGTGGCTCAGCTGCGCTCTTGGCTGCCCGATCAGGTCGGCGGCATCTGCTGGGTGGCTGTCGACAACCCTGGCCAAAGCCCGCGCATTCCTATCTTCTGTGGCAACAGCAGATTGCCTAAGGCTTTCGATGTCTGTGGCCAGAAAAAATATGACGAGAACACTATCTTGTGGCAGTATCGCAAAGCTAACAAACTGGCTACTGTGGCTTGGCAACGCACTAAGGATGTCCACATGAAGAATGTGCTCGATTGTGAGCGCAAAGCTATGGAGGGCCTCTCTGAATTGGAGAGAAGCGTCAAGGCGGAACTTGACAAAGAAAACGAAGACTACGATCCCTCGCTGAAGGTTTCCTCTATGCTCAACGATTACACTTACAGGGTTTACGACAACACCGCCTATACTTGGCGCAACCTCGAAAGCCGCTATTGGCAGATGTTCGGCATGGGATTCTGACAATCGTCACCATATCACAAAAGAAAGTCCGGAAAACTGTTGTCTTCCGGACTTTCTTTTTACTTATCGGTCGTCAGGATTTGTGACCGATAACGAAGTGTCGACCTAATCACCTATTGGCTCTGTGGTCAACTGTATCTCTTTTCAATTAAAAGTTACCCTTGGGATTGAAAGTGGAGCCACTGTTGGTATTGGTATTGGTGTTGGTATTGTTGTTGCTACCGGTCTTCTTCTCCACCTTGATGTAGTTGGGCATGGGTACTTGCATGCCGGCGACATTCAATGAGGGTTTGATACGAAGACCTACTTTCGACGAGGTGCCATCGCTCTTGAAACTGCCAACAAAATTCTTCAACGAGTTGATACCGTCTTTGCTGAACATGCTGTAAAGGTCGGTGTTGACACCAAGTGGTACTGTGGTCGTTGCTTTTTGGGTGATGGTGTAGTTCTTGGCGCTGTTGCCGTTGGCAAATTGGCTGCCGTCAATGTCAAGAATCCAATCCATGGCTGTGAGGGCGGCATTTTTCTCTGTGGGATTCTTTATGTCAATATTGACATCCATAGCAAGAGGAACCTGCTTGCTGATCAATGCCGATGAGAGCTTGAGCACATCGGTGGCGGAAATGTTGCCATTGGTGACATTCTTAACGTTGACACCGGCAATGGTGAGGTTGGAGACGTTTTTTAAACTGTACTCGCAATTAGCGAGATTGGCAAGTTCGTCAGCTTGTTGCAATATCGAATTGATAATGCTGCATGAGGAGACAGCAAGAGTGACAACAGCTATAAGAACTGCGCTTATAATCCTTTTCTTCATGGTTTTATTGTTTTAATTGTTGTTCGTAATCAAAATGCAAATTTACATAAAAATCCAAAATCTCATATCTTTTGTCCATAAAAATGTGCTCGGTTTAAAAAAAAACGCCCTTTATTTATAATAATACATAAAAAAAATGTATTTTTGTAAAATTGTATTATAGTGTGTCTATAAAATAACTTTTTATAAATCAGGATGCTTGTCCAAAGCGTCTGTCTTTAGCGTTTATTAATATAATGGAAGAAAACAGCGAAAAACAACTTAATTTCCTTGAAGAAATCATTGAACAAGGTCTAAACGATGGTACTTACAAGTCTATTCTGACTCGTTTCCCGCCTGAACCTAACGGCTATCTCCACATCGGCCACGCCAAGTCGATATGCCTCAATTTCGGTTTGGCAAAAAAATATGGCGGCAAAACTAACCTTCGCTTCGACGACACCAATCCCGTCAAAGAGGATACCGAATATGTCGACTCTATTCAAAACGACATCCGTTGGCTCGGCTTCGAATGGGCAGGGGTTCATTATGCCTCCGACTATTTCGAACAACTCTACGAGTGGGCCGAAAAACTTATTATGAAGGGTTTGGCTTATGTCGACGACCAGACTTTGGACGAAATACGCCAAAATCGTGGCACCGTGACCTCACCCGGAAAGAACAGCCCTTACCGCGACCGCTCGGTAGAGGAAAACCTCGACCTCTTCCGCCGCATGCGCGCCGGCGAGTTTGAGGACGGCAGCAAGGTGCTTCGCGCCAAGATCGATATGGCTCACCCCAACATGATGTTCCGCGACCCTATCATGTATCGCATACTTCACGCTCATCATCATCGCACAGGCGACAAATGGTGCATCTATCCTATGTATGACTACGCTCATGGCCAGAGCGACTCTATCGAGAATATCACTCACTCTATCTGCACCCTTGAATTCGACATCCACCGTCCTCTCTACGACTGGTTCATCAAGCAACTGGAAATCTATCCTAGCCATCAGTACGAGTTTGCCCGCCTCAACATCGACTATACCGTCATGTCTAAACGCAAACTCCTGCAGCTCGTCAAAGAAAACTATGTCAGCGGCTGGGACGATCCGCGCATGCCTACCATCTGTGGCTTCCGCCGCCGTGGCTACACCCCTGAGAGTATTAGGGCTTTCTGCGACCGTATCGGCGTGGCTAAACGCGACAATATCATCAGCTATTCGTTGCTCGAATTCTCTCTGCGCGAACACCTCAACAAGGTGGCTCAACGCCGTATGGCTGTGCTCAATCCTGTCAAACTTGTCATCGACAACTATCCCGACAATCAGGAGGAAATGCTCACCGCTATCAACAATCCCGAAAACGAGAACGACGGCACTCGCCAGGTTCCTTTCTGCCGCGAGCTTTACATCGAGCGTGACGACTTCATGGAGAATCCTCCCAAAAAATATTTCCGTCTCTCGCCCGGCAACGAGGTGCGCCTCCGCTACGCCTATTTCGTAACATGCCAAAGTGTCGAGAAAGACGCCGACGGCAATATCACCTGCATCCATTGCACCTACGACCCCGCCACTCGCGGCGGCGACGCCCCCGACGGACGCAAGGTCAAAGGTACTATCCATTGGGTTTCGGCTCGTCATGCTGTCGACGCTGAGGTGCGTATGTTCGACCGCCTCTTTGCCACCGAGGCTCCCGACGAGGCTCCGGAAGGAAAAACTTTCCTCGACAACCTCAACCCCAACTCGTTGCAGGTCCTCCATGGTTGCAAGGTGGAACCCTGCCTTGCCGACGACGTTAAGAGCAACGTGACGGAGAACGGTGTGGCAGCTCCCCACAGATTCCAATTCGAGCGCCTCGGCTATTTCTGCACCGACCCCGACTGCAATGACGGCCACCTTGTCTTCAACCGCTCTTGCACTCTCAAGGACAGCTGGGCAAAAATCAACGGATAACATTGCTTTTTTGACCATTTAAGCTATTCTTTTATCACGCCACTCTTTTAAACACATAAAACCTCAAAACCTATCAAAACCTCCAACCTCATGCATCGACAAACAAGTTTATACCTTATCGTTATCGGAGTTTTCATGCTCCTGATTTCGGGCAGCTTCTTGTCTGAGGGTGTGTCGCGCGCCGGCATGGACAATGCCATCGTGTCGCAACGCATGGCCGAGGGCTTTGAGGATTTTTGGATGCCGTCGCTATCATCTCCCGGCAACCCCGACAGGCAAAACTCCCTCCCCTTGGGTTATTGGCTGGAAAGCAAATGGTATGCTGTCTTTGGCGACAACTCGTTCATGGCCGAGAAGGTTTACTCGGTTATGACTTACTTCATCCTCGCCGCTCTCATCATCTGGATATGGTCTTTGATAGGTCATCATCGACGTACCGGCTGGTTGCCGCTACTGTGCTGGATCACTATACCCATTGTATCGTGGTCGGCCACCAACAACCTCTTGGAGAGCACTATGACTATGTTCATTCTGCTCTCGGTGGCGTTTATGATCAAGGGCTACAAGGCTTTGCACATCCTTCGCGCTCGCAAAGCTGTCGACAAACGCACAGGTCGCTATCAGATGAGCCGTATGGCATGGGTTTTCCTTTCGGCGCTGATGATGGAGTTGGCTTTCCTCGTCAAGGGTTTCTCGGGCCTTTTCCCGGTCATACTTCCTTTCCTGTATTGGTTGATGGTTCGCCGCGAAAGGGTAGTGGTGCCTATCGTAACAACTTCGCTTATTCTAATAGTTTGGATGACAACTCTTTTTGTCGTCATCTTTGTCTCTCCCGACACCTACTCGCACCTCTACAACTATCTCCACCACCAAATGATTGGCGGCGTGCTTCACGTAAAAACTGTCGAGTCACGTTTCTATATCTTGTATGTCCTTTTGTCGCAGGGCGTTATACCTATATTGGTGATGCTGACGATTTGTATTTTGCGTCTCAAGTCAAGACCTTTCTACCACCACCTGTTTTTCTGGCGTTTCGGCAACAAACTTACTGCCGACCAGATGAATAGAAATAAGACGGGATGGTTTTTCTTCATCTTGGGTTTGTCGGGCATCGTCCCTATCATGATAGGTCTCAAGCAGCAGGAGTTCTACATCGTGCCTACGCTTCCTTTCTTCGCCATCGCCATGTCGTGCTTGATATACAACTTGATAGAGGATTGGTTGGAGAATATGAACAAGGTCGCGGAGTATGTACTCGGAGGTTTGGCCATAATCATTTTTGGCTCGGCTCTTGTGCTCAACATCTCTAGCATACACAAGGTCAACTCTAACCATGTGCTTATAGGCGATATGAAGATAATTCTCCCTTATCTCGACGAGGGCGAAACTATCTGCGTCAGCCGCGAGATTATGGAAAGCCCTGAGATAGCCGAATTCTTTTACCGCTACAAAAAAATCAATTTCGATACCGTCCCCGACAAAGCTCACATGATGACGCTCTTCAGCCAAACTAAGGAGTACCGGAATAACTCTCACTATTCTATTATGGATCTGCCTACCAACTTCTATTCTCTCTATTCCGCCGTGGAACAGGACTCTCTCTCTTCTGACTTGCCAATGTTGGGCGCTGATTCTACCTATCTCTTTGATAATGCCGATTCTACCTCTGTCAATGTGAATTATGAAGAACAATAATAGATATATACTATATTTACTGCTTTTAGGCTCGTTGCTGACAGCTGCCTGTCGTGGCGCCGAACCTGGCGACATCTACAATTGCGACGGCGTCAAGTCGGTCATCGTCGCTGTCGACGCCAATGGCAACCCCTCTATGGTTATGTCGCTCGACGAGGCTATCAACATCGACGCCGATTCGGCTTTGTCGTGGAGCTTGCATGTCGGCAACGGATGGCACCTGCCTTCAAAAGCAGAAATGGAAATAGTGAGGAAAAACAGATCTCTTATCAACCGTGGCTTGGAACTCAAAAAAATGTCGGTGGTGCTAAGAAACAACACCTATTACTGGACTTCCACTCCTTGCTCCGATTCACATGTCTACGCCTGTGGCCCTGACGGTTTGAAATGCTATTTCCGCAGCAATGCGTCGCATTGCTACCGCGCCAGAACGGTAAAGGTATTAGAACAACAATGACATCTTTTTTTAATCTGAATCTTATCCTAACTCAATAAACAATACATTTGACTCAATAATATAACAATGAAGATCTCTTATAACTGGCTTAAAGATTATGTTGACACAACGTTGGATCCACACCAACTCGATGACTTGCTCACTTTCTCTGGTCTTGAAATTGAGGGCGTCGAAAAAGTGGAAACCATCAAAGGCGGTTTGGAACATGTGGTCGTGGCTAAAGTGCTGACCTGTGAACCTCATCCCGATTCCGACCATCTGCATCTCACCACCGTCGACGTGGGTGCTCCCGAACCTCTACACATCGTTTGTGGCGCTCCCAATGTTGCCGCAGGTCAGAAAGTGGTTTGCGCCCAGATTGGCACCAAGATATGGACCTCCGACACGGAATATTACGAAATCAAAAAGGGTAAGCTCCGTGGCGCTGTCAGCGAGGGTATGCTCTGCGCCGAAGACGAACTTCAGCTGGGCAACAGCCACGACGGCATCATTGTATTGCCGGAGACAGCGGTTGTGGGAACACCGGCTGCTGAATACTACAACCTGGAGAGCGACTGGCTCATAGAGGTTGACATTACCGCCAACCGTGCTGATGCGCTGTCACATTACGGAGTGGCACGCGACCTTTACGCATGGATGAAGGCTAACGGCAAGGAAACAACTCTGCATCGTCCGTCGTGCGACGACTTCAAGGTTGAACAACAATCTCTCTGTCGGCGAAAAAGCCGACGCCAAGGATGCCATCAAGGTCGTCGTCGAAGAACCCGAACTTTGCCCTCGTTATAGCGGCGTAACCATACGCAACGTCAAAGTTCAGGAATCACCCGACTGGCTCAAGGACAAACTCCGCACCGTCGGCCTTCGCCCCATCAACAACATCGTCGACATCACCAACTTTATCCTTATGGAGGTCGGTCAGCCGCTCCATGCCTTCGACGCCGACATGATCGCCGGCAACGAGGTTCATGTGCGTTGCCTGCCTCAAGACACTCCTTTCGTAACCCTCGACGGCGAGGAACGTCGCTTGGATCGCCGCGATCTGATGATTTGCAACAAGGAGGAGGGCATGTGTATCGCCGGTGTCTTCGGCGGACAGAAATCGGGCGTCACCATGGATACTAAAAATATCTTCATCGAAAGCGCCTATTTCAACCCCGTCAGCATCCGCAAAACTTCCAAACGCCACGGCTTGAAAACCGACGCCTCGTTCCGCTACGAGCGCGGTTGCGACCCCAACATCACTCTCTGGGCTTTGCGCCGTGCCGCCAAATTGGTGGCTCAACTCGCCGGCGGCGACATCTGTGGCGACATCATCGACATCTATCCCAAACCTATCGAACGCGCCGAGGTGGATATCAATTTCCGTCGTGTCTTCGACTTGATTGGCCGCGATATTCCTATCGACGCAATCCGTACCTCTCTCAAATCACTCGACATCGAGATTGTCAACGAGGACAGCGAGGGCATGAAACTCCTCATCCCCACTTGCAAGGTCGATGTCTATCGTGAATGCGACGTGGTCGAGGAAATCATGCGCATCTATGGCTACAACAACGTCGACTTCGACGAGCGCCTCAACAGCTGCCTCGCCTACGGCGTTAAACCTAATCCGCAAAAACTTAAAAACATTGCCTCCGACTACTTGACTTTCAATGGTTTCAACGAGATTATGAACAACTCGCTGACCAAGAGCAGCTACTACGACAACAACGACGACTTCCCCGCCGACCATTGCGTTGCCATCCTCAACCCTCTATCCAAAGAACTCAACGTCATGCGCCAAACTTTGCTTTACAATGGTTTGGAATGCATCGTCTACAACATGAACCACAAAATCTTCGACCAAAAACTATACGAGTTTGGTCGAAGCTATGAGAAAAACCCCGCTGCCGACGGCGACGATGTCGCTGTGACTAAACGCTACACCGAAACGCAGCACATCACCTTCTTCATGACCGGCGCCGTACAGGGTGAGAGCTGGAGAGCTCAGCGCAAAGCTGTCGATTTCTTCGACGCCAAGGCTCATCTGCTCAACATCCTCCATCGCTTGCGCATCCCCATGGGTCGCCTTGAGGTCAGCGAAACCTCGCGCCATTTCCTCGACGAGGGCTTGTCCTACACTTTCCGCGACAGCAAGAAACTTCTCGCCGAAGTGGGTCGTGTCAGCCGCAAGGTTCTCCAGTCAATGGATTGCAAACAGGAGGTCTTCTATGCCGACATCAACTGGGATCTTCTCTTGAAGTCGCTGCCGTCCAAGGATGTCACCTATAGCGAGATCTCTAAATTCCCCGAGGTGCGCCGCGACTTGGCTTTGGTACTCGACAACAAGGTTACTTTCAGCCAAATCGAGGCTGTGGCTCGCGCTACCGAAAAGAAACTCCTCAAACGTGTGTCGCTCTTCGATGTCTATGTCGGCAAAGGCATTGCCGAAGGCTGCAAGTCCTATGCCGTGAGCTTCATCCTCCAAGACCCCGACAAAACTCTCAATGACAAACAGATTGAGGCCGTAATGGCAAAACTGCAAAAGAATTTTGAATCTCAATTAGGAGCTAAACTAAGATAATGGTTTTCAATTCGTAATGGGACTGGAAAAATACGATACTAAGATTCTCCTGGCATTGATCAAATGCATAGCTGGCCGCAAGGACTTCTTCCGTTGGCTTATGAACAACGGCTACCCCGAGCTGGCGGCTTTCTCCAATGCCATCAGGGGCGACGTCGATGCCATGAAATGGCTTTTCCAGTACCATTACGAGTGGCTCGCCATTCTCTCCAATGCCATCGACGGTGAGGATAAAGCCCGCGTTTGGATTGGTCACGCCACTCACAGGTGCAACTTGATGTTCGCTCTTGCCTGCCGCGAAGACATCGACGCCATTCGATGGCTGCGCGACAACAACCTACAAATCCTGCTGCTTATGGCCAAAGAGGTGGCTCAGGTGCTCGACACCCAGGCGCTCGAAAACAAAGGTCCATATGTACTGCACTTTGGTAGTTAATGATTTATTTTATCATGGATTCTTGAATACTACAATTCTCATATATATTAACTCATCAACTAAAACTACTTTATCTAACTATGGAGAAATACAATCTTGACAACAATGAAGAGGGTCGCAGAAAAAGACCCCGCATGAAACGTGCCGAAGGAATTGAATTCAACAACCAAAACAGTTCCGAGAACCAGCATCGCCGCTTTTTCAAAAAGAAAAACGGCAAGCGGCTCAAGGGCAGCGAAGAAATCATCCAAAACAAAATCAATCGCCGCAAAAGCCGCCAGGCACCCCCTGAACCTAAATACGATGGTACAACACGATTGAACAAATATATCTCTAACGCTGGTATTTGTTCGCGTCGCGACGCCGACAAACTTATCGAGGCGGGTGCTGTTTCCGTCAATGGTGAGGTCATCACCGTTATGGGTTACCGCGTCAAAGAGGGCGACGTCGTCACCTACGCCGGTCAGGTCCTCCGCAGCGAGCCTAAACGCTATTTCCTCCTCAACAAACCTAAGGGCTATATCACCACCCTCGACGACCCCCAGGATCGCAACACGGTGATGTTACTCGTCCAGGGTTGTTGCAAGGAACGCATTTATCCTGTCGGCCGACTGGACAAAAACACTACTGGCCTTTTGCTTTTCACCAACGATGGCGAGATGGCTAAGCGCCTCACTCACCCTTCGTCGAATATCTACAAAATATATCAAGTCGAGTGCGACCGCCCTGTTGCCGAGGCCGATATGAAACAGATGATGGAAGGCATTGTGCTTGAGGATGGCCCCATCGCCGTCGACGATGTTCAGTACCAAGGTGGACAAAACCGCTCTATTGTTGGCGTGGCTTTGCATTCCGGCCGCAACCGTATCGTTCGTCGCATCTTCGAGCATTTCGGCTACGAGGTCAAAAAACTCGACCGCACGTGCTTCGCTGGCCTTACCAAGAAAGACCTTGGTCGTGGCCGGGTTCGCGAACTTACCCAGCAGGAGGTCAACTACCTCATGATGATAGGTCAGCCGGATAAAAAATAATGGCCCTCTCTGGCCATCTCCGCCGTTCGCCTGTCCGCCGTCGCCTAGCAGCCATCAGTCCTCCGTCGTTCGCCTATCGGAAGTAGTCGTACACTATCTTGGCTTTTGCCGGCCCTATGGCTTTCGACAAATCGTCGAGGGTTTGCACTTTTATTTCTCTTATCGAGCCAAATTTCAGTAGCAGCTCGTGCGCTGTCTTCTCGCCAATGCCGGGTATGTCGGTGAGTTGCGTGCGGAAGGTTCCCTTGCTTCTTTTGTCACGATGAAAGCTGATGGCAAAGCGGTGAACCTCGTTCTGAATCTGCTCCAGCAGGTGAAACAGCTGGTCGGTAGGCTTCAATCCAACAACGCGTATGTTGTTGCTTTCATCATAGCATAGCAATTCGTTGGTACGGTGTCGGTCGTCTTTGGCAAGACCCGCAATAGGCAGGTCGATTTTCAACTCGTCTTGTATAACCCTTCGAGCCATCTCCATCTGCCCCATGCCGCCATCAACAATGAGCAACCCTGGCAATTCCTTGCCTTCGCTCACAAGGCGGCTGTATCGGCGATATATCACTTCGGCCATCGAGGCATAGTCGTCTCTGGCAATGATTTTGCCATCGCTGCTTTCCCCGTTGTCGCCGCTAGCTGTCTTGATATTGAATTTTCTGTATTCGTTTTTGTCGGGTTTGCCATTGGTGAAACGCACCATGGCGGCAACAGGGTAGGCCCCTTGTATGTTCGAGTTGTCGAAACACTCTATATGTGTCGGCGGCCGCTTCAGGTGTAGCTCTTTTTGCAATCGCTCCATAAGCTGGCTGCGTCCGTCGTCGGGGTTCACAAGCAACCTCTGGTGTATGCATTGGTGCTGGTACGATACCACGTTGCGCATGCTCAGCTCCAGCAGCTGCTTGCGGTCGCCTCTCGTGGGTACTGTCTGGTGCAGGTATTCCTCGGGCAGCTCGTCGACAACGAAAGGCACTATGGCTTCCTTGGCCGTGCTCTCTGTCTGCTCGTGTAGCGTGGGTATCACCGTTGACAGTATCTCGCTGTCGCTTTCGTCAAGCTGCTTCTTTATTTCGGTCGAAAACGAGTACACAATGCTGCCGTTCTTTATGCGCATCATGTTGACATAGGCATATTTGGCGTCCGAGATGATGGTGAAAACATCCACGTCGCGCACATTGGTGTTCACCACCGTCGACCGCGACTGGTACTCTTCCAGCAGCCTTATCTTGCGCCTCAACACTTCGGCCTCTTCAAATCGCAATTCGTCGGCGAGGGCAAACATCTCTTTCTTCAGCGAGTCGAGTATGTCGCCAAAATCACCACGCAGTATTTTCCTTATCCTGCTGAAGGTTTCAAGGTACTCTTCTTTGCTCTCAAGACCGACGCAGGGGGCTTTGCAAAGCCCAATCTGGTGGTTCATGCAGGGACGGTCGCTGCCAACAACAACGCCGCGCTCCTTGTCCCAATGCAGATTCTTTTTGCATTGGCGGTACGAGAACAACTTCCTTATAATGTCCTGCAACTCACGCAGTATGCGTTGGTTGGGATAAGGACCGAAAAACTGCCCTCTCACGTTGGCGCGGTCGCGCGTGAACAGCAGTCGCGGATACTCCTCGTCGGTAATGCATAGGTAGGGGTAGGTCTTGTCGTCCTTCAGCATGCTGTTGTAGCGTGGCTGATACTGCTTTATCAGGTTGTTTTCAAGCAGCAGGGCGTCGACCTCGGTGGCGACAACGGTAATACGCAAGTCGTAGATGTGGCGCACCAACATCTTTATTTTCGAGCTGTGGTCGTCATAGCGGTTGAAATATGAGCTCACACGCCGTTGCAGATTTCGCGCCTTCCCCACATATATAATTTTCCCCTCCTCGTCAAGGTATTGGTACACTCCTGGCGTTTCGGGGATGGTTTTCAGTCGCATTTTAATGCGGTCGATGTTCTTATTTATGCTTTTGTCAATCAACGGTGTCGACTTGCGTTTCTGTTATTATGGCACTCTTTTGGTATATCCGTCAATGCCAGTTAACGTTAACCTTAAGAATTCTTCTCCACGTGAAGTGTCACGCTCGAAATGCCGTAGATCTCATATTTCGAGGTGCGTTGTTTAATGCGGTAGGTGTAGTCGCCGGCTTTGTTGTATGAGCGAAGCCTGTCTATTGTGTCGGTAACCGAACATAGGGCTCCTATGGTTTGGCCGCGGCGTGTGCCGTCAGCATTTTTCAATCTAAGGGTAGGAGTGAAGTTGTGCATCTCGTTGCTGTCGGCAAAGAAATCCACCAGCAAAGGCAGCTCGTTGCCGGCAAAGCGCGAGGTGTCGTATCTCATCGTTATGCTTATGGCATAGCTCTTGTCTATGTTTTTGATGGGCACAGAGAATTTCGCCGGCTCAAATCTAAGCCAGCAGTCATTCTCGAGACCTACCGTTTGGTCGACGATGACTTTTTTTCCGCAGGCGGCAAACACCATTGCCGCAGCTATCATAATAAGTATTTTACGCATTTATTAATCTGTAAACTATAATCTATTAACTATTAACTAAAAACTACTCTCTCCCAGTCATTTTCTGCATAATCTCTATGGCGTTGGTGGCGGCGCCCTTGCGCAGGTTGTCGGCAACAATCCATAGGTTCAGCGTCTTGGGTTGCGACAAGTCGCGGCGAACGCGTCCAACAAAGACTTCGTCGCGCCCCTCCGACATGATGGGCATGGGATATTTCAAATTCTTCGGGTCGTCACACAACACCACTCCTGGCGTCTCGGCTATTATCTTGCGAGCCTCCTCAATGTCGTATTCTTCATGAAACTCTACGTTTACCGCTTCGCTGTGTCCTCCCACAACGGGTACCCTCGCCACAGTTGCCGTTATGGCTATGCTGTTGTCGGAGAGTATTTTGCGTGTCTCGTCGACCAGCTTCTGTTCCTCGGTGGTGTATCCATCTTCCTGAAAGTCACCGCCATGAGGAAACAGGTTGCGGAATATCTGGTAAGGGTATGCCATGCTGTGGGCGCCCATGGCGTCAACTTGCGACGGGGCATCCTCGCCCTCTTTGTTCACCTGCTCGGCATGCCAAGCTTCCTCTTCCCTCAGCTGGCGAACAGCTTTGATGCCGGTACCTGTAATGGATTGGTAGGTGCTTATCACCAAGCGTTTTATGCCGTAGCGCTTGTGCAGCTGCGACACGGCCAATACCATCTGAATGGTGCTGCAGTTGGGGTTGGCTATAATGCGGCTTTCCGGCGTTATGGCGTCAAAGTTTACCTCGGGAACCACAAGGGGTTTGTCGGCGTCTTTGCGCCATGCCGACGAGTTGTCTATCACTATGGTGCCTGCCGCGGCAAACAGCGGCGCATATTGGCGCGATGCCGCCGCACCAGCCGAAAAGATGGCAAAATCGGGCTTCATGGCTATCGCGTCGTCTACCGACACAACGCTCAGCTTGCGGTCGGCAAAGGGTATCCGTTTCCCTATCGACTTGGGCGACGCCGCGGCTATGATTTCCTCGTTGGCAAAACCTCGCTCTTCCAACACTTTAAGCATTACGCCACCTACAAGGCCTGTTGCTCCTACTACTGCTATTTTCATATCTTTTCTTTTTTTGTTTATTTCAAAAATGTCTTTATCCCACTTCCGCTTCTTCTGCGTCGAAAGTGTTATCTTTATGTTTTATATAACGAAGACTTTTTTTATTTATTTTGAAAGAGTGACTATCTCTGGAAAATTATGTAAATTTGCATTGTGAATAGGCCTCCTTTTGCCTCTTCTTTTGATAGTTTCATGTCCTTGCGACATATTGATAATCATATTAATAAAAGCACCTTCCACCGCTTTGCCGCACTCGGGGCATGGCGTCAAATCCACCTATAATGGCAACAATTCATATCGATGATGTCAAGGCTATGGCTCGTAAAGCCTACGACGACCCTGCGACAATGGAGCGTTACTTCGCCTCCGTTTTCGATGGCGGCTCCTCCGACGCCGTCCATTGCGCTTGGGCTTTGACTCATCTGCCTTCCGACGCCAACAGCTCCATCGCGGCTCATCGCGACTCTCTCGTCGCCTGCGCCACATCAACTTCCAACGTCTCTCTGCGACGCCTCTCGCTCGCCCTGCTCAACCGCATCGAATGGCCACTCAACGACAACCTCGACAATGTGCCCGAATCTTACATCACTCTGCTCGACTTCTGCCTACTCCACATGATGATGGTCGACGAGCCCTACGGCGTGCGCGCTCTCTGCATCAAATTGGCCTTCACCCTCTGCTCGCCCTATCCCGAGCTGAGGGAGGAACTTCGCCAAAGCCTACTCCTCATCGAACCCTCCAACCTCGGCGCCGGCGTCAAACACACTCGCAACAAGGTGCTCAAAGCTTTAAACTCGTAACAACTCAACAACGAAAATAACGTAACTAATGATGAATAAGGATATTATTATCGGTGGTGGCATCTCTGGCCTCTCTTTCGCCATGTACGACAAAGGCCACGATTGGACCCTCCTCGAAAAAAGCGACCGCATCGGCGGCTATTGCAAAACAACCTATCGCAACGGCTTCGTCTGGGATTACTCCGGCCACTTCTTCCATTTCCAAGACAAAGATATCGAGCAGATGATCATGCGCGACATGACCTCCAACGACATCGTCGAACCGGTCAAAAACACCAAAATCAAATACAAGGACATCTTTGTCGAATATCCTTTCCAAAAAAACATCCACCAACTTCCTAAACAGGAGTTTATCGACTGCCTCTACGACCTCTTCAACAACGACCACAAGCAATACTCCAACTTCAAGGAGATGCTCTATTGCAAGTTCGGCACCTCCATCTCCGAAAAATTCCTCATCCCCTACAACAGCAAACTCTACGCCTGCGACCTCAACCGCCTCGACAAGGACGCCATGGGGCGTTTCTTCCCCTACGCCGAAAAAGAGGATATCGTACGCAACTTCAAGGCGGGCAACAACGCCTCCTACAACGCCACCTTCGTCTACCCCCGTCGCGGCGCCTACGAGTATGTGCGCAGCGTCGTCCAACTCCTCGACCAAAGCAGAATACACACCTCCTGCGGAGCCAAATCCATCGACCTCAAAGCCAAAACGGTAACCACCGACGATGGCCAGGTGCTGCCCTTCGACCGCCTCGTCTCCACTCTGCCTTTCCCCATGCTCCTGCAAATGTGCGGCGTCGACTACAACCCCGACATCTACTCTTGGAACCAGGTGCTGGTATTCAACATCGGCTTCGACAGCAAAGGCCCCGTCAACAAATTCCATTGGATCTATTTCCCCGAAGGCAAATATATCTTCTATCGTGTCGGCTTCTACGACAACATCCTCTCCACCGACCGCACCTCGGTTTATGTCGAGATCGGCTTCGACAACAAAGCTGTCATCGAGCCGGAAAAATACTACCAGCGTGTTCTCGACGACATGCTCGCCGCCGGCCTTATCGACCCGAGCCAGCAGGTGGTCGACTACGAAACGTTGGTCATGAACCCCGCCTACGTCCACATCACCAACGCCTCTGTCGCCGACGTCGAAAGCAAAAAGCAACTCCTCGCTCAGCATGGCGTCTACTCCATTGGCCGCTACGGCAGCTGGACATATTGCTCCATCGAGGACAACATCAAAGAGGCTCGCGCCCTAGCAACAAGCCTTCGATAACCTTACCTTTAACTCAGAACCATCTTCCATCATCCATCTTCCATCAACCATCTTCCATCAACCATCTTCCATCAACCATGAATATTACCCCCTATCACCACGAAGTTAAATATTACGAGTGCGACGGCATGGGCATCACCCACCACAGCAACTATGTCCGTTTTATGGAGGAAGCCCGAGTCGACTGGATGGATCAACTCGGCTATGGCTTCGACCGCATGGAGGCCGAAGGCGTCGTCTCTCCCGTCGTCAGCGTCGAGTGCCGCTACCGCAAACCCACCAAATTTAAAGACATCATCGACATCGTCGTCACCGTGTTGGAAACCACACCGCTCAAGATCGTGTTCGCCTACACCATGTCGGTCGCCGGCAAGGTGGTGTGCACCGCCCAAAGCACCCATTGCTTCCTCGAGCAAGGCCGCCCCGTCTCCCTCCAACAGCGCTTCCCCGAGCTTTACAACAACATCATCCAAATGTATCCTGTCAATAAATAATCTCGATATGACGTTATTACGTTATTACGTTATAACGTTATAACGACAAAAAAAGATGTCCCTTTTGGGACATCTTTTTTTGTCTACTCTAGTGTGTGTCGCTTATTTGCTTGTGATTCTCATCTTGAAGAATGAGCGATACACAAAATAGAGAGCTATAAGGATAAACACTATGCCTGCCCAAGGTGCCACATTCTGGAACTTTGGAGCTATGGCAATCTCCATGGCCAAGACGCCAAAGAGGGTGGTAAACTTGATGATGGGGTTGAGAGCCACCGAGCTGGTATCCTTGAAGGGGTCGCCCACGGTGTCGCCAACAACGCTGGCGTCGTGCAACTCGGTACCTTTGGCCTTCATGTCAACCTCAACAACCTTCTTGGCATTGTCCCAAGCGCCGCCGGCGTTGGCCATAAACACGGCTTGGAAAAGACCAAACACGGCTATCGAGATAAGGTAGCTGACAAAGAGACATACAGCGTTGCTGCCGCCAATGCTTCCCGGCGAGCTTATGCAGGCAAAGCCAAGGGCAAAGCAGAAGATGGCTATAAAGATGTTGATCATACCTTTCTGTGCGTAGTTGGTGCAAATCTTCACAACCTCCTGGCTCTTCTCGGTGTCGGCTTTCTTGGGTGCGTTGGGGTCAAGCTTGATGTTGTCCTTGATAAACTCAACGGCACGGTTGGCGCCGGTGGTGACGGCTTGCATCGAGGCACCGGTAAACCAGAATATCACACATCCGCCAAGGATGAATCCGAGAATGCTGTAAGGATTGAGCAGGTTCAGTATCGAGGCGGGGTCGATATTCAAAGCCTTCTGAATCATAAGAATGAGCGAGAAAATCATCGTTGTGGCTCCAACCACAGCGGTACCGATAAGAACCGGTTTGGCGGTGGCTTTGAAGGTGTTGCCGGCGCCGTCGTTGGCCTCGAGGTAGTATTTGGCTTTCTCAAAATCGGGCTTGAATCCAAATTCGCCCTCCACCTCTTTGGTCGTCTTCTCAATGTCGTCCTCAATGAGCGAGAGCTCGTAAACCGACTGTGCGTTGTCGGTCACAGGGCCATAGCTGTCCACGGCAATGGTCACAGGCCCCATGCCAAGCATACCGAAGGCCACCAAGCCAAAGGCGAAGATGGTGAAGAAGGGTCCGAATACTGGCTCAATGCCAAAGCCTGTGGCGGCCATGTAAGAGATGAGCATAAGCACAAAGAAGACAACACCTGTCCAGAATGCGCCCATGTTGCCGGCCACCAAACCGCTGAGGATGTTCAGCGAGGCGCCGCCTTGCTCAGAGGCTTTCACAACCTCGCCCACATGCTTCGAGGTGGGGGAGGTGAATATTTTGGTAAATTCGGGTATGAGGGCGGCACCAAGGGTACCACAGCTGATGATGATCGAGAGGGCGAGCCACAGATTGTTCAACGCCACGGTTTCGCCGTTGTAAACAACCTCTTTCACGTCGCCAAGCATGAAATAGCTGGCCACGAAAGTGCCACAAATAGAAAGTATCGAGGTGATCCACACCAGCGAGGTGAGGGGCTTCTCAAAGTCGAGGTCGTCAGCCTTGTTGTATTTGGCTTTGGCGATGGCGCCGTTGATGTAGTAGGCAAGTACCGAGGCGACAATACCGAGAATACGCATCACGAAGATCCACACAAGGAGTTTCACCTGAATCGAGGGGTCGGGAACGGCGAGGAGAATGAAGCTCACCAAAGCCACGCCGGTAACGCCATAGGTCTCAAAACCGTCGGCGGTGGGTCCAATGCTGTCGCCAGCGTTGTCACCCGTACAGTCGGCAATAACGCCAGGGTTGCGGGGGTCGTCCTCGCCAATCTTGAACACAACCTTCATCAGGTCGCTTCCAATGTCGGCGATCTTGGTGAAGATGCCGCCGGCAATACGCAAAGCCGACGCGCCAAGGCTCTCGCCGATGGCAAAGCCCATAAAGCAGCTGCCTGCCAGGTCGCCGGGCATGCAAAGGAGGATGACGAGCATGAGCACCAACTCAACGCAAATCAGCACAATGCCGATGCTCATACCTGCGCGCAACGGAATGTTGAGCAAGTCGAGGGGACGGCGGCGCAACGAGGCGAAAGCCATTCTGGCGTTGGCCAGGGTGTTCATTCTCACGCCAAACCATGCCACGCCGTAGCTGCCCAAAATACCTATGATTGTCCACAGAAGCACAAGTACCACGCCACCGGCTTTCATGTCGCTCAAAACGCCAAAATAAAGAGCTATGGCGGCGCCGATAAAGAGGAAGAGGATAATGAGGAACTTACCTTGCTGTTTCAGGTAGGTCGAGCAGGTTTTGAAAATGACATTACCTATTTCCAACATCGATTTGTGGGCTTTCAGCTTCTTCACTTTGCTGAATTGCCAGAATCCGAAAAGAAGACCCAATGCCACGATGAGGAAACCCCAGTAAAGAATGCTCTTTTCCGGAGCTGCCGCCCATGTGTCAGGCATTTTAAGGTCAGCTTCGCTTGCCATTGTCACCATGGGCAACGCAAGTACCGCGAGTGATGATAAAAACTTCTTCATTGTTGCTATAAATTTGATTATTAAATTCTTTTGAATGTTATTGTCAAGAAGGCCCCGAAACTTCGGAGCCTTCTATTTCTGTCTTTTCTATTGCACGAGGAGCAAAATTTCGTTTTGCTGTCCCTTGACAACACCTGCCTTGATGTCAAATCTCTTTTCCTCTTCGCCTTCTGCCTGCAGTCGTATGGTGCCTGCGCTAAGGCTAGAGATAATGGGGGCGTGGTTCTCAAGGATTTCAAACAATCCGCCGGTGCCAGGCAGCTGCAGCAGCGTGGCTTCACCTTCGTAAAGGGTTGTGTCGGGCTTTATTATTTTAACTTTCATCTTGTTGGTCCCTAGTGGTTTACTATGCTCCAGGCGTTGTCGTTATTTTGTTTCGGCAAGAATCTTCTCGCCCTTTTCGATGGCTTCCTCAATGGTACCCACCAGCAGGAAAGCCTGCTCGGGCAGATAGTCGACGTCGCCGTTCAATATCATGTTGAAACCCTTAATTGTGTCGTCAATGTTCACAAAGCGGCCTTGCAATCCGGTGAACGCCTCGGCGACAAAGAAAGGTTGCGACAGGAAACGCTGAATGCGTCGAGCGCGGCTCACCACCAGTTTGTCGTTCTCGCCAAGTTCCTCCATACCAAGGATGGCGATGATGTCCTGCAGCTCGTTGTAGCGTTGCAGTATCTGTTTCACACGCTGAGCCGTGTTGTAGTGCTCTTCACCCACCACGTCGGGCGACAGAATTCTCGATGTCGAGTCGAGGGGGTCGACGGCGGGGTAGATACCCAGCTCGGCAATCTTACGGCTAAGCACCGTCTGAGCGTCGAGGTGAGCGAATGTGGTAGCAGGTGCCGGGTCGGTAAGGTCGTCGGCAGGCACATACACAGCTTGCACCGAGGTGATCGATCCGCGCTTTGTCGAGGTGATGCGCTCCTGCATCATACCCATCTCAGTGGCCAGCGTCGGCTGGTAACCCACGGCCGACGGCATACGTCCCAGCAACGCCGAAACCTCCGAACCTGCCTGGGTGAAACGGAAAATGTTGTCAATGAAAAGCAGAATGTCGCGACCGCCGGTCTTCTCGTCGCCGTCGCGATAGTATTCGGCAAGGGTAAGGCCCGACAACGCCACACGGGCACGTGCGCCGGGCGTCTCGTTCATCTGACCGAAAACCATGGTGCACTTCGAGTCCTTAACAGCCTCTTTGTCAACCTTGGTAAGGTCCCAGCTGCCCTCTTCCATGCTCTTCTGGAAGGCTTCGCCGTACTTGATAACGCCGGCCTCAATCATCTCGCGCAGCAGGTCGTTGCCCTCGCGTGTGCGCTCACCAACGCCGGTAAACACCGACATACCGCTGTATTTCTTGGCTATGTTGTTGATAAGCTCTTGTATAAGCACAGTTTTGCCCACACCGGCGCCGCCAAACAAACCAATCTTACCACCCTTCAGGAAAGGCTGAATGAGGTCGATGACCTTGATACCGGTGTAGAGTATCTCTTGCGTTGTCGACAGATTCTCAAATTTTGGCGGCTCTCTGTGAATGCCGTATTTCTTCTCGCATTCTGGTGCCGGCATACCGTCGATGGTTTGACCTATAACGTTGAACAAACGACCGTTGATGTTCTCGCCCACGGGCATCGATATGGGGCCGCCCAACGACACCACTTCCATTCCGCGTTGCAATCCGTCGGTACTGTCCATGGCTATCGTTCTCATCGTGTTCTCGCCAATGTCCTGCTGGCACTCAAGGATGATGTCGGTACCGTCGGGACGTTTCACACTCAGGGCGTCGTAGATGTCGGGGAGGGCAACATCGTCACCAAAAGTCACATCGATGACAGCGCCAATAATCTGGGAAATTTTGCCTTTACAATTATTCTCCATATTGTTTTTTTGCTCTTTTCAGATATATAATATTATGTTGTTATTCACTATAATATGTCGTACTCCGACGACATGGTCAAATCCTTCGCCTCAATTCCAAAAATAAGTGCAAATTTACGACAATTCTTTTAAATAATAAATCCTTTCAAAAAAAAATCTCTCACATTTTCAAAAAAAAATCTGTCGCACCATTCTACCTATTTGATTTATATTGTTTTGTATACCTTGCCGGGCAGACATCGACACATGTTTTTCAGCTCAAGCCCTAGCAACGCCGTGGCTATCTGCGGCAGGGTCATGTCGCACATCGCCCTAATCTCGTCCATGGTTATCCCATCACCTTTGTCCACAATGTCATACACCACCTTCTCGTCGCCCTCAAGTTCCGGAAAAAGAGTCGTCTGCTTCCCGGCCATCTTGCCTTTTCGTTCCCACCCCATGTTGGCCATCAGGTCGTCGGCGCCTCTTATCAGCATTGCCTTGCCCGAGGCGATAATGGCGTTGCACCCCTCCGAGTACTTGTCCTTCACGCGACCCGGAAAGGCAAAGAGCTCGCGGTTGTAGCTCGTCGCTATGTTAGCCGTAATCAGCGCGCCGCCTTTCACCGACGCCTCCACAACAATTGTTGCGTCGCACATCGCCGCAATAATTCTGTTGCGTGCCGGAAACAACCCCGCCGACAATGCTGTGCCGCTGCGTCGTTCCGTTATCAGGGCGCCGCCGTTGTTCACTATGCGCTTGGCAAGGTTGCGATTCATCGAGGGATAAATCCTGTCAAGGCCATGACCAAGCACAGCCACAGTGGGCAACGCCACGTCCAACGCCGCCGTGTGCGCCGCCGTGTCTATCCCCAGCGCCAAGCCGCTCACCACCGTCACCTCTTCCTCCCTCAACTCTTTCACCAGGGAGGTGGCAAGGTCAATCCCCTCGGGTGTGGCCCTGCGAGTGCCCACAACACTTATCGTCCTCGCCGCGTTGCAGTCAACGTCGCCCAGCGAGTAGAGTAGGATAGGGGTGTCCTCGCAACCCGGACGGTTCAGCCGCTGCGGATAATCCGACTCGTTGTAGAACAGCACCTTGATATGGTTTTTCTCCACAAACTCCAGCTCCTTCTCCGCCTCGCCCATAACGCTCTTTTCCACTATGGCGTCGACAATCTTTTTGCGATTGCCAAACAAATCTTTCAACTCCTTCTTCGGCATCTCAAAAAGCGCCTTGGCCGACCCCACAATCTCAAGCAATTGCCGTTGGGTTTGGCATCCCACGCCCGGAAGCATGGTGAGCGCAATTTCGTAAAAATAGTCGTTATTCAATTGTAACAGGTTGTTTTATATATAATATGTATAAATAGTATGCGAACTTATCGATTTGCAAATGTACAAAAAAAAATCGAAACCATGCCGAAACCACGTTAAGGATTCAAGATTGCTCGCTATATTTAATTTATATAAGGTACTCGCAGCCTTTGGCACAGGTTTCAAGATTCTAGTTTCAAGATTCAAGTTTCAAGATTCAGGTTAACGTTGCCGCAGGCGCTTGCCGAAGGCAAGCAATTTCTGTTTTTTTCTGTTTATTTCTGTAATTTTTCTGTAATGAAAAAAAGTGCGAGCGTCCGCGAGCCAAGTTTCCGTAATGAATAAGAGCGTCAAGAACAGTTAAGGTTAAGGTTAACGTTAAGGTTGGTTAAGGTTAGCGTTAACGTTAAAGTTGGTTAAGGTTAAGGTTAACGTTAAGGTTGGTTAAGGTTAAGGTTATCGTTAACGTTATCGTTAACTTTCCTATCTTTGCAATTTCAACCCCCACATGTTATGCAAGTCAATTTTCAATACAACTTCATGAAACTCTGTTCGAAGCGCCCCGACGACCTCCCTGCCGACGCCGTCGTAATCGACGACAACGACTTCGACGCCTGCTTCGACATCCTCACCCAAGGCCAGCGCAACCTCTACGTCATCTGCCACCACGACGCCATGCGACGCTTCCTGCAATGTGTCCACCGCCGCTTCATCTTCGTCAAAGCCGCCGGCGGCGTTGTCAGCAACCCCCAAGGCAAATTGCTCACCATCTTCCGCAACCAGCGCTACGACCTCCCCAAAGGCAAAGTGGAACCCGGCGAAACCCTCGCCGAAGCCGCCCTACGCGAAACCAACGAAGAGACAGGTCTCCACGACCTCCAGCTCGGCCCCCTCATCCTCAAAACCTACCACATCTACGACCTCTACGGCGGATGGCATTTCAAGCAAACGTCGTGGTACAAAATGTTTTGCCCCTCGCGCCAAGAGCTCCATCCCCAGCTCGAGGAGGGCATCACCGACTGCCTCTGGCTCGACGACAACCTGTGGCGCGCCAATTTGGAGCAAAGCTACTCCACCATGCAAAATATCACAAGCCAAATTTTTGACCCTCAGTAGTTAACATTCCTATCAAAACAAAAAAATCTTTAAAATACTTCTCATATCGTAAAATCTTCGTATTTTTGCCGTCTCAAACAGACACAACAACTTTTTCAAATATGAACGAAACAGCCGAACAGACAGCCACTTTCCTTCTCAAAGTAAAAGCAGTAAAACTCAACAACGAGCATCCCTTCACATGGGCCTCAGGTCGCAAGTCGCCTATCTATTGTGACAATCGTGTGACGCTGTCATATCCCGAAATCAGAACCTTCATACGCCAGCGCTTTGTCGAAACCATCAACGAGTATTTTGGCGATGTCGACGTCATTGCCGGCGTGGCCACTGGCGGCATAGCTCAGGGCGCCCTCGTGGCTCAGGAGCTGGGCAAACCCTTCGTATACGTACGCTCCGAAGAGAAAAAGCACGGCCTCACCAACCAGATTGAAGGCGAAATCCATAGCGGCCAAACCGTCGTCGTCGTCGAAGACCTCGTCTCTACTGGCAAAAGCTCGCTCATAGCCGTCAAGGCCCTTCGCGAAAAAGGTTGTATCGTCAAGGGCATGGTCGCCATCTTCACATACCTCCTCGAGGTCGCCGCTCGCAACTTCGCCGAAGCCAACGTCGAGCTCCACACTCTTACCGACTACGACGCCCTCATCCAGGTAGCTTGCGAGCAGGATTACGTCATGGACAAAGAGCTCGAATCGCTCAAAACCTGGCGCCAAAACCCCGAACTATGGTCCGATCAGCACATGGAAAGCTGATCCCTCCCCGTCGTAACATAATCCCCTTCCGACACTACCTACCTTATGAACGTAGAATCTAAGCAAGTCATAGCACAATGCAGCGCCGAGAGGTTGTATAACTTCGCCTGCGACTTCAGCAACTTCCAAAAGATGCTGCCCTCCCAGGTGCAAGGTTTCCAAGTCAACGGCGACACCTGCAGCTTCCAGGTGGCCGGCTTCATGCAGCTCACCCTCCAGTATGCCGAGCGCTCACCCTACCACACCATCGCCATCGCTCCCGCCCACGGCAGCAACTCACCATTGCCTTTCCGTTTGGTGATGAGCATTGGCGAACAGGACAACACCTCGTGCAATGTCGTACTTCGTGCCGAGATAGAGGGTGGCAACCCTATGGTCACCATGATGATCAAACCCAAGTTGCGACCCGCGTTAGACAAAATCGCCGAGCAGATACAGTACTATTCCGCCGGCTTGTAAATCAACATCGGATAATTTTTATTAGTTAAGAGTGGGGCTGAGGGATGCGTCCTTCGGCCCTTTTTTTACGCCAAAAGGGTTTTCATTACGGATTTTTTTTTCATTACGGAAACTTGGCTCGCGGACGCTCGCACTTCTTTCATTACAGAAAAGAACAGAAAAAACAGAAAAAAACAGAAATTGCTTGCCTGCGGCAAGTGCCTTCGGCAACGTTAACGTCAAGGTTAAGGTTAGGGTTAACGTTAAGGTTAGGGTAAAAGTTAAGGTTATCGTTAACGTTAACGTTAAAAAAAGCTCCCACTTAGGGGAGCTTTTTTTGTGTTATTTTTTCTTCTTCTTCGACTTCTTCTCCTGCATCTCTCTTATTATCGCCACAGCCGAAGCCAAATCTATTGTCAGCGGGTCGATGCCTGTCTTGGGCAGACGGTAGTTGTCGTTCTTGTATGTCAGGTAAGGACCATATTTGCCAATATTGCTTATCACCTTCTCGCCCTCATACTCGCCAATTTCGTGCGGGTAGAGGTCCTTCAGGCGCTCCTTCTCCTCGTTCTGCTTGATCTTCGCCTTGATGATTTCCACGGCGCGCTCATAGGTGATGCTGTATGGGTCGTCGTTTTTCGACAGCGAGTAGAATTTGCCGTTGTGACGCACATAAGGTCCAAAGCGACCAATGCTCACAACCACGTTGCTGCCCTCATAGTCGCCAATGTCGCGCGGCAGATTGAAGAGCTCCAGCGCCTCGTCCAGCGTGATGCTGTCAATGCTCTGGCCTTTCTTCATCGACGCAAAGCGCGGCTTCTCGTCCGAGTTGGTCTCACCAATCTGAATAAGAGTGCCGTAGCGGCCAATCTTGGCGTATACGTTCTTGCCCGAGGCGGGGTCTTTGCCCAGCAGACGCTCGCCGCTGGTGCGTTTCGAGTGGCTCTGTGTCTGCAGCACATTGCGGTGGAAAGGCTGGTAAAACTGACCAATCACCTCTCTCCAAGCCTGAGTGCCGTTGGCAATGTCGTCAAAGTCCTTCTCCACCTTGGCCGTGAAGTTGTAATCCATAATATCCGTAAAGTGCTCCATAAGGAACTGGTTCACTATGGTTCCGATGTCGGTGGGGAACAACTTGCCCTTCTCGGCGCCCAGGTGCTCAATCTTCTGCTGGCGTTCAATCTCCTTGCCCGGCTCCAGGGTGAGCGTGGTGACGTTGTAATCCTGAGGCGCGCGGTCTTCCTTGATGACATATTCGCGCTTCAGTATCGTCGATATTGTCGGCGCGTAGGTCGACGGACGTCCTATGCCGAGGTCCTCGAGTTTCTTCACCAAGCTTGCCTCCGTGTAGCGAGGAGGATGCTGAGTGTAGTGCTGACTAGCCTCAGCCTTGGCCAGACGCAGGTTGTCGCCGTTCTTCACCGAGGGCAGTATGTTGGCGGGCTTCTCCGGCTCCTCGTCGTCGGTCGACTCCAGGTACACCTTCAAAAATCCGTCAAACAGCACCTGCTCGCCGCAGCAAGCAAAGCGGTGTTCGTTTTTGCCCTTCTTGCCGTCGATGTCGATGTCGATGGTGGTCTTCTCCAATTCGGCGTCGGCCATCTGCGACGCTATGGCGCGTTTCCATATCAGCTCGTACAGACGTCTCATGGCTGGCTCGGCGGCGATGTCGGTCGCCTGCAGGTCGGTGGGGCGAATTGCCTCGTGGGCCTCCTGGGCGCCTTTTATCTTGGTGTGGTAGCGGCGTGTTTTGACATATTTAGCGCCGTAGGTCGACTCAATCTGCTTCTTGGCCATATCCAGAGCCACCTCGCTCAGGTTCGTCGAGTCGGTACGCATGTAGGTGATAAATCCCGACTCATACAGTTGCTGTGCTATCTGCATGGTGCGTGCCACCGAGTATCCCAGCTTGCGGCTGGCTTCCTGCTGCAGCGTCGATGTTGTGAACGGCGGTGCCGGGCTTCGGCGTGCCGGCTTGGTTTCCACGTTGTCCACAGCAAATCGGCTGTCGCTTATCGACTTCAGGAACTCCATAGCCTCCTGCTCGCTGTCAAAGCGGCTGTTCAGGTCGGCGACAAGCACACCTCCCTTGTCGGTCAAAAAATGAGCTGTGACCTTGAAATAGCTCTGCTCCTGGAAGTCTTTAATCTCCTTCTCGCGCTCCACGATGAGGCGTACGGCGACGCTCTGCACACGGCCGGCGCTCAGGGCGGGCTTTATCTTTGCCCACAGTATGGGGCTTATCTCGTAACCCACCAGGCGGTCAAGCACGCGGCGTGCCTGCTGCGCGTCGACCAAACTCATGTCTATGTCGCGTGGATTCTCTATGGCGTGGAGTATGGCGTTTTTCGTAATCTCGTTAAAGACAATACGTTTCGTCTTCTCGGGTTTCAGGTTCAGGGTTTCGCGAAGGTGCCATGCTATGGCCTCTCCCTCGCGGTCCTCATCGCTTGCCAGCCACACCATGTCGGCGTTCTTCGATGCTTTCTTCAGCTCTGCTACAAGTTTGTTTTTCTCTTCCGATATTTGGTATTCAGGTTCGTAGTTGTTTTCAACGGCTATGCTGAGCTCCTTTTTGGCCAAATCGCGAATGTGGCCGTAGCTCGACATCACGGTGAAGTCCTTTCCCAAGAACTTCTCAATGGTCTTTGCCTTGGCGGGAGACTCAACGATGACAAGATTCTTCATATATAAATGTATTCTATTTATTTTATATTCAACAATAATAAGTCGAATTACGCTTCGACAACGAAAATGCAAAAGTAATAACTTTTTTTTATAAACAAAAAAAAATGTAATTTTGCATTCCCGCCAACAAGGGTGGGGGAGCACCTATCGTTCAACAACAAAGAGAGTTAAAAAAATATTGCCTTGCGACAACCGCGCGTTATACTATCTGTCACCAACGACCTCGTCACCGACCAGCGTGTCCATCGCTCCTGCTCGGCTCTCAGCGAGGCGGGCTTCCGCGTCACCCTCGTCGGCCGCCGCCTGCCGGGCAGCGCGCCCCTCCAGCGGCCCTACCACACTCGCCGCCTCTCGCTCCTCTTCCGCAAGAAGGCGCTCTTCTACGCCGAATACAACCTGCGTCTCTTCCTCCACCTCCTCTTCGCTCCGGCCGACCTCTTCTATGCCAACGACACCGACACCCTTCTGGCCAACTACCTCGCCGCGCGCCTACGCCGCAAACCGCTCTTTTTCGACGCCCACGAGATGTTCCCCGAGGTGCCAGAGCTCGTCGGTCGCGACCGCGTGCGACGTGTGTGGACAAAAATCGAGGACCTCATCTTCCCGCGCCTGGCGCGCCGCCCCGACATGGCCGCCGTCACCGTGTGCCAATCCATAGCCGACATCTACCGCCAACGCTACGGCCTCTCTATGGCCGTTGTCCGCAACGTGCCCCTGCCGTCGCCATCGACGTCCGCACCCGTCGACGACCTCCTCGCCGCCGTGCCCGCGGGCAAACGCATACTCCTCTACCAGGGCGCCGTCAACATCGGCCGCGGCATAGAGTGGATGATGGCGGCAATGCCCCACCTCGCCGAGTGCCATTTCCTCGTCGCCGGCGATGGCGACATCTTCTCTTCTCTCCAACGCCAAGCCGACGCCATGCCCAACGTCACCTTCCTCGGCCGCCTCGAGCCTCAACGCCTCAAAGCGCTCACCCTCCACGCCGACCTCGGCATCTCGCTGCTCGAAAACCGCGGCCTCAACTACTACTACTCGCTCCCCAACCGACTCGCCGACTTCGTCCAGGCGCATGTCCCCGTCCTCGCCACCGACTTCCCCGAAATACACCGTCTCGTGGCCACCTACGACATAGGCACCCTCGTGCCACCGGCACCCTACGACGCCGACACACAAACCTCGACGCCTCCCGACCCCGTCCAGCTCGCCGCCACCGTGCGCGCCACGCTCGCCCATTGGGACGCCCTCCCCACTCAGCGCCGCAGCGACCTCTTCGCCCGCGCCGCCGCCGACCTCTCTTGGAACAACGACAAACAAACCCTTCTTTCCACAATCAACACAATAATATAATTCAAACGTCGTTAATCTGTCTATAATTCAAAATTAACAATATGAATCAACCCCGTTAAGGTTAGCGTTAACGTTAACGTTAAGGTTAAAGTCAAAGACAATCATGCTCTACAATCTTTTCGCACTTATCTACATCATCGGTCCTTTCATCGGACTTTGTTTTGTGTTCAAAAAGGTCGGCATCGCCCCCTGGAAAGCCCTCATCCCCATCTACAACATCGTCCTGTGGATCAGAATATGTGGCAAGGATTGGAAATGGTACATCTATTTTCTCATCCCCGCCATCAACATATTCACCTTCCTCATGCTCGTCGTCGAGACAGCCAAGTGCTTCGGCCGCCACGGCTTCTGGGAGCAAACCCTGGCTGTCATCGCTCCCTTCGCCTACATCCCCTATCTGGGCCTCAGCAAGCTCGAGTATCTCGACCCCGCCACACATCCCTCGCCCAAATACAGCCAAACTCGCGAGTGGCTCGACGCCATCGTTTTCGCCCTCGTCGCCGCCATCATCATCCGCGGCAACTGCTTCGAGTTCTACAAGATACCATCCTCGTCTATGGAAAAATCGCTCCTCGTGGGCGACTACCTCATGGTCAGCAAACTCGCCTATGGCCCTCGCGCCGTCATGACGCCCCTCTCCATGCCCCTTGTCCACAACGTCATGCCTCTCTCCAAGGGTGAGGTCGAGAGCTACCTGCCTTGGATCAAGCTGCCCTACCACCGCTTTCCGGGCATCAGCCACGTGCGCCGCTTCGACGCCACGGTGTTCAACTACCCCGACGGCGACACCGTCTGCACGGCTTTCCAGAGCAACGCCTCCTACCACGACCTCGTGCGCGAGTACGGCCGCGAAACTGTCTATAGCAATCCCCAGCACTTCGGCAAGGTCGTCGTGCGACCCCTCGACAAGCGCGAGAACTTCATCAAACGCTGCATAGGCCTCCCCGGCGAAACGCTCCAAATCAAACATCAGCAGGTCTTCATCGACGGACAACCCATCGAGAACCCCGCCGACCTCGAGTTCACCTATGCCGTCCGCATGAAAGAGAGCTTGGCCGACTTCGCCAACAGCCTTGTCCGCATGGGCACTGCCCTACAAGATGTCGAGATGGCAAAGATGCAGAAAGACGCCGCCTTCTTCCACTCCATGGGCATCACCAACGAGGATTGCAACATGATGGCCATCTATCCCTACATCTTCATGACCGACGCCCAGATCGACGCCATACAGAGCGCCAACACCATCGTCGCCCTCGAACCCATGGAGTACACCCACGCCGACAGCACACGCCTTGTGCGCGTCAAGATAACCACCAACTACGACGGCTCGTTCATCATCGACTCGTTGCGTAGCACCTTCCACGCCGCCGGCATCCCCGACCAAGAGTTTGAGCTCATGTTCCAAACCTACACCCTGCCGCTCACCAGCGAAACCAAAGCCCAGATCGAGCGTAGCGGCATGGTCGCCGAGGTCATGCCCCTCGTGGCGCTCCAAGGCTACTCCGGCCAGCAGCTCTTCCCCCACGCCCAAGGCTACCAGTGGTCGGTCGACAACTTCGGCCCTGTCACCATCCCCGCCAAGGGCCTCTCCATACAGCTCACCGCCGACAACCTGCCCCTCTACCGCCGCGCCATCGAGTTCTTTGAGGGCAACACCCTCGAGCTCCGCGACGGCGCCATCTACATCAACGGCCAGGCGTCGACCTCCTACACCTTCAAGATGGATTACTACTGGATGATGGGCGACAACCGCCACAACAGCGCCGACAGCCGCTACTGGGGATTCGTGCCCGAGAATCACATCGTCGGCCGCGCCTCGATGGTCGTCTTCTCGCGCGACCAGGATCAGCGCAAAACCCGCTGGAACCGCATCTTCAAACGCAAGTTGTAAGAAGGAAGAAGTTAGAAGTAAGATGTAAGAAGGAAGAAGTTAGAAGTAAGATTCAAGGTTAAGGTTAACGTTAACGTTGCCGAAGGCGAGCAGTTTCTGTTTTTTCTGTTTTTTCTGTTTTTTTCTGTAATGAAAAGAGCAGCGAGCGACCGCGAGCCAAAGTAATCCGTAAAGAAGAAGAGCGTCAAGAATAGTTAGCGTTAAGGTTAACGTTGCCGCAGGCGAGCAATTTCTGTTTTTTTCTGTTTTTTCTGTCCTTTTCTGTAATGAAAAAACAAGCGAGCGACCGCGAGCCAAAGTAATCCGTAAAGAAGAAGAGCGTCAAGAATAGTTAAGGTTAAGGTTAACGTTAAAGTTAAGGTTAATTTTCCCCCTGCCTTCGGCGTTCAAATATTTATAAATCAGAAATCAGAAAAAAATCTTTTTTGTAAACATTTATACTTCAATATCTTAAAAGAAAACAAAAATTTTTTTTCAAAAAAAGTACTCTAATTCATTTTCTTTATGTACTTTTGCAATTCCTTATCGAAGGAAAATGGAATAAAAAAAACAATAATAATTTTTAAATTTTTTAAAACGTTAGTAAAATGACAAAAGCAGAAATCGTAGCTTCTATTTCCGAGAAGACTGGTATCGAAAAAGTGGCTGTTTTGGCCGTTGTTGAAGAATTCATGATCACCGTTAAGGATGCCATGATTGGTGGTGAAAACGTTTATCTGAGAGGTTTCGGCAGCTTCATTATCAAGCGTCGTGCTGAAAAGACTGGCCGCAACATCAGCAAGAACACCTCTGTTATTGTTCCCGCTCACAACATTCCCGCTTTCAAACCTTCCAAGACTTTCTTGAACGAGGTTAAAGAGAACGTTAAGTAAGTCCCTTTCACACAAGGATAAGAAAAAGAGGTTGCCATCTCCCGATGCCAACCTCTTTTTTTTTTGTGCCCGTCTGTCAAGGGTTAAGAAACAAGGTTAATGTTAACGTTAAGGTTAACGTTATCGTTATCGTTATCGTTGCCCTTACACCGTGTAGGAGCCGATGTACTGGGTGCTGGAGACAGAGTAGGTCTTCGACTCGTTGCGGGTCGACTCGTTGCGGACATAGAGCCACACCTCGATGTTGTCCGAGTTCCACGCCGTGGGGATGGTGAGGGTGCCGGTGCGCTCGGAGCGGGAGCCGACGCGGCCGTACACCATCAGGGCCTTCTCCTTGTCGTACATCACGGCATAGACAGAGTCGGTGGCTTTGGCGTTGCCCATGCCCGAGTTGTCCGCCCAGGTCAGCGAGAGAGTGTTCGAGTCGACCGAGCCCTGCGCGTTGAAGGGGAGATCCAGGGCGCCGTTGGCGATGCAGAGCTTCGAGAAGTCTATCTCAAATCCCGGGTTGAGCGAGCCG
>ONEY01000038.1 GCA_900316965.1 uncultured Bacteroidales bacterium
CAATGAACTGTCGCCCCCGCCTCTCAACCTCTTCCCGGTTTTTCCGGCGAAAGCGAGTGCAAAAGTACAACCATTTTTCAAACTACCAAAATTTTTTTTTGATTAAAACAAGACAAAATGCCTTTAAACATTGTATTACGGATATTTATGATAGGAAAAAAAATTTTTTTTGGTAAAAAAAATAAAAAAAAACACCACTAATTTTATCTCTCTTGAATAAAAAAATTCAAAAAACAATTCCAGAACTAAAAAAAATTACAAAACGTGTATATAATACTTTATGTCAACGTAATAACATAAAAATTTAATCTTCTTCATCAACACTTATCAACAAAGATAATAACAAGTGACAAATTGGAATTTTATACACAATACAAATAAAGTATAGTTGTAATATGATATCAAGATTTCTTAATTTGTGTTTTTTTTGTAAATTTGCATTTTATTAATGCCGTCAGCAAACATTGAATTATATAATCAATCATATTGATTTATAAGTACAATTATCATTGGTGACAACCATAAAAAAAGGGAAATAATGAACATCTACAACAATAGAAACAAGGTCTTGCTGATATATACAGGAGGGACAATAGGCATGGTACAAGACGAGAGCGGAGCTTTGCAGCCTTTTGCAATGGAAAGGATATACGATGCTTTGCCACTACTGCAAAGGACAAACTATACGATAGATTCGTGCCAGTTGGACAAAATAATCGATTCGTCGAATATGACACCCGAATTTTGGGTTGACATAGCCTCTATAATTGAAAAGAACTACGATGACTATGACGGTTTTTTGGTTTTGCATGGCACCGACACAATGGCATACACAGCTTCGGCGCTGAGTTTTATGTTTAAAAATCTATCAAAACCCATAGTGTTAACAGGAAGCCAATTGCCACTTGGGATGTTACGTAGTGACGGCAGAGAGAATATAATTTGTGCTCTGGAAATTGCTTCAGCACAACAAGTATTGATACCCGAAGTGACAATATTTTTCGAAAACAAATTGTACAGAGGCAACCGCAGCACAAAAGTCAGCGCAGAGAATTTCAATGCTTTCGAGTCATACAATTATCCTTCACTTGCCAAGGCTGGTATAAAAATCAGCTATCGAACACATTTATTCCAGCCCAAACCTACCGGCAAACTAGTTGTCCGGAAAAAATTTGATCGTAGGATTGCAGTATTGAAGTTGTTTCCTGGTATAACCCCAGCCGTAGTGCGTGCAATAGTTGAGACCCCAGACCTACAAGGATTGGTTATTGAAACTTTTGGTTCCGGCAATGCGCCTACAGAATCATGGTTTATTGAGGCTTTGGAAGAGGCTTTGAATCGGGGAATAATAGTTCTAAACGTAACCCAATGCAAAGCTGGTGCTGTTCAGATGCGCCAGTATCAGGCAAGTTGTGACATGGATCGCATTGGTGTTATCGGAGGCAGCGACATCACCATAGAGGCTGCAGTAACCAAGATGATGTATTTACTAGGCAATTTCCCCGACGACAAAAAGAAGATACGAGACAGACTTTGCAAGAATCTGCGCGGCGAGATAACTCAAGAGATAGTCGAAGAGTACGATGAGTTTTGACCCAACAAAGGTAATAACAAACATCTGAATCGTTATACATATTATTTTTACCACTTCAAAAAAAGTTGTAAATGACGACAAACGAATGGTTTGACAAGATGTCCCACGAGCGTGTGATGATAGTGGGCGACGTTATGACAGATAACTATATGTGGGGAAATGTGACAAGAATTTCACCCGAAGCGCCTGTGCCTGTGGTATCTGTCACTAAGAGAGAACGACGTTTAGGAGGTGCCGCCAATGTGGCGCTAAACATTGAGTCAATGGGAGCAATGCCCATAATCTGCTCTGTTCTGGGCGACGACGACAATGGCAAAGATTTCTTACAGATAATGTATCGCAACAACATGGACCGTCGCGGGATAGTGACTAGCGACAATAGGATGACCACGGTGAAATCACGAGTAATCGGCAATAACGCACATATTGTTCGTGTTGACGAAGAAAACACCCACCCTCTATCAACAATAGAGGAAGACCATCTGTTGGAACGCATAGGACGCACCATTAAAGCTATGCCTGTCAACGCCATCATTTTTCAGGACTATGACAAAGGCTGCATTACCCCACGTATAATTGAAGAGGTTACTACCATTGCCAATCGCAAAAAAATATTGACAACAGTAGACCCAAAACATCGTAATTTTGCCGCGTTCAAAAATGTAAGCCTTTTCAAACCTAACCTAAAAGAGTTGCGCGAAGGTCTTAATATAGAAATCGACGAGAGTTCCGACGACTCTATGATAAAGGATCTTACCAAGGCATCTACCATTCTGCACGAAAATCAAAACATTGACATAGTGCTGATAACCCTTTCAAGTCGTGGCATGTACGCCTGCGATTTCCGTCAAGGTGAGCCCCGTGCCATACTGACCCCCTCCTGTGCCCACGCCGTATCTGATGTCTCTGGCGCCGGCGACACGGTCATTAGCGTCATCACATTGGCCCTGGCCGCGGGGATGGATTTGGAGCAAGCTGTACGCTTTGCCAATACCGCTGGAGGTATTGTTTGTGGACAAGTCGGCGTTGTTCCAATTGAACGAGACCGACTAGCCAATGCTCTTTGAGCCATCCTCTGCCGTAAAAGTATCATCCAACGTTTTTTTTCAGGTATAAATATTAAACCTGACGAAATTGCGTTATTGGGATAACATGAGACTTGTAACCTCTATACAACACAAACAATGGGCAATATTTTTGCTCATACTCGTTTCTGTGAGTTTTGCCCACGGCCAGGTCAACTATCTTGCCAGCTTTGACAAGAAAAAAATTCACTATGGCATACAGATAGGTTACACCCAGTCTAAGTTTGAAAACGCATACACTCAAGACGACGAAGTACGACAGTCTCTTCAGAATACTCTATCGTACTACACTCCTGGTTTCCATATCGCCGTTTTGGCCGATTTCAGACTAGGCAACTACTTTAACTTTCGCCTTTTACCCGGACTGACTCTTATTAACCGCACCTTCAACTATGCCTGGACCGACGCCTATGTGCAGCAGCATCATGGCGCCGACGCCAAACGAAGCGTCGAGTCCGTGTATGGCGAAATACCTTTCGACATCAAATTCAGAGCCTTCCGCTATCGCAATTTCAGACCCTACCTTACTGCGGGAGGTAGCTATGGCTTCGATTTCGCTTCAATGCGAAACAACAAAAACAACAACGACCAATCTATCATCAGATTAAACACCAGCGATTTGCGATATACAACTGGAGTGGGATTCGATTTCTACCTCCGCTATGTAAAATTCGCCATCGAATTAAAAATGAGTTTTGGCCTCTCCGACCTTAAAATTGAGGACGATGACCTGTATACACGCTCTATCGACTATATAAACACTCGAACATTCATGCTGAGTTTCACCTTCGAGGGATAACGGACACAATGCGCACTATCGATCTTACATTAACTCCAGAACAATATAGCGACCCGTCGCTTCTTAACACGATCGTCGCCGCCAAGCTGAATGTGCCTGTCGACACCATCTATCATACCGAAATAATTCGCCGCAGTCTCGACTCTCGCCGTAACATTTGCTACCATTGTGCCGCCAATGTTTATTTGAACGATGAAACCTATCTTGCCCCCGACTACCATTCGCCCTATCGCGACTGCCACTCCGCACCGCCAATAGTCATTGTCGGCGCTGGCCCCGCCGGCTTGTTTGCGGCTCTTCGTGCCTTAGAGTTGGGTTTGAAGCCTATTATTGTCGAGCGCGGCTTGGCTGTCGAAGAACGCAAAAAAGCCATAAGCAATATGGTGCGCGCCAACAAGGTTAACGAAGTTACCAACTGGTGTTTCGGCGAAGGCGGCGCCGGCACCTATAGCGACGGCAAACTCTTCACCCGAAGCACCAAACGCGGCAATGTCTCCGATGTTCTGAAAAAATTTGTAGAGCATGGCGCCGACCCCAAAATAATGATTGACGCTCACGCCCACATCGGCACCGACCGCCTTAGCCCTATTATCGCCAACATCAGACGAACTATTATCGGCTATGGCGGTGAAATACATTTCGGCACAAAAATGTCAAACCTTATTGTCAACGACCGAAAGGTCGGTGGCATTGTCTGCGACGACGGATATACGGTGGAGGGCAAGGCCGTCCTGCTTGCCACCGGACACTCGGCTCGCGACATCTTCTACCTGTTCCACCAACATGGTTGGCTGCTCGAAGCCAAACCCTTTGCCATTGGTGTACGCGTGGAGCACCCTCAATGTCTTATCAACGAAATACAATACCACGGCAAACATTTCTCCCCTCTTCTACCTCCCGCCTCCTACAGCCTTACCACCCAGGTAGACGGACATGGCGTCTTCTCCTTCTGCATGTGCCCTGGCGGCGTCATTGTCCCTGCCGCTACCGCCAACGGCGAGCAGGTCGTCAACGGCATGAGCAACGCCAGCCGCAGCTCGGCCTTCGCCAACAGTGGCATCGCTGTCTCTGTGTCGCCTCTCGATGTGCCTCAATATACTAATTTCGGAGCACTGTCTCTTCTCCATTTCCAACAAGATATCGAGCGGCGTGTCTTTGCCGCGGCAGGTGGTGGCCTAAAAGCACCTGGCCAAAAACTCACCGATTTCTGCGAGGGCCGCTCCACAGGACGTCTCAACCGCAGCAACTACATGGGCGTCTATGTCCACGGCGAACTCGACGACATGCTTCCCTCGTTCGTGTGCAAATGCCTGCGACAGGCCTTTCGCGACTTTGATCGCAAAATGAAAGGTTTCTACACAGACCAAGCTAGCCTTGTCGCTGTGGAAAGCCGAACCTCCTCCCCTGTCAGAATCCCACGCGGCCTCGATGGTCAACATCCTCAGCTAAAAGGTCTTTACCCCTGCGGCGAAGGCGCTGGTTACGCCGGCGGCATCGTATCCTCTGCCCTGGACGGCATCAGCCAAATCGAACACATTTCATCTGCTTTAGCTCTATCTTAAAATCCTTTCTAGTTACTTTTTCACCTTATAATCTTTCTTTCATTTGCTAGCCACTAACACCTCTTTTTTCCCTCGACAATGAACTTCAAGCTTGAATCTGATTTTGCCCCCATGGGCGACCAGCCCGAAGCCATCAAGCAACTGGTGGAGGGTATCCGACGAGGACAACGGGCTCAGGTACTGCTGGGTGTCACTGGCAGCGGCAAAACATTCACTGTCGCCAATGTCATTGCTCAACTCAACCGACCTACTCTGGTCATGAGCCACAACAAAACTCTTGCCGCTCAACTCTATGGCGAATTCAAGCAATTCTTCCCTAACAACGCCGTAGAATATTTCGTGTCCTACTACGACTACTATCAGCCCGAAGCCTATATTCCCGCCACCAACACCTATATCGAGAAAGACCTCGCCATCAATGACGAACTCGACAAACTTAGGCTGCGCGCCTCTTCTGCTCTGCTCAGCGGCCGACGCGACGTCATCGTTGTCTGCTCCGTCAGTTGCATCTATGGCATTGGCAATCCCGCCGAGTTCGCCAAAGGCACCGTCAACCTTAAAAAAGGCGACCGCCTTAACCGCGACTCACTCCTTTTACGACTCCTCGACGCTCAATACAGCCGCAACGAGATTGAATTCATCAACGGCCGCTTCCGTGTCAAAGGCGACACCGTCGACATCTACCCCTCCTTCGCCGACTTCTGCTACCGTGTCGGTTTCTGGGACGACGAAATCGAAACCATCGAAACCTTCGACCCCGTCTCCGGACATCGTCTGGAATCTCTCGACGAGGCCACCATTTATCCCGCCAGCAATTTCCTCACCAACAAAGAAACCATGGCCGACGCCCTCCTCAACATCCAGAAGGACATGTACGAGCGTCGCGACTACCTCCAAAGCATTGGCAAACACCTCGAGGCTAAACGACTCGAAGAACGCGTCAACTATGATGTCGAAATGATCCAGGAACTGGGCTATTGCAGCGGCATCGAAAACTACAGCCGCTACTTCGACGGACGTCAGCCCGGCAGCCGCCCCTTCTGTCTGCTCGACTATTTCCCCGACGATTTCCTCCTCGTTGTCGACGAAAGCCATGTCACCATACCTCAAATCGGCGCCATGTATGGCGGCGACCGTAGCCGAAAAACTTCTCTGGTCGAATATGGATTCCGCCTGCCTTCCGCTCTCGACAACCGTCCCCTGCGCTACGAGGAATTCTATGCCCTCACCGGTCAAACCATCTATATCAGCGCCACTCCCGCCGACTACGAGCTCTCCGAAGCCGAAGGTGTCGTTGTCGAACAGGTTATCCGCCCTACCGGATTGCTCGACCCCGTGGTTGAAGTGCGCCCCGCAGTGACTCAAGTCGACGACCTCCTCGAACAAATCGAGGATACCATCGACCAAGGCGAGCGTGTACTTGTCACCACTTTGACCAAACGTATGGCCGAAGAACTCTCCAGCTATCTCATCAACCTTGGCATCAAAACGGCTTATATCCACAGCGACGTCGACACCCTCGAGCGTGTGGAGATTATGCGCGATCTTCGTATGGGCGTCTACGATGTCTTGGTTGGCGTCAACCTTTTGCGCGAAGGCCTCGACTTGCCCGAAGTCTCTCTTGTCGCCATTCTCGACGCCGACAAAGAGGGCTTCCTCCGCAGCGATCGCGCTTTAATCCAAACCATCGGCCGCGCGGCTCGCAACGTCCACAGCCGCGCCATTCTCTATGCCGACACCATTACTGGCTCCATGCAACGCGCCATCGATGAAACCAACCGCCATCGCGAAAAACAGATTCGCTACAACATGGAGCACGGCATCGTTCCTCGCCAGATAGTAAAAAGTACCGAGGCTATCATCGGTCAAACTTCTGTCATCGAACTCGCTGCCGAAGCCGGTAACGACCAGCCTTCCGGCCTCTCTTCCAGCCTGGGCGACAACAACGCTCCTCTCCCCGCCAGTCCCTATGCCTTGAACTCTCCCTCTCATCCAACCCAACATCCCAAATCTTTCCTTCTCGATAGCAATGTCTCCTCTAAGGCATGCGAAACCGACAACTGGGACGAGCCAACGAAAGTACCCGCCAATCATTCCTCAACTCCTATTATCGAGACCCGCTCCAAAACTCAATTGCGCAAAGACATCCGCGAGGCTCAGCGAAAAATGCAGATCGCCGCAAAAGAGATGGACTTCCTCTCCGCAGCTCGCTACCGCGATGAAATCAAAGCCATGCAGGCTGCTCTCGACACCGCCAGAGGCGAGTAATCCTCATCTCGCGTTTTTTTCTTCCGAAAAACTTTGCCGTTTCCAAAAAAAAATCTTATTTTTGCACTTTCAAAAACTGAAAGTGCTTCTTCTGTTGTAATCTTTCATCTGTACGCATTTCTCTACAAAATGCTTTTTTAAAATCATCAACCTGAATAAAACATCATTATGAAAAAACTCCCCCTATATATAATACTTCTCCTTAGCCCTACAATCGGCCTTGCGGAAGACTGTCAACGACGAGAGCGCAACACTCGACATCTCTTCTCTGCCATCAGGATTTTACGTCCTCCGCATAGCCACAACCAACGGCTGCACTTACAGGAAACTGATGAAAAAATAACAAAAGTCTTCCTTTAATAGCAGTTTGACAATTTGAGAATTTTTTTTTACTTCTATGCAGCAAAAACAAAAAAATTTCGTCTATATATTATAAAGTACACATTTTTTTACTTTCTTTTGAGTCTAACAATATCTTTCT
>ONEY01000023.1 GCA_900316965.1 uncultured Bacteroidales bacterium
CAGCGTGAATTAATGGAAGGACTTGGTGTGGATCGCCAGATTCTCAAGGAGCAGATTGCAGCACCTGAGATATTAGTGATATCTGGCGTGAGGCGCTGTGGAAAATCTGTGTTAATGCAGCAGATAAAAGCGAAACGCGAGGAACAAGATTACTATCTCAGTTTTGATGACGATCGCCTACTGCATTTTGAAGTGGAGGACTTCCAGGTATTGTACGATGTCTTCGTGGAGGATTTCGGGATGCAGCATTCATTCTACCTTGACGAGGTGCAGTTGATTCCTGGATGGGAACGATTTGTAGATAGGCTTTATTCCCACAAAAACAAGGTTTTCGTCACTGGCAGCAACGCTTTCCTGCTGAGCAAAGAGCTGGGCACGTTGCTGACGGGAAGGCATTTAAAGCAGGAATTGTGGCCTATGTCGTTTGTGGAATATTTGATGCTTAAAGATGTGGTGTGGGAGAAAAAAGACCTGTACACCACAGAGGGCAGAGCGAGTATGGTGAACCTACAGGATGCGTATTTGAACGAAGGTGGTTTCCCTCAATACTTGAGCACAAGGAATCCTCGCTATCTTAAAGAACTGTACAATGACATCATCTACCGTGATATTGTAGTTAGACATAAGCTACCGTCAGACCGTCAGATTCGTGAGGTTGCCTATTATCTTGCCAGCAACTACACACATCGTTTTACCTACAACTCGGTGGCTAAGGCCACTGGGATAAAGAGTGCTGACACGGCGACGGACTATATAGGCTATCTTGAAGAGTCATATTTGGTGGGTGTAGTGACCAAATATGACTACAAAGTGGGAGAACAGATGAAGAGCCCCAAGAAGGTGTACTTTGTTGACAACGGGTTGGTGTCCCAGATAGGGTTCAACTTCAGCAACAACTTTGGGCAGAAATTGGAGAACGCCGTCTATGTGGAGCTACGCCGCAGAGAAAAAGAGATATTCTATTTCCATGATAAAGGAGAGTGTGACTTCGTGATACGTGAAGGAAAAGATATCGTGGTGGCTTATCAGGTGACGGTGTCGTTGAAAGATGAAGAGACAAGGAAACGTGAAGTGGACGGGTTAAAAGCGGCTATGGATGCTTTTGGACTTAGGGAAGGTTACATCATCACCAAAGACGAAACGGAAGAGCAGAAACTATCTACCGATGGATTATTAATGCATAAACGACACATATTTGACACAAAAATTAAGATGTACACCAATAAAAGCATGATTAATAACATGATAAAAGAAGAGTTTTGAAAACCTCCAGCTCCACTTGGAGAACGAATTTTTTTCAATGAAAACACTGATAATCAAAATGATTGTCGGTGTTTTCTGCTTTATGGAGTCTCCTGCTCTCTGAACTATGGTTTCACCGGTTCAATCGGGATGACCAGGAGTTCGATGTTTGCAGAAACTTGCTGACAATCTTACAAATATCCACAACCACCATCCGCCAAAGAGGTTTCTGCATTCATTTCAACTATATCTTCGATTGTTTTGGAAAACGACTTTGGAAACGACTTTGTTCTTGGAGGTAACAGGTAAAGCGCTTAATATGAGTATATTGTATATAATTATAAATCTCGTTTCCGATTGAAAAATGGAAACGACTCTTAGAATGAAAGATCATTTTTCCCTTCCATAATAAATGTTATTATTACCCTTTTTCTCAACAATCATTATTTCTTTTCCCAACATACTTTTGAATAATTTGGAAACGAGTGCAGCATCTTTATCTTGTAATTTTAGTAAGGCTCGGGCTTCTGGATTGTTGAATCTGCCAATCTTACAAATATCCACAACTACCATCCACCAAAGAGGTGTCTGCATAAGGTGGAGATGGAAAATGTGCAAAATCTGATATTTTTTTTTCTCAACTGAGACCGATTTTTTATTTCATATCTTATTTTTTAACTTATAATTAAAAGAAGAATTTATGATGGCACTTGTGAAGTCGTAGTATATAGGTATTATTGTATAATATATCGTGCACGATATAAATGTTAAAAAATTATAATTGTATATTTTAAATGTTGTAATTGTGGATAAGTTTGTATATTTGCATCGTGTACGATTGAAATTAATAACAAATAAAATATTGCAATTATGGAAATTAAAAGTTCTATCTACGAGTACAAAGCTGTTGCTTCCAACGGAAAAGAGATCGATTTTGCCCAGTTTGAGGGTAAACCAATGCTCATCATCAACACTGCCTCCAAGTGCGGATTCACCCCGCAATTTGACGCCCTAGAGCATCTCAACGAGAAATACCGTGACCGTGGCCTCGTCGTCGTAGGTTTCCCTTGCAACCAGTTCAAGGAGCAAGATCCAGGCACTGACGGCGAAATTGAGGAGTTCTGCCGCGTCAACTACGGTGTAACATTCCAAATTATGAAGAAAGTCGATGTCAACGGCAAGGATGAGAGTCCCGTCTTCACCTTCCTCAAAGCTCAGGCACCCAAAGAAGAATATAAGGGTCTCAAAGCAAAAGCTGCCCATGCCATGCTTAAAGGTTTGAGCAAGAGTGTGGAAAAAGAAAGCGACATCCTTTGGAACTTTACCAAGTTTCTAATCGCCTCCGACGGCAAGACTGTTCTCCGCTATGCTCCAACCACCGAGCCTGTCGACATTGAAAAGGATATTGAAAAGTTGCTGAAAAACTGAAATTAGTATAATATAAAGGTTTTGCTCCACAAGGTTGCATGCTTGGCGGAGCAAAACCTTTAAAGATTATATCTTGCATACTGTCGATATAAAAGATAATTACATCTTTATAATATATTTATTCCCATTGCTATAAATTGGTATGTATCCGCAATTGAAACTCGATAACCAGGTCTGTTTCCGGCTTTACACGGCCTCTCGGCTCATTACGCAGGCCTACCGTCCGCTGCTTGATCCGCTAGGCATTACCTATCCCCAGTACCTTGTTCTTATGGTTCTATGGGAGCACGGACATCAGAGGGTCTCAGACATCTCGAAGCGACTCTCTCTCGAGAGCAACACCATCACACCCCTCCTCCAACGCATGGAGAAAGAGGGTATTGTAATTCGCCATAAGGATCCTGCTGACAGTCGCCAGACACTTGTCAGCCTTACCCGTAAAGGTGCCGCAATGGAAGAACGTGCCAAAGATATCCCCGCCTGTCTCACCGCCTCGATGTCGGGCAAAGATTTTTGTCAAGCTGATGCCGAAAGCCTCGTAAAACAATTGGACTCAATCATAAAAATACTGAAGAAATGACCGACCTGTCAGCATACATGTCAGAGAGCATTAGAAACATAATGGGGCATGCATACCTCAACGTTCTCTCCAATCCCCACGAGGCGCGTTTTGTGGCGCGCATGCAGAAGGTTTTTATCCGCAGCGAGCGTCGTCGCAAACAAGTGCTGAAGGACGATGGTCTCGAAGTGCCCCCTTTCCTCATCGCCAGTATAGCCACTGCGTGCAACCTGCAATGCAAGGGCTGCTACGCCCGCAAGAATGGCATTGCCAACGATCCCGGTGCCCCTCAGAAAGCGACCCTCTCGCCCCTCCAGTGGCAGACAATCTTCAAAGATGCTTCCGCCCTCGGCGTTAACTTTTGCCTTCTTGCCGGTGGAGAACCCCTCACTCGTCGAGATTTGTTGGAAACGATAGCTACCGTCGAAGACATCATCTTCCCTGTCTTTACCAACGCCACCCTTATCGGTCCGCAGTACATAGAGTTCTTCCGTCGCCATCTTAACATCGTCCCCATTGTAAGTCTTGAGGGTGACGCCGCTGCCACCGACGATCGTAGAGGGAAGGGCGTATACCAGCGCGCACTTCTCTCCATGGAGATGCTCCACAAAGAGCACCTTTTCTTCGGCACATCCATTACCGTCACCACCGAGAACTACCTTGCTGTCACCTCCAAAGAATATTTGATGCAGCTCGCCGCCATGGGATGTCGACTGGTATTCTTTGTAGAGTATGTTCCCTTCGACGAAAGTACGCAGCACTTGGCATTTAATGACGAGCATGTCGCCCAGATGGAACAACTCCTTGAACAGCGTCGCGAAGAGGTCAAAGAGATGATATTCCTTTCATTCCCTGGCGACGAAAAAGCCCTTGACGGATGTCTCGCAGCAGGCCGCGGATTCTTCCATATAGGTCCCGATGGTGCCGCCGAGCCCTGTCCATTTTCGCCCTTCAGCGACAGCAATGTGGCACAGATGGGGCTCAGGGAGGCGTTAAAATCGCCCCTTTTCTCCAAAATCCGAGCCGCCAAAGCCCTTGGCTGGGAGCACACTGGTGGATGCACCCTCTTTGAGCATCGCGCCGAGGTGGAGGCGATGCTGAAGGAAGGGAAGTAAAATGATTCTGTTTATGGTCAGAGTATATAGTTAATTACCTCATTGCACCCTTTTTTGTCATTGCCAATTTTTCGAGGGAAATGTTTTTTAGAGAATAATAATCGCAGAATAAATGGCATAACATAGGTTGCGCAATTACGTTGTAGTGCTATTTAAACCCCAATCGGTCATTAGACTGACTGTTCAATCATTCTTTTTTTTTTCTTTTTTTTCTTTTTGTCCTTGGGAAGAGGCAGATCTTTGCATGTGGCCTCAACCAAATCAGACAGGTAGTCATGGTCGTCGACATCCTCGATATAGAAGTAGTCTTTGGCGCCCTCATAGGGAGGACGCATCACTAGGTTTCGAAGTTTGTCGCGTCCTGCACCGGTAGGTTTGATATAGAAGCCGTTGTCGCTGATGAGGCCAAAAATCTTGCCGTCGCAATAGACACCATAATCGCCAAACATTTTCTTTGCTACAATCATACCCGCACCACTGCATTGGTCGACAATATATTGTACAAAGTCTTGGTTGCTTGCCATATTATTTTGATTTTTTTTATTGGTAAGAATTAGAGTGGTTCTTTCTTTATTTTACAGTTTTTTGAGGGTATTTCGATTTCACTATCAGGTAAGAGTTCATAGTGAGGTCTTTGAGGATGTTGTCTGGAGCATCTGAGGTATTAATACCTATCCAGTATTTGGGCGATTCGTTATAAGGGTCATCGATAAAGGAATATCGCTCGCGCAGCTCGATTATTCGTTCTGGTTGGCATTTAAGAGTTACAATAGAGAAGTTGTCGCAGTCGAAGAACGAGAACATGTGTCCGTTGACATAAAACACCAGCACGTTGGAGGCATGGTGAAAAGCCGTGAACGGCATTTTCTCCTCCACATCGTCGCCAAGCGAGAGACAAAACGTCTATAATCTTCAATATTAGTCATTGTCAGAGATGTACTTTTCTGCGATAATATATTGAAATGCAAAAATACATATTTTATTTTATACATAACTATTACTTGAAAAAAAAGAAACAAGGTATAAAAATATTTTTTTATCGATAAAAAAAGTGTAATTAAAAATATTTTGTATATTTGCATTGTCGGAGTGCAGCGCATTTTTGCTGTATTCTATTTAAAATCAAAGATTAATAATAATAAAAAATACTAAAAGATGACTAAAAACACTAATGTTCGTATCGAATCCGACCTTCTCGGATCGAAAGAAGTTCCTGAGGATGCCCTTTATGGTGTTCAAACTACTCGTGCTATTGATAATTTCCATATTAGTGGCCAGCTATTGAGCAACTACCACAACTTTATTCGTGGTATGGCCTTCACCAAAAAGGCTGCAGCAATGGCCAACGTGGAGGTTGCCATGATTACCAAAGAACAAGGAGAAGCCATTGTATGGGCTTGTGATCAACTTATAGAGGGAAAATTCCACGACCAGTTCCCGATCGACATGATTCAGGGAGGTGCTGGTACCAGTACAAACATGGCAGCCAACGAGGTTATCGCCAATTTGGCGCTTGAGCGTATGGGTCACAAGCGCGGTGAATACCAATATTGCTCGCCAAACGATGTTGTCAATGCATCGCAGTCGACCAATGACGCATATCCTTGTGCCATCCACATGGCACTAGCCCTCGAGCACCTCGAGTTTATGCCTCGTTTGGAGAAGATGATTGCCGCCCTTGATGTCAAGCGCGACGAGTTCAAGCATGTTGTCAAGATGGGTCGTACCCAGCTTCAGGACGCAGTTCCCATGACACTTGGTCAGACTTTTGGTGCTTTTGCCGACTCTCTTCGTGGCGAGCTCAAGAATCTCCGCGACACTGCTGACGAGTTTCTTATTGTCAATATGGGCGCCACAGCTATCGGTACCGGTATCTGTTCCAAGCCAGGTTATAGCGAGGCTTGTATCAAGGCTTTGCGCAAAGTTACAGGATGGAATATCAGTCTTGCCGACAACCTTATCGAGGCTACCAGCGCCACAACATGCATGATAGCTTACAGTAGCGCAATGAAACGCCTTGCTATCAAAATCAACAAGATTTGCAACGACCTTCGTCTTCTCTCCAGTGGTCCCCGCTGCGGTTTGAACGAAATACATCTTCCTGAGCGTCAGCCAGGTTCCAGCATTATGCCTGGTAAGGTCAACCCCGTTATTCCTGAGGTTATGAACCAAGTGTGCTACAAAGTGATTGGTAACGATATGTGCATCAGTCTTGCCTCCGATAACGGTCAGCTTGAGCTCAACGTTATGGAACCTGTCATTGCCTACACCCTTTTCGAGAGCATCCATCTTCTTGAGAATGGTCTTGACACCCTCCGTACCCTTTGTATTGACGGCATTCGTGCCAACGAGGAGCGCTGCCGCCAGTTGGTTGAGCACTCCATCGGTATTGTCACCATGCTCAACCCCATCATTGGTTACAAACAGAGCACCAAGATTGCCAAGGAGGCCAGTGAGACAGGACGCGGTGTATACGAACTAGTCCTCGAGCATGGTCTGCTCACCAAAGAGCAACTTGACACTATCCTTAAACCTGAGAATATGCTCAAACCTTTGGATTTGAGTACGCTGAATAATAAATAAATCATGCATAGCAACCAGCATAAAATAAAAAAAGGTCTTGATATTCCGATACCTGGGGCGGCAGAACGTAAGATAGAGTTGCTATTCCCCAGTCGTGACGGGTGTCAGTATGAGTATGCCGTGAAGCCCACCGACTATGTCGGTGTGGCTCCACGGTTGCTTGTAGCTGAAGGTCATGAAGTTATAGCCGGAAGTCCGCTGTTCGAAGACAAGAATAACGAGGGCATTCCATTTGTGTCGCCCGTAAGTGGCAAGGTCAAAGCTATTGTCCGTGGCGAGAAACGTAAGTTGCTTTCCGTCATTGTTGAAGCCAACGAAGGAATGCAGCACTATCACACATTTCCTTCTGTTGATCCCCTGAGCAGCGATGCCGACACCGTTAGAAAGATACTAGAAACAACGGGGATGTGGAATATGCTGCGGCAACGTCCATTCGGTATCATTCCACGCAAGGGAAGTCAACCGAAGTCGATATTCATATCAGGATTCGACAGTTCGCCATTGCCGGTGGATTACGACTATATGTTGCAGAACAGACATCTTCCCCACCACAAGGACGACTTTCAATGGGGTGTTAACGCTCTGTCCAGGATTGCTCCTATACATCTGTCTCTCAATGCGAAGAGTCAACGAGACTCGTTTCTTGCCAAGACCGAAAATGCCGATATCCATTACTTTGAAGGTCCCCATCCCGCCGGACTTGTCGGCACACAGATAGCCTATATCGACCCCATCAACAAGGGCGAGACAGTATGGACCATCAATGTGCAGGATGTGGCGACGATAGGTTTTTGGTTCCGCAAGGGATACTACAGTCCCGAGCGTCTCGTGGCCTTCTGTGGCCCAGATGTGGTGGAGCCTAAATACTATAGCCTATTAAGTGGCTCGGATATTCCCTCGACAATATTAAAAAGTGGCAGTGGCAAGCAGCGTATTATATGCGGTGACGTGCTCAGCGGAGTTTCAATGCGACGAATGAAAGACAACATTTCCTCCGACAGCTTTTTATCCGCATCGTGCGACAAGGTTTGTTTCTTGCCCGAAGGAGACTATTATGATTTTATGGGCTGGTTGCGCCCCAATTTCCGCAAGTTCAGCTTTTCACACACCTTTCTTAGCGGTTTCCTGAAGAGATCGAAACTCAATGCCAAGATGCAGTACGACACTGGTCGCCACGGCAGTCAGCGTCCACTCTTCGTGACAGGAGAGTTTGAGAAGCTGGTTCCGCTTGACATCTATCCCATGCAGCTTATCAAGGCTTGTATAGTGGGTGACATCGACCTTATGGAAGAGTTGGGAATATATGAGGTGGAACCAGAGGATTTGGCTCTTTGTGAATTCGCCGACACTTCGAAAACCGAAATCCAAGCGATAGTTCGCAATGCCTTGGAGAAAATTAGAAAGGAGAGTTGACATGTTTCTGAGAGATATACTAGACAAAATAAAACCCAATTTCATAGAAGGTGGTCGTTTTGAGAAGTTTTCGTCAACTTTCGAAGCATTCGAGTCCTTCGCCTTCACTCCAAACACCGTCACTGGTGGCAAGAATAGTGACAGATACAGAGGCTGTCATATACGTGATGCTGTCGACTTGAAACGTACCATTATAACAGTCGTCATAGCCCTGATGCCTGCTCTTCTGTTTGGCATGTGGAACATTGGACATCAGACCGCATTGATCTACAATCTAGACTGGGGTTTTTGGCATCAGTTTTGGTTTGGATTTTTGCGTATGTTGCCCATCATTGTGGTATCCTACGTCGTTGGCCTTGCTATCGAGTTTCTCTTTGCCGAAATACGTCATGAGGAGGTCAGCGAGGGCTTCATAGGCACAGGACTTATCATAGCAATGATAGTACCCGTTACCGTACCGCTGTGGCAATTGGCTTTGGCTGTTGCCTTTGCCGTTGTTATAGGCAAAGAGGTGTTTGGTGGCAGTGGCTACAATTTCCTCAATCCTGCATTGGTAGCTCGTGCCTTTCTCTTCTTCAGCTATCCAAGTCACATGTCGGGCGACAGCGTGTGGGTTGCCAAACCTTTCCATTTCACCGGTGATGTAGTGACAGGAGCCACGCCTCTGGGTCAGCTTATGGCCGGGCAGACGCTTACCGCCTCGCCACTCGATATGTTTTTAGGCACCATTGCCGGCAGTACATGTGAGACATCGGTTGTTGCCATACTTCTTGGTGCCCTGTTGCTCCTCGTTACCGGCATCGCCAGCTGGCGCATTATGGCCGGCGTCGTTATTGGTGGCGGAGTCATGGGTCTCCTTTTTAACGCCATCGGTGCCAATGAATATATGCAAGTGCCGTTCTACTATCACTATCTCATGGGAGGTTTCATGTTTGGATGTGTCTTTATGGCTACCGACCCCGTCACGGCGGCACAAACCAACATAGGCAAATGGATTTACGGTCTTCTTATAGGACTTTTTGCCGTGTTGCTCCGTGTGCTTAATCCCGCCTACCCCGAGGGCATGATGCTAGCTATCCTACTTATGAACTGTTTTGCACCCCTTATTGACCACTGTGTTGTCGCCGCTAATCGCAACCGACGCAAAAAACGCTGGCAAGCAGCAGAAAGGAGGACTGTATAATGAAGAACTTTTCTAACAAATACATGCTGTTCTATGCTCTTGGTCTTTCGGCTGTCGTTGCCATCCTGCTCACCGTGGTCAGTGTCAGCCTGAAACCGCGTCAGACGCGTAATCAGCAAGCCGAGACCAAGATGATGATACTTAAAACCATAGGCATAGAATCTACGATGGAGACTGCCGATGCCATTTATGCCGAAAACATCCAAGAAACCACTTCGTCCAAGGGACTGCCCATGTACACATATCCGAGTGGTGTTATCATCCCATTGAAAGGCAATGGTTTGTGGGGACCCATTTGGGGCTATATAGCCGTTGAGAACAGTGGTCATGTTGTGGGAGCCATCTTCGATCACCAGGGAGAGACCCCTGGTCTTGGAGCAGAGATAGCCACCGACAAATTTGCCAGCCGCTTTGTTGGCAAAGAGATGGGTGAGAAGCCTATCGTCTTGAAAAAGAATGCCGACAAGGACAATCCCTATGAAGTTGACGCTATCAGCGGTAGCACCATGACATGCAACGGTGTGACGGAAATGCTCGCCAAGGCCTTTGAGCAATATGGTGACGATATTCCCAAAATTGAGGACTGCGAAGCTGTCGCTAAACAAATTATGGAGGAAGAACTATGAAGAAAATGGACCTTATCAAACTCCCTATAGGTAAAAACAACCCCATCACCGTGCAGGTTCTGGGTATCTGCTCCTGTCTTGCAGTGACAGCGCAGCTCAAGCCCGCCGTGGTTATGGCTATTTCGGTCACTGTCGTCGTGGCTCTCGCCAACCTCATCATATCATTGCTGCGAAAAACCATACCGCCTCGTATCCGCATTATTGTTCAGCTGGTTGTTGTGTCGGCACTGGTAATTCTTGTCAACCAAGTTCTTATGGCATTTGTCTATGATGTCAGCAAGCAGTTGTCGGTATATGTAGGATTGATTATCACCAACTGTATAGTCATGGGGCGTCTTGAAGCTTTTGCTATGTCCAACAAGCCGTGGGACTCATTCCTTGACGGTGTTGGCAATGGTTTGGGCTATGGTGTGATACTTGTCATTTTGGGATTTGTTCGCGAGCTTTTTGGCCGAGGCACCTTGTGGGGATACCCTGTGTTTGAAAAAATAGGGCTATACAATATTGGATACGAAAACAATGGTTTTGTAATCATGGCCCCCATGGCGCTTATCCTTGTTGGAGTAATCATCTGGATTCAGCGTAGCCACAACAAAGAACTACAAGAATAACCTTAACGTTAACTTTAACCTTAACTGTCAATGGAATATTTTAACATATTTATAAAATCGATATTCATCGACAATATGATTTTCGCCTTTTTCCTCGGCATGTGTTCTTACCTTGCCGTGTCGAAGACGGTGAAAACCTCGTTTGGCCTAGGTGTAGCGGTTTCTTTTGTGCTACTTATTACAGTGCCTGTCAACTATCTTATCGACAAATATCTTCTCTCTCCTGGAGCTTTGGCATGGATATCGCCATCGTTAGCCGATGTCGACTTAAGTTTCCTCAGCCTCATAATGTTTATTGCTGTCATTGCCGCCATTGTGCAGATGGTGGAGATGATTGTCGAGAAGTTTTCTCCGGCGCTTTACAATGCACTTGGCATTTTTCTACCTCTTATCGCTGTGAACTGCGCAGTCCTTGGCGGCTCGTTGTTCATGCAGCAAAGAGCCTACAGCAATATAGGAGAGGTGACATGCTTTGCCCTTGGCTCGGGAATAGGATGGCTTGTCGCTATTGTCGGCATTGCCGCCATACGTGAGAAACTGCGTTATTCCGCCATACCGCCAGCGCTGAAAGGTGTAGGAATAACCTTTATTATCACTGGTCTTATGGGGTTGGCATTCATGTCATTTATGGGTATCAAACTATAATGATACGGGCTTGACCGTACCTAATTTATAAAAGACTTTTGTTTACAACGTAGAATACATACTAATATTGAAATGACACAAACTATAATATCCGCTTTGGCGATTTTTCTCGTTGTGATTCTTGTCCTTGTAGCTTTGCTGCTCATTTTGCGAGCCAAGCTGATGCCGCAGGGCAATGTCACCATCACTGTCAACAAAGAAAAAAAACTCTCTGTTCCTACGGGCAACAGTCTTATTTCCACTCTCGCCGAACAGCATATATACCTTCCATCAGCTTGTGGTGGCAAGGGCTCATGTGGACAGTGCCGTTGCCGTGTGCTCAGTGGTGGCGGAAGCATTTTGCCCACCGAGGTAGGTTTTTTCTCTCGCAAAGAGATTCAGCAGGGATGGCGATTAGGTTGCCAGACCAAGGTGAAGGAGGATATGTCAATCGCAGTTCCTGACAGTGTTCTCAGTATCAAGGAGTATGAGTGTACCGTTCTTTCCAACCGCAATGTGGCAACATTCATTAAAGAGTTCAAGGTACAGTTGCCTCCTGGCGAGCATATGAACTTTGTACCTGGCAGTTACGCCCAAATCAAGATACCTGCCTTCAATATCAAATATAGCGATTTTGACCGTGATTTGATAGGTAGCGAGTATCTTGGAGCTTGGGAGAAAAACAATATGTTTGACCTTCGTTGTGTCAACACCGAGCCAACAGTGCGAGCTTATTCCATGGCCAACTATCCCGATGAGGGCGATGTCTTTATGCTCACTGTTCGTATTGCCACGCCGCCTTTCAAACCCGACCGTTCGGGCTTTATGCCTGTCAATCCGGGTATAGCCTCATCCTATATTTTCTCCTTGCGTCCGGGTGACAAGGTGACTATGTCGGGTCCATATGGTGATTTCCATGTCAGAGGAACCGAAGACAACACATGGTCAGACGATCCGAAGGGCAACGAAATGATATGGATTGGAGGCGGTGCCGGTATGGCTCCATTGCGTGCACAGATAATGCATCTTACCCGTACTTTGAAATGTACACATCGGCCAATGCATTACTTTTATGGTGCCAGGGCATTGAACGAGGTGTTCTATCTTGACGACTTCCATCAACTAGAAAAAGACTTCCCCAACTTCCATTTCCATCTCGCTTTGGACCGTCCCGACCCGGCTGCCGACAAGGCGGGAGTAGCCTATACCCCCGGTTTTGTACACAATGTGATGTACGACACCTATCTTGCCAACCATCCCGCCCCCGAAGACATTGAGTATTACATGTGCGGTCCTGGTCCAATGTCGAAGGCAGTCACCAGTATGCTTGACAATCTTGGAGTGGCTCGTGAAAGCATCATGTTTGACGATTTTGGTGGCTGATTTTAGGAACAAAGAAAGAGAACGACGATGAGCGAGAAAAAGAATTCGCTGATAATCTTGAAGTCTACATTAGGCCGGTTGCCATCGTACTACTGCGAAGTAGAGAATCGTCTGGCGCGAGGAGAGGAGTATGTCTCCTCGACGACTATTGCTGATAGTTTGGGTTTAAATCCTGTCCAGGTCCGCAAGGACCTGGCAGGCATAAGCTCAGAACCAGGCCGTCCAAAGTTGGGATTCCGTGTTGATAGGCTTTTTGAGGATTTGAAGTCTTTTCTTGGCTACAATTTTTACGATGAGGCCGTTTTGGTTGGTGTAGGTGCTTTGGGGCATGTGCTGATGCAATATGGAGGTTTCAATAGTTATGGTTTAGGCATTGTAGCTGGTTTTGACCGAGAGCCTCACGACAAGAAAGTGGCTGGCAAGCCAGTCCTTCCTATTGACCAGCTACCTTCGTTCCTAAAGATGACACAGATAGTTATCGGTATTATAGCTGTTCCTGCCCCCGAGGCGCAGAATGTCGCCGACCTTTTAGTGAAATCGGGTATCAAGGCTATATGGAATTTTGCTCCTACATCCCTCAATTTGCCCGACAATATTCTGGTGAAAAACGAAAACCTCGCAGCCTCCCTTGCAGCACTTACCACCGAGTTGCGTCGTAGAAAGTCATAGCTGGAGGGTTACTCTTCGAGCAGCATTTTGCATGCCAGGGCTATTGCCGATTCGCGGTCGGCGGCAATATTTCCCATTGTCAACATATCCTCGCCCATTTTCACGACGCTGAAAGTATAGCTCATGTCGCGGTCTTTCAGTTTGTCGCTGGTGAGCAAACTTTGGCACTTCACTCCATTGTCGAAGTAGATAAATTCGTCGACATGTATCCCACCGTCGGGTTTAGTGCATTTTATTTTTAGTACACAAAGAGAGTCGTTAGACAGCACAATCTCGCCAACGGGTACTGTTTCTTGGCCGTAGATGGCTGCTATACGCTGTTCGGCTGCCGTTTTAGCGATGGCGCTGATATTTTTTGTTTCTTTTTGTTTGCAGGCGGTTGCGATGAGAGCCAGTGTTAAAAGCAGAATTATTTTTTTCATTTTTTCTCATTTTTTTGAGCTATTGAAAGGAAGAAAGGCTCTCCGCCGAGAGGGGCTATTTCAATGGTGTCGATGCTGCATTTAGCTTCCAAAGCCTCATTCTCGGTTAATTTAAGGTGGTCTATCAGTATTCCCGTTCCAGTCCATTTGAAAAAGGACTCTTTGCGTGTCCATATACGAGCAAATTCCCGTTCAGGGTCATCGTTGGCCAAGATGGAAGCTTTCTCATCATTGTTGATGGCCCTTTCTAGGAGGCTGTCGCTAAAGCGTCGCCGTCCCTCGACATCGATGCCAATCTCGTGGTCGCTTATGGCAGTGACTATGGCCTGACGGCAATGGCTTATATTGAAGAATATGCCATCGTAATTGGTGATATAAGGTTTGCCGTGCTCGCCAAAGCGGAAGAGGGGAGGATTGGTAAATGATCCTGCGGCCAGGGATATGTCATAGTTTTTGATAGTGATGTTGTTCGAGTCAATCTCGTCCCTGTTGTTTATGGCATAGGCAAGCATAGCATAGCTGAGAGCCTGTTCGCGTTTACGTGAAAGAGACTTTAGACCTTCGATGACCTCGTGTTGCTGAGGAGGCATCAATGAGAGCATGTTGTTGATTTCTTCCTCTCCTGCTGAGTTGAAGTTGTTGAAATAGTATATCAGCATTTTCAAAAAAGAGGGTGTCTGACCGACACCCTCTTGCTATTCAAAAGGTTTGTTGTTTTCGTTATTATTGAGTCACTCTTTCAAGCCATTTCACCATGCATAGCATGACGATCATGGAGAGTAAGCAGACGCCCATGAACACGCTCCAGCAAATCCAGATGGGGAATTTGGTGTACATAAGAGGACCAATCCAGAGCAGGCCATTACCGACAGCGGTAGCGCCAAGCCACAGACCCTGGCAAAGGCCGAGCAGATTCTTGGGGGCTACTTTCGACACGAAGCTCAATCCCAGAGGGCTGATGAAGAGTTCGGCGACGGTCATGAAGAAATAGTATACAATGAGAACCCATGCTCCTGCTTTGGCAGCGGCGGCGTCGGCGGCGGTAGTGATTTCAGGGTTGGTGAAATCGGCAGCTGAAGGATAGCCAGCGCTTTTGCAGAAAACAGTCATAAACAGGTAGGCGATGGCTGCGATACCCATACCGATGGCGATTTTGCGAGGAGTGGAGAATTTGCGGCCCCACTTTGTTGCGAAAAGCCACATGATGGGGAAGGTGAGCAGACATACAAAGAATGGGTTGACAGCTTGCCAAACCTCAGGTGGGAAGAGCGAAGTGTTGACGAAGTCACGAGCGAAGAGCGACATAGATGTGCCGTTCTGGTGGAAAGACCACCAGAAGAAGACAGCAATGATGAGGACTGCGAAAAGAGCGTAGAGGCGTTGTTTGAGTTCTTTTGCCATTGCAGCTTTTTCTTCGGCGGTGTAGGTGACACTTTCGGTGCTGACTTTCTTTGCTGGTGTGGGGAATTTCTTCTTGCTGGCCACGAAGATGGTCAGAGAGATGAGCATAGCGGCAACAGAGGCTATGAAGGAGTAATGAACGCCAGTGTTGAACACATCGAGGTAGCTCTGGCACTGTGCCAATGCTGCTGCGCTTTCGGTCGGGAAGGTGATGTTCATTGAGCCGAAGAGTTCGGTGATTTTAGCGATAGCTTCGGGAGCCATGGCCACGCCAGTCTCGATAGAGGTGATGTACTGATGGCAAAGAGCGGGGAGGTCGGCGTTGTAAGCCATGCCGTTAACGCCAAGCCACCAGCTGCGGAGCAGAGGAGCCACGAAGGGAGCGATAAGACCTCCGACATTGATGAACATGTAGAAAATCTGGAAACCGGGGTCGCGTTTGCTTTTAGCTTCGGCAAGAGCCTCGGGGCCATGCTTTGCAGCCTCGATTTCAAAGTTGTCATACATCTGACCTACGATGGCCTGCAGGTTGCCTTTGAAAAGGCCGTTACCGAAGGCGATCATCAGCAGGGCGAAGCAGGTGAGGGGCAGCAGCCAGTTGATGTTGCCCGATGTTGCCAGGATGGGGATAGCCAGAATGACATATCCGGCGGCCATGACAAGAAGACCTGACTGAATGGTAGTCTTGTAGTTTTGAGTGCGGTCGGCAATGATACCGCCTACAAGGCTGAGGATGTAAATACCGCAATAAAAAGCGGAGTAAATTCCTGTTGCGACACTGTTGCTCAATCCGAACTTAGAACAGAGGAACAGAACCAGCACGGCATTCATGATGTAGTAGCCAAAACGCTCACCCATGTTGCTCAATGCGGCCGCAATTAATCCTTTGGGATGTCCTTTCATTGTTTTGATAATATTTGATTAATAATATTTTAATTTATTTTTTTGCCTTTTTAGAGATATTAAATATAATGCAAATTTACTAAATTTTTTAATATTTGGTGTGATAATCTTAATATTTTGTAATTTTGCAGCGTTATTACAAAACAGATGAATGCTATTAACGATATGATTTTCTCGACAGTTTCCGCACTTGAAAGTGGAGGAATAATACTATATCCCACCGATACTATTTGGGGTATTGGTTGCGATGCCACCAAAGGCGACGCTGTTGAGAAAATATATAGCATAAAGCATCGCGACCATTCCAAGAGTATGCTTATTCTCTGTGCTAATCTTGCTATGGTGGAGCGTTATGTTGGCAGAGTAGAGGGTGCTGCCAAGAGCCTGTTGCTCGACAGTGAGCGTCCCACCACGGTGATACTACCTGTTGAAGGTGAGGGATTGGCAGATAACCTTATCGCTTCGGACGGCACCATAGGAGTACGAGTACCGCGTATGGACTTTTGTCAGCGTCTGCTACAGAGTTTTGGAAAGCCCATTGTCAGTACTTCGGCCAATTTTTCGGGCAGTACATCACCAGCGTCGTTTGCAGATATCGACAGTGCTTTGGCGGCTGCCGTTGATTTTGTTGTACCACAAAAGTATGAGTTATCAGAACAGACATCATCGTCGCGTATTGTGAAGATGGCTTCCGATGGTCAAATTGTGGTGATAAGACCTTGATTATATAAAGGTCAAAGGTTGAATTATTTTTTTACAATCAAAAGGAGTAAATCACATCGTTATAAAAAAAGACTCACACTATGCGCATAGTGTGAGTCTTTCTTCGATTTGACACAAAGAATGGAAAGGCAGACTATCTTTTCTGTTTTACCTTTTCATAAGGATTTTTGAGTTGGAAAGTTCTAGGATTTTCTTTTTTTACTTTTTTGTCGCCAAGGTCGAGAGGATTGCGCAGTCCAAGAATTTTGTAGCCTTGTTCGAATTTGATGTCGACGGGTATATTGGCTTTGCTAATAGCGTTTAATATTTTTTGTAGTTCGGGTTGTACCACGCCGTTTTTTGCCGCATATTCCTGTGCTGCTTTATAGTCTCCGTTGCCCTCAATGGTGAGTACAAAATCGGCCCAATCGGCAATGGCGGATTTCATTACGTCAAAGTTCACAAAATAGCGGCCTTCATTATCAAGAGAAATTGCTTTTTTTCTTTTCAGGAAGTTGAAACACATGATATTGGCGATGCCGTGAGCTTCAGTAGCTCCGAAGCGTACGCTGCGTATCAAGCTAGCCACGTAGGTTACATAGGCGTCCTTGAGGGTGATATCTTTGATTTCGCCGAGCTCAATCATTTTTTGTACTAGAAAGAGTCCGCAGATGTCGGCTTTAGCCTCTTCCCAAGCGCTGTACTGGTTTTGCAAAGCCTCTCTCACGGTACTTTTACCATTGATAGTATGTTTGACGCCAAGGCCATGAGCCACCTCGTGGAAGCATACATTGTTGAAGAAGGCGTTGAAATTGATATTTTCCTGTTGTTTTTTGCTTATAGCTTTAGAGGCTATAGGTTTGACGATTATGTCGAATTTTGCCTGCATGGCGTTTTTGAGTTGCAAACGACGTGTGCCATATTTCAGTTGTACCTCTTCGTCGTTGGGCAGGTTAATGGCTATTGTTTTGCCTGCTGCGTTACAGTCGCCGGCATAGTATAGCACATCGTAGACATTGATGTCGCTATTTGTGCCTGGTTTTTCTTTCTTGTATTCAGGTTTGCAAGGCAGCATATTCTGCATTTCGGGCAGCTTTGCGATAAAATGATTCAGACGCTCGCTCCACTCTTTGTCTTTAACCAGCACAAAAGCCTCATAGGCTGTCTTGTAACCATATAGGCCGTCCTCATAGTTTTCTATAGGTCCGAAAACAAAATCCAAATGGTTGTCTTTCATTTCCATCCAAGCGATGTCGCTATTTTGAAATTCATCATTTAGCAGGGATTGACGTTTTGCTATGAGGTATTCTTTCAAACTAGCGTCATCGGTAATAGCTATGGCTTTGTCGAGGAGCATGTCGACCTCCATCAACTGACGATTGTAAGCTTGTGAGTAAGGAATCACCATTAGTTTCCCTTTAATATCGCGACGCAGAATTGTGTAGGGGCTTGTTTTCAGCGGATTTTTCAGACTTTCAAATTCTTTTTTTGTCATGTCGGCAGGGTAGAAATTGGCGCCGGCGGGTTTGTTTTTGTAGTTGGGGAGGAATGGTTTGTTGCCGTCCATGCGATCCCATGCGCCATAGTTTATTCTGGCGTATTCGTACATGTTGAGATCACCAAGGGATTCAAGTTTGTTTTTGTTTTCCAATCCAAAGCTTTGTTCCCAGTAGATTTCGTCCATAATGTCGGCAATCTGAATGAAAATGGCGACAAGTTCGCGTTCTTGTTCCGAGAGGTTTTCAATATCGTACTTGAGAGGGTACTCTGCATATTGACGCACTTTAGCGGCAATGTCATCTCTTTTGTCTTGTGAGTGAGCTTGTTGCAAAGCCGAGGCTACTGTCATTAATGCAAATAGTATAAATGCTATTTTCTTCATTATTAAAGTTTTTATTGATTATTATCGCGATGTTTATTAATGGTTAAAGGATGCTTTTTACAGTCAATAAATAATCAATAACGACGTTACAGCTTATTATTGAATCATAGTTAGATCTCGCTGTTTTGGAATTTGTGGTTTTTGAGTATTTTTTGAACCTGTTTGTTTTCGGCGGTTTGCTGCAAGGCTTTGCCATAGCGCATGTTATGGGTGTCGGTGCCTAGGTATTCTGACATGTTGTGCTCGATGTATTCAAAGCCTTTCTTCATGGCAGATTCGCCATAGAATCCGTTAAGAGACAGTATGTTGACTTGAAATGCGATGCCCATTTCCTTCATTTTTACTATCTGTTCGCTGTGTATGTTGAGATAGGGATAGCGTTCGGGGTGAGCCAGGATGAGTTTGTATCCCATTTTGATGTATTCCTCGAATAGAGACAGTGGCGAGAAGTTGTTGAAATGCAGCGAGAACTCGCATAGCAGTCTTTTGCCAGGAAGTGTTAGAACATTGTCAACGCCGGGTATTCTTGCGAACTTGTCATCGAAGCGATACTCGCCTGCAACATCAATCACTTCTGGCATATCGTCAATTTTTTCTTTTTCAAGAGTTTTCTTTAGTTCTGCGAAGCGCTGTTTAATATCCTCTTCGTTGTTGGGGTAGTGCGCTTGGAAGTGAGGTGTAAAGTATATTTTTTTGAAACCAACAGAGTAAAGAGTTTTGAGACAGCTGATGGTTTCACTAATATTGCTAGATCCATCGTCGACCCCAGGGAGTAAGTGGCAATGCATGTCAGTTGCCAAGGGTGCAAAGGTTTTGTTTTTGTTGAATAGTCCAAACATAGTTATCTTATATAGTTGGTTTTAGTGTAAGCAGTTGTAATACAACGTTATATAAAACGGTGTTTTTGTTTTCTTATTTGCAAAGTTACGTTTTTTTTTTGATAATATGGTTAATTAGACAAAATATCTTCATTCTTTGATTTTTGTGGAACATTTTTGAATGACAAGTCTTTCTTTAATTAGAGATAAAAATGTAGGGCAGCACTATTTGACAATTGCCTGTTTTACTCGTTGTTGAGCGATAATTAGATGATTTGCATTGAATGGTGGTAGATGTTGTAGCTATGTTGACGACTTTCATTGCTCCTATGGTGTTTTGTTACAAAAAAGGATGCCTTTTTGGGGCATCCTTTGAATTGTTGTTGCGGACAATACGTCCGCGATTTATGTTATCGGCGGTGACCGCCATTGTTGCCACCTTCACGGCGAGGGCCGCCATTGCCGCCTTCGCGACGGTTGTGGCCATTGTTGCCGCCTTCACGGCGAGGGCCATTACCACCTTCGCGGCGTGGCGCACGTGCAGGTTTCTCCTCCTCATAGCCTTCGGGCTTGGGGAGCAGTGCTTTGCGGCTGAGTTTCAGTTTGCCGGTCTTTTCATCAATATTGATGATTTTGACGGTGATGATATCGCCTTCGTGGATTAGGTTTTCAAGTGTGTCAGTGCGTTTCCAGTCGTATTCGCTGATGTGCATCAAGCCCTCTTTGCCAGGCAAGAATTCGAGGAAAGCTCCGAACTCCACAATGCTGACGACCTTGGCGTCGTAGATCTGACCAACTTCAGGAACTGTGCAGATATCGTTGATCCATTTAACAGCGGCCTCGATATCGTCTTTGTTTTGAGAGGCGACGTCGACAACACCAAATTCGCCATCTTCCTCGATATTGATGATGGTGTTGGTTTCGGCTTGTATCTTCTGGATAACTTCACCGCCCTTGCCGATAACGGCGCCGATAAAGTCTTTAGGTATGCGAATCTGGACGATGCGAGGCACGAAGGGTTTGTAGTCTTCGCGAGGTTCAGCTATTGTTTCCTGGATGTGGTCGAGAATGTGGAGACGACCTTGGCGAGCCTGTTCCAGAGCTTTGGCGAGAACGTCATAGCTGAGGCCGTCGACTTTGATATCCATTTGGCAAGCTGTGATGCCGTCGCGTGTGCCGCAGACTTTGAAGTCCATGTCGCCGAGGTGGTCCTCGTCGCCGAGGATGTCGCTAAGGACAGCCCATTTGTCGCCTTTGGAAATGAGGCCCATGGCGATACCAGCGACCGGCTTGCGGATTTTTACGCCGGCGTCCATAAGGGCGAGGCATCCGGCGCAAACTGTTGCCATAGATGAAGATCCATTGCTTTCGAGAATGTCGCTGACAACGCGGATGGTGTAGGGACAGTCTTGTTCGTTGGGCAGCACCTCTTTGAGGGCGCGCCAAGCGAGGTGGCCGTGTCCTATTTCGCGGCGGCTGAGGCCGCGGTTGCCTTTAACTTCGCCGGTGGCGAAGCCTGGGAAGTTGTAGTGTAGCAAGAATTTGCGTGTACCTTCTACTACAGCGCCGTCGATCATTTGTTCGTCGAGTTTGGTGCCGAGAGTTACGGTAGAGAGAGACTGAGTTTCTCCACGGGTGAAGATGGCGCTGCCGTGAGCAGAGGGCAGGTAGTTGACTTCGCTCCAAAGAGGACGAATTTCGTCAAGCTGGCGGCCATCGAGACGAGTGCGTTCTGCCAAGACCATATCGCGCATAGCTTCGCGTTCTGTGTCGTGGTAGTATCGGTCGATCATGAATTTGATCTCATCGGTGAGAGTCTCTTCGGTATAGTTGGCGTCGATAAATTCTTGTTTGATAGCTTCGAATCCCTCTTCGCGCATGTGCTTGTTGGCAATGCCTTGTTTAGAGAAGTCGTAGCATTTTTGGTATACGGCGTCGTGGAGACGTTGACGCAGCTCTTCGTCGTTGACCTCGTGGCAGTATTCACGTTTTTCGGTTTTGCCGGCCTCAATGGTAAGCTCAGCGAGAGCGCGGCACTGAATTTTTATAGCTTCGTGAGCTGCTTTGAGTGCGCCGAGCATGCATTCTTCGCTGACTTCTTTCATTTCGCCTTCCACCATCATGATGTTGTCTTCGGTGGCGGCGACGATGAGGTCTAGATCAGCGCGTTCGATGTCCTGCATGGGAGTGTTGATGACATATTTGCCGTCGAGGTAGCTTACGCGCACCTCGCTGACGGGGCCGTTGAAGGGTATGTCACTTACTGCCAAAGCCGAAGCTGCTGCCAATGCGGCTAGTTGGTCAGGCATGGTGTTTTTGTCGCCGCTGATAAGGGTGATTTGGACCTGTACTTCGGCGTGGAAGTTGTCGGGGAAGAGAGGGCGCAGAGCGCGGTCTACCAAGCGGGCGATGAGGATTTCATGCTCAGAGGGACGAGCCTCGCGTTTGAAAAAGCCACCGGGGAAGCGACCCATAGCGGCATACTTTTCCTGATAATCTACGGTGAGGGGCATGAAGTCTACGTTTTCGCCAACCTCTTTTTTCGAGCACACTGTTGCCAGCAACATTGTGTCGTTCATGCGCACTACGGCGCTACCGTCGGCCTGCTTGGCAAGCTTGCCGGTTTCGATTTCGATCATGCGGCCGTCGCCGAGGTCGAATTTTTTGTTGATAATGTTCATTTTACTTTTTTCCTTTTTGCATCTTTTGTTCACATCTGCCGAACATCACGACAGATGTTTTGGTTGTGGTATTTACTAAAAAAAGGTACCGAGTAAGGACTCGGTACCTCAACCATAACCAAATAAATATGAAAAACTATTATTTCCTTAAGTTGAGTTTTTTGATGATGGCGCGATATCTCTCGATATCTTCGGCCTTCAGGTAGTCGAGCAAACGACGACGTTTTCCGACCATTCCCACCAGAGCTCTTTCAGAGACTTGGTCTTTTTTGTTTTTTTTCATCAGCTCGGTGAGGTGCTGAATGCGATAGGTGAACAGGGCTATTTGAGCTTCGGCTGAGCCAGTATCTTTTGTGTTTTTGCCGTATTCGTTAAAAATCTCTTCTTTCTTTTCTTTTGTTAGATACATGATTTTCTTGTTTTTTTCTTTTCTAAATCGATTGCAAAAGTACTTATTTTTTTATTATTGCGAGTTTTTTTTGCAATTTTTTTGCTCTGTTCTTTTTAAAAATATATGTTTCAGCGCTCTATACTTTGTTAATAATTCTTAATTTGCTAGTTTTGTGCTTGTTTTTTGTTGTTTTTTTATGTGTAAAAACGGATTTTGGGTGGGTCTTATGCAATGTGTTTGTTTTTGAGCGACAAGCGGGGCTCGAACCCGTGACCTGCGGCTTGGGAAGCCGCCGCTCTACCAACTGAGCTATTGTCGCAAAGTAATCATATTAACGGAGGGGGAGATGGATTATTGTGTGGTGAGATATTTTTTTTGTTATTCAGGATGCTCAATACATATTGGATTTTAGGCGAATTAATATTCGAAGCTGCTTTCTCCGAGGAATTCTCTGAGGATGCTTGTTGGCGGAATGTATTTAGTTTGGATGGGTTCAATAAGTTCGAGCATGCTTAGGAGGCGTGTAGACTCGGCGTATTCTTCGGCGCTTTGAGGTACCATTTTGAGTAGAGGCTCGGCGAAGGGGCGTAGAATGCCAAGTTCGTAGAGAAGAGCCGAGTTGAACATGACGTCGGCGTTTTCCTGATAGGGGAAGATGTGTTTGTGTTCGCCTTGTCGTACACTTGGCCAACGTTGCAATGTTGCTAATGCGCTGTATCCGCGGAAGTTGTTGTCGCGCACGATACGACGTATCAGTCGGTTGTCGTTGGAGCGGATAATGTTTTGTTCGTCGAGGGCAATCTGGGTCAAAGCGGAGACGTATACTTTGAATTTCAGTTCGTCGTCGATATCAGCCGTAAGTTTGGGGTTGAGAGCGTGGATGCCTTCGACGAGGAGTATGCTGTCTTTTTTGAGTTGGAGTGTTTTGCCGCTGAAAAAAGGTTCTCCTTTTTTGAAGTCGTAGGTAGGTATTTTGACCTCTTTGCCGTCGAACATTTGTTGCAGTTGTTCGTTAAGCAGAGGTATGTCGAGAGCCTCGATGGCTTCGAAGTCGTAGTCGCCGTTGGGTTGTTTTGGGGTTTTCTCGCGAGGCAGGAAGTAGTCGTCGAGTGAAAGTTGTTTCACGTCGAAACCCAGCACAGCCAGCTGGACAGCGAGACGGCGGCAGCTGGTGGTTTTTCCGCTTGATGAGGGGCCGGCGAGAAGAACCATGCGCACTTTGTCGCGGCGTTGGTCGATCATGTCGGCGATGGAGGCGTATTTTTTCTCGTGGAGAGCCTCGCTAACTTGTATCAAGTGATTTTCGCGGTGGTTGCGGACTTCCTCGTTGAGGTCGTCGATAGTGGGTACATGGAGTAGTTCGGCCCAGTTGTGGTGTTCTTGGAAGATGTTGAAGAGTTTTGGAGCGTCTTGGTAGAGGTCCAATTTCTCTGGCATCTGAGGGTCGGGGCATTGGAGGAGGTATCCGTTGGCGAAGGAGCGCAGATCCCATTGCTCAAGTACGCCTGTGGAGGGGACTAGGCGTGTGGCCCATTTGTGAGGAGTTCCGCCAAGGAAAAACATCTCGATATAAAGTTGAGTCAAACCTTGCAGAAGTCGACGTGTGTTCGGTATGGGTTCGCTCTCAATGAGCTTGAGGGCGTCGCTTACCAGCATTGATTTTGAGATGAAGGGGAGGTTTTGGTGGGTTAGTTCCACCATGCGGTTGCGCACAGTGCGAACTATCTCAAGTTGAGATGGCAGCTCGTAATCATCCTCGAGAGGTCTTATTTTGCAGAAAAAGCCGCTCACCATCCAGTGGTCGATAGTCAGCACAGCTTTTGGGTAGCAGTCGCGCACCGCTTTGTATAGCAGGAAGCATAGCGAGGTGATGTATATTCTATATCCCTGGCGGTGGCTAATGTCGATAAAGCGGATGCTCTTGGGTTTGAAGACGCGGTAGGACATCATCTTTATCTTGTTGTTGACCAGGGCGCAGAGGACGGGGTACTTACAATGGTGGCTCACTTGCGAGGCCAGTTCGCTGAGTTCAATACCTTGTTCAACCATACGGCGTTCGCCGGTGTTTTCGATGATGACTTCTATTTGCATGGTAACTATCGTTTTGGATGTTATGTTTGATTATGATACTGAGTGATAGTGCTAAAAATGCACACAGAAAACGTTGTCTTGGGCGTAATATTGTGTGAATGGAAAAAAAGTTGCATAACAGAGTGTCCGTGTGTTCTATTAATGTTGATATTAGGAAGACTCGAGAGTTTTTTTAGATAAAAAAAATTAAAAAGTTTTGTTATTTCAATAATAAAATATAATTTTGTACTTTGTAATTGATAGTGCTTTTTTTTGTTTTTATGTCTGTTGATGGCTGGAAATGAAGAGATTGTTGCTATTATATGAGGTCTTTACAAGTTTGAATCGTTTTTTGTAAGAGAATATTTTTGTGGGAAAACAGTTTTTTTATCAATTTTGAGGGTGTTTCATCAAGTAAGTATTAAGATTATTATTGTTATATAATACATATTTATTGTTTGAAAATTTTTAGTTTTCTTTTTTTATTAACCAATTTTATTAATCTATGAAACGATTTTACAAGTTTCTGATGCCTTTGGTCGCGATAGTGGCCTTGGCATTGCCTGCAAGTATTGTGGCACAGACGACCTGTCAGATCAAAATCGTCGGTCAAGATGCATATGCCGATGGTTGGAATGGAGGTAGTTTGGCTGTGATGCAAGGAGGTACAACTGTGGCGACATTTAACGCTGCCGGTGCTGACAATGACGGTGAAGGCCCCGAGCTAGACTCGACGCTGGTTACCGTTAGTGACGGTCCGATCAGTTTTGTTTGGACGTCAGGCACGTACGACGATGAAGTTTCCATTTGGATTTATTCATCCAATGGAACGCTTCTGTTTCAAGTCGAATACCCCACAGCAGGTACGATTTTCAGCATGGCAAACGCATGCTCGAATTGCGTTGCACCTGCCGGGTTGAATGTTGACAGTCTTACTACCGACTATGCCCGTGTGGTATGGAGTGGAGATGCCGATGGTTATGGTATTGTCTATGGCGAGTCTGCTGATGTTGCCAATGACAATGGAACCGAGACATCGACAACCGACAACTACTTTGAAATGACCAACCTTACATCGGGTACAGGATACACGGTGATGATTTGGTCGGAATGTGATGGTGGTGAAACCAGCGATACCGCTGTATACACTTTCAACACTGTTGGCGACCCTGTTACTGTCTTCCCATACTTGACAGGTTTTGAGGAGGGTGAAGACGGTGCATGGAGTTTTGTCAATGATGCTACTAACAAATGGTATATAGGGACAGGTGCGGCCCGTTCGGGTGTGAGAGGTCTCTATATTTCTGATAACAATGGCACTACTGCTGGCTACAACACTTCTGGTGTTCAGTTTAGTTATGCTTATCGTATTTTCACTCTCCCCGAGACCGGTCTGTATTCAGTCGGTTTCGATTGGAAGGCTAACGGAGAAGGCAGCTACGACTATCTGCGTGCTTGGTTAGCTCCCGCACAGGACGATACAATGCTCACAGCCGGACATGACCCGGTTGGAGGTACAGACTCATACAGTTACACTACTGCTACTCCTACTGGCTGGGTTGACCTTGGAGGCAAAATGAACCTTCAGACAACATGGCAAAGTGTTCATGCCACACCCGAATTGGCAGGTGGCAGCTATATGTTTGTTTTCATGTGGGCCAACGATGGCTCTGGCGGTACAAATCCTGGTGCTTGTGTCGATAACATCCAGTTATCACAACTTACATGCCCTGCTCCCGAAAACCTTGCAGTCAATGTCAATGAGACAGATGGCTATGCCGAAGTCACATGGGTTGACTCACTTGGTACAGCATGGGAACTTTTCTATGGTTCTACAGGTAGCACACCTACCAGCGAAAGCGATATAGAGTCGGTATCCACCACATCCTATCAGATACAGCTGTCAGACCTCGAACAAGGTTTCTATGATGTCTATGTTCGCACCGCTTGCGGCTCTGATGACAACAGTTTCTGGATAGGACCTGTTACTTTCAGCAATGGAGTCCTGGTGATGAATATGTCCGCTACTGGTTCAGACACTATTCATTCATGCGCAGCCACTATTTATGACAATGGTGGTCCCTCAGGAAACTACAGTGCTAACTGTCAGTCTACTTTGGTTATTTATCCTGGCAACCCTGGTGACTATGTAGTCGTTTCGGGTAATTCTTACACGGAGGGTTCATTTGACTATCTGACTATCTACAGTGGTGTAGGTACCACAGGTGAAGTGCTATGGACTGACAATGGTGTAACAGCACACCAAAACTTTGGTCCTTTCACATCAGAGGAAATTACAGTGGTTTTCCACTCTGACGGCTCGGTCAATTACGATGGTTTTGAGATCAATGTTTCCTGTGTTGCTCCTTCAGATTGCCAGCGTCCCGCTACTTTCGATGCAGTGAGTGTTACTCCCGACTCGATATACTTTGAGTGGGTTGACTCGATTGGCAGCAACTGGGCTATCGCTTATGGTCCTGCAGGTACTCCACTGAGCTCACAAAACATTACCTATGTAGATTTCTCCGATACTGAGGGAGCCATAGGTAACCTTACCCCCAACACTCTATATGACTTCTATTTGATGACTATCTGCGGCAATGGCGAGGGCGACACCTCATGGACTCGCGATCTTACTATCCGCACCGCATGCAACTACATTGATAGCCTGCCTTGGACTCAGAATTTTGAATCGGCACCTACGGGTTCTAGCAATAACGCAACATTTGTTGAGTGTATGAATCGTCTCAACAATGGTACCAGCTATTTTGGATATCCTTATGTGTCCAGTTCCTCTGACTACAACCACACTCCTGGTGGCAGCAAAGGTCTCTACTGGTACAACACCACAACACTAAACACTTATGGCGACTACCAGATTATTGTCATGCCCGGCATAGACTTTGATTATTTCGCTATCAATGAGCTTCAGCTCAAATTCTGGGCTAGGAGCAGCAGCACCAGCTATAGTCCTGTTTTCCAAGTTGGTGTTATGACCAACCCCCTCGACGCCAACACTTTCACACAGCTTGGTACAGTCAACGTTGGAAACAACACCGAATGGACTGAATATACCACCGCTCTGGGTACTTACGAAGGCACAGGCCACTATATCGCTATTCGCGCTTTGCGTCCCTCCAGCAGCTGGTATGCATATGTTGACGACATCACTATAGAGAGAGTTCCCAACTGTCCTCCAGTAGTTGACCTCACCCTTGGTGGTACCACTACCCAGGGCGCTTATCTCCATTGGAACTATATGGAAGGAGTACTTGAGGACGCTCCTGACAGCTATGAACTCGAGCTTTATGAGGTTGGAACCAACAACCAACCTGTCACTTTTACCACCAATGAGCCTAATATTGCCATCAACGGTCTTACCGCCTCTACAGATTATAAGCTGTACGTTCGCGTAGATTGTGGTGATGGTCTTGGTGCTCCCGACAGCATTTCATTCTCGACTCTTGGATTTGGTTGTGCAGAGATTGACACCGCTCAATCGTTTATTGATACCATTATCGATGGTACAGTTACCAACACCTACATTCCTAGCTACTCGACCTACGAATACAGTTTGACTCAGCAAATCTTTACCGCTGCCGAGATTGGTCATGGTGGAGGTATAACAAGTATATACTTCAAACCTTCGGCATACTCTGTGGCTCGTGATTTGGAAATCTATCTTGGTCATATTCCAGAGGCAACAGCTTCAAGCTTTGTATTTCCATCAGATTTGACTTTGGTCTATACAGGTTCTTCAGTATCGTTGACAGCAAACCAGTTCAACGAGTTCCAGCTCTCAACGACATTTGCCTATAATGGTACCGACAATCTGCTTGTTATGGTTCGCGATATGACTGGTTCATGGAGTGGCGGCAACACATGGCTTGGTGCCAATGGTGCTTCTGGTGTAAGCCGTTACATCTATCAGGACGGTACACCTTATGCTATTGGAAGTACAACCGGTGGTACAGCAAGCTCATTCCGTAGCAGCATTATTATCGCTGGTGCTCCATGTGCTACTACTGCCACATGCGCAGCTCCCTATGTTTATGTTACCGATAATGACGCTACAAGTGCATCCATTGCTTGGGTTGCTGGTGCAAATGAGACTTCATGGAATGTCGAATACCGCGTTTACGGTGATTCAGTATGGACTACAGTTGCCAACGGTGTAACCGTTACCAACTACACTATCGCAAACCTCAATCCTGCTTCAGATTATGAGGTACGCGTTGTCACCGTCTGCTCAGAGGGTGAGTATGCTGGTGTTGCTCGTTTCACCACTGAATGCGCTCCATCCAACCTGCCTATCACCGAAGATTTCCAGAACAGTCCTTACGGTGTCTTCGCACGCAACTGCTGGCTCATTGGCTCCACCAACCTGGGTACCTCATATCCCCAGCCTTACGTCATCAGCCTCCAGGGCGACACAGACAACAAGCTCTGTCTCTTCTACAACGGCGGTTACATGGTTATGAATCAGGTATCAGTTCCTCTCAACCAGTTGCAAATCCGCTTCACCCTTGTTCAAGGTGGCGACAATGTCCATTTCTTGATGGGTCTGCTTGAGCACCAGACTGATCCTATCAGCAGCCTCATAGTGCTTGATACTATTGTCCGCAGTGAAATTGACACAACCTCGGCTTATGCCCTTTATACCTACAACTTCGATAACATTGATCCACAGTACAACAACTACTACATTGCGCTGTGGGATGCTTTCAATGAAAACTATACTTTCGTAGACGACCTCGTACTTGATTACATCCCCTCTTGTGCTCCTGTTACCGGTGTCACCGTTAGCAATGCAACCAACACCGGTGCCGATGTATCATGGACACCCGCAACCGCTGCTATCGGATATGTTGTAGAGTATGGTCCTCGCAACTTCGCTCTAGGAACCGGTACACGTGTTACCACCGCTGCTTCTGGTGTCAATCTCACAGGTTTGACACATAGCACCAACTATGATGTTTATGTCTACACAGTATGCTCTGCTACCGACACATCGGACGCTTCTTATGTCGCTCAGTTCAGCACTGCTTGTGATGTCGTCAGCACACTGCCATACACCATGGACTTCGAGAACATCATGCCCAATGGATCCTCAGCCACCGACATTATGCCGAACTGCTGGAATTCATTCGCTATTTCGGGCACACAGCCTCACATTCTTTGGGGTAGCTCGAACATCTACTATCAGTCACCTACACATAGTCTCTATTTCTATAACGAAGGTATTGCAGTTCTGCCAGAGATGACAGCACCTATCAATACATTGATGGTATCATTCTTCGACTACAACCCCAATGCTGACGGTTTGATTATTGGCGCTTTCGACAACGCTGATTCATCCTTCACACCGATAGACACTATAGTATATGATGGCAGCACTAGCGCATACCAAGTACTCAGTTTCCTCGGAAACTATACAGGCTCGGCCAACCGCATTGCCTTCAAGAACTTCAGCAATAGTGGCAACACATATTCAACCCACTACATTGACGATGTAGTTGTTGATTTGTTACCCACCTGTACACCTGTTCGCAACCTGCATGTTTTCAGCAGCACCAATAGTACTGTTACACTCGACTGGGGTAGCTACAATGGCACCGACGACAATTGGATTGTCAGCTATTCTACTACACCTCTCACCGACCCAATGCAGGGTACCACAATGGCTGTAACAGCTCATCCTTATACTGTGACAGGTCTCACACCTGGTACTGACTACTATTTCTATGTACGCAATGACTGCGGTGCTGGCGACTCCTCCATGTGGAGAATGGTTGGTCCCACACGTCCAGGCGTATGGATTATGCGTCCCAACATGACCGACACTGTATATATGTGCGGTGGTACTATCTATGACGATGGTGGTCCTACCGGCGACTACTCAATGAGTCAGAACAGCTATATTATCCTTATGCCCGACGCACCCAACAACTTGGTAAGCATCGATGGTACTGCCTATATCGAAGGTAACTCTTACGACAACCTTTATATCTACGATGGTGTGGGCACCACAGGCACACAGCTTGTTGCTCTTACCGGCACCAGCTTCTCCAGCGGCACTACCGTATCGGCAACATCCACCAGCGGAGCTCTGACAATCTATTTCAAGTCTGACGGTTCCGTTGCATACTCTGGCTTTGAACTCAATGTGAGCTGTATTTCTACCACATGTATGGTTACCATGCTGAGACGTGACACCAACTATGCTGAGAGTGCAAACTCATTGGCACTTACATGGGATGCTGTCACCGACGCCACAACCTATGAAGTTGAATATGGTCAGCCAGGTTTTGCCCTTGGTACAGGTACTACTTTGAGTACAACGACCAATAGCATTGTTATCAATGGTTTGGAAGGATTGTCCAACTATGAGGTTTATGTACGCAGCCTCTGCTCAGGCAGTGATACCGGTAGTTGGGCACATGCTGTATTCCAGACAGCTATGTGTGACAATGTTATTATTGCCCAGAACTTTATCGACTCAATAGCAGGCACCACATCAACCTACTCACCGATGGGTACCAGCTTCTACAAATATGGTTACAACCAGATAATCATTGACTCTGCTTATCTCTCTGAAATTGTTGGTGACATTAATGCTTTTGCATTCTCACCTGCTTCTTCAAGCCAGGGAGACCGCTACAACCACATGACAGTCTATCTTGCCAACATTTCTCCTGATCTCGATCTGAGTAGCACATTTATCCATCCTTCGACCGATGTTGTTTTCGATACAGTCATCAGTGATAGGAATATGTGCTATAACAGTAATGGCTGGCAACTCCACGGCTTTGACCATCCTTTCACCTGGGACGGCCATAGCAACATTCTGATATCAATACAGCGCGACCACGGCTCATACGAAAGTGGCGCATCCTTCAATGCTCACACTCAGCCTGCAGGCAAGGGTCGTTATGTATACGCCGATGGTAGTGCTTACAATCCTTCTACTTTCAGCGGTGGTACAGCAACCACCACTGTTTGAGACATCCGTCTGTTCAGCTGCGGTGCTGGTTGCGCCAAACCTGGTATAATGCCTACCACAAACGTAACTTATAATGGTGCCACTATCAACTGGAACAGCAATGCCACCGACTTTGAGGTTTCCGTCAAGTCTACCAACGAGGCTGTATGGCCCGCTGAGACTCCTGCTACTGGCAACAGCTATAATGTCACCGGTTTGGCTCCTGCCACACAGTATCAGTTCCGTGTACGCGCCATCTGCGACGCCACCGAGAACTTGATTTCTGACTGGGCTATGGGTACCTTCACCACTGACAGTCTGCCTTGCTTCGAGCCTAGCAACATCCACACCGAGGACATTGGTTATACCACTGCTACTCTCGCATGGACAGCTGCCGAAGGCCAGAACCAGTGGAGCATCCATATCTGGAACAGCATTGTTGATACAGACTATGTCGCCAACGCCAACCCGTACACCGTTGTAGGACTCCGCGACAGCACACGTTATTTCGCTACTGTCAAGGCTATCTGCGGCAACGGTGCTACCGAAAGCGGCTATAGCGACACTGTTGAGTTCATCACCGGAACCTGCGCACAGGTCACCGACGTCAACGTCACCAACCTCCAGGCACACAGCGCCACTATCAATTGGTCAAGCCTCGGAGTTGACACCTATGAGATCGAATACGGCAACCAGAACTTCAGCCAGGGCATGGGTCAGACCGTCGTGGTTGAAGGTGGCAACACCTCATACAATCTCACAGGTCTCACCGATGATCACACCTATTCAGTATTTGTCCGCGCAAAATGCGAGGATAACGTCTACGGCAAGTGGTCAACAAAGGTTGACTTCACCACTCCCGAAGGTGATGGTATCACCACAGCCGACGGCACCAACCTCTCAATCTTCCCCAACCCGACCAGCAACGTCACCACAGTCAGTGTGAACGGCGTAAACGGCGAGGTTAGCATCACCATCGTTGACATGAACGGTCGCACAGTGATGAGCGACAGCATGGAGTGCGAGGGTGGCTGCACCAAGAGCATTGAGGTTAGCGGCCTGGCACAGGGTGCTTACTTCGTCCGCGTCAGCGGTGACAACCTCAACATGGTGAAGAAACTC
>ONEY01000034.1 GCA_900316965.1 uncultured Bacteroidales bacterium
GTAGGCGCTGTCGCACCAGTTGCTCACCCTCACCTCGTAGTCGGTGCCCTCGGAGAGACCGTGGAGGGTGATCCTGTTGCCTGTGACGCCCTCTATCACAGTGCCGCTGTCGGGGGCGAACCCTGCCGGGCCGTACTCGACATGGCTCTCGGGCAGCCAGAAGCGCGACATCCACTCCACAACGGCGGAATCGTATCCCACAACACTGGCTCTAACTTCGCCAGGCTTGTAGCACCCTGAAGGAGGCTGCAGTATAGGGAAAATACCCTGCCACGTTAGAATATTATGCACACTATCATAAGAATTGGTCATGTAATTATCAGTATAATGAGGGTAACCATAATTGTCTAACAGGTGAATACGACCCGAAAAATGGTTTTCAGAATAAGATGTTCTAATATGCAAAGGTTCGAGTGACCTGCAAAATGTGTCATTGCAGAAATACATTAAATATTCATAGAAATCACTGGCGACAATAAAAGAGTCGCTGACGATATATGGTTGTTCGAAATAGACCTCGAGTGTTGGGAATGTAAGATAGGGTTCATTGCTTAAGTACTCATGAATAGAGTCGTCAAGCCATAGGTTAGGAAAGCGGAACTTGCTGTCGGTGATCATGTTCCACTCGGGTATGGCGGAGACTGAGTCTATATGCCAAAGTTGATTTGGACCTTGGTCCGTTGGTCTCAGCAACCACATCTTCAAATGATACCAAGGGTACAACTCGGTGCGTTGCTGAAGAATGTCTATCATATTATTCCAAGCACTGTCAAAAGCTCTTCCTGTCTCTTCCGAAACGCTGTCGGATATCAAAGCGAGATACTCTGGATCATGATCTCCATAATGATCCAAATGATTTCCATAATAATCCAAAGGAAAAGTCCATAAACCGACGGGCACCGCTATCCCATATATGGCTCGTCCATTCATATTGGCGACTATACATTTATTTGCCACTCTGCCTACTCCGTGATAAGTTGCATAATTTGTATCATAATACCTATGATATCTATAATAAAAGGAATTACTATCGTTACTAGAATAATAAAGACTCCAATTACTAATGGTCAGGAAAGGATAGCTGGACATATTAGAATCATAATAATTCAATACAGCTGGTTTATGGTAGGGTACCATATAATACCGTTGCGATGTAGGATAGTATTCCACATGCTGGGCGAAAGCGACAAAGGATATAAAACTTGCAAATATAAATATCAATACTTTCCTCATATTATTAATAGTTTTTCTGTATGATCAACAAATGGTTTTAAAGACTCACTGGTCACAGGTCACTCGTCACAATTCAAAATTCAAAATTATATCTCTATGTTGCCTTCGAAGTTGAAGGAGACGGGGCCGATAAGGAAGACGTTTTTATATTCGGAGCCGGTTGACTCGAATTCGACATTGAAGTCACCTCCACGAGTGACTAAGCTGTGTTTGCCGCTTACTATGGCGCATGCCGTCACTCCTGTGCCGCAGGCCCAGGTCTCCGCTTCGACGCCACGCTCGTAGGTTCTGACTTTCAACCTGCCGTCGGGCATATCCTCAATGAAATCTATGTTGGCGCCTTCAGGGAAAAGGTCGGTGCGGTAGCGCAGCCTTCTCCCCTCACCCTCGACATCGAAATTGTCGATATCCACAACCCTTTGCACGTAGTGGGGTGAGCCGGTGTCAAGAAACCAGCCTTCATGGCATTCGCGCACGGTTTCAGCGGCGATATCGCGCATGCCCAGTCGAACCACCCCTCTGTCGTTGTTCCATGACAAAACCTCGGCTTTGTGAGGGCCGTCGAAACCCACGAAATCGTAGTGGCGTCCGTCGCCGAGACCAAGTTGTTTGGCGAAAGCCACTATGCAGCGGCCGCCATTGCCACACATAGAGCCCAGTTTGCCATCGCTATTGTAGTATCTCATTTCGAATAGAAAAGGATGCTGGCTAGGGCCGAGAGTCATCATGCCGTCGGCGCCAATGCCGAAGCGGCGGTGACAGATATGCTCGATTTGCCTAGTGCTGAGCTGGGGGTAGCCGTTGCGGCAATCGAGAATCACAAAATCGTTGCCAGCGCCGTCATATTTAAAGAAATGTATTTTCATTAAAAGTATGCAAATGTTTGATTGTACTGAAATACTGAAGTTTAAATAATGCTATTCACAATATTTTTGGTCCTTAAATTGGCAGCCAAAGATATCTATTCATAGTCGTAAACCTCCTCCATGACTTCGGGTTTGTATTCGGTATCGATAATGTTGCGTCGGGAAATAAGTACAAGAAGAGAGCAAAGAACTATGGAAAAGAAAATAATAGAATAGACCATGCATTCTATGCGCTCGGCATGAGGAATGATTTCGTATCCCGCCGCAAGATTGATTTGTCGTGGCATGGAAGCGAGAACTGCCGAGGCCAAACCCTTAGGCATCATGATAGAGACAATCCATCGGTCGGTGCGGGTGTTTTTGTAACCGACAATGAATATAAGTATAGTTCTGGCGATGAATATGGCCACGGCGATAATGACACCATAAATTAAAGCCATATTGTCGGTGAAAGGAATACTTATGCCGATGTAGACAAAGAAGAAGGTTTTTAGAATGAACACCAGCTCTTTGAAGAAAGATTTCTCGTTTTCTTCTAGTGTCTGCATTTTGGGTTGTTTTTTGCGGTAAAGTTTGCGAACAAAGGAGAGTTCGAAGTAGGAAGCGTTGCCAAGAACGATGCCAAAAGCCAGAGCTGAGATGGCGCCGCTGTATCCCAAAGCCTCGGTTACGCCATAGATGACAAAGACGAAAGCGGGCGTAAGGAACATAGAGTTTTGGCGACGGCGGACGCGAGTGAGGAGACTTGACCACACCATACCGCCAACAGTGCCGAGCAGCAAGGCCATAAAGAATGACGCCAACACATTGCCAGTGATTTTTTGGAAACTGATGTGGCCTAGCTTGAAACCTTCCATTAACGCCAAAGCCACGACGATGCAAAGCACAGCGGAAAGAGCCGATTCGAGAGAGAGAACCGTACGAGTTTGGTCGCTAACCCTCATCTGTTTGACCATAGGGATGACAATAGATGCACCCGTGCCTGCCACCATGCTACCAATAAGCAAAGACGTTCTCCAATCAATCAAGGCTACAAAATGCGATATTGCCGCCGTCACAGCCATAGTCAGGAAGAAAGAGAATGTGGTGACCTGAATCATGCCAATCCAATAGCGACGAAGGTCATCTATGTGCATGTCCAAACCGCTGTCGACAAGGATAAACACTAGAGTGATGGATGCGAAAATGCCACCAATGCTGCCCAACATATCGGGAGTGACCCAACCAAGGAGAGGGCCCACGACAATGCCAATAAGGACAAGAAAAAGCACATCGGGCACACGTCTTTTGCTGAAAAAGGCTGAGAAAAGATGGGCGCAGAAGATGAGAATTCCTATAAAAATCAGTGTTTGACCCATAGTTTGGTGCTTTTATTGATTAAAATACAACCACTCACAATGCGTTAGAAATCGATGTCGGGGAATAGTTTTCTGAGAGTCAGCATTGAGGGGTTGCGGGAAGACATCTCGTCAAATTTTTCGCGTGGCAGATAGGCGCGAGCCTTGGTTTGCTCAACAACAACGGTGGCTTCATATTTGAGAGCGTCATTGCCAGTGGCATTGCGCAAAAAAGAGAGGATTTGGGTTTGGTAGTTGCGGAGCTGAGTGTCGAAATAAAGGTTTGGCACCTGGATTTGAAACAAATTATTGCTTTTGAGAACCACTTTTTTGTCGGCGATCAATTCGTGCATTTTGTCATCATCCTTGCAGTTTTCGATGAGTTTGTGCCAAAGTTCCTCGAGACGCTCTTGGGTTAGAGGTTCTATTTCGTTGTTCTCGAGGGATTGGATTGGCTTAATGACCTCAGTATGGCTAATGGATATAGAGGAAAAACTACGATGTGGCAAGCCTGACAAAGGCTTATGAGCAGGTGCCTGTGGCTCAGGTTGAGAGGTGGAGGTGGAGACAGAGGTGAAAGAATCCGCGTTAGCCGACGGCATATTGGCTGGAGGCACAGCAGAAGCAGAGCCACTTGTCGCCTCGTTGCTGATGGCGGATGTGGCGTCACTATTGGGGGTTATATGTTCCGCTTGTGGCGCTCTTGCTATCTATCCGGCAGCTTGTTGCAAGTTTTTAACAACTGCAGCCATCTTCATTAGGGCTATCTCGACAAAAAGACGCTTGTTGTTGGCGTCACGGAAACGGTATTCGAAATCAGATGCAATTTCGAGATACTGCATAAGCAAAGGGAGTCCACAAGATTGTGATTGAGTTCCATATCGTTGACGAGCGGTGTCGCTGGTGTCGAGCAACTTGAGAGTGATCGGGTCGATGCTGACCATAAGGTTGCGGATGTGTTCGGTGAGGCCAGTGATAAAATGCTGACCGTCGAAACCTTTGTCGATGATTTCTTGGTAGAGGAGCAAAGAGTTGGCGACATCGCCTTTCAAAAACAGATCGACAAAACGGAAAAAATAGTCGCGGTCGAGCATGTTAAGGTTAGAGAGGCACCCTTTATATGTTAGGTTGCCGCCAGTGAAACTCACCAGTTGGTCGAAAGTGGAGAGAGCGTCGCGCAAGCCACCCTCGGCTTTTTGTGCTATGATATGCAGAGCCTCTGGTTCAAAGGATATACCCTCTTGGTTGGCGACAAATTCAAGATGTTTGACGATGTCGTCGGTTTGGATACGTTTGAAGTCAAAGATCTGGCAACGAGATAGAATGGTGGGGATGATTTTGTGTTTTTCGGTAGTAGCCAAGATGAATTTGGCATACTCGGGTGGTTCCTCCAAAGTTTTCAGAAAGGCGTTGAAAGCCTGCGCACTAAGCATGTGGACCTCGTCAATGATGTAGACTTTATAGCGTCCAGTTTGAGGAGGAATTCTTACTTTTTCGTTGAGGCTGCGAATGTCATCGACCGAGTTGTTGGAGGCGGCGTCAAGTTCGAAAATATTCATTGACTGGTTGCTGTTGAACGAGCGGCAGCTATCGCACTCGTTGCAGGCCTCCATATTGGCTGTAGGATTGGTGCAGTTGATGGTTTTGGCCAGAATACGAGCGCAAGTAGTTTTGCCCACGCCTCGAGGGCCGCAAAACAAAAAAGCTTGAGCGAGTTTGCCATTGCGGATAGCATTTTTAAGTGTTGTAGTGATATGAGACTGACCTACCACACTATCGAAAGTTATGGGTCTGTATTTACGTGCTGATACTATGAAATTTTCCATAATAGAAATTGAAATTTTCAAAATGCAAATTTAAAAAGAAAAATCGAAATATCAGTAATATATATTTATTAATAGTGTTAATAAATAATTTATCTATTTGCATAATAGACGCTTATAATTTGATAAATAATATTAGTAGTAAAATAATAGATTGTAATAGCCTTGATTATCTGTTTTTTTTGTATATTTGCAAAATTAAATCGAATATACCAACAAAAGTAAATTCACAATCAATAAATTGATAATAAACATTTTAAAAGATGAAAAAAACATTGTTACCAATCCTTCTGGTAAGCCTATTGTTTACATCTTGCCTCAAAGACGGATTCAATGACTTTGAAGCCCTGAAGCATCCATTGGCTATATCAGGAACCGTGAGCCCCACACTTGGAGTCCCCGTGGCACAGGGGTCAGCAACAATTTTTGACATGCTGAAAATGGTACAGATTTCGCATGCCTCGATGGAGGTTAATGAGAATGGCATTCTTACGATTGCATACGACACCAGCAACACATGGCATATTGACGTTAACAACTCGAAACGGCCAAGGAAATCCTCGTCGCCCAAAAGCGGTGAGGTGGTCCATATATGGCAAAAAACTATTGACGGACATGTTTCAGTTGACCTATTCAAAAATATCCAAGGTCTTGAAAACGCAGAGCTTGAGGTTGAAAATCTCATGCTGAATGTTAATGCATATATCAAAGCACAAGCCAATCAAACAACAGAACATGCATTGGATTCATTCCATGTGCAGGTGTATTATGATTCACTATATATCGATGTAATTGGCAAGGATAACACCCACACTGTTATTCCTTTGAACGACTCAGTGCCAATTGACAGCCTTATAATAGGACAAAACATTAAACTATTTGACAACTACGACATCAGCTCCACAATCAACCATCGCCCTGTTGAGATCAGATATGGCGCCCGAATGAATATTGCCTTTGAGGCAGAGTTTTTCTCGTCGGGAATATCAGAATCTGATTTCGTTGTTGACTCTTTGGGAATTAATTCGGTTGACATTAACGCCGATATCAAGGTGCGATTCCCAATGACAGCTTATATCAACAATCTTGATTATGAAACCGACATCGATTTCGCACCCTCATTCAGTTTTAGGAATCTCACCATCGACTCATCCATGCTTATGCTCAAATGCGACAATAGCATTCCGTTGTCTTTACTGCTTCGCGCCCAGCTGGTAGACTCGAATGATGTGGTACTTTGTGACCTTTTGGATCCGATAATGACAGAGGTGGAAGGAGCTGATGTTACATACAACTCGTCTATCAACATGTATGTCTCAACGAACCCCAAGGAGACTTTGGTTAGAATTCCTGTGACCGCGAGTGTATACAACGCATTGCTGAAAACTCAGAAAATACGTCTTAAAGCCACATTGAACACCAGCGCCACAAACAACACAACACAGAATAGAGTAGCCATTCAGGCGTCAGACAAGCTCAAGTTGCTATTGACAGCAAAAATAAAACCTTCATATGAGCTCGATATCAATTTGGAGAACAACGACAATGATGAGGAAGGAGGTGAGAAATGAAAAAGTCGACCAATATCACTAGATTGCTGCTGCTTACTGCTTTTTTGGCCATACTAGCATTTCCACAACATGCCAACTCCCAAAGTAACTTGATGTATGGATCGTCGCGTAATCCTCTTATGAATTCCGCCAATCCGGCATTTTTCCCGAGTCACTCCAAGGTATATATTTCGTTGCCCAATGCCAACATAAACTTTACAAGTCCCCTCTCCTACAACAGCATTTTCCAATACGATAGCACACAGCAGAAGACATATATTAATGCCAATAGCATTATTGACACCCTCACAGATGGTTCAGCTTTGCGTTTTGGTACCGGTATTTATCCCGCTGGACTTGGAATAGATTTTGGAAATTTTTTCCTTACACTTTCAGCTATGGCCAAAGTTGATATGGGAATGAGCATGCCATCTGGTTTGCTGACATTCCTTACCGAAGGTAACTATGGCCACACCGGCGACGATGTCATAGAACTTTTGAACGGCGACCTTATTGGCGCCCGAGTATATGGTGAGGGTGCATTAGGCTTCGGTATACGTCTGCTTGACAATAATCTTACAATTGGAGCGCGTGCCAAACTGCTAGTCGGTTATATGGATCTATCCAATTCGGCATCGTCACTCACTATCAGAACTGCAGAAGACTATTCGTCAATGACAGCCGACCTGAACCTTGACATGAATATGACCTCGTGTTTAGACATCACAAAAGACACCAACTCAGGTACAACATCGGTAAAGGTACGCACAGTCATGCCGAAAAACTTTGGTATGAATTTTGATTTGGGCGTAAGATACACTATAGGCAAATTCGATCTTTCTGCCAGCATTTTGGATTTTGGCCCTGGTATTCATTGGACCGATGGTGTCAAAAAGATTGTTTCCGCAAACGAGAACAACTCTTTCACATTCACAGGTCTAGATGTTAGCGAAGCAATGCAGGGAGGTACAATGGATTCAACTTTCACCAGAATGCTAATCGACTCATTGAAATCGCTATCGGAATATAAAGTCATTGATGGAGGTGAAGGCTATTGGACATCTATACCCACCAAAGTCAACCTCGGTGGTATGTTTAATGTTACCGATTGGTTCAGTGCAGGATTGCTTTTCCATGGCGAATTTGACCGTGGTGTGGTAAAAGTTGGAGAAGTTTTCAAAACCAAGACCACTGGTTTCCACAGCCGCACAACACTTATGGCACGTGCCGGTTTCAAAGACTGGATTGAGGTTGTGGCTGCAGCTTCGGTCATTTCGAGTAAAGGTGATTGGAGTTTCTTCAACCCTGGTGTAGGTATCACCTTGACACCTTTCCGCACTTTACAAATCTATACATTCTTGGATTACATCTCGAATATCTACCTTGTTGATGCCAAACAGTTTAACATTTCGTTTGGTCTCAACCTCTTCTTTGGAAAAGGTAGCTCGAAATAATAAAATAATGTAGATTTCTGAAAGGGTTGGAAAAGGTTGAAAGGCAACAATAACGCTAAACCTTTTTCAACCCTTTCAATAGATATCGAAACAACATCAATGTTTAATCATGAGAAAAATATTCATTTTTGTCGCTTTAGCTCTTGTATCAATGGCATGCAACCGTGATGTTGACGAGTTTAAATTCTCGGCGGTTGTAGTTGGAGCCAAAATATGTTCATCGTCACAAGTAGCATACATTATCAATGTCACATCGCCTCAAAACATTGGTATTCATTACTCTGCTAGTAATGGGGAATATGACAACGCTGTTATTGCCTATAGAGCCAGTCGCATTCTGAAAGCTGGCGACACAATATATGGAGTGGCATATATGACAGAAAGCTATGCCGCCCTTAATTGTTTTGGCATTATAGAGAAAGATATGCCGGAAGTTATCCTTCTTTCGGACGACGAAAAACCTGAAGAATAGAACATAAAAATAAGTTTCCATTTGGAAACAACTGATTACGATAATACTAAATAAAACTCACAAAAACATCCAAACAAATACATAGATGTCAAATATTGTAGCTATAGTAGGACGTCCAAACGTTGGAAAATCAACACTTTTCAACAGACTTATAGAGGAACGCAAGGCCATTGTCGATGAAACCGCAGGTGTAACTAGAGACCGTCAGTATGGTCATTCCGACTGGAACGGCAAACATTTCTCCGTTATTGACACAGGCGGTTATGTTATGGGGGGCGATGATGCCTTCGAGATAGAAATACGCAAGCAGGTGGCGCTTGCCATAGACGAGGCCGACGTAATACTATTCCTTGTCGATGCCAAAGAAGGACTAACGCCTATGGATGAGGATGTCGCAGATATGCTACGTCGCTGCAAAAAGAAAGTAATGTTGGTTGTAAACAAATGTGATACAGCTGCTCGACAAGAGACTATAGGAGAATTTTATGCTTTGGGACTTGGCGAGTTGTACCCTATCGCAGGTATTACAGGCAGCGGCACAGGTGATTTACTCGACGCTGTTGTAGCTGACTTTGACGAAGGCGAGTCGGAAGAGGAAGACACACTACCTCGCATTGCTGTGGTGGGGCGCCCCAATGTTGGCAAATCATCGTTTATCAATGCCATAACAGGTCAGGAACGCAACATTGTGACACCCGTGGCCGGAACGACGCGCGACTCTCTTCTGACCCATTACAATATGTTTGGCTTCGACTTTAATTTTGTCGACACCGCCGGATTACGCAAAAAACAGAAAGTAAATGAGGATCTTGAGTTTTATTCTGTGTTACGCTCAGTGCGAGCCATTGAAAGTTGCGATGTTGGAATTCTTATGCTCGACGCCTCTCAGGGCATAGAGCAACAAGACTTGAACATCTTCGGCCTATTGCAGCGCAACCGCAAAGGTGTTGTCATTGTTGTTAACAAATGGGATCTTATAGAAAAAGACAACCATACTCACAAAGAGTTTGAGGAACTTATAAGAGAGCGTATCGCACCTTTTGATGATGTGCCGATCATATTCACTTCAGTTATTAACAAGCAACGAATCTACAAAGTACTTGAAATGGCTAGACAGGTGTATGAGTCGCGTAGTAGAAAAATATCCACCTCAGAATTGAATGATGTTTTGCTTCCCATTGTCAAGGAGCAGAATCCACCGCCCAGTGTTAAGGGTAAATGGGTGAAAATTAAATATATCACACAATTGCCTACACCTTATCCTCAATTTGTGTTTTTCTGCAATTTGCCTCAATATGTCCGTGACCCCTACCGTCGCTTTGTCGAAAACAAAATGCGAGAGATTTGGGACTTCCACGGTGTACCCATGAATATCTTTTTCAGAGCGAAATAGAGACTCCTTATAGAGTTATAATAACAATAATACTTTTGCCATCGTGGATGATATAAGAATAGATAAATACCTGTGGGCAGTTCGACTGTATAAGACCCGCGCTATGGCCACCGATGCTTGTCGTTCGGGACAGGTAAAAATGAACGGATTGCCAGTGAAGCCGTCGCACGAGATAAAAGAAGGTGAGATATACGAGTTGAATATTGAACAAATGCATCGCACCGTTCAAGTCAAAGCTTTGCTATCAAGCCGTGTTGGAGCCAAACTAGTGGAAAACTACCTTACAGATCTAACACCACAAGAGGAGTATGAGCGCATCCAAATGGCTCGTCAATATGGTTTTGAACGTCGCGACAGAGGTTCGGGACGTCCTACGAAACGCGACCGTAGAGAAATAGAGGAGTTTAAATATCGTTAGAATCAACACCCCTGAGTGAAATGTAAATAGGAAATACTATTGAGGATCGACATCAAATAGTATTTGAACACGAGCAAAAGTTTTGTTCTCTTGTAGTTGCAACGCTATCTTTTGCATAATCCTTTTGCCTTCGGCAATGGCCTCGCCAAGAGCGAAACGTACCATTGCCTTTTTGTTGTATTTATTTCTGATGCGGGAAACACTAGGATATTCTGGGCCCAACACTCTGTCACCCAATTGTGAACGTAGCATTTGGACGTATTGCGCCGCAGCCTTGTCAACGACATCTTTGTCGGAGTGACGCAAAGTGATGTCAACCAATTTGTAGAACGGGGGATATTTAAAGACACGTCTTTCTGTAATCTGGCTGGAATACATCGACACATAGTCATTGTTCATGGCGTCACGTATGGCTTGGTGGTATGGTTGATAGGTTTGAATAATAACCTTGCCTTGTTTGCCGCGACGTCCTGCCCGCCCACTAACTTGTGTCATGAGTTGGAAACTACGCTCATATGCTCTGAAATCAGGATATGAAACAAGATTGTCGGCTGACATGATGCCTACGATGCCAACATTGTCAAAATCCAATCCCTTAGTGACCATCTGAGTACCAACAAGAATATCAATTTTGTGGTCGTCGAAATCGTTGAGGATTTCGAGGTATCTCTTTTTTTGCGATGTGGAGTCAAGGTCCATGCGTTCGATATGGGCATCGGGGAAGAAAATGGATAGGTCGTCTTCTATGCGCTCAGTACCAAAACCACGCATGCGTAGCGATGAAGAGTGACAAGCGGGACATTCCGTTGGCACAGGTATCGAATAGCCGCAATAATGGCAACGCAAACTATTGGTAGCCTTGTGGTAGACAAGTGATACGTCGCAGTATTTGCATTCCGGTATATGATGGCATACATCGCATTCAAGCCTCAACGAAAAACCTCTGCGATTTTGGAACAGAATTACCTGTTCCTTCTCTTTCAAAGCCTCGCTTATGTTGTCGAGAAGAAATTTCGAGAAATTCATCTTGACTTCCTTCTTTCTCAAAGCGTCTTTCATGTCGGCGCACATTACTTCGGGAAGTTGGGTACCCCCATAGCGATGCTTCATTTCAGCAAAGCCATATTTGCCATTGCTAGCATTATAGTAACTCTCAATTGATGGCGTGGCAGAACCAAGGATTGTTTTGGCGTTCCATAGTGAGGCAAGGTATATGGCGCTATCGCGACCGTTATAACGTGGTGCTGGGTCGTTCTGCTTGTAGCTACTGTCATGCTCCTCATCAACAATAACCAATCCCAAGTTGTGAAATGGTAAAAAAAGTGCTGAGCGAGCGCCCAGAATAATCTTGTACTCACCATTACCGTCGGTATTGGTGCGTTGCCAAATCTCGGCGCGTTCCTGGGTGCTGAATCTGGAATGGTATACGCCCACTGCGCTCCCAAAATATCGTCTAAGACGGTTGATGATCTGAGCTGTAAGAGCAATTTCGGGAAGCAGAAAAAGAACCTGTTTCCCTTCGCTAATGGTACGTTCTATAAGCCGTATATACACCTCGGTTTTGCCGCTTGAAGTTACTCCGTATAAAAGATTAACAGGCTTGTCGCTCGATGTGATGGCATCGAATGCGTATTGCTGTTCGTCACTTAGTTCTATTGAGTCGACACTCTCGGTGGAGTCATATTCTTTCAACCTGCTCTCTTCACGTTGGAACACATGAAAAACCTCTTTTTTGATAAGAGTCTCTAAAGCCGATGGTGACAGGGTGTTATTGTCTATAAGGACTTTTTTTGCCAGCGTATCTTTGCCGAAATTGGTCAGTTGCAAAAACTGCATTAGGACAAGAAGTTGTTTCTGTGTCGCTTGTTTCTTTTCCAGTTGGTCAAAAAGATTGTGCAGAGCATTCTGGTCTTGGTATTTTTTATCCAACTCAAGCCAGGCGCTTTTTTTAGGAGTATAGCGTTGTCTGAGCTCTTCGTCCATGAAAATGATACGTTTTTCTATCATGGTGTTGAGCAGAGGCATTATTTTCTGGTGACCGGTGACATCGACAACTTCGGAAACCTCTATCCTACCCTTTTGCGAAAGTAGTTCTACAACCTTCAACTCATCTTCGTTCAAGCTGCTGATATCTCCGTCGTAGTCGGGATGGATAAGAATATACGACTCGCTGCTCAGCCTAAATGCCGATGGAATGGCCACAGCCATGACATCGCCGGGATAGCACATATAGTAGGAGGCCATCCATTCCCAAAAACGGAACTGGAACTCGCTGACTATTGGTTGGACATCTAGAATTGAGAGAACATATTTGGTCTTGTATTCCGGTACTTTGGTGTGTATTTTGCGCACCAATGCCGAATAGAGCCGCTTGGTACCAAACTGGACAACAACACGCTGACCTACTTTTATAGTGCTGTTGTATTCGCGTGGCAACCTATAAGTGTAGGTGTCGGGCAAATGCAGAGGCAGCAGTACGTCGACAAAATATGTTGGATTTCCAGTTGATTCCATCCTATTTAGACTTCTCGTCTTGCTGCTTTTCAAAAGAGAGCAGTACCTTGTCTTTTTGTTTGAATTCTAGTGTGTATTCGCCGAGGTTGTAGTTGTCGCATTGACGCAATAGTTGCATATATGCACCTTCGATTTTGTGGAAAGGTTCAGGGCATGCCATTTTGGTGGCGTTAATCATGCCAAGTTCAAATTGACCATTCCCAAGGTCTTTGAAATCTCCGAAATATCTGTTGCATCCACTGTGACCGTTCATGGTGCCGGCCTCGGGGTTTATCACCAATGTAATCTGTTTTTGACCTTCGTTGTAAACAACCTCCTTGCCTCTCATGGATATCAGCATCCACGTCTCCTCGGCATTAAATTCGGGAGTTGTCTCAATAACAGCGACTTTTTTGTGGCATTTGCATCCACTCATTGTTATGGCTGCAATGGCAAAAAGTATTAATGTTATTTTCTTTGTTTGTTTAATCATGCTCATTGTTATGTTTCTTCGTTATAATAAACTTTATAGTATTTACCTTTCTCGTCCTCGCCCTGTTCAATTAGTTTTCGATCACCATGGACATAGATGTGGAAGTTTTTATCCAGTTTGATGACACTTTTATATGAACGTGATTGTTTCTTAACAGCACCTTCACTTATACCGAAGCTTTCAGGAAGCTGGACGTCGTATTCTCGCTCATAGTTTTCTTTGTACTCTTTAAAACTGTCAATAACCTCAGGTTGTCCTAAAACGTCGCGAGTGAAGTCATCCATCTCGAAATTGTCGTTCTGCTTGAAGAAATTCACACTTCGGTTCAGCAAGTCGGCCTGGTCGGCACGGCTCATCTCAAATTGTTGAGGCAATTCGTCTGTGACAAATTTCTTGTAGGCTTGCATGACTTGGTGGGTATTGTAATACTCATCATGTCTTTGTTTGATATGCAGGAAGTTATCTTTCCAATATATGGCGTCGACGCCGCGATTGGTGTTGTCAACTACACTAACAACAAACCCCTTGTCGCGTTCGCTGTTAAAGATTATGGCGCCTTTGTCTAGGTGTGCCGTGTCTATTCCTTTGTCAATATCCATACGGAATATCGCCGAGGCGCTTCTATCGCCGCTTTCTCGGCTCCATTCCTCTTCATCGTGAGACACTTTAAGAAATTGCGATTTGTTCTCGGCTTTGAATACCCCCATTGCGTCCATTGTCTCACCGTTTAACTGACATTCCTTGAAATAGACTACAAACAAATCGCCACTCTTAATATTGGGATGAGTGCATGAGTCATATAGATGACGCGCCACCCGTTTCGACACTTCCAATAGAGCATCGTTGTCGGCAAACAAATCACATGCACATCTATATATTTCATTGAGCTCAAGGTTGTCATCATCGTAGAGATTATAGTATTCTTCCACCTTAAATGGCGTCAAAAAATAATTTACAAGCAAATCTTGTAAAGCTTCTCCTGGATTAATGACTTTGTCTGAAAGTATATAACCCTCGTCGGTTTCTTTATTGCCAACGCGGTGAAGGGCAACAGAATGTATTGATGATGATTCAAAAATTGGCACGGCAAATGGTTTGTTATTTAATCGAGATAGTTGATTGTTTCGGCTTGAGTTATTGTAATAGTCACACTATCAAAGTCGGTGTTTATAGTTCTGTATGAATATGAGGCAACACGATGTGTTGGATAGTCGTCTTTATATTGATATGTATAATATATAGTAGGGTTGCTTGGAATGCTGATTGAGGTTATGTTGTTTTTCGACATAATTTGATACCGAAAACCCGATTCAATCATATTATGATAACCTATAAGTTGCGCGTAAGGATTGAATTTGTTGTCGTATTGTAGGTCGACAACATAGCTGTTGTTGCTTTGTGCAATCCTAATCAGGTTTTCATTCTTCCAGGTCAGGAAAAAACGCGAGGTTACCATTTCGCCGTCGTTGGCTTTTGAGCTCTTGACGTCGCTAGCCATTTTGTCCATTATTGCTTTTGCGCCTTGGCTTCCCACCATACGTGTGAGGGGACGGATAATGCCATTGATGATATCGTTTTCAATGCCATATTTCAGCGTGTTTGTCGATGTTACATCAATTGTCGATATTTCATCTTCGTCGTTGTGAGTGAAAACAAAAGACATGATCTTTACATCGTCTCTTGTCACTTCTATACTTTCCAGCATTCGCCCGTCGTATTTGTATTCCGATTTCAAATCGTATGCAGGTATTGTTGTGTAAACAATGCGTCCGCGATTGTCATAAAAAAAATTCTCAGAATACGCATGATATCCGCCATAGTCGATACGGTACATCTCATTGCCATCCCAATTCCATTTTTCCGAAATATAGTTGCCTGAAGTGTAGTATTGTGCGCCATCCATAAAATGTGTTTCCACAGCAGAGACAGAGCTTATGCGATATTTCTTTTCAGGAGCACCTTCCTTGGTGCCGCACGACGACAATAATGCTATTGTCACGACAAATAATAAATGTTTTTTTGTTTTGTTCATATTTGTATGGCGATTATATAGGTTGATATTATTATTTTAGTTGTTCGTTTAAGTTAACAGAAGAAAACTATTATTCTATCTTTCTGATGTTTATTATCAATAATGTTTAGCACGTTTCAAAATATATGGCAACATTACTTGGTCAAAACCTTTGTTGATGTCGACAGGGATATAGTCAATATGGTATTGCATTGCATGTCGTTTGACGTCAGCGGTTTGTCGCTCCATGGCTGAACGATACTGTTCGGCCACTTCATGTGGGAACACTTTGAGACGACGACCACTTTCCATATCAATAAAATAATACGGTTTGTTGTCGTAGTTAAGTTCTATCTCTTTGTCCCAGTCAAAAGTATGGAAAAGGAGCACTTCGTGTTTGCAATGCCTCAAATGTCGCAGCGCGTCCATCAATGGCTCTTGCTCGCCCTGTCTGACAAAAGCGTCGGTAAAGAGAACAACAAGTGACCTGCGGTGCATTTTCTCCGCCAACAAGTGAAGCGTTTCGGCTATCGTGGTTCCTCTCCGGTTGGCGTCGTCAAGCTCAACGGGTTTTAGCAATTGCTCCAACAACGAATAAATGTAGCGTTGATGCATAGTACTTGAGCGCACCTCGGTTTGCAAATCGACAGAGTCGGAAAAGAGTGTCAAGCCAAAAGCATCACGCTGACGCACCAACAGCTCCACCAACAACGCAGATGCGTATACGGCAAATGTGAGTTTGTTGGGCGTTTCATAAATGCCTTGTTTTTCGAGAGGGAAAAGCATCGACGAGGACTGGTCGATAAGTATTTGGCAACGCAGATTGGTCTCTTCCTCAAATCGTTTCACGAAAAGCTTGTCTGTGCGCCCATACAGTTTCCAGTCGATATGACGGATAGGCTCGCCCGTGTTATAAAGGCGATGTTCGGCGAACTCAACAGAAAAGCCGTGAAAGGGACTATTGTGTAAACCCGTGATGAATCCCTCCACGATTTGACGTGCCAAGAACTCCAAGCT
>ONEY01000002.1 GCA_900316965.1 uncultured Bacteroidales bacterium
CGCTATCCGGTCTTCCCCATAGCCTTCTTCATAATGCAACCGTATCACTTCACTGAAGTACCTGCGCTGCTTTTCTGTGTGTAAGTTGTACATTGTTAAATCGTGTTTGTGAGTCAACTTTTTTCAGGACAATACACTTGTCTGCTGAAATTGAACAGAGATGGAGAAATCGTCTGGGTACAACAACTATATAATGAACCAACAACAACCAGACCAAATAATTATATGGTGTGGGGAAGTGTAGCGACGGACGAGGAAAATGTTTATGTTTTCTATAGACCTTCATGGGTTGACGTAACCAGATTTTATATCGATAGTGCACACAGTATGAGACTTCCAGGAGGTGAAAGTCATTGTTTAGTGGTATCTTATAATCGCAATACCGGCTCTCCCGTCGATTATTATGTTGCGGATACTGTCAACAAAAACGATTCACAAAACTCCTTGGCGATTCTCGGCGACGAGTTGTTGATAAATGTATGTTATCCATATAATTTAAAAACGACCGAATTATGCAAGATTAACAAGTACACCAAAGAGGTGACCCGATCATCACCGATATATTATAACTATATAGTTGAATGTAAAAACATATCAGTAAATGATCACGGGTGGGTTTTTAGAGGAGAAAAGGGTGATGAACCACGAGTTTATGACAGCATTTTCTTAGGGAATTATCAAGAAGCCTCCGTTATGACATTCTTCTACGATCCTGGAGCAGTTCTGCCAGTCATCCTGGCTATGAGCTGGCCTATATCCCCGAAACAGACAGTTGGGACAACGCCACCATCGTTGAGACTTCAGACACCACGTTGGACGTTACCCTGCCCAACGACGGGTGCCACCTTTTTCGTGTCCGTGCCCTGTGCGACGGCAACCGTGTGGCACACAGTGCCTGGAACAACAGTATCACCGTCTGCCCCGGAGTAGGAATTGGCGAAGCTGACGGTTCTTCCTCCATCTCGTTGTACCCCAACCCGACGAATGACATGGTTCAAATACTTGGTCTGCGTGACCAAATGGCGACTGTTGAGATACTGGATATGACTGGACGATTGATTAACACTTTCGACAATACCTCCACCTTCAACATCTCCACCCTCCCATCCGGCACCTACATCGTCTGCATCAAGACCCATCACGACAATGAAACTCACAATGCCTCTCCACGCACTCCACAGGAGCTTGTGTCATACCTCAAACTCGTGAAGAAATAGCCAAAACAATCCGTGGTTAGTGGGCACCCACGCCCATGCTTTTTCTATGCTATGAAAGAGGAAAAAGAATGTTGTGGGGTTGCTTTGTGCTTGCTGTTTTTTTTGATTATGGGGAATAAATGAAAACATGCAAAAAAGGTTTTGCGAGGAGAATGCTTAATGCCAGTCGTCAATAGATGGGAGAATGTTAGCCGATGAATGTGAATATGCAACGGGAAGTGTAGCCAAGGCCGAGGAGCTGAGCTGCGGAGCCGCGGTTGACGGCAAGCTGCATTTGGCCTGTGGCAGACACGGTGAGGAGGAGAGAACCTACACGCACTTCGTTGTAGTTGCGGCTGACACCGACAATGGATTCGTAGCGGTCGCTGCTGCCTGCGCGCCATTCGAGTTCGACACGGAAACGGCGACCAGCGCGAAGAGTCTCGAAATCGGAATAGGTTACGTTGAGGTTGACGTTGCCGTAGGAGTCGATGCTGGAGACGCGGGCCTCGATTCTGTTGTCGCTGGAGATGGCCATAAGCATGGCGCGGCAGCGGATGGGGGAGGTGAGAGTCCCGATGGAATCAATGGGTTCGTCGTTGGCGATGCGTTTGGCGACATCGCAGAAAAGAGTGGCGGCGAGGAAAGTGATGGAGGGGGAGACAGAAGGCGGTTCCAACTCGACAACGGTAGAGCAGTCGTTGACAAAAGATTGCTCGAGTATGCGACGGTCGTTGCAGATGAAATAGTGTTCGTTGTAGAGAGCCAGGACGGGCTTGGAGTTGTTGATGTTGCGGTTGCCGTCGAGTTGAGCCTGGCCGCAGCAGACGTCGACAAAATGGATTGTATGTGGCGGGAACGCCAAGCAACCGTGGCGAAGGAGGTTGGCGGTGACGGTGATGTCGTTCCAGTTTTGGCGATGGCTGAGGTCGACGACGTTGACAGAGGGGATCATGGAATAGAGCCGACCCTTGACTGCCGCGGCGAAGAAGTCGCTTTCGCCCCAGTCGGTGGTTAGAGTTATGATGGGAGATTCCATGATGGCTAATTTGTTGTGATTGATTATTTACAATAGGGGATATTGGTTTGATACACAGTTGGTAAGATGTAGAACCGCAAGAGTGTTTCGTTTTGCAAAGTTACGTAAAAATAACGACAAAAAGAAACATGGCGTCGAGTTTAAGTGTTAATGCTTACAGATGATGATGGTTATTGGATGATGTTTAGAGTGTTATGATGGCGTGATTCTTACAATTATTGCTTGTTGGAGCTTTTATCGAAAAAAGGATTATATTTTTTTTAATAAAAAAAGTTCTAAAAATTTTATTAATGTTATCAAAAAAAGATGCATGGTTCAGATATAAAAAAAATTGTTATTTTTGTATAATTGTGTGTGGTGTTCATGCACGAGTCAATCGATATAAAAACAGATAATTATATAAAAATATGTCACTGCTTTCAATTCGCAATTTACATGCCTCGATAGGAGATAGAGAAATACTGAAGGGTGTGAACCTTGAAATAAACAAAGGAGAAGTCCATTCGATAATGGGTCCCAACGGGAACGGCAAGAGCACGTTGGCGGGCATAATAGCTGGCAACCCAAAGTACACAGTAACAGAAGGCGAGGTAATATACAACGGCAAGAACATTTTGGATATGCCCGTTGACGTAAGAGCCAACGAAGGAATATTTTTAGGGTTCCAGTATCCAGTGGAGATACCGGGAGTAACGATCACCAACTTTATGCGCACCGCCGTGAACGAGCAACGCAAATACAGAGGCTTGGATCCGTTGAGCGGAGCGGCATTTTTGAAGTTGATGGAAGAGAAAAAGAAGGTAGTAGAGATGACGACCAATTTGGCCAATAGGTCGGTCAACGAAGGATTCAGCGGAGGAGAGAAGAAGAAGAACGAGATATTCCAGATGGCGATGCTCAATCCCACGCTGGCGATACTAGACGAGACCGACAGCGGCCTTGACATAGACGCATTGCGTATTGTGGCCAATGGAGTGAACCAGCTGCGCTCGCCCGAGAACGCCACGATAGTAATCACGCACTATCAAAGGCTGTTAGACTATATAGTTCCCGACTATGTGCATGTGCTGTACGAAGGGCGCATAGTGAAGACAGGGCCCAAGGAGCTGGCGTTGGAGCTGGAGGAAAAGGGCTACGAGTGGATAAGAGAAGAGTTGAATGCTGCAAAATAAGGGGAGCGGGCAATGGAAAACATCATACAACAGTTTCGCGATATCAGGGCGACGATGCGCAAGAACGAAGTTTGGCGAGAAGTCGACTTCAGCGACATGCTGCCCGAGACGTTGGCGCTGCCAGTAAAGGAAGTGCAGACAGAGAAGGAATATCTGTGCAATATACCCAATATAAGCGCCAAGAAACTAACCATAGTGAATGGATATTGCACCACGCCCTATACGGTGGACGCCGACGGGATATGCTACGGAAGCCTTAGAGAAGCAATGGCAAAGGCCCCCGACCTGGTTGCAGGCTACCTTTCGAAGAGCGACAAGAGCGACAATGCGTACGAAAAAATCAACGACTCCCATTTTCTGGACGGAGCATTCATATATGTTCCCGACGGAGTAGGCACATGGCCGACGTTCCAGATAGTGTCGGTGACGGACAGCGACAAGGCGTTGTTTTTGCAGACGCGCAATGTCGTTGTGGTAGGGAAGAGGTCGACATTGAACCTGATACAATGCGACGACAGCATAGGAGAGAACCGCAGCATGGCCAACAATGTGACCGAGATGTTCTGCAAGGCAGAGAGCAAAGTGAGCCACTACAAGATGCAGAACATGAACGACGAGAGCGGATTGCTGAATCATAATTATGTGGTGTGTGACGAGAGCGCAGAGTTCCACTCGTTTGCCATATCGCTAAATGGAGGTCATTTGCGCAATCACACCGAAGTGAGCATGAAGGGAGAGCATTGCAATGTGGAGGTGCACGGGCTGTACCTGATAGACAAAGAGCAGAAGGCCGACAATTATGTTTTTGTGGACCATGCCAAGCCCAACTGCAAAAGCCACGAGCTGTTTAAAGGCATAATGGACGACTCGGCGAGGGCCACATTCAACGGTCATGTCCTGGTGGAAGAGGGCGCCACCAAAACAGAGGCTTATCAAAGCAACCGCAACATACTGCTCACCGACAAGGCACATGTGCAGAGCAAGCCATTCTTGGAGATATACAACGACGATGTGAAGTGCTCGCACGGCAGCACCACAGGGCAGCTAGACGAACAAGCCCTGTTCTATCTGCGCAGCAGAGGCATTAGTGAGCGCACAGCCAGGACATTGATGCTGTATGCCTTCTGCGACGAGGTGATACAGAAGATAGCCCTAGGAGAGTTGAGAGAGCGCCTGAGCGATATGGTGAAGAAGCGTCTGCACGGCGAGCTGACGCCATGCTCAGAGTGCGCGCTGCATTGCTCGAACACATGCGGCTGTGAGGACGCCCCCGCATTTGAGATAGATCCAGAAAAACTGTGATAGATGTCGCCCAAAACGGCAATAATAGTCATACTGAGCAGCATAATGCTGTTTGGCATCACTGTGGAGGCAGTGGCGCAGAACGACGATTGTCACTACAAGTTGAGTGGCAGTGACCGAGCCGATTTTGACAAAGGAGTAGAAGCTTACAATAACAAGCGATACCAGCAGTGTATCACGCTGATGCGCAAAGTGTCGTCGAAGCATCGTACCGCCGCTGACCCATACTTTTACCTAGGAGTGGCGTCGGTGAAGGCCGGAGAGAGGCCAGCGGTGATAAAGAACCACTTTGCGCGACTGTTCAAACTGTGTCCAGATTATCCCAACGCGTTGGCGTACTACTATATGGGCGTAGTGCACTACACCTACAAAGAGTATGCCGAGGCGGTGACGCAGCTGCAGCACTATTTTGACATAGCCAACCAGCAGCCCAATCCGGCATACGACGCAGTGTACGAAGAGGCGTCGACCTACCTGTCGTGGTCAGAGTTTTTGGCCGAGGCGCAGCAGAATGAGGCACCCTTTTTCCCAGTAGTAGTGACGGGAGTGTCGACGTCGGCCGACGAATATCTGCCATATATGACCCACGACAAGAAGGAGCTTTATTATCTGCGTAGAGTGGCGATGGAGTCGCACAACTCATTCTACAGCCGCGAAGACGACGACAAAGTGCTGAGGTTGTATGGCAGCCGATGGAAAGACACATCATACACGCGAGGCGAGATGCTGCCAACGCCATTCAACGAAAGTGGCGAAGAGGGCTGTGTTACGCTCACCGCCGACAACAGGATGCTATACTATTCGGTGACGACGCGCGAAAAGGGATACAACAATTGTGATATATGGTACAGTGAGCGCAAGAAAGGAGTATGGCAGCCATTGCAGAACGCCGGTAGGAATGTGAATGGCGAGCGCACATGGGAGTCGCAGCCCTCCATCAGCGCCGACGGCCAGTATCTCTATTTTGCCAGCAACAGGCCGGGAGGTCAAGGAGGGACAGACATATGGGTGTGCAGGAGGCTGGCCAACGGAGACTGGAGCCGCGCAGAAAATATGGGTCCGTCGATAAACACGCCAGGCAATGAAAAGAGTCCATTTATCCATGCCGACGGCAAGACACTCTACTTTGCCAGCGACGGATGGCAAGGATTTGGCGGGTACGATATGTATTTTATAGACATCACCGACACATACCGGAAATATCCCACCAATCTTGGTTTGCCGATAAACACCGAAGATGACGACATCTGTTTTGGAGTCACCGCCGACGGCAAACAAGGCTATTTTGCAGGCAAGTCGACGGAGTGGCGCGGAGTGGGAGGGAGCGATGTGTTTGTGTTTGAGTTGTACCCCTCGGCGCAACCCGAGGAGATGGCGATAGTGGAGGGCACGTTGCGAGACGCCACAGGGCGAGCAATGGCAGGTACCATAGAGGTGTTGAGACAAAAGAGTGGCGCCGACAGATACAACGCAGACACCATTGACGGGCACTACGCGCTGGCGTTGGCTGCGAAAGGTGTGAATACAGTCATATACAATGCAGAAGGCTACCTGCCGCGAGTGGCGATAGGCAACGCGGCACAGTTGCGCCGAGACATAAGAGCGACAGATTTTGTGATGCTGCCCATGAAATTGTGGGGGCGCTATCCGATGCCGCTTCCCAAGAACGGCAAGAATCTGTTGCCATTGAGCAGGAATGCGACGATGGTGTTGGACGCCTATACCGACTTCATGTTGGAACACCCCAAGGTTAGGGTGCGTATCGAGGCCACCACAATGGAAGAGGCCAAAGCGATATACGACTATCTGCTTTCGCGCCAGCTCAGAGCCGAGCGGCTAGAGTATAAACCCAACCAGTCGTTGTCGGCGCCCGTGCTGGTGATAACACAGATGTAAAACAAACAGCAAGGCTTTGAAAGAAAGAGGCAAAACATACAAAACGGAGAAGCGTGCCATTTGGCGGGTGTTCAGCTATTTGCGCTATTATCCAAAAGAGATAGCACTGAACATCGTCTTCAACCTGCTGTCGATAATCTTCAACCTGCTGTCGTTTGTGCTGATAGTCCCCGTGATAGAGCTCTTTTTCGGGATGGCAGAGCCACCCGCCGCCGAGCCCGCGCTGGGATTCAGCCAGAAAGAGCTGACAGAATGGGCATTCTACCACATCTATCTAATAAAAGAAGAGTCGGGGCTATGGCATTGCCTGTTCATATTTGCCGGAGCATACCTAGTGTGCTCGCTGCTGTACAATGCCACGCGCTACTTGGGGCTGTTTTATCTGAGTCCCATCCGCAACGGCGTATTGCAGCGATTGCGTGACGACCTATATCACAGGATAACGATACTGCCCATCTCGTTTTTTGCCGGGAAAAGGAAAGGCGACCTAATCAGCCGCATGTCGGCCGACTTGGCCGATATAGAATGGAGCGTGGTGAGCACGCTGCAGTCGTTGGTGAAAGACCCAATCAATGTTGTGGTTTTTGCGGCGACGTTGATATTTATAAGTCCCAAGTTGTTTTTGCTCTTCCTTGTGGTGCTTCCCCCCGCGGTGTTGCTGATAGGGAAGATAGGAGCCAGCCTGAAGCGCAATTCGCAGAAAGGGCAGCAGAAACTAGGCGAGATGATGTCGACATACAAAGAGACATTGGACAACCTAGAGGTTGTAAAAGCCTACCAGCGCGAGGATTATAGGCAAGAAGTGTTTGAGAGAGCCAACGGGCAGTATAGCCAGCGCATGATGAAGGTGGCGCGAAGGAGAGAAGCCGGCAGCCCGTTGTCGGAGGTTTTGGGCACAATAGGGTTGGGTTTTATACTTGTAATGGGCGGTATGTCGGTGCTGGAAGGAGAGATAGAGGCGTCGGTGTTTATACTATTCGTCATCATATTCGCGCGACTGATCCCCCCCGTGCAGGCGTTGGTGAAAGCCTACAGCAGTTTGCAGAAAGGCAGTGCGTCGGCAGCGAGGATATATGAGATAATAGACGCCGACGAGCGGATAACAGAGAAACCCGGGGCGGTGATGATGAAAGGATTTGAGCGAGCGATAGAATACAGAAATGTCACATTCTCGTATCAAGACGAAGGCAGCGAGCCCGTAAATGTGCTGGACAATCTCAGTTTGAGGATAGAGAAAGGCAGCAAGGTAGCAATAGTAGGTCCGTCGGGTGCAGGCAAGACAACCCTAGCCGATTTGCTTCCCCGTTTTTATGATCCCGCTCAGGGCGAGATTTTGATTGATGGAGTGCCAATAAAGGATATGAACATCAATTCGTTGAGGAGCAATGTAGGAGTGGTTTCGCAAAATTGCATACTGTTTAACGACACCATAGAGCATAATATCGCATTCGGGCTAGAAAGAGTGGACAAAGAGGCGATACGAAATGCCGCGCGGCTAGCCCATGCCGACGATTTTATAGAGCAGATGCCGCAAGGTTACGACACCATGGTAGGAGATCATGGCAGCGCCCTCAGTGGAGGCCAGCGGCAGCGAATAAGCATAGCGAGAGCCATATTGCGCAATCCGCCGATAATGATACTCGACGAGGCGACATCGGCGCTAGACAACGAGTCGCAGCAGGCAGTGCAAGCCGCATTGGACAATATGATGAAGGGGCGCACCACCATCGTCATTGCCCATCGCCTGTCCACAATAGAGAATGCCGATATGATAGTGGTTATGGAGAGAGGAAAAATAGTCGAAAAAGGGACTCACAAGAGCCTTTTGGAGGCAAATGGGATGTATAAATCGTTGTTGGAAATGCAGAATTTTGCTAAAATTAATACCAAATAAACTATTGTCCGTCAGTAAAATGATTGTGAAGCTGCTATAAAAAGTCAAAAAAAAATTTTGTCATGACAAAAAAATGCAGTACTTTTGCAATCTCAAAAAAACGAGGAGGCTTGTATAAAAAGCTTCAAAAACAAAGGGGAGTTTAGCTCAGCTGGTTCAGAGCACTTGCCTTACAAGCAAGGGGTCACTGGTTCGAATCCAGTAACTCCCACTAATGACGGAAACAACAAGCTGTTTCCGTTTTTTTTTTAATATATATTGCAATAGCGTCGAAGTATGAAAACAAAGCGATTAAGAGGGATCATCTTAGCGATGATGATATCCATAACAATAGGTGGCTGCAAGCATGAGCAAGAGCCACAAGGGATAATGGATACAGCCACGTTGGCCGACTTTCTTGTCGAGGCACAGCTGATAGACAGTTACCGCAATATAATGTCGTCGTATAACCGAGACTCGATAGACAGCATAGCCGACGCCGCATTTGCCTCATTGTATGCCAAGTATAACATCACCGAGGCGGTATACGATTCCAGTATCAGCTACTATATGAACAAGAAAGGAGTGCTGGAGTCGGTATATAAACGAGTTATCGTCAAGTTACAAGAGCAAAGCGAGAATGTGCAAAGTGATGGTTACGAGCAAACCATAGACAGCATAGGAGAGGTACATCGCATTATCAACAAGATGATGTAGGGAAAAAACACAATAAAGAAAGATATGAAAAGTCAGAAGACGCCAGACGGCAGCTCGTCAGCAGGAAGTTATGCCAAGCATATGAAAGCCAATGCGCTGGGCAAAGCAGGCGAGCAGTTGGCGGTGAAATATCTAGAGGATGAGGGGTATCTGATAGTGGAGCGCAATTACAGAGCGGGGAAGCATGAGATAGATATTATTGCGCATAAAGAGAACGAGTTGGTGGTAGTGGAGGTTAAAACACGCACAGACAATGATGTGATAGAGCCCGAGGAGGCTGTGGACCATCGAAAAAGACAGTCGCTGATATGGGCAGCCAACAGCTATGTGCAAGAGAAAGAGATAAGCGAGCAGGTGAGATTTGACATAATAGCAATAATCACAAAAGACGAAAAAACAGAGATACGTCATATAAAAGACGCATTCAATGTGTTGAACTATTGAAAATAAAAAAGATATGCTTGTAAAGACATATGGCAGCGCAATAATAGGAGTCAATGCTGTGACTGTCACCGTAGAGGTGAACGTCTGTTCCGGTGTTGGCTTTAGCATGGTAGGGTTGCCCGACAATGCCGTGAAAGAGAGCACCCAGCGCATAACATCGGCATTTGAGCAGTCGGGATACAAAGTGCCAGGGAAGCGTATTATCATCAATCTAGCTCCCGCTGACTTGAAGAAAGAGGGCACCGCATACGACTTGACAATAGCGATGGGCATTTTGGGCGGCAACGGAGACATCAATGCCGAAGATTTGGATAAATATGTCATAATGGGAGAGTTGGGTTTGGATGGCTCATTGCGACCCATAAAAGGAGTGTTGCCTATAGCAATAGAGGCTCGCCGACAGAAATGCAAAGGCATCATTATCCCTGCAGCCAACGCGCGCGAGGCAGCCATAGTGAACAATTTGGAGGTGTATGGCGCAAACAGTCTTAAGGAGGTGATAGCTTTTTTCAACGGAACGGGGAGCATACAGCAAACCGTGGTGGATACCAGGGCCGAATTTGCCAATTCGCTTAACAACTATGAGTTTGATTTTGCCGATGTCAAAGGGCAAGAGAGCATAAAGCGTGCGTTGGAAATCGCTGCCGCGGGCTCACATAATGTGATACTGGTAGGGCCTCCAGGCAGCGGCAAGACAATGTTGGCCAAGCGAATGCCCAGCATATTACCGCCATTGACATTGGGAGAGTCTCTGGAGACGACACAGATATATTCCGTAGCCGGCAAGATGCGAAAAGAAGACTCGTTGATTTCGATACGACCATTCCGATCCCCCCATCATACAGTTTCCGACGCCGGATTGTGTGGCGGAGGTTCCAATCCACAGCCGGGAGAAATTAGCTTAGCCCATAATGGTGTGCTCTTTCTGGATGAGCTTCCTGAGTTTAAACGTACTGCGTTAGAAGTACTTAGACAACCTATGGAAGAGCGTAGGATAACCATCAGCAGGGCCAAGATGACCATAGAGTATCCCGCCTCCTTTATGCTTGTGGCGGCAATGAACCCTTGTCCTTGCGGCTATTACAACCATCCAACGATAGAGTGTACCTGCCCTCCGGGTTCGGTGAGAAAATATATGAACAAAGTCAGCGGACCCCTAATGGACAGAATAGACCTGCACATTGAGGTGACGCCGGTGCCGGTGACCGACTTGGGGAAGACACAGCCGTCGGAGAGCAGCGCTGCTGTTAGAGAGCGAGTGCTTGCGGCGAGAGCCATTCAGACAGAGCGTTTCAAGAACAATCCTGGTGTGCACTGCAATGCGCAGATGACAAGCAAGTTGACAAGACAGCATTGCGTGCTTACCGACGAATGCCGAAACATAATGGAGCAGGCCATGGACCGCCTGGGGCTTAGTGCCCGAGCCTACGACCGCATATTGCGAGTGAGCCGCACTATAGCCGACCTAGAGGCAAGTCCCGACATAAAGCCCCACCACCTGCAAGAGGCCATCACTTATAGGTCGCTGGATAGAGACAGCTGGGGAAGATAATTCGGCGTATAGTATAAGCATCGTATCAACCCCCAATCGTTCGTTTGAAAATACGTCAGATTGGGGGTTGGGTGGAATACATCGGTTGTCGCCCAATGAGGCGAGAGGCGGATTATTTCTGGTTTCGGATGTCGAGGGCGTCGCGGATGCCGTTGCCAATAATCATAAAGGCAAGGACGATGATCATTATGGCCAGGCCCGGGATGAAAGCCAGATGGGCGTTGTCGAGGAGAATCTGAGCGTAGTTCTCTTTCACCATCGAGCCCCATGACGGCATAGGAGGTTGCACGCCAATGCCCAAAAAGCTAAGACCAGCCTCGAGGAGTATGGCGCTTGCGAAATTGGAGGCAGTGATGACAATAACAGGGCCAATGATGTTGGGCAGGATGTGCCGCAAAATAATGCGCGGAGTGCTATATCCTAGAGCTTTGGCAGCTTCGATATACTCTTTTTCTTTTACCGACAACACTTGTCCTCTCACAACACGTGCCACATCGACCCACATGGTGAGGCCTACCGCAATGAACACCTGCCAAAAGCCTTTGCCCAAAGCGAAGGTTATGGCGATGACGAGCAATACGGTGGGTATGGACCACACAACATTGATAATCCACATTATAAGGTTGTCGACCCATTTGCCGTAATATGCGGCAAGGGAGCCAAGAAGGATGCCTATCAGCAGGGCTATGGCGACAGCGATGAAACCCACCGAAAGGCTGACTCGGCTGCCTATCATAATTTGGCTGAGGACATCGCGACCGTAGGTGTCGGTGCCTAAGAAGAAATGGCGAGTCGCTATTTTTTTAACTTTGGAGAGAGGCACAGAGAGAATCTCGCCGTCGTTGGGTACAGAGCCGGTCATAGTTTCATAGCGCAGAGAGTCGCCCAGGGTTTCATAGGAAAAGACAGGAATAGCTTCGGCGTCAAGAGGTTTGCCTTTGACGAGGGTGCGCAGAGGCCCTTGCGGCAGAGAGTTGCCGTTGTCGAGATAGACGAATGTGGCTTTGCTGAAGGGTTTGAGCGAGGCAAGTTCGAGATACTGCTGGTTGCAATGGGGAGTATGGTCGGGGGTTATGAGATAGCCGAGGATGGCTATCACAGTAAAAACGACGATGACGCACAGCGATATCATAGCCATGATGTTGTGCTTGAATCGACTCCAAAACATGGCGCCGAAACCCAAGCCTTCAGAGCTGGCTTTGTCGATGAACTGCTGTTGCTTTTTTCGCAATCTCATATCGCTGTTGCCTCTAGTTGGTGAAGCGGTTTAAATAAACCCCAGTTCAGCTTTGGTGGCATCGCTCAGGTTGTCGAAGCTCCAAGGAGGGTCGAAAGTAAGCTCAACATCAACACTTTTAATGCCTTGGATGTAGGATATCATATCCTTCACCTCGCGGAACATATATTCGGCTTCGGGGCAATCGGGGGCCGTCATTGTCATGAGCACCTTGACGTTGAAGTCGTCGTCGATATCGATTTTGTAGATAAGCCCCAAGTCGTAGATGTTGACAGGAATCTCGGGGTCGTAAATGTTTTTAAGACAATTGATGATGGCGTCGTTGAGAGTCTCTTTGGTTGGTTCCACTTGCAATGGGGGGGATTAGAGATTAATAATTATGCTTTGCCGCTCATTTTGAAGGCGAGAGCGTACATTTTTATTTGCTTTATCATGGATGTGAGACCGTTGGAGCGGGTAGGAGAGAGGTGCTCTTTGAGACCTATGGTGTCGATAAACTGCAGGTCGGCGTCGAGGATGTCCTGAGGAGTTTGACCGTTGAAGGTGCGGATAAGAAGCGTAATGATGCCCTTGGTGATCACCGCGTCGCTGTCGGCGGCAAAAAATAACTTGCCGTCCTCATGGCGGCAGCTGAGCCAAACGCGGCTTTGGCAGCCCTTGATAAGGTTGCTTTCTACTTTATCTTTTTCGTCGATGGCGGGACATTCCTTGCCGAGTTCGATAAGGTAGCTGTATTTGTCGAGCCATTCGTCGAAATTGGCGAATTCGTCGATAATCTGTTGCTCAATTTCTTGTATTGTCATTATGGTGAAAATGTATATTATTAGATAAAAAGAATGGTCAATGATGTGTTTTTCAATGTGCTTTTGCGAAAAATCGCGAAGACTACTTTGGCGCGAAATGTATTAGAACAACGGCCGCGATGCCGAATGTGAGCTGAGGCAGCAGGACTGCAAGGAATGGAGGGAAGTTGCCGTTGAGGGCAAAAACGTTGCACATTCGCATAAAGACGATAAATCCGAAAGCCAGCGTTATGCCTATGGCGAGGTGAACGCCTAGGCCGCCGCGTGTTTTGCGCGACGAGATGGCGACGCCGATAAAGGTCATGATAATGAAAGCCAACGGGTTCAGCAGTCTTTGGTATAATTCCAATTTGGCAGTTGTGACTGTTCCCGAGCCTCGCAACGATTCAAGCTTGATGTGCTCCTGAAGTTCAACGCTGTTCATGGTGCTTATTTTCTTGGAGGCTTGGTTGAAATCGTCGGGTGTGAGGTTGAGTTGCAGGATCTCTTTGTAATTCTTTTCGTAGCTTTCCTTGTCGCCGTCGAAGGTGCGGTGCACATATCCCAGGGCGATCCAAGTGTTGTTGGTAGTGTCGTAGGTTATCTTGTTGGCACTTATGCGGTCGGTCAATGCGCCATCGGGCGAATAGGTGTCTTGTTGGAACATCACGGCGCTGTTTTCGTTGACATCGTAGGTGAATGCGCTCACCTGCACTCCGCGAGCCGTTTGGAAATGCAGGTCGCTATAGTAGTTGCGGTGATGGGTGTGAATGTATTGGCTTTCGAACTCCTCGAGGTGGACATTGCTTCGAGGGATCACAAAGTTGCCGATAATCATTATGCCGGCGGCTAGAATGAGAGCTCCGTGCAGATAGGGTCTGAGAATACGTCGGTAGCTGATGCCGCTTCCAAGTATGGCTATTATTTCGGTGTTACCGGCCATCTTGGAGGTGAAGAAGAGGGTGGAGATGAAGACGAAGAGAGGTCCGTAGAGGTTGAAGAAGTTTGGGATAAAGTTGAGATAGTATTTGAAGACAATCTCTTTGAAGGGAGCGTGATTGCCCAGAAAGTCATCCAGTTTTTCCGACACATCGAACGTAATGACTATGACAATGATCAAAACCAGCCAAAGAAGGAAGTTTTTAAGATATTTGCCAAGAATATAGCGGTCTATGATGGGGTATTTAATCAAGATAGCGTTGTTTTTTGTCGGAGTTGGTTTGAAGAGCAATCAAAAAGAGGTTCCTTTGAGGAGGAACCCCTTTCCTATGTTTCCACTTGGGTTGTTGTTATTTCATTATTCCCATAATCTTTTGGAAGTTGGTGAGCGACTCGAGCACGTTGGTTTTAACGTGGATGAATTCGTCTACGCCGTAGCCTTTGTAGGTGTCGACCATCTCTTTGGGGAAGCCTGCGAGGACAATAGATTTGACCTTGCCTTTCAGCAGTTGGCAAGCTTTCTCGGTGATGTCGGCATATTCCTCGTCGCTGGAGCACAGTACCACGATGTCGGCTTTAGCGTCGAGAGCGGCTTTTACGCCCTCTTCAGCGGTTGCGAAGCCGTTGTTGTCGATGATTTCGTATCCGGCGCAGCCGAAGAAGTTGGTGGCGAAACCCGAGCGTGCGCGGCGCATAGCCAGGTTGCCGTAGGTGAGTAGGAACACTTTGGGACGCATGCCCGATTGCTCGGTGGCCAGGCGCAGATGTTCGAAAGCCTCGGCTCCGCGGTAAGGTTTGATGGTCTTTATTTCGGTGCCGTCCTCAGCGTGGCAGCAGCAGCATTCGTGTTTCTCGATTTTTGCGTTCATGCTTTCGGTGAGGTTGGGGTACTGGTTGGTTCCGATGATGGTGGTGCGGCGGGTAGCGATTTCCATATCGCGCTGTTGTGCTGTCTTGCTGATCTCGTCTTGAACGAAGCCTTCGCGGATGGCGTTGGCGAAACCGCCTTTTTCCTCAACGGCGAGGAAGTTTTTCCATGCATACTGTGCGATAGAGTCGGTGAGGTTCTCGATGTAGTAGCTGCCAGCTGCGGGGTCGGCGATTTTGTCGAGGTAGGACTCTTCTTTGAGCAGCAGTTGCTGGTTGCGGGCAATGCGGTAGCTGAAGTCGTCGGCTTGTTTGAATGTGGTGTCGAAAGCGCCGGTGCTGATAGAGTCGGCGCCAGCTATGGCGGCGCTCATAGTCTCGGTGGTGGTGCGGAGCATGTTGACGTAGGGGTCGAAGATGCTCTTGTTCCAGGTTGACGAAGTGGAGTTGATGAAGGCCTTGTAGGCGCAGTCGCACGAGGGTTTGTATTGTTCCACGATCTTGCTCCACAGAAGTCGAGCGGCGCGAATCTTGGCAATTTCCATGAAGTAGTTGCCGCCGATAGCGAAGTTGAAGACAATGTTTTTGGCTATGGTGACAACATCGATGCCTCTTTCGCTGAGTTTAGCCATAAGCTCGTTGGCAGCTGCCAGCGAGAAACCGAGTTCCTGGACAATGTTAGAGCCGGCGTTGGCCATCAGACTTCCGCCCACAGAGAGGACGCGGAAATTGGGCAGGTTCTCGTGAGCATAGTTGACCAGCTGAGCAGCTTCGTCGAGGTCGCCATTCTCGCCACCCCAGAATTTGCCGTGCTTCAAAGCGTGGCTATAGATGTCGAAGTTGACGCTGCCTTTCAGCTCTTTGGCGTCGAAACCGTTGCGTTTGGCGACGGCGACGAAAAGTTTAAGGATGTCGATATATTTTTTTGCGCAGTTGAAGTGGATAGTGATGGCGGGCAGATGAATGTCTTTGACAAGTGCTGCCATTTCATCCTCAGTGGAGATGTTTTTGGCGCAAAAACCGATAGCTGTGGCGCCGCGGCGAAGGGCGTCGAGAGCGAAGGTGTTGGCTTTGACAGGGTCTTTTTCCTGTATGTCTTGACGGATGTCCCAGGTGTTGCTGTCAGCCTGCTTGCCTCTTGTGAAAGGGAATTGGTTGGGGTTGGAATTCAGGTATTCAATGTGTTCGAGGTCTTCGGCGCGATAATAAGGCTTCACTTTGAACCCTTCGATGGTTTTCCAAACCAATTTTTTCTCGTAGTCGGCCCCTTTAAGGTCTTTGTTGATGACTTCTTCCCATTTTTCGGTTGACACGGGAGGAAATTCGGCAAACAATTTATTGTCTTCCATTGTATTATATCAGTTTATATGTTTTCTAATAAAATACAAATATACTAAAATAATTTATTAGGGAGAAATGGGAATAAAAATGGATGTTAAAAAAAGCGGGAAAATTAATTCTCGAAAGCATAGCGAACTATGTTTTCGCCCATTTTCAAAGCGCGCAGTCGTGTTTGTTGGCTGTCGTTGTGCACATCTTGGTCCTCCCAACCGTCGCCGAGGTCGCATTCCCAGGTAAAGAAACACACAAGGCGACCTTCCCAAATAAGTCCGAAGCCTTTGGGGGGCTTGTTGTCGTGTTCGTGTATTTTGGGCAGGCCATTGGGGAAGTCGTATTTCTGATGATAGATGGGATGGTTGAAGGGTAGCTCGACAAAGTCGAGTTCGGGGAAAACCTTCTTCATCTGTGGCACCACAAAATCGCGCAAACCGTAGTTGTCGTCGATATGTAGAAAGCCGCCGCCAATAAGGTAGTTGCGCAGATTCTGAGCCTCTTGCGAGCTGAAAACGATGTTGCCGTGACCGGTGATGTGCACAAAGGGGTAGTTGAAGAGCTCGCTGCTACCCACATCGACGGTGGCGTAGGTTGGCTCCAAATTCATGTGAGCATCGCTGTTGCAGAAAGCTATGAGGTTGGTCAACGAGGTGGGGTTGGCGTACCAGTCGCCGCCTCCGCCATATTTCAGCAGCGCTATCTGAGTTTTGTTTTGAGCGTAGGAGCACGAGGCGAGAAGGCATAGGAGCAATATGGCGATTTTTTTTGATATCATATCTTCGTTGGTGTTAGTCTAGTCATAGTTTGCGTGCAATAGGCACATTTGACTTTCAAGGTTCAAGTTAAAGTTAACGTTAAGGTTAGCGTTTTAATCTTCAAGCACCTCGCCCTCTTCCTCATAGTCGTTGTCACCTTCCGAGTTGCCACCCATGCGGAGCAGGAAGTTGGGCACTTCGGTGCGGCTGGGGCTTATTCTGTAGCGATAGTCGCCTTGGTCGCCCTTGCCTGAAACCTGACGTTTGTCGGCGGGCAGCGCCTTGATCATGTCAACCCATTCGCCCACGCTGCTCTGAATGAGCATCTGCTGGCTGTTGAATTCGTAGTTGAAGTAGTACCAGTGGTCGGAGGCCACTTGGATGTAAAGCACTAGGAACACGCCGTTGCCCTTGCGGTATATCTGGCTTTTGACGCGTGTGGCGAGATGTAGTTGTTTTTTGCCTACCATAGCCAGCGAGGCGACGCCGTCGTAGCGGTAGCCCAGAGTGGGGTCGTAGCTCCAATCCATACCCTCGATGAGGATGGTGTTTTCAAACTCCTTGGGCATCTTGGAGTAGAATCCCGTACTGACATAATCGCTATAGGCTGTTGCTCCCTGTTCGGCGCCCATGTAATAGTGCATTGCGCGACGGGTGGCTTCGTTGCCTGGCTGCGATGGCGACAGGCGGAGGTCGTCGGCGATGATTTGAGCCATAGCCGAAAGTACCTTGTCGTCGATGGGGAACGAGAATCCGAATACGGTGTTCATTTCGAGAGGGTCGGAGTTGTCGACACCCTTCGAGTTCTGCGATTGCAGCGTGGCTGTGCCATAGCAGAATAGCGACACAAGGTTCTGTTTTACATTGAAGTTGACGGGGCCCTCGGCGGTCATCTCGCAGGTGTTGGTGTTAAGAGTCAGGTAGCGGTCAACCACGCCTTCGGGGTCGGCGATCTTCTCGGCCGAGGCAATCATATATTCTTGCTTTTCGTCGTTGTAGGTCACATATCCGTGCGCACCCATCAGCTCGTTGTCGGCGGCGCGTTCCGAGGTTAGGAACGCAGGGTAGGGGCGCATGTTTTGTGTCTTGCTGAAAAGCATCGACGCGGTGATGCGGTTGCCCTTCCAGTCGGTGGGTATTTCGGGCACAGCGACAAGTATGTGTTTGGGGTCTAGGTAGCTTGAGTATGCCAGCAAACCCAGTTCTGCCTCACCGCTGCATTTGTGCAGCAGTCTTACTCCGCCGTCAAAATAGTAGTGCTCCTTGTCGGCCTCAACTCTCACGTTGCCGGCAAAGCCGAAAGCTCGGTTGAGAGTGAAGTTGCTGCTGTCGGGGACAAAGCCTTTGCCTATGGTGACTCCGCGTTGGTCAGGGGCTATCTCGCTGAGGAATATGCGCTGCTTGCGTTCGTTTTCGTCAACATAGTCGATATAACCCTTGCCGCTGTAGCTTTTGCCGCCGGCCAGCATAACGTCGGCGTCATAGATGAGGTGGTAGCGGTTGTCGCGGTTGGCAAGGATTTGCGAGTGTTTCATAAGGTCTATAACGCCGCCTCTGCTTATGTGGAGTGTGTCGCCGCCGGGAGCTATTACGGCGTCGGCGCTGGCAACGGTAAACACCTGTCGGCAGCTCAGCTGTCCGGCATTGTATAGGTAGGTCGAGCGGACAGCGTGGAATCTGAGGCTGTCGCGTGTCGGGTCGGTCGATACAAAGAGCGCGCCGGGTTGGTCTTTGTGGGCAAAGCGTTCGCGCAAAGTCAGCCCCTCAAGTCCCATACTGCTCTCGCTGTGGCTGTTGATGAGGTCAAGCTCTTTGCGATCCATCTCCCACGAAAACTTGTCGACATAGGCGGCATAAGCCAGAAGAGGCAGTTCTGTGCGTCCCAATCCTATGGCGCTGTTGGTGACAAAGTCGGCGCGGCGTTTGGTGTAGTCGACGTGCGACTTCATGTCGGTGGCATAGAAGGCTATGTTGTTGTACACTTCCGACCGCAGGGTGAACGCCGTAACGCGGCTGTCCATATCCTTGGTGTGTAGTGCGAAACGCAGCGATTCCAGTGTGCCCTCGCCAATGGTTATGCTCCCCGAAGCATAGGCGCCTTCGGGTTTCAGCACCACATGGCCTGCAAGCAGGGCGTCGTTATGGTACATACGGAACATGGGACCGTTCTGCAGCTGAGCCACACGCATCGAGTCGACATGTGGATACCAGCGTTGCATAGCCCTGCTGTTGCGTATGTCGGGAAATCCGCCTTGCTCTTTGACATAGAAGGTGTCGCTCACCGATATCATCGAGTCGGGCATAAAATAGATATTCTTGGATTGTGTGACCGAGGTAAGGTAGTCGACTTGGCCTTGGGCGCGGAAGCCGCGGTAGCTCAAGTCTATTTTGTTGGTGAAATGACCTTTGCCGCCGTATGCGGGGTATCCGCCGCGAGGTGTCTTGCGCACAAAGCCAAGCGAGTAGTCGGGCTGCACCTTCAAAGGCTCCTCTATGTCGGGAAATATGCCCGCCGAGGTCAGCACACCATTGAAACTGAGGCTGTCGGTGACAAAATTAACCATGTTCTTCACCACAAAGGGATGTATTGTGTAGTAGAATCGGTCTCTAACATAGGCTCCGTTGTGGATATCCTTGCGGTCGTAGTAGACATAGCTGTCTCGCTGGCTTGTGAATATGGGGTATTGCTCGTCAACTTGTTTCAACCCGCTGTGGTTGTCGCTTTGGTCAATCTGCAGGTAGCCGGTAAGGTTGTGTAGCGGGGTGTATACAATGTGCTCCTCCTGAGGATTGTTGAATTTGGTGACATAGAACACCATCGAGTCAACCTGAGGCAGGTCAAGTTTAAAGTCGTCGTATAGGAATGTTGCGTTGGTGGCATAGAATATGAACCGCCCCGCGTGGATGCGGCCGTTGAAGTTGATGTCGCGGTTGCGGTGAACCACCAAGTTGCCGCGCTCGGGAAAGATGGCCACCTGCTGGCTGTCGCTGAGCACAAATTTCTCAACGCCATGCACATTCAGGTCGTTGTTGCTCAGGTTCAGTTCGGCGTTGTTGTTTCGTGTCGACGACTCCAACACAAGGGCGTCATAGTCAAACTCCTTGTTTTTGGCGCTGGCTTTGGCATAGTCGACCAGCTTCTCGTTCACAAAAATCATCCCCTTGGCCTCGTTGTACGATACCAAGCCCGATCGCGCCAAGGTGTGAATCATCGATTTGGCCTGCATAATGTCCATCCTGATGGCTTGGGCAAATTCGTCCATATAAAACTCGTAGGTCATCCCGCGGCTTTTCATGTACTGATACACGCGGATGACGGGGTTTATTTGATCTATGCCGCCAATCTCGCGAAATTTCCGCTCCGAGTAGTAGCTGTTCGACTCAAAGGTCGAGAACGTCTGGTCGCCCGAGGCGCCGAGCATGGCAAATTCAAGCTTGTCGTCGTTCATCTTCCATGTTATCGACTCGCAGTACATATCCAGGTTGTGGTAGCTGTTCGAGTAAGGGCTGTAGTAGTTGCGCCGCGAGTCGTTGATGAGGTTCACCTGCTTCTCCGACTGCAGATAGCGCATCGTGATACCGTTGTTGCATATCGAGTCGCCGTCAATATAAATCTTCACGGCGGCGTTTTCCGACAATATCTTGCTCGCCGTGATGGTGAACTTCACCGAGTTGACGGTTATAAACCGTTTCCCTTGTCGGTAGAAGATAAGTGTGGCCGGATTTTTCGAGTCCGATGTGATGAACTTCGAGCCGTTCATCATAAAGCTGCCGCTGTAATCCACCCCGGGAAGTATGTCCTTCAGCTTAAAGTCCTTCTGATAGCTGCGGAATTTCGGAAACGAGTATTTCTCAGGCTCCATCTTGGCGCTCAGAGCCTCCTCCACGCGACCGTATATCGGCTGGCTGAAGTAGTTGGTGTTGGTAAAAAGCACCGAGTCGGCCGTAAACTTGGGAAATTTCGTCACAGCCTCATATCGCGATAGGGTGGCCCAGCAGGCCGTCGTCGGAATACCTGTGCGGTCCCAGTTCAGCCTCCCACCGTTGCCTACCCATTTGTTGTCAAAATAGATATACTCACCTTTGGTGCCGTATATGGTGCCGTTGTCCTTGTCCGAGCTGTAGTAAAGCTCAACGGGCTTGTCAATGACAACCTTTATCTCGTTGTTAGCAAAAATTAGCCGGTATTGGCATCCGTTCTGCAGCTGCCACGAGCACGAGCGGCTCTCGTTGAGGGTCCTCGACGACGCGAACGACGACGTGAAATCAACAAAGTCATTGAAGTCTTTCAGTTTCTTGTTGCGACTTTGGATATACTCTATGCATGCAACCCATTGCTCAAAATTGGCGCTGTTGGCCCCCGAGTTCATAAGGTCGAGGGTCGCCACAAAATTGTAAAAATCCGGCAGCTGGCGTATCTTAAGCTTCAATGCGGTGTTGCATATCGCCGTCACACGACCCTGCATATCTCCGCCCATCGTGTTGTACACACCGCCAAACTCTTTCACTAGCTTGGCGTTTGCAGCCTTTTTATCCTTGTCGCTGGTGGCCTGGTCAAGATATTCCAGCACCTGCGTGGGAAGATCGTTGGCCGTGAATTGGGTGATGTTTTTCTTCTGACCAAATGAGGCAGTAATCTGCAAACAAAACAACGAGGCGAATAACGCTATTTTTATCTTCGACATTTTCTTGCTTATGAGGTTATATATTATATTACAACGTCACATTGGATGAAAAAGTATAAAACAATATTTTTTTTGTATTTTTGCCATTCCAAACAAAGAGGTTTTCTTATGCAGCTTTTCTTTGCAGACGACATTCAATCAGACTTTTGCACCCTCAGCGAAGAGGAGTCGACCCATTGTGTCAAAGTCCTCAGGCTTGGCGCCGGCGACACCCTTTCCATCACCGATGGCCGCGGCACCCTCTGCCATTGCCACATCCTCGACCCCCATCACAAACATTGCACCCTCCAGGTCGACGAGCGCATCAGCGATTTCGGCCGTCACAGCTTCTCATTCCATCTCGCCGTAGCTCCCACCAAAAACAGCGCCCGCATGGAATGGCTCATGGAAAAAGCCGTCGAGATGGGCGTCGACCGTTTCACCCCCATCGTCTGCCAGCATTCCGAGCGCGCCGTCATCAAACGCGAACGACTTGAAAAAATCGCCGTCAGCGCCATCAAGCAGTCGCAGAAAGCCTTCAAACCCCTTATCGACGACCCAACACCCTTGGCAACCCTGCTCCATCAGCCCTTCGACGGACAAAAGTTCATCGCCTACTGCAACGGAGACCTCCGCGTCCCCTTGCGCGACTGCTACACCCCGCGCTCCAACGCCCTTATCCTCATCGGCCCCGAGGGCGACTTCAGCGACACCGAGGTCCAAGAGGCTCTAGCGTCCGGTTTCAATCCCGTCACATTGGGCCAATACCGCTTGCGCACCGAAACAGCCGCCCTCGCCGCCACAGCCTTCTTCAATCTGATGAATGGCGATTAGCTCTCCATCCCTTCTCTCCACCCGCCGCGATAGTACTTCGATAGTACTTTGATAGTACCCAGACGCTATTTTTTGGTGCCCTTCCCCAAGCACCCTTTTAGCGAACTCATAGCGGACTCATAGCGAACTCATCCCCCCCCCTCATCTCACTCCTCCTTTTGCCCCCCCTCGCGTCACCCTCGCCACAACCCCTGCGTCTCCATCATCCTTTACTCATCCAGCACCCATGCGGATTTTAACATTCCACGCATGCCATATTTATGTGCCTCAACTCTTTCAAGCATGCCAAAAATATTTTTTTAATACATTTTGTTGTTCCAAAAAAAGTTTATATATTTGCAGTAACCAATTACTACTGTGATAATATCACAGTCGAAGAGTTTCACGACTGTGTAACTACTTTATTCTTACCAATATGTAGTTGTTTTTGACCCTTCTCAATATCCCGTTGCGAAGCGTCAATTCGATTGCACTTTTACTATAATATTCTATAATTGGAGATAAAATTGTTAATAAAAGTGTTGATAAATCAATAAAAAATCTACAAAAAAACATTTTTTTTTAAAATAATACAATTATGGCTGCCCGAAAGGGCTAAAAAAGTCGATAGAAATATAAATCTCTATAATTCACTTTTTTATTAACCAAAATTATGTAACATGAAGCGAAAAAGTATTTTTTTGCAACTGCTTCTCCTCGTGGCCCTCTTAGTGCCATGGGTGACGCAAGCACAGGTGGCAAAAGTCTCGGAGTACGACTTCGCGGCTAATAATGTCGCCTACGCTTCCATCGCCGGCAATGGCGGCACCGTTTGGTCCGCAGCCGACGTGACTAATGGTTACACGACCATCACGATGCCGTTTGCCATGCAGTATGGCCAGACCTCCATCGGGCGTGGTGCCACGCTCTATGTGTCCGCCAACGGCTACGTCACCACTGGTGACCCCTCCATGTCGGGCATCGTGATCGCGCCTTTGGGCACACCCAGTGGCTTTGGCAACATCGCTGCCAACACCATCTACACCAAGGTGGAGTCCAACAAGGTGACCGTCGAGTGGCGTAAGCTTAAGGTTGGAAACAACGTCGTTAGTTTCCAACTTGTGCTTACCAACACCGGTACCATCAAGTTCAACTATGGTCCGATGACTCTCTCCACCACGGCGCAGGTCTACGCAGGTATGCAGTCCTCCGCGGCTGACATCTACTGCGTCGCAACCATCAACAACCGCTGGGACACCATCGTCCCAACCTACACGTCGCTCACAGCGACTCGCACCCTCTCGCCCTCCGTCCACCCCTACTACAATGTGGACAACAACCAGGGCTTATCCTACACCTTTACTCAGCCCGAGTGCGCCAAGCCCAACAGCTTCGGCGCCGTGCCCAGCGATTTCAGCGTCATCTTCAACTGGACCGGCAACGGCTCCAAGTACCAGATCAAGTACAATGAAGGTTCCGACTTCGCACCCATGACCCAAGGCACTCTTCTTGACAATCTGACGGGCAACACCTACACCCTCAACAACCTGCCTCAGCGCACCACCTACTACGCCTACATCCGCGCCTTCTGCGCCACCAGCGGCAGTTGGAGCGCCTGGCGCGCCGTCGCCGACGAGAGCTTCTCGACAGGTTGCGGCTACGAGGCCCTTCCTATGGTGCAGAACTTCACCACAGCGCCTGAATGCTGGGATGTGCTTGTCAGCAACAACAACGCCAGCAACACCGTTTGGCTCGATGGCGACATATTGAGAATGCGCGCAGGCGACGAGAACGGCGGCTATGCAAGCCAAGTCTTCGCCGTCCTCCCCAAGTTCAACGCCAACCTCAACAACTACGAGCTCGACATCAACGGCTATCGTGAAAGCAGCACCAGCGGTACTCTCACCCTCGGCTATTTCACCAATATCAACAATATGTCTGGCTTTGTGGTCCTCGACACTCTCGAGGGATTCACCACAACTCCTCAGAATCTCTCCTTCTATCTCACCGACTACGCTGCCATCCCCTCCGGAGCGCGCCTGGCCCTGAGATGGAGCCATAGCAGCAGCTATTGGGACTTTTTCATTGACGAGATTACCGTCAAGCCGCAGCCTACCTGCTTCCCCATCAGCAATCTGCAGGTCTCCAACATAACACCCACATCGGCCAAGTTCTCCTTCACCGATGGCCATAACACCTCCACCGCCTACCAGTTGGTTTACGGCGCTCCCGGCTTCAGCCCTGCTGCCGCCACTCCCGTAGCCATCACCAACGGAGGTGTTGTCAACACCCTCGAAGGCTCAACCCACTACGAGGCTTATGTCCGCGCCATCTGCGGCACCGAGCCGCTCGACTGGATCGGACCTGTCGACTTCTTCACTCCCTGCCCTGCTGTCACTGTTTCGGCAGCTAACCCCTTCAAAGAAGAATTCAATTCGGACGAGCTTCCCAACTGCTGGAGCAAGGAGGGTTTTGCATCTTCTGACTGGAGCTTCGAAAGCGGTAATGCTAAAGGCAGTTCATCAAGCTGCGGTACCGACTGCGAAGCTTGGCTCTATACTCCAGTGTTCAGTTTTGGTACTGGCGACATCATCCTGTCGTTTAAGCACAAACAGCAAGACTGGGCTGGAGATCAGAATTATTTGACTGTCTACTATCGCACTTCGCCATCTGATGAATGGCATCAGATTGTTCAGTACACCAATTCGATATCAGATATGACAAATGAAGAGATGATACTCCCCTACACGGCTAATGCATCTCAATATCAGTTGGCATTCACCAGTACTAACAGTTATGGTTATGCAGTTTATCTGGATGACGTTAAAGTACGTCCTGCTCCGACCTGTGCACCTGTTGCTAATTTGGCCATCAGCCCCAGCAAGGTGCTGACCTGGACGGCCGGCAACGCCACCCAGTGGCAGGTACGTTATGGCATTGCAGGTTCTGACAACTATACATTCCTTTTCACCAATGCAGCCACAGCCACTCTGCCTCTCACGGGTGCAGCAGGAACGCAGTATGAAATCTCTGCGCGTTCTATCTGTGGTGCCGGTGATACCAACGATTGGGCAGATCCTGTCAATTACACTATGCCGCTCAGCCTGCCTTACAGCTGCGACTTTGAGAACGGTGCCACAGGATTCATTACCCAGAGCACTGGCAATAACGAATGGGTAGTCGGTACTGCAAAGAGTAATGGCGGCAATGGTTACTACGTCTCCAACGACGGTGTCAGTAATGTATATGCAACTGGCAGCAACATTGCTTATGCATATGTGACCCTGCCGTTCGAGACCGCCGGCGACTATATGGTGAAGTATGATTGGACCGCCAATGGTGAGTCTACTTGGGACTTCCTCCGTGTCGCCCTGGTGCCGGATAATGTTACGCTGATTACTTCTTATAGCAATTCCTATAACAGCACAACTCCCACGGGTTGGATTCCTGTTGACGGTGGTTCGAAATTGAATTTGAATACGTCTTGGAACACCTATGCCGAGGTTATTAATGTTACCACCCCAGGCATCTATAAGCTTGTCTTTGCTTGGATGAATGATAATAGTGGAGAATATCAGCCTCCTGCAGCCATCGACAATGTGTCGGTGCGTGCTCTGAACTGCAACGCTCCTACCAACTTGGCTATCAGCCCCAGCAAGGTTCTTACTTGGACTGCCGGCAATGCCACCCAGTGGCAGGTCCGTTGGGCTGAAGATGGTAGTGATGTCTACACACTATCTAATGTTGTGACAACGGCATCTTACACTCTGCCTCTCACCGGTGGTGCAGGTACTACCTATAATGTTTCTGTCCGCTCCATCTGCGGTGCAGGCGATACACTTGATTGGACCGCCCCGCTGTCGTATACCATTCCCGTTGCAATACCCTACTCTTGCGACTTTGAGAATGGTGTCAACGGCATTGTCTTTGCCAACGGTTCCCTGACCAATAAATGGTATATGGGTACTGCCGACAACAATACCACTGGCGGTAGCCACAGTATCTATATTTCTAACAATAGTGGTACTTCGGCTGACTATAACAAGTCCTCCAGTTCAGTTGTCTATGCATATGTAACACTGCCTATGACCATAGCTGCCGACTATAACATTTCCTATGACTGGAAGTGCTATGGTGAGTCTACCTACGACTATTTACGCGTTGCTTTGGTTCCTGAATCTGTCACCCTTACCCCTGGTACCTCGTTGCCTTCAGGTTTGAGTACCACGGCAACTCCTTCGACCTGGATTGCCGTAGATGGTGGCAGCAAACTCAATTTGAGCAGTTCGTGGAATTCGGTAAGCCGTACTGTCAATATCTCCACTCCAGGCAACTACAAGCTTGTCTTTGTGTGGCGCAACGACCCTTCCAGCGGTACCAATCCTCCTGCAACTATCGACAACATTTCTGTGACGAGAATGAGTTGCAACGCTCCTGCAGATATAGCATACAGCGCTGGCACTGTTACCTGGACGGCTGGCAATGCCACCCAGTGGCAAGTTCGTCTGGCCAAGGAAGGTAGCGATAATTACACCTATGCAGTTGTCAATAATGCCAGCTACACTCCCACAGGTTTGCTTGACAATACCAGCTACACTATTGGAATTCGCTCTATTTGTGGCGTTGATGACACCTTACAATGGACTAATACCACCTTCCGTACTCCCTGCGGTGCTATTCAGGTTCTGCCTTACGCAGAGGACTTCAGCGGTTATACTGGACTGCCGAGCTATCCCTACTACGGACCTGCTGTGGCTCCCCACTGCTGGAACTACTACAGCAACGGTACCAATACCGCCGCCACCACCGGAAGTAGTAGCTACTATGGCAGCGTGGGTACGTATAGTGGTACTTCATATGGTAGTATGATCAGCAACGATCCTTATTTCTGTATGCCGCTTTATGTTATCAGCTCCAGCACGACAAGTTCCACATACGTGAACTATAACACGCAGCGTGGTGACACCAAATATGCGGTGATGCCGCAATTTGACCAGCCGCTGAATAACATTATGGTGTCGTTCGACTATAAGTTCTCTTCCTCCAACACTGCGACGACCTATAACACGGCCCTCGAGCTTGGTTATATCACCGAGAATGATGTGAACACATTTGTCTCGATGCAGACCTATGCGGCCACCTCCACTGCTATCCAACATATTGTTGATATGTCTCTTGCCACTCTGGCAGCTTCGGCTCCCGCCGATGCCCGTCTGACCCTCAAGTACTCTGGTACCCACAACGGTACGAGCTCTACCAGCAGCGGCACTGTGTACTGCGGTATCGACAATATCCGAGTAAAGGTTATCCCCAACTGCTTTGCTCCTCAGGTAAGCACAATGACAGCTACCAATGTAACTCCTACCAGTGCTACTGTTAGCTGGGTTGACCAGAACACTAATACCCCGACTTCGTGGAGCGTTAAGTACAGCAGCAATGCCAACTTCGACCCCGCCACTGAGGGTACTGCCACTACGGTCAACACTCCTACTATAAACCTCAACGGCCTTGAGTCTCAGACTACATATTATGTATATGTAGGTGTTGATTGCGGCAGCTTCGGTGAGAGTGAATGGAGTAATGCCTTTACTTTCACTACAGAATGCGTTCCGATGACAGTGCTTCCGTATGTGTATGGTTTTGAAGATGCCACCACCGGCACAAGCACGGGCACTGATTTCGATGCTGAATGTTGGAAGCGCCTTAACAACGGTACTACATATTATGGATATCCTTATATAAGTAGTTCCTCGACATACTGCCACAGCGGCAGTCGTGGTCTCTATTGGTACAATGCCACTACCACTGGCACTTATGGTGACTACCAGATTTTGGTGCTCCCCGGTGTGGATGCAACAAGCCATCCTGCCAACACTTTGCAGATGAAGTTCTGGGCAAAGGCTTCTAGTACATCTTATCATCCTGTATTCCAGGTTGGTGTGATGACCGATCCTAATGATGTCAGCACTTTCGTCAATGTTGCAACTATTAATGTTGAGGGAACCACGTGGACAGAATATACAGCCTTCCTTGACAGTTATACTGGCAATGGCATTTATGTGGCTCTGCGAGCCAACCGTCCTACCTCGGCGTGGTATGCCTATGTTGATGACTTTGAACTCAGTGTGATTCCGCCGTGCATCAAACCAAGCAATGCCCATACCACCGCACTGACTTACAATGCTGCTACTATCGACTGGACGCAGAATACAGTCCTCTCGACCGAGAGCAGCTGGGATGTGATGTTCGGTCCCAGCCCGCTGGATACTACCACTGCGACAGTCACCACTCTGACCGACCACGTGTTCAACGCCACTGGTCTCGACGAGCAGACAAGCTACGACTTCTATGTCCGCGCCAACTGCGGTGCTGACGGTTATAGCGACTGGAGCATTGTCTATACTTTCACTACTCCGTGTGCTCCTATAGCTGTTACCAAGTACAATCACTACACTGAAGATTTTGAAAGCACAGCAACCAATAACCTGCCTGATTGTTGGACCAAGGTAGGTACGGGTACTGTAGCTGTCTTAAGCAGTACTAGTAATGCACACAACAGTAGCTATTATCTCAGATTCAGCGGTTCGTTGAGCAATTTGGTGCTTCTGCCAGAAACTGAGAATGAAGCCAACACATTGCAACTGAACTTCTGGACTCGTCCTGAAAGTTATTCAAATACCAGTTGTGGATCTTTTTCTGTTGGTTATGTGACCGACGCTGAAGACGCTTCTACTTTTGTAGCTATTGCCACTTATAACCACAATGACTGGACATCTAATACACACGAAGAGAAGACTGTGTATATGGATGCTGCTCCTGCCGGTGCCCGTATGGCTATGCGCCACAATGCTGGCTCTACCTCGTGGTATTGGTATGTCGACGATATCGAGGTTATGCCTGTTCCTACTTGCCGTGTGGCTACCAACCTCACCTCGGAGAATGTCTATGCCAAGACTGCCAACCTGAGCTGGACTGATAACTGTCTTGTTACTCCCGCCGCTTGGGAGGTGCGTTATGCTCCTGTGGCTGCCGACCTCGACAACGAGGGCGTCAGCGTTGAGGTGACTGGTGCTCCTGCTCTGGCTCTTGCCAACCTGCTCCCCGAAACGGCTTATCAGTGGAAGGTTCGCAGCATCTGCGTTGCCGCTGCTAACTACAACGGTGACACCGCCGACTGGAGCAACGTCGCCAACTTCACCACGATGGCTACCTGTGTTGTTCCTACCCTTAGCTCCCCTGTGGCTTCTGCCAACAGCGTGACCTTGAGCTGGACAGAGAACACAATGCCTGTCGGTGCCACCCAGTGGGAGGTTGCCGTCGGCGAGCCTGGCTTCAACAAGAATATCGACGGTATGCACTTCACCACCAACCAGAACAGCAACTTTGTTGTCACCGGTCTGAAACACTCCACCGCTTATCAGGTCTATGTCAGTTCGCTCTGCTCGGACGAAGACTGGAGCGAATGGAGCACTGCTGCCAACTTCAGCACCTCGTGCGCTCCTTGGCAGTATGCCGATATGCCGCTTGTCCAGACCTTCTCGGTCTCTGGCCTGCCCGCTTGCTGGACCAAGGCTGGCGGTTATACTATTACTAGTACGGCTTACAACAGAATGGAAATCTACGGTACCAAGAGTATGGTTGTCCTGCCTGAGATGGCCTTTGCTCTCGACACAATCGAGATGAGCCTTGAGGCTGCCAACTACAGCGGCACAACCGAACGCAGCTTCCAGGTTGGTTACCTTGCCGATGGTACGGATACCACTACCTTTACCGCTGTACAGACCATTACTCTCAACAGTCCTGAGTACAATACATTCAATATTTCATTTGCCGACATCAACAACACCACCGGCCGCTACATTGCCATCCGTGGTCTGCAGACAGGTACCACCTGGGCCGACTTCTATGTCAAGAATGTACAGGTGAAGCTCCGCGAGCCTATAGCCTACTTGCCAAGCAACGAGACTGAAAGCAATTGCGTTGTCTTCTACATGGCCGACACCGTCAACCATGAGAATACCTATGCCGGCAATGTCAACATGACTCAAACCATCTATCCTGGTGAGCCTGGTAAGGTGCTCCACTTGACTGGTATGGTGGATTGCGAGTATGGTTATGACTACCTGACAATCTACGAGGGTGTCGGAACCAACGGCACCATACTCTACTCAGGTACCGGTTATGACGACAACATCGACATCAAGACCAATAGCTACGACTGGGTTAACAAGGGTGCTATGACCATTGTCTTCACCTCTGATGTCGACAATGCCGACCAGTATCTTGGCTTCAAGCTGTTGGCATTGTGCGAGTGCCCCACTGCCGCTCCTCAGCGCGACTGGGTTGTCGACACCAACACCGCCTTCGCATGGGTCAATGGCCGTACCTACACCAACAATGTAACTATCGCCAACCAACCCGACAAGACTTGGAACGAGGAGTTTATGGAGAAGAATCTCGGTCAGTGCGACTCGGTGTACCACACCCTCAACCTGACTATCCATCCTACATATAACCTCACCGCTCGCAAGGAACTCTGCCAGCGCGAAAGCTTCGAGTTCTACGACACTACTCTCAACGCCACTGGCGTTTACACTCGTACAAAGAAGACTGCTTTTGGCGCCGACAGTACCACGACACTGACCCTGCAGGTACGTCCCGCTCCTACAGCTTACATCTATGTCGATAACGAACGCACAAACGGCACCATCGACGCATTCTGCGACAATGCCGACCTCGTTATGACGGCTCGTGCCACCATCGAAGGTTCGAACTTCAAGTGGGAAGACAACAGCACCGCTGCTGTCCGCACCGTCAACCCCCACGAGAATGCTTCTTACTCCGTTATCGCTTACGACCCGACTTACAACTGTCCCAGCTTGCCTGTCGACCTCGCTGTAACAACAACTCCTGTGCCCGAACTGAGCATCGTGGTTGAAAATGGCGACTCCGTCATCTGCGCCGGTGGTTCTACCACCCTCACGGTTGCCGATGCCAACAACACCGAATGCACTTATGTTTGGAGCAACAATGAGACTGGCAATAGCATCACTGTAAGTCCTGCCACAACAACTACCTACACGGTCACCGCTACCACTCCTAACGCTAGCGCTTGCGTGGCCACAGCTTCCGCTGTTATCACAGTCAATCAGCTGCCTGTTGTTACTATCACTCCTTCGGCCAACGAGATCTGCCGTTACGACAGCCTCACTCTCTCGGCTACCGAGGTTGATGGTTACAACTACAACTGGACAAGCCTAAACGGCGCTACTACAGCTGCTGTTAGCTTCGTGCCCGCCAACACTGGACGTTACAACCTGACAGTGACCGACGCCAACGGTTGCGTCAACGAGTTTACCTCGGCTACCGTCACCGTACGTCCTGCTTATAATATTAATGATACATTATCTGTATGTGAGGCTATGCTCCCCGTCACTTGGGATGCTCAAACCCTCAGCGCCGCCGGCAACTATGACCAGACTTGGAACATAGCTTACGGCTGCGACAGTACTGTCCACCTCTATCTCGACGTGACCGCCACTGGTGTCTCCAACGCCTACGCAACCTACTGCGAAGGTAGCGCTTTCACCTTCGGTCAGGGTCAGTATATGACCAACCACGTCGCCGACCTCAACGTAACCTCGTTGAGCTACATCGACAGCACCTCTGAGGAGTGCCCAGTTCAGTACAACCTCTACCTCACTGTCAATCCTAAGAAGGCCACCAGTTTCGAGGCCAACGAGTGCGACAGCTACACTTGGAATGAGGTTGAATACACTGCCGCTGGCAGCTACAACCAGACTCTCCAGACCATCAACGGCTGCGACAGTGTGGTTACTCTGAACCTCACTCTCCGCAACTCGACCATAGGTACCGATGTCCAGACAGTTTGCGACAAACTCGTTTGGATTGATGGCAACACCTATACCGAGAACAACACCACAGCACAGTACACTATCCAGAATGAGGCTGGTTGCGACAGCGTTGTGACCCTCAACCTCACTGTGAACTATGCCAATACCGGTGTTGACGATATCCGTTGGTGCAACACTCCGACCTATACCTGGATCAATGGTGTTACCTACGATATGAACGAGACCGATGGTAATGTTCGTTATCTACTGCCCAATGTCACCAACCAGTACGGCTGCGACAGTACTCAGATACTGAACCTCGTGTTCAACCTCGCTGCCGACACTATGGCTTGGGCCGATACCGCTGTCTGCGACATCTTCATCCTCGACACCGTTGCTTGCGACGGCAGCCTCGTGGAATGCCAGATCAACCAGAGCGGCGCTTATCAGCTTAAGACCTCTATCGGCAATGGCCGCTATGTCGTAAGCCGTTACAATGTCACCATCAACCACAGCGAATATCACACCACTGTGAAACGTAATGTTTGTCTGCCCTACACCTGGACCGATGCCAATGACAACTTTATCGCTGTCATCAACGACATCTTCACAGGAAGCGACACTAACATTTCGCTCACTTTCGCTGCCTCCGAGAATGGTTGCGACCGCACCGAGGTTCTACGTCTCATCAACGCCAAACCACAGACCTATAACTATGTCTCTGGTCAGGTTTGCCTCGGTGAGACCTACTCCTATGGCTCTTATGTGTTGACCCCGGTTGAAGCCGGCGAAACCACCTATCGTCTAGCTACCGGCGAACCCAACAGCTTTGGCTGCGACTCGACCGACGTTCTCACTCTCACCGTCTTCCCGACCTCTACTGAGGAAATGGAAATCGCTCTTTGCGAGAACTCCTTCGAGAAGGGCGCCGACAGCGCATACCACTACACCTTTGTCAACGAAGAGAATGCTACCGAGACTGTTGACTTGACCTATGCCAACGCTCTTAACGGTTCTGTTTACAACGGATCTGCCGTTGCCAACTGGACTACCGAGAACGGCTGCGCTCGCACAGTCACCGTCAACTTCACTGTCAAACCTAACACTAGTAGCTCGTTTGAGACCACCGAGCTTTACACCTACACTTGGGATCTCAATGGCGAAACCTACGACAACGAGGGCGTATATACCGCCACCGCTATCTATGGCGAGAATAGTTATGGTTGCGACAGCATCATCACTATGAACTTGACTCTGCACGATACTGTCTATACTGTTATCGACACCACCGTCTGCACCAGCTATAAGGGACCAGACGATGAAGTGTACCGCGATGACAGAAGCTTTACTAAAGTCCTTGCTGGTGCATCGCACTTCGGTACCGACAGCGTCATTGTCACCAACTTCTACGTCAACCAGAACCCGCTGACAGATGTCTATGTCGCTACCAACGTGCCTTACACTTGGGTCGACGGCATTGAGTACACCGCCACTGGCGAGGCTTTCTACACCCTCTCCGACAAAAACGGTTGCGACAGTACTCTGCATCTGTTCTTCACCAAGCTCAACCCGATAGTGCTTTGCTACAGCGAGCTGCCTTACGAGACCGGCTATGGCTTCACCATCACCGACCCGATCAGCAACACCTATAGCAACAACGACCTCAATGGTAACGACACTATCGTCAGCTACGTCATCAACCAGCCCATCCGCAAAGTATTTGTCGACACTGCTTGCGACAACTACACTTGGGATGCAACGGCTTTGACCTACAATGAGAGCGGCGTTTACTTCTACGATTATACCGATTCCAACAGCTGTCCTGCTACCGACACCTTGAAGCTGACCGTGTTCCATAACACTAACAGCAGCGAGACTGTCACAGCTTGCGACACCTACACTTGGAACAACAACGGAAACAGCGTCACCAAGACTGAGAACGGCGTATACTACAGCAATTATCTTACTACCGACAATTGCCCGAGCGTCGACACTCTCTACCTCACTGTCAACTACAACACCAACAGCGGCGCTACCGCTATTGCTTGCGACAGCTACACTTGGCACGATTCTGCTTACACCGCTACTGGTGAGTACACTTACAACTACACTGCGGGCAATGGCTGCGCCAGCGTAGATACCCTCTACCTGACCATCGGAACCGCCGGCAACACCAACGTCAACGCAAATGTTTGCGACAGCTACACTTGGACTGAAAATGGCGTTACCTACACCGAAAGCACCGTCGACAGCGTGGTTTATCAGAGCGTGGCTGGCTGCGACAGCACCATCACTCTCACCCTCACCGTGCGCCACAGCACTGACTCTACTGTTACTGAGGTGGCTTGCGACACTTACACATGGGCTCAGAATGGCGAGACCTACACCGTCTCTGGCAACTATGTCGACACCATCGCCAACGAAGCTCTGTGTGACAGCATCGTAACCTTGAACTTGACTGTCAACTACAATAGCAACACTGCTTACACTGTTGCTGCTTGCGACAGCTACGAGTGGACCAACAATGGCAACACCGTCACCAATACCGTGAGCGGCACCTACTTCAGCAGCTATACAAATGTTGCTGGATGCCCCAGCGTTGATACTCTCTATCTGACCATCAACAATAGCAAGGTCTATGATACTACTATCTATAGCAGCGAAGGCTTCTACCAGTTCAACCTGGTAGCCAACGATGTCACTTACGACACCTTGTTCTCTGCCAATGCTCCTACAACCTTCGGTCCTCTGACCGCCACCCTCACCACTGTCGCTGGTTGCGATAGCGTTGTTACCTACACCTTCGTTGTCGGAACAACACGCACCAAGACCGAGGTCGTCGTGGCATGCCAGGAGTACACTTGGCCACGCAACAATGTGACCTACGAGTTCATCGACGCCGCTGAAAGCGCTGCCAACAACAACGCTCTCTACAAGACTACTACAGGAACCTATATTTATGAGGCACCTATCGTTACCATTACCAACAATAATGCTATCGACAGCACCTTCATCCTGCAGCTGGTTCTCACCGAGCGTTACACTGGCTCTGCCGACACCACCTTCTTGCTGAGCAACGAGACTCTTGCCCTTGGCGACAGCGTCTTCAACTTCAGCGCTCAGAAGGCCGCAGGCTACAGAGGCTACACCGAGACAGTACAGCGTAGTGTTTATCATCCTGCCGTCAACTACTGCGACAGCTTGATCAACTACAACATCACTCTTGTTTACAACTACGATACCGCTTGGGTAGACATCTGCGCCGAGCAGACATCTGTAAACTGGGGTACTCACTCCTATGTCACCACAACTCCTGGCACCACATACATTTTCGACACTGTTGCCGACAATGGCTGGTTCCAGACTTTGGTTGTCAACCAGAAACCTGTCATCGCTTCGACCGACACCAAGGTTGCTTGCGACACCTACACCTGGATTGACGGAGTGACCTACACCGCTAGCAACACAACTGCTACCGATACTCTCACAGCATTTGATGGTTGTGACAGCGTAGTGACCTTGAACCTGACCATCAAACACAGCAATACCGGTGATACCACCGCTGTGTCTTGTGGCAGCTTCACTTGGTATGGCACCACCTATACCGCCAGCACCGAGGAACCCACTCATCTGTTCACCAACGCCGCTGGCTGCGACAGCACCGTGACGCTGCATCTCACCATCAATAATGCTACCACTGGCGACACCACTGCTGTGGCTTGCGAAAGCTTCACATGGTACGGCACAACATATACTGCCAGCACCGAGGAGGCTACTCACACCTTCGCCAATGGCAACGCTACAGGTTGCGACAGCACCGTGACTCTGCACTTGACCATCAATATGCCAACCAGCAGTGTCCTTGACACCGCCGTTTGCGACAACTTTGAATGGAACAATGTTACCTACACTGAAAGCGCTAACGTTGTTATCGACAACTTGACTAACGTTAAGGGTTGCGACAGTACCGCTACTCTCCACCTGACCATCAAGACCTCTAACACTGGTATTGACGAGGTTATCGCTTGCGACAGCTTGCGTTGGATTGACGGTACTCTCTACACCATCAACAACTACACTGCACAGCACACTATCCAGAATGTCGCTGGTTGCGATAGCGTTGTAACACTCAACCTGACTATCAACCACGCTACACACAACATCACAAATGTCACCGACGCTTGCGATAATTATGTGTGGACTACCTCAGGTATGAACTATGTTTATGACGCTAATGCCACCTACCCATTGACTATTACTCACAACTATGTCAATGGTCAGAACTGCCCGAGTGTCGATACTTTGAAGCTGACTCTCCACCAGAGCTCGGCCGAGACCTTCTACGACACCGTTTGCGACAGCTACACATGGGTTAACAATGGCAACAGTGTTACCTACACTGAAAGTGGCATCTACACCAGCAACTACATTAATACCGACAACTGCCCAAGTACAGATATGCTCTATCTAACCATCAATGTGGCTACCACCGGCAATGACGAGATCATCGCCAACAATGGCTACTACAGATATGACAATGTACTCTACACCGCTGACCGCGACGGTGGCGAATATTTCGACACCACATTCACGGTTGCCAGTGGCCTCAATGCCGCAGGTTGCGACAGCACCACAATGCTGCACCTCCTGGTTGGTACCAATGCCATCGGTATGGAAAATCAAGTTGTCTGCGACCACTTCACCTGGATCAATGGTCACACTTATGAGTATCGTGAGAATGCTCCTGAGGGCGCACTCTACTACGATGCCACTGCCGACGAATGGGTATATGCCCGTCCGCGTTACACTCTGCCTGGTGTCCTCAGCGCTAATGGCTTCGACACCATCGCAGTCCTCAACTTGACCTTGACTCAGATCAACTACACCGAACAGAATGTACGCTTCCTGTTGAGCCAGCAGCAGTGCTTCCTCACCAGCGACAGCAATGCAGCTTACACTATCAACTTCAGCGGCGCTGAGGCTGGTATTGTCGACACTGCATTCCACTTCGGTGCTACAACTCACTATTGCGACAGTGTTATCACTTACCACATCACTCTTGTCGACAACTACACCAACGTCGGTACTGAAGACATCTGCGCTACCGTTGAGGATTACACATGGAACAACACCAACATCCTTGGCGGCCACAGCAAGACCTTCGACATGACCGAGTTGATTACCGACTTCGACCACGTGACCACCATCACGCTGACCGATACCGTCTTCAAGGGCGATGCCGATAACGAATGGGTTTATGCCAAGACTCTTGTTGTCCACCCGGTTGTCTACGCCACCGAGCGCCGCACCGCTTGCGACAGCTATGAATGGAATGGCACTGTGTTCACCGCCAGCACAACCACAGCTACCCGCTTCTTCCCGAACGGTTCTTCCTATGGTTGCGACAGTACTGTGACACTGAACCTCACTATCAAGTACAACAGTAACACTGCTTATACCGCCACCGCTTGCGACGAGTACACATGGACTCTGAACAACAACCAGGTTTACACAACATCTGGAGACTACACCCGCGCTTACACCGCCGCTAATGGCTGCCCGAGCGTCGATACTCTCCACTTGACTGTAAACTACAAGGGCGACACTACCTACACTGTTACCGCTTGCGACAGCTACGAATGGAATAGCACAACCTACACCACCTCTGGTCACTACGGCTTCAGCTATAATACCAACGAAGGCTGCGCCAGCGTCGATAGCCTCTTCCTCACTGTTAACCACAACAGCAATAGCGGAGAGACTGTTGAGTCTTGCAACAGCTACACTTGGAACAACCACGGCAACGTGATTGACACCAATGTCAGCGGTGTATACTTCAGCAACTACATCAACGCCGACAACTGTCCGAGCGTCGATACCCTCTACCTGACCATCAACAAGAACAACGGCCAGACTCTCACCGAGAGCGTCTGCGACAGCTACACTTGGGCTGTTGACGGCCAGACTTACACTCAGACGGGTGTCTATACCTTCGACAGCACCGACGCTAACGGTTGCTACGCTCAGTGCACTCTCAACCTCACCGTGGGCTACACCACCAACAATGCTGAAACCGTCGTCGCTTGCCACGCTTACAACTGGCATGGTACCGACTACAGCACCAGCGGTGATAAGCTTTATGCTTACACCAACGATGATGGTTGCCCGAGCGTTGACACCCTCCACCTGACCATCAACAACCAGACTACCTACGCTGTTCAGACTATCGAGAACTGCGGTCCTTACACTTGGACTGTTGGCGATAGCATTATCGGTGTATTTGATCAGAGTATCGAAACTTCGACCACTCTCACCAACCCGAGAACAATGTGCGACAGCGTGGTCTTCTTGCGCCTGACGGTCTTCGAGGCTCCTCACGCTTATGAAACTGCTACTGTTTGTGCCGACGCACTGCCTTACACATGGCGTGGTATCGAGTTTGCCGCAGCTGGTGACACCGCTATCACCACTGCTTACACCGACAACTGCGACAGCACAATCCACTTCGCTCTTACTGTCAACCCGTTGATCAATGTTGAGATTACCGACGTTGTTTGCCTCGGTCAGGATTACAGCGCTAACAACTTTGTTATCGCTGCCGCCGACCTCACAGCAGGTACTCACACATTCAGCCACACTGACGCTTCTGTACTCACCGGTTGCGACAGCACCACGACACTGACCCTCACCGTAGGCGATGTTATCTACAATGCTGCCGTCGAGGTTACCGCTTGCGACACCTATAATTGGACTCCTGGCGATGGTGAAACCTATAACTTCACCACCAGCGGCACCTACAACTCGAATGTCTATGCCAACAACATGGGCTGCTCGAGTGTCGATGTCCTCAACCTCACCATCAACGAGAACAGCAGCACCGGCTACAACGCTACCGCTTGCGATACCTACACTTGGAACAACACCGTCTACACCGAAAGCGGCGACTACACATTCGCCTACAGCGATGCTAACGGCTGCGCCAGCGTAGATACTCTCCACCTCGTAATCAACAACAATAGCAACAGCAGCATTACCGCAGTTGCTTGCGACAGCTACGAGTGGCACGGTACCGTCTACACCACCAGCGGCGACTACACCTATGATTATAGCACCAATGAAGGTTGCGCCAGCGTCGACACACTCCACCTGACTGTCAACTACAACAGCAATAGTGCTATGAACGCTACCGCTTGCGACAGCTACGAGTGGAACGGCACTGTCTACACCGAAAGTGGCGACTACACCTATAATTATAACACCACTGACGGTTGCGCCAGCGTTGACACACTCCATCTGACTGTCAACTTCAACAGCAACAGCGCCATGAACGCTACTGCTTGCGACAGCTACACATGGAACAACACTGTCTACACCGAAAGCGGCGACTACACCTATAGCTATACCAATGCTGACGGTTGCGCTAGCGTTGACACACTCCACCTGACTGTTAACTACAACAGCAGCAATGGCGTTGTTATCACCGCTTGCGACGGATACGAATGGCACGGTCAGAACTACACTTCTACTGGCGTCTACTACTATCCTTACAACACCGAAGAAGGTTGTGCTAGCCTCGATACCCTCCGTCTTACTGTCAACTACAACAGCAACAGCTCGTTCACCGAGACCGCTTGCGACAGCTATGAATGGAACGGTACCGTCTACACCACTAGCGGCGACTATACTTATAGCTATACTACCGTTGCCGGCTGCGCCAGCACCGACACTCTCCACTTGACTGTCAACTACAACAGCAACCTTGGCACCACCATCACCGCTTGCGACAGCTACAATTGGAAGGGTACTGACTACACCACCAGCGGCACCTACTACTTCAACTACACCACCGAGGCCGGTTGCGCCAGCGTTGATACTCTCTATCTCACCATCAACGAGAACTCGAATCGTCAGCGTACCATCATCGCTTGCGACGAGTACACTTGGAACGGCGAGACCTATTATCAGTCTGGCGACTACTACTATAGCTACACCGCTAACAACGGTTGCCCGAGCGTCGATACTCTCCACCTCACTGTCAACTACAACACTAGCACCAAGCAGACTGTTGTGGCTTGCGATGAGTACACTTGGAATGGTACCGAATACAACGCCAGCGGCATGTACATCCACGACTATGTAGCAGCTAACAACTGCGAAAGCAGCGACACTCTGATGCTCACCATCAACAACAGCACCACGAGCAGCTTCACTGACGCAGCTTGCAACTACTACATCTGGGATGGCAGAGCTTACACCGAGAGTGGATCTTACGATTACACCTACACCACTGACAATGGTTGCGACAGCGTGGTTACTCTCAACCTCACTATCAACACCCAGAAGACCAGCTCCGAGACCGCTACCGCTTGCGGCAGCTACACTTGGAACGGCGCTACCTACAATGTCAGCGGTATCTACACCTACAATACCACCAGCGTCGATGGTTGCGATAGCGTTGTGACACTCGCCCTGACTATCAGCCAGGCTGTTACTTCAACTATCAATGCTTCGGCTTGCAACGGTTATGTATGGAACGGTACTCCTTACACTGCTAGCGGCAACTATACCGCCACCTACACCGCTGCCAACGGCTGTGACAGCGTCGTTACACTTGTACTGACTATCAATCAGCCCAAGACCACGACCATTGTTGCCACCGCTTGCGACAGCTACACATGGGCAGGCACCACCTACACCACTAGCGGCAACTACAGCAATACCACTATTGCTTCCAACGGTTGCGACAGTATCGTTACACTCCAGCTTACTATCAACAATGCTACTGCATCGACGGTCAATGTCACAGCTTGCGAAAGCTACACCTGGATTGATGGCCAGACCTACACGGCTTCTACCACTCAGCCCACAATGACTTTCGTCAACGCTAATGGCTGCGACAGCGTTGTCACTCTCAACCTGACAGTGAACAATGCCGCAACCTCGACAACCTACATGACAGCATGCGACAGCTACACCTGGAATGGCAATGTCTACACCACCAGCGGCAACTACACCTACAATGGTACTGCTGCCAACGGTTGCGACAGCATCGCTACCCTCGTTCTTACTGTCAACAGTCCAGTAAGCTCAACAACCACGATGACTGCTTGCGAAAGCTACACTTGGAACGGCAATGTCTATACCAATAGCGGAATCTACACCTACAATGGTGTCGCCGTTAACGGTTGCGACAGCACCGCTACACTTATCCTCACTGTCAACCAGCCCAAGACCAACATTCTCACTGTCTCTGCTTGCGACAGCTACACTTGGGACGGCACCGCATACACCACCAGCGGCGAATACAGCCAGGCCTACACAGCCGCCAACGGCTGCGATAGCATTGTGACTCTCGCCCTGACGGTCAACACCAGCGATGCTGTTGTCGACGAGGTTACCGAATGCGACGGATTCTTCTGGATCAATGGTGTATACTACACCGAGAGCACCAACACTCCGACAATGACATTCGTTAATGCCGCCGGCTGCGACAGCGTGGTAACTTTGAATCTTACTGTCAACCACAGCGTGGAAATCCACGATTCTATCGACATCCTCGACACCCAGTTGCCATACAACTACAACGGTTTCATCGTGAATGAGGCTGGTGACTACTGGATCAACGGTACCACCGTTAATGGATGCGACAGTTCAATCTATCTCCACGTTGGTGTTTCTCACATCGGTGTCGACGTTGTCAGCGTCCTCGACGAGGTTAAGGTTTATCCTAACCCAACTCGTGGTCATGTTACCGTCAGCGCCAATGAGGTTGTTAAAGTTGAGGTCTTCGACCTTGTCGGCCGTCTGGTCGCTTCGTTCGATAACACTGCCAACTTCGACATCTCCAACCTGGCTGAAGGCAGCTACACACTGCGTATCACTCTGCCAGAAGGTGTGACAACACGTAGGATAGTCAAGAAGTAATCTTCCTCGCCCACATCAAAGTGGGCAATACACTCTACCTTGGACGGGCGCCAATCATGGTGCCCGTCCCTTTTTTTGAATGCCGATTTTATTGATAACTATAATGAAATCTCTTCTTTTGGGTAGTAGTCACGGTTGTTTTTTTTTATTGCTTAAATATTAGTAATATTCGGAAATATAGTAGTTTATGTTGTGTATGGTAAAAAAATATCAAAAAAAATTTTGTCAGTATTCAAAAATGTAGTAATTTTGCACCCGCTTTCGAGAGGAAAAGAAGGTGCAAATGAATAATCTTCTTTTTGCTTGGAAACAAGCCCAGGTGGTGGAATTGGTAGACACGCTACTTTGAGGGGGTAGTGCCGTTTTAGGCGTGCAAGTTCAAGTCTTGTCCTGGGCACCAAAAAGGGAGAGCTGACGACAATCAGAGTCCTTTTTTTTTCGGGTTCCGCGTGCTTAGGAACCTTCTACCAGCCCGGATGGCGGAATTGGTAGACGCGCACGTTTCAGGTGCGTGTATCGAAAGATGTGCAGGTTCAAGTCCTGTTCCGGGCACCAAAGAGATTTTGCAAGTAACTCAAAATGAGCGAAAAAGCAAAATCTTTTTTCTTTTATATCCCAATCTTGGCCATAATATGGCCATATTTTCGGAAAACCCACTTGACTCTTCTCTACGAGCAAGGAACAGGACTCACACAAACCCACTTGGTCATTTTGACTGTTATGCCGCCATTAGGACGGTCGTTTCAGAAATATCCAAGACACCCTTTGAGAAAGCAAGATTCTCGATATGAACATCGGCCAATTCCATTGGACTTTCATCTTTGACTAGGTCAGTGAAGTTTTTCAGGGATTATATTCTGTCTGAGCACTTTACTTTTGCTTTCGTATGCTTTTGTTGTATTCCGTTGCAAACAACTGAACCCTTGCAATATGCACCATCTTGTTGTGCAGAGTTCCTCTGTGCGATATCTGGCATAAAACGACCTTCTTTTCGTTTCTGTGCATTTTTTTGAGGGCAAAAATGCACCGTGGTATTTATTCCTTGTTAGCATACCTTATTCAATTGTACAATAAATAAATCTTATTTACGTTAATATAGTCAAAATGAAACGAACGGTGTCCATATTATTCTTGCTGCTGGCCAATGTTTTTTTGTTGGCTCACGTGGTTGTGCCGCACCACCATCACGACAGTGTGCCGGTGGAGGTGCTGTATTTGCACGACAACGGACACCACCATCATCACGACCACGATTCTTCTCACCATCACGACGGGCCAGAGACTTGCCTAATAAGTCAGTCGGTGGCATCTGCCGTGGTGCGACACAGCGACGATGTACCGTTGCCGACATTGTCGGCGGTTCTTTTCGACAGCTGGGAAGAGACTCCCCTCGAGGCTGAGCGTATACCGTCGGCTTTCATCGTGAGCGAGGCTGTCTTCCAGCCACATCGCGCCCATTCCCTCCGTGCTCCGCCATTGGGCTGATTTCTTTACCATACTTTTCTGTTAACGGCGTTTCGGCTTTTGGGCCGACAATGCCATTGTATTCATTTTATGATAGAAATCAGCAATGAGAACGAATTATTTCGTCCTTATGTCTGTCGGCGTATTGATGCTGGCAGCAAGTTGCAGTCGGGCGGTGAAGGACGACGCCCATTCGCACGACGAAAGTTTGCAACTGACAGCATATAATGAATTGTTTGAAGTTTATGCCGAGGTGACACCGCCCGTGGCTGGCGACACCTGCGAGATAGTGGCGCACTTTACCTGGCTTGACGGTTTCAAACCTCTTGAGAGCGGTGCAATCAAGGCCACCCTCGGCATTGCCGGGCAGACGCTTGAAGCCCCGACAAGGGTAGGCATCTACAAGTTCCACCTGGTGCCTGCGGCTACCGGCGAGGCTTGCATAACCTTTGACATCGCTACGCCTGACGGCAGTTCGCACCTTGTCACCCCGACATTCACTGTGTGCGACGACAATCACGAGGCGCAGCATATCGCTGCCGACCTGAAAGCAGCCAGCAGCAATGGTGTGGTCTTTACCAAGGAGATGAGTTGGAAGGTGGATTTCGCCACCGACAGCTGCCGCCGCGAGTTGTTCGGACAGGTCATCCGCACAATGGCGCAGGTGCAGCCCTCGCAGGACGACGAGCGTGTGGTGGCAGCACAGGGCAGCGGCATCGTGGCCTCGGCCATGGCTTCGCTTGTGGAGGGCAGCGCCGTCAGCGGCGGACAGACGCTCTTCACCATCGAGAGCGGTGCCATGGCCGAAGGCAACCTCGCTGTGCGTTACAGCGAAGCAGAATCGGCCTATAGGTTGGCCAAGACCGATTATGAGCGCAAGCAGTCGCTCGCTGCCGACCGCATTGTGTCGGAGGCCGAGCTGCAACGAGCCAAGGCCGCCTTGGAGCAGGCTGAGGCTGTGTACAACAACCTGCGCAGCCACTTCTCGTCGGGTCGGCTGGCAGCGAAGTCGCCCATTGGCGGCTACGTCAAGCAGTTGCTTGTCCGCAGCGGCGAGTATGTCGAAGCCGGGCAGCCGCTGGCTGTGGTGTCGCAGAACCGACAGCTTATGGTACGTGCCGATGTGCCGTCGCGCTACTGGAATCTGCTGGCTGATATAGCTACTGCCACGCTTCGTACTACAAGCGAAGGTCGCACTTATAGCCTCGAAGAACTTGGCGGCAAGGTGGTTTCATACGGACGCTCTGTCGACTTGTCATCCCCGATGGTGCCTGTCACTTTCGAAGTGCGTAACGCGGCAGGGCTTCTCCCGGGCTCGATGGTGGAGATGTTTATCCATACCCGCGGCAGTCGTCCAGTAGTCACCATCCCCACCTCGGCACTCATCGAGGAGATGGGAAACTGGTTTGTCTATGTGCAGCTTACGCCTGAATACTTCGAGAAACGCGAGGTGACTGCCGGCCAAAACGACGGCCTCCGCACAGAGATTACCAGCGGCCTTAATGGTACGGAACGCGTGGTAACCCGTGGAGCCGTGCTGGTGAAGATAACCCAGATGTCGGGCGGCCTCGATGCCGAATCGGGCCATCAACACTAACCATAGGGAGGACTTGCTATGAATATCATAAACAGTATTATACGGTTCTCGTTGAAGAACCGGCTTGTTGTCATCCTTGGTGCGGTGCTGGTAGTGATAGGCGGCATCTGGTCGTCGAAGCAGATGGATATAGATGTCTTTCCGGACCTGACGGCACCCACGGTGGTGGTGATGACCGACGCTCACGGCATGGCAGCTGAAGAGGTGGAACGCCTGGTGACTTTCCCCATCGAGACGGCCGTCAACGGTGCCACCAATGTGCGCCGAGTGCGCTCGGCCTCGATGTCGGGATACTCATTCGTATGGGCGGAATTCAACTGGGGTATGGATGTTTTCAAGGCACGCCAGATTGTGAGCGAGAAGATGTCGGCCCTCGGGGAGACTCTGCCCGACGGCATCACGCCGCAGCTGGCTCCGCAGTCGAGCATTATGGGTGAGATTTTGTTTGTTGGCCTTCAATCCGACACTACTTCTATGATGGAGCTGCGAACGCTGGCCGAATGGACCATCAAGCCTGCCATACTGGCCACCGGTGGAGTGTCGCAGGTGACTATCATTGGCGGCGACTACAAGCAATATCAGATTCTTGCCGACCCGCAGCGGATGGCCGTCTACGACGTGACGATGGACGACCTGCAACGGGCTGGCAGCACCATGAGTGCCAACTCGTCTGGCGGCGTGGTGCGCGACTTCGGCAACGAATACGCTCTGCGCGGTATGGCCCGCACTACCGACCTCGACGAGTTGGGTGCCACATTGGTGAAGATGTCCGACGGCAAGCCCGTCACCCTCGCCGACGTGGCAGAGGTGCGCGTGGGTGCTGCTGTAAAGCTTGGTACCGCCTCGCAAAATGCCTCGCCAGCAGTCATACTTTCCATCACCAAACAGCCCAACATCAACACGCTAGAGGTCACGGAGATGATTGAGGCCAACCTGCGTGACATACAGAAGTCGCTGCCTGCCGACGTCAGGTTCGACACCCGTATTTTCCGTCAAGCCGACTTCATCGAGAGTTCGGTCAACAACGTGGGTCGTGCGTTGGTGGAAGGCTCATTGCTTGTCATACTTATATTGTTCCTCTTCCTTGGCAGCTGGCGCACAACGGTCATATCGGTGCTGGCCATCCCGTTGTCGCTGCTTGGCTCGCTGGTGGTGCTGCACCTGATAGGGATGAATATCAACACAATGACCCTCGGCGGTATGTGTATCGCCATCGGCTCGCTGGTCGACGACGCCATTATCGACGTGGAGAACGTCTACAAGCGGCTGCGGCGGAACCACGCCTTGCCGCCCGAACAGCGCGAGAACGCCTTCAAGGTGGTCTTCGACGCCTCGTCCGAGATTCGCTCCTCAATCCTCAACGCCACGCTGATAGTGATGGTGGCATTCTTGCCGCTCTTCTTCCTTTCCGGAATGGAAGGCAGGATGCTGAAACCGCTTGGCGTTGCATATATTGTATCGCTCGCCATGTCGCTGCTGGTGGCCATGACGGTCACTCCGCTCATGTGCAGGATGATGCTCTATGATGAGTGCTATCTGGCAAAGAACAGCCGCGAAAGCCGACTCGCCGCTTGGCTCACACGCCTCTATCACCGTTCGCTCGACTGGTCGATGGCACATCGTAGCACGATGGTTTCGGGCACCGCCGTGCTGCTGGTGGCTGCCGTGGTGATGTTCTTCCTGATGGGACGCAGTTTTTTGCCCGACTTCAACGAGGGCTCGGCAGTCATCTCGGCTGTGACCGCACCAGGCACCTCGCTCGACGTGAACGATGAATTGGGCAACCTGATGGAACGTGAGTTGATGCAAATACCCGAGGTGACAGCCACCGCACGGCGCACCGGACGCGGCGAGTTGGACGAGCATTCGCAGTCGGTCAACAGCACCGAACTGGATGTGCAGTTCACACTTGCCGGTCGCAGCCGCAAGGAAGTTTTCGACGATATGCGTCAGCGGCTGGTCTCCATCCCCGGCATCGCCGTCACCATCGGACAGCCTCTCGGACACCGCATCGACCATATGCTCTCTGGTACTCGCGCCAATATCGCAATCAAACTCTTCGGCACCGACCTGAGCCGGATGCTTTTGATTGGCAACCAGATAAAGGGATGTATAGAAGATATTGACGGCCTTGTGGACGTGGCGGTGGAGCAGATTGCCGAAACACCGCAGCTGCAGATACGCGCCAACCGACGAGCTCTGGCGGCCCACGGCATCGGCATAGACGACTTCAACCGCTTTGTCAACTTAGCTTTCAGCGGCGAGAAGATTGCCGATATCTACGAGGGACAACGCAGTTTCGACCTTGTGCTGCGGATGGACAGCAACTACACCTCTGGCATCGATGCTGTGCGCCGTGCACTCATTGACCTGCCCGATGGCGGCAAAATACCCCTCGAGGAGGTGGCTGACATTGTCTCGACAGCGGGGCCCAGCACCATCACACGCGAGAATGTACAGCGCAAGCTGGTGGTGTCGGCCAATGTTTCAGGACGCGACCTGCAGAGTGTCGTCACCGACGTGCAGAAGACCATCGCCCGCGAGGTGGCGCTGCCCGAAGGCTACCGCGTCGAGTATGGCGGCCAGTTCGAAAGCGCTCAGAGTGCGTCGCGCACGTTGACCATAGCCACCATTCTGGCGCTGCTGGTCATCTTCCTGCTGCTCTTTGGTGAGTTCCGTAACGTGCCGCTGGCAGCCATCGTGATGGCAAGTCTGCCGCTGGCTCTGATTGGTGGCGTGCTGGCCGTGGCACTCTCCAGCCGTGTGCTGAGCATTCCCTCCATCATTGGCTTCATTACGCTCTTCGGTATCGCCACGCGCAACGGCATATTGCTGGTGTCGCGCTACCAACACCTAGTGTCTTCGGGCTTACCCATCCGCACGGCTGTAGTTGAAGGCTCTGTCGACCGACTGAATCCAATCCTGATGACTGCCCTCACTTCGGCGTTGGCACTGATACCGTTAGTATTCAACGGCGACAAGCCCGGCAACGAGATACAGAGCCCTATGGCCGTCGTCGTGCTTGGCGGCTTGCTCACCTCCACACTTCTCAATCTCTACCTGATGCCCATGGTATATGAATGGTTTCATCGCAAGGTGGAGTTTAAAGGTTTTGGTTTAAAGATTAAAGATGAATGATTATGAAAAAGAGTGTTTTTTTAGCCATATTGATTTCCATCTTAAGTAATCAACTTTCGTTTTCACAAGAGGTCTATACCTCTGTGTTGGAACAGATAGAACGGAACAGCACAGAACTCCGTGTCTTGCGGCAAATGGCCGATGCCAAAGTGGCGGAACATCACACGGGGCTTGCCCCCGACAATCCTACCGTGGAAGCAGGCTATCTGTGGGGAATGCCGTCGGCAGTAGGTCCGCGTATCGACGTTGCGGTACGGCAGGATTTCGATTTTCCGACTGCCTATGTATGGCAGCGGCGACTGGCCGTTGTGCGCGACAGTAGCGCTGAGTATCAGTATCGCTACGGACGGCAGCAACTACTGCTTGCTGCCAAACAGACTTGCATTCGGCTCATCTATAGCAACGCTCTTGTCGCTTTGCGTCTGGCCGATGCCGAACGAGCCCGGCAGGTGGCCGATGCCTACGACAAGATGCTACAGCAAGGCGGTGCTACGCAGCAGGAGGTGAATCGCGCGCGTCTGGGGCTGACAACCACCGAGGCGGCGCTGACTGAGGCTGAAATGGAGCGCGACCGCTGCAGGTCAGAACTACAAGCTCTGAATGGAGGCACACCGTTGCAGTTTGAGTGTGTGGAGTTTCCTGTCGCGGTCTTGCCTGTCGACACAGCGGCGTGGCTTTCGGCCATTAGTGCCGTCGACCCATCGTTGGCCGTCGCCCGCACCGAGAGCGATGCAGCACAAGGTGCCGTATCGCTTGCCCGTTCCCGCACCCTGCCGCGTTGGTCGATAGGTTATATGGGCGAATTTGTCGTGGACAACACCTTCCAAGGTGTCACTTTCGGCTTGTCACTGCCTCTTTGGGGCAACGCAGGACGGGTGCGCCAAGCACAGCTCAGCGCTCAAGCCGTTAAATCACAAGGGGACGTAATTCGCCTGCAGCTCTCCACACGGTACAAAAGTCTCTTGCAAGAGGCGCAGCGTCTCGTCACTCTCATTGCGCAAATCGACAACACGCTTCCAACCGCAGATGCTGACCTGCTGCATCGTGCATTCCTTGCAGGCGAACTATCACTTACTGACTACCTCCTCGAGCAAAGTCTTTCCTCTTCTGCCCTCGCGCGTCGCCTCGCCGCCCAGCGCGACCTGCACCTGCTTCTTGCTGAAATGTATGCTTTTAAATTGTAGTTAATGATGAAGCATACTAAAACAAATATTGCAATCCTGCTGGCTGTGCTGGCGGCGGCACTCTACACCGTCAGCACGCCGGGGCGTGGAATTGTTTTGAGTATGACGAACAGGGTTACATAGTTTGGCCATTTTTTTGACGTTTTACTGGATTTTGATGTGTTATTTGAGTGTATAATAATTCATAAAACCCGAAATAATAACTAATTATACTTAATAGGAAGTAATTAAAGCGTTCCTGTTCCGGGCACCAAAGAGATTTTGCAAGTAACTCAAAACGAGTGAAAATGCAAAATCCTTTTTCTTTTAAACCCCAGTTTTGGTCATAATTTGGTCATATTTTCGGAAAAAGGTATGAAAAAGGGGTGTCGTTTGACACCCCTTAAACATTGCTTTTTCTGTGAAGGAGCATTAGGTATAACCAATATTTTTGGCACTATCCCTACAGGAACATTGTCATAAACACAGGCAACAGTGTCGTTGACCCGTCCTTCCGGAAATCCTTGGTATAGATAAGATACCTTTCTCCAACTCGTGAAGAATATTTCTCACAAAAGGCATCAAGCGACTTGTGAGTGCTGTATCCTGAAGATTTCACCTCAATGGGGTATAGTTTGGAGCCTTTCGACATCAAAAAGTCTATTTCATAGTTGTGGGTGGCATCTCTGGGCCAAGTGTAATAAAACAGTTTGTTGCCAGATGCAGCGAGCATCTGTGCTATCATATTTTCATAGATGTAGCCAAGATTGGTGCTGAGTTTGTCGTTTAGCAACTTTTGATAAATGTCGTTCTCCGTATAGTCTTTGTCCCAAAAGGCAAGCGTGACAAACAAGCCAGTGTCAGCACAGAAGATTTTGTACTTTGAGAACTCCTTCGTGAGCGACATACCCACGTTGGGGTCGTTGGAGTGGTAGGAGAAAAGCGTGGTCTTGCTGTCTTCTAAGTTTTTCATCATTTCCATCAGTTTGTCCCCATCCACGTTGCCGAGAATGGAATAAGGTTTATAACGATTAACCGTCTGGCTTAGTTGTGACGGTATCTCCATATAAAGCGTTTCCAGTCGTCCTGTTGGGTCAAGTTTCTGAAAGTCGTCACGGTAAATCTGAATAATCCCACGCTTGGCCGAATCAACCAGGCTGAAGTTGTTTGTTTCAATGTAGGTGCTGACGGCCTGGGGCATACCGCCAATGAGCATATAAAGCCTGAAATCACGGATTTTGTCACGGAACGACTGCTCGAGTGGTAGTTTTTTTTCGTAGAAGGTTCGGAGCAGTGGTACGGAAGCTTCATCTCCCATAGCCCAACGGAATTCCTCGTAATCCATAGGATGGAGTGTTACCCGTTCTTCCTCGCTTGGGAGTGTGATATTTTTTGTGTTCTTCTTGATGCTGATAAGCGAACCGGTTTCGATATAATCGTATCGGCCGTCTTTCACCAAATACTTGATGGCTTGACGGGCAAGGGGACAGTTCTGTACTTCATCGAGGATGATAACTGACTTACGTTTTTTCAAGACCACATTGTACAGCGACTGTAGCTGCAAAAAGATAAAGTCCAAATTCATCAGATTATCAAACAAAGACTTCACCTCCGCTGATGCCTCGTTGAAATCAATGAGAATGTATGATTCATACTCGTTTTTGGCAAATTGTTCGACCAATGTCGATTTCCCCACACGTCGTGCTCCTTCAATCAAAATGGCAGTTTTTCCATCACGAACTCGCTTCCATTCGAGCAATCTTCCATACAGTTTTCTTTTGAAAATCAGATTCATATCAATATTAGCATTATTCATATTTCAATTGCAAAAATAAACTTTCTTTTTTATTTACACAAATTTATTTGTAGAAAATATCCAAAAATACCAAAATTTTTTACGGCGACTTCTGTAAAAATACCAAAATGTCTAATTGTAAAACATCCTCAAATACCACTATGTCGTATAGCTTGCGACAGTTCAAATATAGAAATTATGGTTTGAGGTCACAATATTGAGACTTCAAACCAAAGAAGAGCACCATCCAGTCGATAGAAGTATGTGCAGACAGAGGCTGGTCGGAAACTGATAAAGGATTGTTCATTCAAATAATGTGAAATCCCTTGGCCATAGTTTGGCCATATTTTTTACGTTTTACTGGATTTTGATGTGTTATTTGAGTGTAGGATAATTCATAAAGCCCAAAATAACAACTATTTATGCTTAATAGGAAATAATTAAAGCAGTCCTGTTCCGGGCACCAAAGCAAGTTGAAAGACTTGCTTTTTTTTATGCCCGTCGCAGTCCTTGTCCAAGTCCCGTTGTCGGCCGAGCCGACGCCTCCGGCACCGGGCACGAAAGAGATTTTGCAAGTAACTCAAAACGAGTGAAAAAGCAAAATCTTTTTTCTTTTATGTTTCATTATGGCCATGGTTTGGCCATATTTTCGGAAATCTTCGTTAAAATACATCTGATGCTTCCACACAAGCTATCACCTATCAGTTTCATCTATTTCAATACATAAATTTGTCAGAAAAAACTAAAATTATCAAATAAATTGAGTAATTTTGCAGCGCAATTTGAGTAAATTTATAATTAAAATTGAGTAAAATTACCTATTGATTTGAATAATGGAATATATTCGTAAACAGTTCCATACGCTTAAGAAACGAATTCTGGAACCAAGAAAATTTATACAGGTGCTTGCTGGACCAAGACAGATTGGAAAGTCCACTCTGGTGAATCAATTGCTGGAGAAGGTGAGCATTCCTCATACGATAGAGGTTGCAGATGCAGTGGAACCGAGAGACAGCGACTGGATCCACCGCGTATGGGAGTCGGCCCGCACCACGATGATGCTCCGCAGGTTGGACGAGTACCTACTGGTGATTGACGAGGTGCAAAAGATTGAGAACTGGAGCGAGGTCGTGAAACGGGAATGGGATACCGACTCTCGAAACCATTTGAACCTGAAGGTGGTGCTGCTGGGCAGTAGTCGTCTGCTGCTGAAGAAGGGTCTTACCGAGTCGTTGGCTGGTCGCTTTGAACTAATCAGGATGCCGCACTGGAGCCTGCAAGAGATGCGTGATGCCTTTGGGCTTTCGCTGGACGAATATATCTACTTTGGCGGATATCCAGGTGCTGCACACATGATACATGATGAGCGACGCTGGCGGAAGTACATAAAAGATTCGCTGGTGGCTCCTGCCATTGAGAAAGATGTGATCATGACGTCGAACATCTACAAGCCAGCACTAATGAAGCAAATGTTCGAGCTGGGGTGCGGCTATTCGGCCGAAATTCTGTCACTCACCAAGATGATGGGGCAGTTGCAGGATGCGGGCAATGTGACCACATTGGCCAGCTATCTGGATATTCTGGAACAATGTGCCTTGTTGACAGGATTGCAAAAATACGCCAAGGACGAGGCTCGTAAACGAAACTCGATACCGAAGTATCAGGTGTATAACAATGCATTGTTGACTGCCTACAAGGGGAGAGAATTCGTGGAAGACAGGACAGACACCCGAGTCTGGGGACGCTGGGTAGAGAGTGCCGTAGGTGCACATCTGCTGAGCATGGCTGACGAATTGGACTATAAAGTGTATTATTGGCGCGAAACGTCAAAGAACAAAGATGAGAAGGATAAAGAAGTGGACTTCATCGTGGTTCGCGACGGCGAGGTAACGGCAATTGAGGTGAAGAGCGGCCGCAGGGGAATGAATTCCGGACTGCCAGCCTTTGTGGAGGACTTCCACCCCAAACGTTCGTTTGTGGCGGGGACAGGAGGTGTGAGCTTGGAAGATTTCCTTAGTAGCGATATTGAGGAGTTGCTGTAGTGGAATAGTACGAAAGGCTGGTCATAATTTGGTCATATTTTAGAAGTTTTGTTGGTCATAAATGTCATATTCAGAGTAAAAAAAGAAATTATAAAATGAACAATATCAACCAATAAGAAATAATAACAAGTCTTCGATTTAGTCCTGTTCCGGGCACTATAGCAAGTCTGATGACTTGCTTTTTTTATGCCCTTCATAGTCCTTTATTTTGAGCCGTTGCCTCCCGTTGGTCGGCGACAGCACAAGTCCCGTTTGCTCTTCTTCGGTCGCAGGCCTTCGGCAGCCTCATCAAGTTGACTCGCTACATGTTTTTTTTATTCATCGGTGCTCGCAGGCGTTGCCACGGCAGGCTTCGCCACGGTACATTAGAGATCTTGCAAACAACTCAAAATGAATGGGAATGCAAAATTCTTCTTTTTTCTTTCATTTTTTTCGTATCTTTGCATTTTCAAAAAAAGAGAGTTAACCATGAGCAAAACTATCATCACCATCAACCGCGAATGCGGGAGTGGCGGCAGGGACATTGCTAGCCGCCTGGGAGAAATACTCGGACTGAAGGTCTACGACAAGGTCATCCTCGATGCCATCTGCGAGAAATACAAGCTCGACAAGGATGAAATCTTGCGCATCAAAAGCAAGAAGTTCAACCTGTGGGACGATATATGCCAGTTCTACAGCCAGTTCGACACCATTGGCAGCAATTACCAGACGGAGAACAGAAAGATTACCTCGCGCGAACTATACTATGCCGAGTCACAGATTATGCGCAACATGGCCGAGCAGGAGAGCTGCATCATCGTGGGTCGTGCCGGCTTTCACATCTTCAAAGACAACCCCGACGCAATACATATCTTCCTTATTGCCGACCGCGACCTCCGCATCCGGCGCATTGCTGAGCGCGAGGCCCTCGACGAGAAGTCCGCAGCCAAGTATGTCGATGAGACCGACAATGCCCGCGAGAATTTCACCAAGAGCTTCGCAGGGGTGTCACGCTACGATGTCCACAACTACGACATCGTTTTCAACGTCAGCCGCTTCACACCCGAGGAGGTGGCTACTTTCCTCGCTGAGAATCTAAGGAAGAGGGTAGAGGAATAATGAATATCAGCAACTATTGAAATAGTTATTTGGTCGACAAAGCCTACTGGCTGACGCTGGTTAGTGTAACGCTTACGGCATTGAATGAAAAAGAGATCAAATTGATGATGAAATATGTGTTAGAATATGAATTATCTCGTCCTGTTGACAAATGATAGCCAACACATAGTTTTATAAAAAACATTTTGATTATAGGTATTCTTATCCGTGGATAAATAATACCCAAATAAAGCATATTATGGGAGTCTTAAAGAATCTGACAGAAGAGTATTTTGGCGACAAGGTACGAGAAGAAGATGTGATTTTCAGCTACGACATTGACGAAAAGTGTCCTCCTAAATATGAGCTAGAACCTGATGCAGAGGCATTCTTACGGGGATTGGCTGAGCATCGGCTGTTTCTTGACAAGTCCCTGTCGTTCCAAATCAATGACCTTCAGCGGCACACTAGATTGATGCTCAGTGGAAAGTGGATAGACCGATTTGAATTTCCACCCACCGACCAACTGAAAGAAGAAATCGAGGAGCTGGACAAGCTGATAAAGAGTCTTGAGGACAGATTGAGTCAGGCCAAAAAGGAGAACCGGAATCTGGAAGAGATGCTTAGTGTCTGCAAAGGACAGCGGAAAGAGCTGGAGAAGGCATTAGGTAGTACAGAGGCGAGACCTTATCTGGGTATGTATTATTACGATGACGATGAGTGCGTCATTACGTTATTTGTGGATGTTATTGAGTCTATCACCGCTGGCCTTGACGAAATGAAGCTTCTGATGGGCCAGGTGCTGCTCCACGAATATTTCCATTCGTTCTATCATCATGTGGGTGTTGGAACCAGAGACCTTTTGAGATGTGTGGAAGAGCCGATGGCTGAATATGGCAGCTTGATGGTTTTGGACAGCGTGGCTTCATCTAATTCCACGATAGCGTCAACGGCCAAGGAGGCTCTTGATTACGCCAAAAAATTCGTTGAGGAAAAACAATCCTGCATAGGTCGGATTGCCGCCTATGGGTTCGGAGCCTATCTCTACGAATTTCACAAGAATGACTACCAGAGCCTGATAGCCAAATATGCAAATGCGTCTCTTCTGCTGGATAAACAGAGCAATAGTGCTTTGGAGTACAAATACCTGCTCTATCCAAAGTATCCCGCCCCTTGGCTGGAGGATGTTGCTTATGAAAAACTGCAGGTACTCTTGAAAAATGTGATGGTTTGACAGTCAGGGAGGTGTGAGATAGATCTGGTGGTAGCCATGTATATCTCAAAATCAAGATTCATCAACCGGACATGCTGTCCGATGTATTTCCCGAATTCTTTTAAGGGAGGTTCAAATGTTGCAGGAGTGGGCTTCTCTGATAATCTTTTCCCTCACCTCGTCATTCTCAATGAACTCTTTGACGCGTTTGCTGTAGATTGACTCGGTGGTGAAGCTGTCGTACACTTCTTTTACCTGCTCAAGCTCCATCTCGGGCATCATTGTGCTGAGCAGATAGTGTGCCAGATAGCTGTCGGGGTGGCTGCGGATATATTCTATATTGTTTTCGGTATATGCGTTGTAGAGCGTCATCATCTGCTCATTGAGTTCTGCGCCTTTGACGGTGTCACCTTCGGCGTAGGCAGTAATCACCTCGGCAGAGAGAGCCATGATTTTATCTTCAAATTGTGTGAGGTTTTTCTGATGGTAAGCGTTCAACTCATTCAATGTCGGGCAGCCTTCGCAGGTCCAGTGCGGCATGTCGTTCAAGTCGCCCGTGATTGTGGCATTTTGGTTCTCCGTAAAGAAGGGCATGATGCCGCATTTGTCATTGGGAGAGAACTTGATGAAGTAGGTAATCTGTGGGTCGTCGAAACCTGCCTTTAACACAGCATGTTCTCCGACAAAGACGGTGCTGTCGACGAATGTTTCGGTTCCATTGACATCCTTAAAGAGATAGACACTCTTGCCGTCGGCATTGCTGAGGTTGAGCGTCACCTCAAACTGTTTTGTTTTGTTGCAGCCACAAAGCAAAAACATTGTAGCGAAGATTGTAAAAACGAGTTTTTTCATGATGGTGTTATTATGTTTTTAATGTTCGACAATCGATGAAATGACCTTGCAGTAAATGATAATACTATAGTATACCAGCTAATAATCTAAAAGTATACCATTAAAATCATGCTGCAAAAGTACAAAATGTTCTTTAAACATCAGTATTTCGATTGTTTTTTTGTTTCCTTCAATAGGTAAGAGCTTTAATCAGGTAGGATTTGGAGACAATGCCTATCGACGAGTGTGGATCAGAGGAGATGGAATAGGTACATGTGCTATCTCTCCTTTAGGAGTCAACCTTTTCATGAAAGTCGTCAGATGGTACCGCAAAGCTGCTGAGAAGGGCAATGTTGAAGCTCAAAGAATCCTCGGCGCTTGTTATGATGATGGCGATGGTGTGGAAAAATCCCCCAAGGATGCAGTCTATTGGTATCGCAAGGCCGCCGAAGAGGGCGATCCCGAAGCCGAAAACTCGCTTGGAAATTGTTATGAGAAAGGCGAAGGCGTGGAACAGTCCTACGATATGGCTATCTATTGGTACAAAAAGTCTGCCGCACAAGGCCACGTCATGGCACAGTACAACCTGGGATTGGCTTACTATTATGGTACTGGCGTGGAGAAGGACATCCAAGAGGCACGCCGCTGGTTGGAACTGTCTTCCAAGCAAGGGTTCAATCTCGCGAGCCGTATGCTCCTCAAATTATAGGAATAGTACTTGGAATGCCCTATACGTATCAGGTTGATTTCAGAGGGTCAGTTGTATTTACCACCCCCTCATTCCTAAACGATACAATTTTTTTGAGGATTGCACGTTAAAAAAGAAATGAATAAAAATTACCGAATATGAAAAATTTCATGAGATTTTTATGTGCCGCGATGCTGTGTGTGTCATTTGCGGCATGCGACCCTGAAGATATGTTCAACGTCGATGGCGACAACAACAACTACAGCACCCTCATTCTGGGTACTTGGCAGGTGGATCTGATGTCGGCCAACGGGCTTGACATGACCCCTCCGAACATGCAGATCTCTTTCTATGAGAACGGGAGCGGCCTGATGAACGATGGCGGCGTGACCGATCACAACAACTTTACATGGGCCATCAATGGCAGTATCGTCAATGTCACTACTGATAAATATCAATTTGCCTTCACCATCGATTCGATCACCGCTACCGAGTGTGCTTTCCATGGCGACTTCATCGAGATGGACGGCTATGAGATTAGTGGCGACATCCGCTTCCACATGACCAAGGCGGGCGGCACACCAGGCGGCGATCCCGACCCGAGCGACACCAATTGGGTTGACCTCGGCCTGCCCTCAGGTCTGTTGTGGGCCAAGTGCAACGTAGGTGCCACTGTGCCGGAAGGCTATGGCGACTACTTTGCCTGGGGCGAGACACTGCCCAAGAGCGACTACAGCTGGAGTACCTACCAATACTGCACTGTAAATGGCGATGGTGGATTAGCCACACTGACCAAGTACAACACCTCGTCAACCTATGGAACTGTGGATAACATGACCGTCCTCGAGTCTGGCGACGATGCCGCCACCGCCAACATGGGCAATGGCGCCTGTACCCCCACCAAAGAGAATTGGGAGGAGCTTCTGAATAATACCAGGGCTGAATGGACTACTCTCAATGGCGTCTATGGTCGCCGTTTCACTGCTGCCAACGGCAACAGCATATTCCTGCCTGCCACAGGCTACCACAAGGACTCGGATTCTTACTTCCTTGGTGAATACGGCTTCTACAGCTCCGCCTCGCTCAGCGTGGAAAATCCATCCTACATATGGGATTTCTACTTCTTCTCGGACAATCAGGAAGTGGTCAGCTACTACAACAGCCGATGCACCGGTCTGTCTGTCCGTGCTGTTAAGAGCTCCAAATAATATTGATATTACAGCTATATTCAAGGGGTATGCCGCTAGGTGTACCCCTTTCCTTTAGACCTCTCCGAGATTGAGATAATGCGCACGCTTACAGCTGCGACCAGATTTGGAAGGCTTGGTCGGCTTGACGATGTAGCATGGCAAGTCCGTCGACGGTTTTGGCGCCCATAAGGGAGGCTTGGCGCATGAAAAGGGTAGGGTAGGGGTTGTAGACGAGGTCGTAAACCAAGTGTTTGGGAGTCAGTAGTTCGGGATGTGCCCATGGCGAGGTGTCGACGTTGGGGAACATGCCCACAGGGGTGCAGTTGACGATGAGGAGACTCTTGGAAACTCGTTGGAATGCCTCTTCGTAGTCTATTTGGTTGTCGCCATGAGGTTGCCGGCTGACAAAGCAATGGTCTATGCCCATTTTTTTCAGAGCCCATGCCACGGCTTTGGCGGCGCCTCCAGTGCCAAGTATTAATGCTGATTGATGGTATGGCTGCAGATGTCTTTTCAAAGTGTCGGCAAAAGCGGTGGCGTCGGTGTTGAAGCCTTTAAGCCGATAGTTGTCACCATTGGTGCGGTATACAGCCACAGTGTTGACGGCACCAATCTCGTTGGCGGTGCTGTCGATGTCGTCGAGAAGGGGGATGATGGCTTCCTTGTAGGGTATGGTGACATTGAAGCCGTCGAGTCTATTGTCGTCGATGAGTTTTGCAATCTGATTGACGTCGGACAGCTCATAGAGTTGGTAATGACCAGGGATTCCCATACGGTCAAATTTCTGATCGAAATAAAGCTTGGAAAAAGAGTGTGACAGTCTTTCGCCGATGAGGCCCAGATTAATTGTGTTTGAAGATAATAAACTCATTGATAATAAAGTATGACGATGTGTCTATAGTGTAAAAGTATACAAAAATAAGAAATAATTCGGAATTGCCTTTTTTTCTGTAAATTTGCAGTTTCAAAAAATAATTCAATGCAAGATAAAAGAGTTGGAAGTCAATTGAAAGATTTTTTACGTAGTGGCAGCCTCTTGTCTATTTTGATTATCGTCAACGTAGGGTTGTGGCTGCTAATGCTGTTGTTTCCGATTGTGGATTATCTGTATGCCATGCCATCGGGGCGTGCCCGGGCGGGATGGTATGATTGGCTTGCTTTGTCGTCGGATTGGGATTATCTTTGGTATCAGCCATGGACATTGCTGAGCTATATGTTTCTGCATGATGGCTTTTGGCATATATTTTTCAATATGGTGATGCTGTTTTTTGGAGGCACAATGTGCTGCCGGTATCTTGGGACAAAGCGTTTCGGGTGGTTGTATTTCATTTGTGGTATTGTTGGAGGACTATTCTTTTTGATGATATACAATTTGTTTCCGGTGGGGAGGGTCCATTCGTCGCAACTTGTAGGGGCTTCTGCCGCCATCCTTGGCGTTACTGTGGCCGTGGCGGTATACAATCCTAACCAGGAAGTCGACGTGTGGATGGTGCGAACATTTCCTATCAAGTTGAAATGGATTGTGTTGGCACTCATTGTTATAGATTTGCTGACAATACCCAAGTCAAATGCCGGTGGGCATGTGGCGCATATAGGAGGAGCGTTGTGCGGAGCTGTTTATGTTATAGTTATGCGATGGCTGGCGGAGCGAAAAACAAGAGAGCACCACAAAAGGGATAAACGAGCCACCCACGACCAGCGACCACTTAGCGACGAAGAATATAACCGTCGTCGCGCTGCCGAGCAGAAGCGTATTGACGAGATATTGGACAAGATATCACGTTCGGGATACGAAAGTCTGAGTAGAGAGGAGAAAGAGATACTGTTCAGGTATAAGTAGCCGCTGGATTAATTATTTTTAATGTTGGTATAGATAAAACAAAAAAGCTGTGATTGGAAAGATAATAAAAATAATATTCATCATTGTCAATTTTTTGCTTGTCGTGCTGATGGTTTGCTCTACATTGGCAGGGCACAAACCACCGTCGAGCGACATGATATTCTCGCTGCTAAGCTATTTTTATCTTTATCTGGTGTTTGCCAATGTGATATGTGTTGTTATATGGCTAGCATGTGGTAGCAAGTGGTTTTTGTTGTCGCTGGTGGCTATATTGGCACGTTGCGGTTTTTTGCCATTATATTTCCAGATAGGAGGAACCGAGACAGTAGAGGAGGGCTCGGATGGAAACGTGCCGATGGTGAAAGTGTTGTCGTTCAACGCACATCATTTCCATGGGGTAGAGTATGACGTCGCTCTTACCGATTCAAACATGCTTCTTTTTCTGGACATAGTAGACAACGAGAATCCCGATGTGCTGGCAATGCAAGAGTATATAGGTCGAGGCGACACCGTTCATCTTACCGAGAGATTGGAGCAAAGAGGATACCGCCACATGACATCGGGATATGAGAGCGGCTCCATCACAGGAGAGGTTATATTCTCGAAACTGCCCATAGTGCGAGTGGCTCGTATTGACGGGCCTACAAAGTTATGCACAAGCATATTGTGGAACAGCGACACATTGAGACTCTTTTGCTTGCATTTGAACTCGTATGGTCTTGACACCAGCGACAGTAGGCACATACACAACATATCGCACGGCACAATGGATAGCCTTACTGGACGTAGCACCCTAAACAAGTTCAAGGAAACAATACTGGCCCACGAGCAAGAGTGGAACACTTTGAAGCCTATATTTGAAAGCCGGGATAATCTGACAATTGTTGCCGGTGATTTTAACGAGACACCAGCGTCATATTTTTATCAGCAATGCCGCAAATACTATAAAGATAGCTATTGTGAGGCAGGTCAAGGTTTCTGCACCACATATCATGGCACTTTTACAAAGAGCAGACGAGCGACATTCCCATCATACCGTATTGATATGCTGTTGCATACGGAAGATATGGAAGCTGTGGCATATAAGCGTATAAAGACAGAGATATCAGACCATTATCCGATTGTTGTAACATTAAAGCAAAAATAATGAGGAAAGAGGAACGATACAGACGGTTGATAGCCTATTTCGAGCAAGCTATGCCCAAGGCAGAGAGTGAGTTGCATTACGAGAACCCATTCCAGCTCCTTGTGGCGGTGATGTTGTCGGCACAATGTACCGACAAAAGAGTGAATATGGTTACACCGGCGTTGTTCAAAGCCTATCCCGACGCCAAAACCATGGCAGTTGCCTCGGTGGATGAGATATTGGCATATGTGAAGTCGGTGTCGTACCCCAACAGCAAAAGCGCACATTTGAAAGGCATGGCTGAGAAGTTGGTTTCGGATTTTGGCGGGGTGGTTCCAGATGATGTCGACAAGTTGCAGACGTTGCCAGGAGTGGGACGCAAAACAGCCAATGTCGTTGCCGCGGTTGAATTCAACCAATCTGTAATGCCAGTCGACACACATGTTTTTCGAGTGTCGGAGCGCATAGGGTTGACGAACAACTCAAAAACTCCTTTGCAGACAGAGCTTACCCTCGAGCAGAATTTTCCGCCCGAGAAGATCCCCGTTGCCCATCATTGGCTCATTCTTCATGGTCGTTATGTATGTACCGCGCGCAAACCCCATTGCCAGCAATGTGGCATTAGTGACATTTGCCGCTATTATGCCCGAAAGAAACGAGAGCAGGAAAGATGACAGTAGCATATGCCATAAAGAAAAGCATAGTTCCGCATAATGATACCTTTTTTATAGTACAAATTCATAAACAACATCTCATCAATGATATTCACCTCCCCTTTGTTCCTTATAGGTCTTGTGGCTATGGCAATCCCGGTGATTGTCCATCTCTTCAATTTCCGCCGATATAAGAAGATATACTTTAGCAATGTCGACAAATTGGAGGAAATGCAGTCGGAGACACGCCGCCAGTCGACATTGCGGCAGATACTCATCATGGTGGCGCGTATGATGGCGATAGCCTTTTTGGTGCTTGCTTTCGCCCAACCGGTGATAAACAGAAGCGACAAGGCGGTGAGGGCAGGAGGCAACGACGTGGCTGTTTTTATCGACAACTCGTTCAGCATGCAAAACACAGATGGCAATGGCCCGATGATAGAAAAAGCCAAGGCCAAGGCCCGCGAGATAGTGTCCGCTTATGGAGAGAGCGACAGGTTTCATTTGATGACATGCGATGTTGAGGGGCGCCATTTCCATTGGCTTAGCAAAGAAGAGATGCTTACAATGATTGACGAGGTAGAGCCAGGAAGTGCGTCGCCATCACTATCGTCGATGATAGAACGCCAACGTGATTTTGTTCGCGGAGGTAGCGGAGAGAACAAAGAGATCTTTGTGATTTCAGATTTTCAGACTTCGGTGGCTGACATCGACAATTTTGAGAGCGACAGTAATATAGCCCTAACGTTAGTGCCTCTTAAGCCCGCGGAGCTAGAGAATGTCTATGTCGACTCGGTGGCTTTGGTGGCACCGGTATATTATCGAGGCAATACCGTTGTGACAGAGGTGTGGATACGAAACGACGGCATCGAGAACCTTGAAGGTGTGCCAGTAACGCTTTATGTTAATGGACGACAGCGAGCTGTTGCCACCGTCGACCTGCCAGCCGAGGGTAGGACGGCACTGACGATGCCGTTTACTGTGGACGCGACAGGAGTGTTGGATTGTCGGGTGGAATGCAGCGATTATCCCGTTGTTTTTGACGACAGCTATTTTTTTACGCTCAACATAAGAGATTATATAAAAGGTCTTATTGTAGAAGGCATTACCTCCAATGTGTTTTTGACACGCCTGTTTGATGGCGACACAGCGGTGAAAATGCAGACAATGAGTGTGCAACAGATGGATTTCAGCCGTATAGAGGGCAACGATGTGGTAATCCTGGACGAATTGCCATCGTTGTCGTCGGGTATGGTACAGTCGTTGCGAAGCTTTGTTGATGGAGGAGGAACCATTGTCGTGGTTGTTGCCGACAATGCCGACAAGGAAAGTTATAATGCTGCGTTGACGCAGTTTGGCGCTCCGGGATTGGAACAGCAGCACAAAGGCCGAGTGGCGGCGGGGACGGTAAGTATGGACAATGCCCTGTATCGCAACGTCTTCAATGGTCGCAATAGTGAGATGGAGCTGCCCACGGTTGTCAACTATTGGCGACTGGCGAAATCGTCATCGACACTTTACGAGCCTATTATCACGCTTGCCAATGGCGATGTCTACGTGAGTGCGACCATGTGTGGAGCAGGTCGTATATACCTTATCGCCGCGCCCTTGCGCGACGAGCATACTGATTTTGTCCGTCAAGCGCTTTTTGTGCCAACGTTGTACAATATGGCGCTATATAGTGTACGACCGTCATTGCCGGCATTTTCAATGGGTGGTGGTGACCCCGTGCCTCTCTCGCAACGCTATGACGGAAAAGAGACCGTCCACCTTGTGTCGGCACAATCGTCGATACAGGGCAAGGACAGTAGCGCCACAAGGTTTGACGTAATTGCCGACATAAGAGTGGTTGGAGGGATGAGCAATTTGGTGCCTCACAGCGGATTGCATGAGGCGGGCAACTACTGGCTTCAGTATGACGGAAAAACAATAGAGGGAGTTTCGTTCAACTATTCTCGTCTCGAATCGCAGATGAGATTCCTGGAGAGGAGTCAGATAGCGTCGATGCTGAAAGATTACAACTTGGACAACATATCTGTTGTCAACAATGTGGACAAGCCCTTGGACAGCTATTTGAAGGAGCGCATGGATGGCAAGCAATTGTGGCGCTTGTGTCTGGTGCTGTCATTGCTAATGCTGTTAGCGGAGATATTGTTGATACGAATTCCGAAAAAGAAAAAATCCAAAAGAGACGACCGCACACAAGGAGACGAGTAAGCGGAGTTTGAAGTTACGACTATTGCCATTAAAAATAAACTCTAAAACCGTTACTAAGAGATTTTCAACCAAAAATAAACCTTATTGCCCGTGTTGATAGAAACAAAAAATATAGAAAAAAGTTTTGGCAGCCATTGTGCATTGCGCGACGTAAGTGTCGGCGTTAAAGAGGGCTCGGTCTTTGGCCTTTTGGGCCCCAATGGCGCAGGCAAGACTACCCTTATCCGACTTATAAACCAGATTATTTTTCCGGACAAAGGAGAGATATTGTTTGACGGACGTGCTATGACGGGAGATGACGTGCGAGAGATAGGATATCTGCCTGAGGAGAGAGGATTGTACAAAAAAATGAAAGTTGGCGAGCAGGCAGTATATTTGGCTCGTCTAAAGGGATTGTCGAGTCATGATGCGACAGTAAGGCTTAAACGATGGTTTCAGAAATTTGAGATAGAGGAATGGTGGAATCGCACCGTTGACCAGTTGTCGAAGGGTATGCAGCAAAAGATCCAGTTTATTGTTACCGTGATACATGACCCCAAACTACTAATCTTTGATGAGCCTTTTAGCGGTTTTGACCCTGTCAATGCGACATTGTTGAGAAACGAGATAGTAGATTTGCACAAAAAAGGAGCTACGATAATATTGTCCACCCACAATATGACCTCGGTCGAGGAGTTGTGCGACGACATTGCGCTGATAGATCATTCCCATGTTGTTTTGCATGGCAATTTCAGAGAGATAAGGAAGACGATGAGCACAAACCAGTATGAGGTTGCCGTCGACGCCAGCGAGAACGAGGTGCTGACGACAGAATTGCCCGCGTGGTGCCACCTGGTAAGCCATGCTGGCGGCGAAGGGGGTGAGCATTCCTATAGATTCAAGCTTGACGAAGAGAAGAAAGCAAATGATTTGGTTGAGTTGTTGCTTACGAGGTGTCGGCTGCAGTCGTTCCGCGAGGTGCTGCCATCGATGAATGACATCTTTATAACCACGGTGACGGGAAAGGAGGCAAGGCAATGAATAAGATACTGTTAGTTATTCAGCGAGAATACACAACCAGGGTGCGTAAGGTGTCGTTTTGGCTTTTGACACTTTTGGTGCCAATATTGCTGGCGGCGCTGTATGCCATACCGATATATATGGCATTGAAGCCACAAGACCGAGTTGTGGTGCTTGTTGCCGACGAGTCGGGTGTTTTTGGCGGACTTGACCGAGATGACGCCAGTCGCGGCGACAGCCGTTTTGTTTCCAACGACGTGGTAGAATACCGATATGCGGCATCGCTCGAATACGCGCGCCGAGTTATGGACAAGGACGAGGATGTGAGCGCCATACTATATGTGCGCAGTAGAGCCAGCGAGGCAATTCCCACCGATGCATGTCTATACTACAAGAGTGATTTGCCCACACAGCAGACGCGCTATGATGTGGATATGCAGCTGCAGCGCATACTTCGCAATCGACTGTTGCAAGCGCACGGCATAAGCGACGATGAGTATGCTCTGATTTCAGGTACAAAGATCAACTTGCGCACCGAGGATATGGAGACAGGGCGAGAGGCTTTTTTGGGTGTGAAGACGGCATTGGGGCTTGTGCTTTCATTGCTTATATATGTTGCGATATTCATGTTTGGCTCACAGGTGATGCGAGGGGTGGTGGAAGAAAAGTCAAGCCGAATTGTCGAGGTGGTGGTGTGCTCGGTAAAGCCGTTTCAGCTAATGATGGGCAAGGTGATAGGAATAGCCTTGGTTGGGTTGACACAATTCCTGATGTGGGTAATGCTGACAGGCGTAGCCCTGGTCGGCATTCAGGCGGGGAACAGAGACCTCTTTGGAGCGGCGCAGCAAAAGCATGCAGTTACAGAGATAGCCACCAAGGGGAGTGAGGCGACGGCACAGATGAGCCTTTCGGGCGATATGGCCGATGTGCCACAAATGGTAGAGGGCATTGCCGCAATAGATTTCGGAGCCATAGTGCCTGCATTTCTCTTCTTTTTCATCTTTGGATATTTGCTTTATGCGACCCTTTTTGCTGCCGCGGGCGCCATGAGCGACAATGACACCGACACACAGTTGTTCTCGTTGCCGTTGACGGTGCCTTTGTTGCTGGTGTTGCTGCTTATGCCAACCATTGTCGACTCGCCGTCGGGAGGATTGAGTGTGGCGTTGTCGCTAATACCATTCACATCGCCGGTAGCCATGATGTTGCGCATACCCTTTGGAGTGCCGCTATGGCAGATATGGTTGTCGATGGCCCTAATAGTCGTGACATTTCCGCTATGCACGTGGATGGCGGCCAAAATATACAGCAAATCGATATTGAGATTCAATCTTTTGGCTACGTGGCGCCAGCGTCGAAAAAAAGATGTGGATGAGGAGAGATAGGAGAGGTATGGAAATGAGAGTTGCGGTTGCCGAATAGCGAGTTGTAACAAATTGATAATTATTTCTTTCTTAAAAAATATTAAATTATCTGAAATTTTTTCCTTTCATGTCGCAAAAAGTTTGTAATTTTACGCCCAGTAAAAAATGAAAGAAAAACGTTGGATAATAAGGAAAGATTATGATATAGAGGTTGTTGACAAACTTGCGGATTCTTTGGGCGTGGACAAAATTATTGCCACGCTGCTTGTAGAGCGTGGCGTTACTACTTTCGACGAAGCTAAAAAATTCTTCCGTCCGGGTTTAAACCAACTTCACGATCCATTTCTGATGAAAGATATGGACCGTGCTATTGCGCGCATTAATGAAGCTATCCGTAAAAAGGAGCGCATGCTGATATATGGCGACTATGACGTTGACGGCACATCGGCAGTGGCATTGGTTTACAGCTATTTCCATACGCTCCACATGAACATCGACTTCTATATTCCTGATCGCGATACCGAAGGATATGGCATATCCTTCAAAGGTATCGACTATGCAAAAAGTACAGGTGTAAAGTTGATTATCGCGCTTGACTGTGGTATAAAGGCTGTAGAGCAGGCCGATTATGCCAACAGTCTTGGCATCGACATTATAGTTGGCGACCACCATTTGCCTGGCGACACGCTGCCACGTTGCTGTGCTGTGCTTGACCCCAAGAGAGAAGACTGTCCCTATCCCTACAAGGAATTGTCGGGGTGCGGCATAGGTTTTAAGATCGTTGAGGCATACATGGAGCAAAAGATTGGAGTGCGATTGTGTGATGCGGACAGCGAATTGACGTTGTCGCAGAAGAAAAACATGGAAATGCTGAAGCTGAAGCTTTTGCGTTACCTTGATTTGGTGGCTGTTAGTATTGCAAGTGATATTGTCCCCATGACGGGAGAAAACCGAGTGCTAGCCACCTTCGGACTTAAGGTGATAAACACATGTCCCCGTCCGGGTTTGGAGGCTATACTCACCTATGGCCATATAGAGCCGCGCAGCAAAGAGGATCGCACTATAAATCCCGAGAAGGACTCGTATTTTGTCAAGGATTTGAACATAAGCGATTTGGTGTTTTTGGTGGGACCTCGTATCAATGCCGCAGGACGTATACATAGCGCTTTTGACTCGGTGAGGCTGTTGTTGGCAGAGAATCGAGAAATAGCCTCAAAGCTTGCCGAGGAGATAAACAACTACAATTCGGAGCGCAAGGATTTGGACACACAAGCCACGGAAGAGGCCCGTCGCAGGTTGGAAAGCGACTCGACGCTGGCCGGCCGTCACTCTATTGTGCTGTTTAGCGAGGATTGGCATCGCGGCGTTGTCGGCATTGTTGCCTCGCGATTGGTGGAATCATATTATCGTCCGACCATAGTGCTCACCCGCTCGACCGACGATTTGTATGTTGGGTCGGCGCGAAGCATAAAGGAGTTTGACATTCATGCCGCATTGGAGGAGTGTAGCGACTTGCTAGAGCACTTTGGCGGTCATAAGAGTGCCGCGGGAGTCTCTCTTCGACCGGAGAATTTCGACATCTTTGTGCAGCGTTTTGAGGAGATAGTTTCCCGAACGATGCCGCCGGAGGCTACGGTGCCAGAGATAGAGATAGACGCCGAATTGCGTTTTTCGGACATCACGCCTAAATTTCTGCGCATACTGAAGCAATTCTCGCCTTTTGGTCCTGACAACAATGTGCCGGTGTTCGTTACCCGCCATTTGGAAAGCAATCCATTGCAGCCGCCACGCGTGGTTGGAGTTAATCACTTGAAATTCTCAGCGCTCTCATCCGACAGCCCCACCGCCTATCCGGCAATAGGGTTCCAGTTGGGCGAATACTACCATCGCGTAAGCCGTCAGGAGATGTTCGACGTCTGCTATCAGCTCGAAGAAAACTACTGGCGCGGCAAGACAGAGACGCAACTCAACGTCAAGGATATCCGCTTTACAGATTGAAAGACTCAAGGTAGAGCACGTAATATAGGAGAGTGGCCTAAATGACCGCTCTTTTTTTGTGAGTTTTTTATCGGATTGGAGGGCTATGAGTCCGCTATGAGTCCGCTATGAGTCCGCTAAGGGTACCTTGTGAGGAAACACGTGATGGAGGATAATCCTACGGGAAAAAACGAGACGAAAAAAAGATAGGGAAGGGGGGAAGGAGCATAGGAGGGTCTGTTCTGTCGGATGGTAGAGCGACTGGTATGAGAATGGTCGGGAAGGCCGACCGTGGTGAGCCATGCAGGCTTTAGAGGAGACGGTCGCCGCAGAAGTCCTTGCGCTTGCATTTAGGGCATTGAGCACCTTGCCAAATTCTGTCGAGGTGGTCGGCTGCGGCATCGACCAGGGAGGGTTCGTCGGTAAGAATGCCGGCTTCGAAGTTGCGGTTGTCGTCGCCTTTCATACCAATGCCGGCGCCGGTGAGGTTGGCCGAGCCGATATAAGCCACGGAACAGTCGAAGATCATTATTTTGAAATGCACACGAGGACAAAGCCTGCGTTCCAGATTGGCCCACAAGCCAGGAAACTTGTCGAAATCGTCGCGGAAATTGTCGCCGGGTTCCTTGGCGTGCAACAGCCTTATGTCGACGCCACGCTCGAGGAGCTTGTTGAGGACAGAGAGGAACGGGACAACCATTTTCCCGCTTTCGACATAGAGATCCTTAAGGTCGGCAGTAGCAATCCAAAGGTCGTGCTTGACCTTGTCGCAAAGCGAGAGGACGTCGGAGTAATGGTATCGGTCGGCGATGTACTTAATCATTAAACTTACGCTATGTTGCTAGAAAGAGATGCCGTGACGCTAGAAATAATAGCCGAGAGAGACGGCATAGATGTTCTCTTTGGCGTTGGGAAGGCCGTTGCTGGTGTCGAACAATTTGTTGAACTGGCCGAAATAGGTGCCGGTCAGCTGCCAATTGCCGCCGACTCGGATGCCGATGTTCCAAACGAGGCCGAAGTGGTTTTTGTTGATATCGAAGGAGGGCAAGGAGGCCGGACGTCCGCCATAGAAATCTCCGTCCAAGAGGCGAGCGTAGTAGCATCCAAGACCAACGTGGACGCCGAAACCCGTCTTGAAGATGCCCAATTGCAGCGAGGCGGGAACCATGATGGAGTGCTGCTCCATACCAAAGCCCTGGCTGTAGGCGTCGTTGGCGAAAGGCAGGTGACAATGAGAGAAGCTGTACAAAATGTCGGCGTGGAGTTTGAAGTTTTTGCTGATTTTATATTGCAGCATTATGCCGCTTTGGAAACCCAGGTAGGGTTTGCCTTCGAAGGATGCGTCGGGGTATTCCAGGTTGCAATGATTGTAGCCGGCGGCGAGGCCAATTTCGAAATCGCTTTGGTGGTGTTTTTTTGCTAGATTGCCAGAAGCCAGATTGTTATGGCGTTGAGAGGCTTCTATTGTGAGAGCTACAATGTAGTCGGTTATGCGATCCAAGCCGTTGTAGTCGATAAGATCGGCGTCGTCCTCGGGTTTATGGTAAGGAGATTTAAGACCAGTAGTGACTGCGATAGTGGCAATGCCGGCCTCGGCGAAAGGCTCGGTGTCGGTGTCGGTAAAGAGCGACTTCTCGAAAGGAACTAGTTTTACCTTCAGGTCGCTGCATAGTTTGTCGGGAGAGAGCAACTCATTGGCGTCGGCAACGGTTTTGGAGCCTTCCATTACAAGGTGGCCGTTGGCGTTGTACCATCCCACCATGTCGACGCTGAGCATAAGCTTGACCTTGTCGAGCATGTTGTGGGCTTTTAATTGCGCAACCATTTGTGAAGAGCCTAAGAGTCCGATTTCCTCGGCGTCGAAGGCACAGATGATAACGCTGCGCTTCAACTCCGATTTCTTATTGATCAGCTGGCGAGCGACCTCAAGAACGCAAGAGGAGCCCGACGCATTGTCGTCGGCGCCATTGTAAATTTTGTCGCCCTTGACGCCAACATGGTCGTAGTGAGCGCCGATGACGATGTATTCGTTTTTAAGTACTGGGTCGCTCCCCTCAATGAGGCCAATGAGGTTGCAGAAAGAGTTTCCGGCAGACATTGGTTGGGCTTTGACAAAGGGGTCGTCGTAGTTGTTGTTCCAAAGGGGAATCATGCCCATTTGACGCCATTGCCGGCGGATGTATTCGGCGGCGCGGCGGCCGTCGTCGGTGCCGGCGGCACGACCACGAAGACTGTCGGAAGCGAGAGTGTAGAGATGTTTTTCCAACCTTTGTCGTTGGGAGTTTTGAGCGATGGAGACGCCGCAAATAGCGACAGCGGCAATAAGCAATAATACATTCTTCATGTCAAAGAGAACGAAGTTTCGGATATTTTATTTCTTTGTCTATAAAATTTTTAAACAGATTTTGCGTTAAGTAAGAAATAAAAGCAAGTAGCCGCGATAAGTTCTATTTCCAGAACCTATCGGGCGATTGTAATTCTTTCATATTTAAGTGTTTCTATTATGGCAGACGACAAAAAGATTATTTTCTCAATGGTTGGAGTAGGCAAGCTGATTCCCCCCAGCCGTCAGATATTAAAGGATATCTACCTCTCATTTTTCTATGGAGCAAAGATAGGTATTATAGGTCTTAACGGTAGCGGCAAATCCTCGTTGCTGAAGATTATTGCCGGTGTTGACAAGGATTATCAAGGCGAAGTGGTGTTCTCGCCCGGATACAGCGTAGGATACCTAGAACAGGAACCCAAACTCGACGATAGCAAGACCGTGAAAGAGGTGGTGCAAGAGGCTGTGCAAGATGTTGTTGACTGGTTGAAGGAATATGAGGAGGTGAACAACGCATTTGCCGACCCCGATGCCGATTTTGACAAACTCTGTGAGCGGCAAGGAGAGCTGACAGAGCTGCTAGAGCAGCATGACGCATGGAATCTCGACAGCCGCCTAGAGCGTGCTATGGACGCCCTGCGCTGTCCCGAGGAAGACCAGTTGGTGAAGAATCTCAGCGGTGGTGAACGTCGTCGTGTGGCTCTGTGCCGCCTGCTGCTGCAGGAGCCCGACATACTGCTCCTGGACGAGCCCACCAACCACCTTGACGCCGAAAGTATAGAATGGCTTGAGCATCACCTGCAGCAATACAAAGGCACCGTTATTGCCGTCACGCACGACCGCTATTTTCTTGATAATGTCGCCGGCTGGATACTCGAGCTGGATAGAGGCGAAGGTATTCCGTGGCAAGGCAACTACAGCTCGTGGCTGGATCAGAAGACCCAGCGTCTGGCAATGGAAGAAAAGCAAGAGAGCAAACGACGCAAGACTCTGCAGCGCGAGCTGGAATGGGTTCGTATGGCGCCCAAGGCTCGTCACGCAAAGGGTAAAGCACGTTTGGCCGCATACGACCGTATGATGAACGAAGATGTGAAAGAGAAAGAGCAAAACCTGGAAATCTTTATTCCCAACGGTCCTCGTTTGGGCAACAAGGTACTTGAGGTTGAGGGAGTGAGCAAATCGTATGGCGACAAACTATTGTATGAGAATCTCACATTCTCGCTGCCGCCTGCCGGCATAGTGGGCGTTATAGGTCCCAACGGATGCGGAAAGACGACCCTGTTCCGTCTTATTATGGGGCTCGAGAAACCCGACACAGGCACCTTTACTGTGGGAGAGACAGTCAAGATAGGCTATGTCGACCAACAACATGTGCAGATAGATCCAGAGAAATCGGTTTGGGAAGTGGTCAGCGAAGGCAACGAGCAGATACAGATGGGCGGACGTCTGGTGAACAGCCGCGCCTATATATCACGATTCAATTTTAGCGGCAACGACCAAAGCAAAAAAGCCGGAGTGCTTAGTGGCGGCGAGCGTAACCGCCTACATTTGGCGTTGACCCTAAAGAGCGAAGCCAACGTGCTGCTCCTTGACGAGCCTACCAACGACATCGACGTCAACACAATGCGAGCCCTAGAGGAGGGCTTGGAGAACTTTGCCGGATGTGCTGTTGTCATCAGCCACGACCGCTGGTTTCTTGACAGAATATGCACCCATATTCTTGCATTCGAAGGCGACTCGCAGGTGTACTTTTTTGAGGGCAGCTATTCCGAATATGAGGAAAACCGCAAGAAACGCTTAGGCGACGACACACCACATCGTTTCCACTACAAGAAACTGCAGTAGAGTGTTGGAAGCAGAAGTTGCCGCGAGGCATATAACAAAGCCTTGGGCAACTGCGTTTCTATTAAAGAAAGTAGAACATACAACTACCGATCAATGAGAAGAATCTTTTTAATATTGTTTTTGTTCCCAAGTGTCTTGTTGGCGCAGCATAATAGGCAAGAGCTTGTCCAACCCAATTATGACAGCTACAAACTTAGATTCTGGCCAAAGGAGATGACTGTGGTGCAGAAATATGACAAAGGCAACGATATCACATTTCAAGAGGTATATCGGTTTGACTCGGTAGGCAACCTGGCAGAATACCGCAAACAAGGTTTTGGGGGAGAGAAAGTCACCCGTTATCCCTTGACGATGGAGGATGTGAGCCGAAACAAATTGTATGTTTTTGACTATGATGGTGATGTGTTGGAGATGAGACAGTTTAATTTGAAAGGCGAGTTGTACAGCACGACCCATTGCATCTATGCCGAAGGGGGCAACCTGGTGCAAAGTATAGAGTATACCTATCATGCCGACAGCGGAATGGTTACCCGCCGGACGGTGTCGTACTACGACAAAAGAGAGCGCCTAAAGAAGGTGGAGCAATATACAGCCGACGAATTGCTACTGTGGAGCGAGAAGCGCAAATATGACCGTCACGGCAACCTGGAGAAACGCACACAGACCTTTTTCAACGACGACGAGAAAGAGGTGACGGTAGAGAAGAGAAAATACACTTACGACAAACACAGGAACTGGACGCAATGCCTCTATATATTGAACGGCAAACAGATGTACACAATAGAGCGCAAAATAGTTTATTACGGAGAATGACAATGGCGACAGAAAGAGTTTTATGGCTGCTGAATGCAGCCATAACTGTTTGCTATAGTTGAGACTGGGTGAATTGTTGATAAATAATGACATATTATGACTCATTTTTTGGATTATTATTGCTATTTTTACACTTTCAAAAATAATCCAATCTTTGTTGTAGTATGCCTTATTTCACCCATTTACATGTTCACTCGCACTTTTCTATCCTCGACGGAATGTCGAAAGTGCCCGACTTGATAAAAAAATGCAAAAAAAACGGAATGTATGCAATGGCCCTTACCGACCACGGCAACATGTACGGTATTAAAGAGTTGGTGGACAATGTTAAAAAAGAGAATGGGAAGGTAAAGGATCAGATCAAGGATGCAGAGGCCGAGAAGGCAAAAATAGAGACCCAGATAAAGGCTGTGGAAAGTGGCGAGCCGCAACCGGAGCCGTCGCAGGATGAGAACGCGACGCCACCATTGACGTTGGAGGAGCTACAGACAAAGTTGATGGAGTTGAACGCGCAGGTGGAAAGTTTGAAACAGCAGATATTTAAACCTATCATAGGCATAGAATCCTATTGCGCGCACCGCACCCTTTACGACAAAGATTCGAACGTCAAGGAGTATGATCCCGAGACGGGACGAGAGCGAATAATGGACCGCAGCGGATGGCATATCATACTGCTGGCCAAAAATAAGCAAGGCTATCGCAATCTCTGCAAGCTGTCCAGTATAGCCTTTACGGAGGGATTCTTCTACAATCCCCGTATCGACCACAATCTGCTAGAGCAGTATCACGAGGGAGTGATATGCTGCTCGGCATGTATAGGAGGTGAGATACCCCAAAAAATTATGAAAGGCGACATAGAGGGCGCCGAAGAGTCCGTGAGATGGTTTAAGAACCTCTTCGGCGATGATTTTTACCTTGAGCTGCAGCGCCACAAAACCGACAAGCCCAACGCCGCCTACGACACCTATGATAAACAACAGAAAGTCAACGCCTATCTGCTGCAATTTGCAGAGAAATACAACATAAAATATATTGCCACCAACGATGTCCATTTTGTTGAGGAGGAGCACGGAGAGGCTCACGACCGCCTGATATGCCTGTCGACCAAGAAAGACCTCGACGATCCCAACAGAATGCATTATACCAAGCAAGAGTGGCTGAAAACACCTGACGAGATGGCTGCGGTTTTTGCCGACTTGCCGGAGGCATTGGAAAACACACGTGAGATTGCCGACAAAGTAGAGGTTTTCAGCATAGATAGCGACCCCATAATGCCTGTTTTCGACATTCCTGCAAGTTTTGGCACAGAGGAGGAGTACCGCAGTCGAATTACAGAGAAGGAGCTCTTCGACGAATTTACACGCAACGAGAAGGGCGAGGTGGTGATGAGCCAGGAAAAGGCTGAAGACAAAATCAAGAAGCTTGGAGGCTACAACAAATTGTACCGCATCAAGTTTGAGGCCGACTATCTGGCCAAGCTTGTGTGGGAAGGGGCGCACAAACGCTATGGAGAAGAGCTCACGGAAGAGCAGAAGGAGCGGATCATTTTTGAGTTGCACACCATCAAGACCATGGGATTTCCAGGATATTTCCTTATCGTTGCCGACTACATTCGCGGAGCGCGCGAGGAACTAGGCGTCAGTGTGGGTCCTGGGCGTGGATCGGCGGCAGGCAGCGTGGTGGCCTACTGTCTGTGGATTACCGATATTGATCCCCTCAAATATGACCTGCTTTTTGAGCGTTTCCTGAATCCCGACCGAATATCGCTTCCTGATATTGATGTCGACTTTGACGATGCCGGACGAGGAAAGGTGTTGGATTGGATTACTGAGAAATATGGCAAAGAGAAGGTGGCACACATTATCACATACGGCACAATGGCCAGCAAATCGGCCATAGCCGATGTGGCGCGAATACAGAAGATACCCCTTTCGACGGTGGCACAGATAAAAAGCTATATACCGGATAGAGGCTTCCCCGAGAACATCAAAGACGAGAAGGGCAAGTCGCCTAAGGTCAATTTGAAAAACTGCTATAAGTATGTGCCCGAGTTGCGCCAGATAATGGAGGGAGAGGACTCGGAATTGAAGGAGGTGCTTACCTACGCCGAAGAGCTTGAAGACACCAACCGCCAGACAGGCATACACGCCTGCGGCGTTATTATCGGAGCCGACGACCTTACCAATTTCGCACCCATGTGCACAATCAAAGATAAGGACACCGACGAGGATGTTCTTGTCACCCAATATGATGGGCATGTGGTAGAGACGGTTGGACTTATAAAGATGGACTTCCTAGGTCTCAAGAACCTTACCATCATCAAGGATGCCCTAAACAATATAAAACGCCGCAACAATGTCGACATCGATATTGACCATATACCTATCGACGACGAACTGACCTATCAACTATTCTGCGACGGCAACACCGTAGGCACATTCCAGTTTGAGTCGGCGGGAATGCAGAAATACCTTCGCGAATTGCAGCCACATGTTTTCGAGGACCTGATAGCAATGAACGCACTCTACCGTCCAGGTCCTATGGAGTATATCCCAGACTTTATCGATCGCAAACAGGGACGCAAACCCGTGGAGTACGACATCCCGTGTATGGAGCAGTACCTCAAAGATACCTATGGCATCACGGTGTATCAGGAGCAGGTCATGCTATTGTCACGCCAGCTGGCGGGATTCACTCGCGGACAGAGTGACACTTTGCGCAAGGCTATGGGTAAGAAGCAGATAGAGAAGATGAACGAGCTTGAGGTGCTATTTTACGAGGGCGGTGAGAAAAAGGGGCACCCTAGGGAGAAGCTCAACAAGATATGGGAAGACTGGAAGAAATTTGCCAGCTACGCTTTCAATAAATCGCATGCCACTTGCTATTCGTGGGTGGCATACCAAACCGCCTATCTTAAAGCCCATTATCCGGCAGAGTATATGGCCGCGGTGATGACATCGTCGCTGAGCGATATAACACGAGTCACCGAGCTTATGGCCGACTGCAAGAAGAACAATATAGAGATTCTGGCACCCAGCGTCAATGAGTCGGAGATAAACTTCTCGGTCAACGAGCAGGGACAGATACGATTTGGACTTAGTGCCATAAAGGGCATGGGAGAAGCCGCAGCTCAGGCCATCATCGAAGAACGAGAGAAGAACGGACCCTTTACGGACATTTTTGACCTCTTGGAACGCATAGACATGAAGACGGTGAACAGGAAGAACCTGGAGGTGCTGGTGAAATCGGGTGCTTTCGACCAACTTAGCGGCATGCACCGCGCACAGTATCTGCACAAGGATGTGGAGGGAGAGATGGTGCCGTCGTATCTTGAGAAGTTGGTGCGTTGGCAGAGCCGCAAACGAGAGGCGGCGAGTGTGGCGCAGATGTCGATATTCGATGTGTCGGACGAGATGAAGTCGGAGGACCATCCTCCTATTCCGGAATGTGAGCCTTGGACGAGTGTGGAGCAATGCAATTACGAGAAGGAGGTGATAGGATTCTATATCAGCGGCCATCCTTTGGACGACTACAAGTATGAGATGGACAACTATGTCGATGTCAGCGTTAGGGCGCTCAACAACCTGGAGGCTTTGGTGCCGCGCCACGAAGTGTCGTTTGGGGGAATAGTCACCGAGGCCCAGTCGGGCATATCGCAGCGCACCGGCAAGCCCTACGGCAGTATGACTATAGAGGACTATCAAGGGTCGTATGAGCTGCGACTCTTTGGCGAGGACTGCCTCAAATACAAGGAGTATTGCCAGAAAGGGTTGTTTGTCTATGTCAAAGTAGAGATCAAACAGTTTACAATAAAAAAAGATGGCATAGAGTCGCGAAGCCCTGCACGTATTTATATCAAGAAAATCATGCCATTGGGTGATGTTGTGTCGGCATTTACTAAAACCATTAGTTTCCATATTGATATAGAGAAATTGACCGACGATTTTTGCAACAAGCTGAAGAAACTTGCCAACCAGAATAGAGGAGAAACCAAGCTGAATGTCACCGTTGACGACAAAGAGCACGAGATGTCGCTTTTCATGTCCTCCTCGAGCTTGAAGGTCGACCCAGCCACATTCGTTAAGCTTTTGGAGGATATGCCTGAGGTGAGCCGTGTTTCGTTGAATGGGAAAGTGTGATGATAGATGCGATGATGAGATGTGAACGCAGATAGATGCAACCGATAGTGATACAATAAAACCGCTTTGTCAATTGAAAGATATTAAACTAACAACAGAGGTGGCCACACCAAAGGCGAGATTTGGCATAGGATATGATGACGCTATGCTGCTCGTTGGCTCGTGTTTTACAGAAAACATGGGAGCGCGTTTGTCGGATTTGGGCTTCAAGGTCAATGTCAATCCTTTGGGCATAATGTACAATCCCCTTTCGATGGCCGATGCGCTAAGCCGCTGTTTGGACGGCAGAACGATAGGGGAGGGAGACCTTGTGGAGCGCGACGGACTTTGGCACTCATGGCTTCATCATGGCTGTTTTTCGCATGCCGACAAGGACGGATGCCTTCATGCCTGCAATCAGGCAATTGAGGAGGCACATGATTTTTTGGAGACATGCAATACGGTTATACTCACCTTTGGCTCGGGATGGCACTATAGGTTGAAATCGGATGGAAGAGTGGTGGCCAACTGTCACAAGGTGCCGGCGGCGACATTCGAAAAGAGGCTGGCAACTGTGGAGGAGTCGCTAGGAGTGTGGAACCCATTGATGGAAAGGCTGCTTGAAGGTGGGCGTCGTGTGGTGTTGACTATCAGTCCTGTGCGACACCAAGCATACGGAGCTCACGGCAACCAGCTGGGGAAGGCAGTATTGCTGCTTATGGTAGAAGAGTTGATGAGGAATTTTGAGTCGAAGGGATGTCTGGAGTATTTCCCATCGTATGAGATTGTTGTTGACGAATTGCGCGACTACCGCTTCTACGCCGACGATATGGCACATCCCTCATCGATGGCGGAGGAAATTGTGTGGCGGAGATTTCAGAATGTTTTTTTTGACGACAAAACAAAGATGAAGAGCGAGGCGGCGTATGATGAATTGCGTCGCAAAGCCCATAGGCCTTTAAGACCGGGCGAATGAGCTGAAATGGATATTAAATATAAGTAAAATACATCAAACAGTTATGAAAAATATAGCTTTAGTAATGGGTGGTTTCTCGGGAGAACACCAAATCTCGATCAATAGCGGATGCCAAGTGTATGAGTCGCTCGACAAAAACAAATATAATGTATACAAGATTGTTGTGGGCGAGCTGACGAATGGTGTTATTGACCGCCAAAATTGGTATTGGCTGGCCGATAACGGGGAGCATCGCCCTATTGACAGAGGTGATTTCACGGTTGTTGACAATGGAGTCAAAGTGAGTTTCGACCTTGCTTTTATCATTATTCATGGCAATCCTGGCGAAAATGGGGTGCTGCAGGGCTATTTCGATTTGCTTGGCATAAGGTACACCACATGCGGGTTTTATACGTCGGCATTGACTTTCAACAAAGGCTATTGCAATCCTGTGGTGCGCAATTTCCATATTGTCAAGGTGGCGAAATCGCGTTTGTTTTATAAGGGGCAGAGTATAGATATGGCCGACATTGTGAATCGACTGGGGCTTCCCGTCTTTGTCAAACCCGCCTCGGGAGGCAGTAGTGTGGCGACAACCAAGGTGAAAAGAGTTGAGGATATTATGCCGGCCATTGAGGAGGCGTTCACGGAGGATGACGCAGTTTTGGTCGAGGAGTTCGTTCACGGCCGCGAGTTTGACTGTGGCGTGATGAAAATAAAGGGAAAGAAATATGTTTTCCCCATAACCGAGATTATTCCCAAGGGTGGGCATGAGTTTTTTGACTATGAGGCGAAGTATGACGGCTTTAGCGACGAGGTGACCCCTGCCGAGGTGGAGCCTGCTATTGCCGAGCAAATACAGGATGTTTCGTCGAAGCTGTACGACCTGCTGGATTGCAGAGGTGTTGTGCGCTTCGATTTCATTTACAACACCGACCGCGACCGCCTATATTTTCTTGAGGTCAACACCATTCCCGGCCAGAGTGCCGAAAGTATTGTCCCGAAGCAGGCGCGCGCTATGGGTATAAGCACGTCGCAGCTGTACGAGATGATTATCGAGGACGCGCTGGCATAAAAATAAGGGAGTGAAAATACTGTCTGGGTACTATCAAAGTACTATCGAAGTACTATAAAAATGGCTAATAATAATTGAATATGGATAACGAAGTGTTGAAATGTTTACGTGAGCGTCGTAGTGTGCGCTCTTTCAAAGCGGAGCAGATTACCGATGAGGAGTTGCAGGCTGTGTTGGAGGCCGGCACTTACGCTCCCACAGGAATGAATTGCCAAGATCCGTGGATTGTGGCTGTTCAAAACAGAGAGATTATAGATCAGTTGGTTAGGATGAACAAGCAATATACTCAGCAGGAGGGTAATCCCTATTATGACTCGCCGACAATAGTGCTTGTCTTCGCTTCACGTCCCGAGAAGTGGAAGAATGGCATGGCTGATGGGTCGCTTGTGCTCGGCAATATGATGAATGCCGCTCATGCTATAGGATTGGGGTCGTGCTGGATAAATCGAGAGCGAGAGATGTTTGACACCGAGGAGGGGCGAGAGCTTATGGCACGACTTGGCCTTCCCGAGGGCTTGATGGGAGTAGGGGCTTTGTCGCTGGGATATCCGGCCGCACCGTTGCGTCAGGCGCGTCCACGCAAAGAGAATTATTACAGGGTGATAAAATGATGGTTGCAGAACCTACAAGGCAGAGGTTGATAGAGCTTGCCGAGAGGTATGAGACGCCAGAGTTCCTTGTTGGCGATCCATCGTGGTGGATGCATCAGGTGGAAGGCGACGAGAACCGTGAGACGATGGCCTTTTTGGCTTCGGCTCTTAGCTATGGCAGCCGAAAGCAGTTTATGCCCAAGATTGGGGAGCTGCTCGAGTGGTCGGGTGGCGAAGTGCATAGATGGGTGGCAGAAGGCGCTTTCGAGGAGCGGCTGAGGCAGGGCGACGAGAGTTGTTTTTACCGACTCTACACCAAGGATTGCATGAATGGGTTTCTGAGCGCATGCCGTGAGATGTTGCGGGAATACGGCACTATGGGGGATTTCATTCGCCGTAACGCTAGTGATGGCTTTGCGGCGGTAGATGCCATTTGTTCGTTTTTCCGCAATCAAGGATCGAGTAAGGTGATTCCTCAGAATACGTTGTCGGCATGCAAGCGGGTGTGCATGTTTCTAAGATGGATGGTGCGAGATAATTCGCCTGTGGATTTGGGTTTGTGGTCGGATTGCATAGACAAGGCCACTTTGATAATGCCCCTTGACACACATGTTATGCAGCAGTCGGTGAAGTTGGGTTTGCTTTCTAGTTCGACAGCGTCGATGTCGGCCGCGCGTCGGCTGTCGGCGTCGATGTCGGAGGTTTTCCCCGGCGACCCATTGCGGGGCGATTATGCTCTTTTCGGATATGGTGTGATTTACGATTGAGGGCGAGGAAGGGTTGGTTTTGTTTTGTGTGACCGAGGGTGTGGAGGGTGTAAAGAATCCTTGTTTTTGCAGGTAAAGAAATTTTTTTTTCAACATTTGTTTGTTGATTCAAAAAAAAGTTGTAATTTAGCGGTGTGAAAGGAGTGTGTTCCTTTAATAAAAATAGTGTAATAAACAATTAAAAAATAATAACATGGAAGCAAAAAAATCACAAAAGGCTGACCTTGAAAATAAGAAAGGACTGTTCCTTGAAATAGGTTTGGTGTCCATCCTTGCTCTTGTGCTTGTAGCTTTCAACCTTCGTAGTAGTGATGATACTGGAAGCGGAATGGATATGCGTATCATTAGCGAGGAAATGGAGGAGGAAATCATCCAAACTGAAGAAGAGCAGCAGCAGGAACCCGAGCCAGAACCAGAGCAACCCGAGCCTGAGGTTACCACAGAGCTTGAGATTGTGGACAACGAAGCCGAGATTCATAATGAGCTTGGTATTGTTGACGCTGGTGACGACGCCAACAAACAGCAGGAAGAGGTTGTTGTGACTGATGTTGATGAAGAACAGGCTGTTGTAGAGGATGAAATCTTCGTCTTCGTGGAGAAGAACCCCGAGTATCCCGGAGGAGAGGAAGCTCTCTACAAATTCCTTGGAGAGAACATTAAGTATCCTGATATGGCTCGCGACAACAACATCACAGGAACTGTGGTTGTGAAATTCGTCGTTGAGAAAGACGGTAGAATCACCAAAGCATCCATTCTCCGTGAAATTGGTGGTGGTTGCGGTAAGGAGGCTCTCCGTGTGATTAACTCGATGCCCAAATGGAGCCCGGGACAGCAGAGTGGCAAGCCGGTTCGTACCGAGTTTACTCTGCCGGTTCAGTTCCAACTTGAATAGTCGGAGTTTAAATATGCTGGCGGACGGTGGGTTGGCTCATCGTCCAATGGCATTGAATCAATACTATAATATAGGCGAACGCTTACTGTTCGCCTATATTGTTGTTTGCGTGGCATGGGTATGTTTGTCCCGTTAGCGGGAAGGGAGGATAACTGAGACGCGAAGGTGTTTTTTTTCGATTGCCTACAGCCATTCGTAAACAGCATTTCATTAATTGTTAATAATAAATATCGCTCAAACTTTCGGTGATTTCTGTAAACAATCTCTCTGTCCAGTTCACGGGTGTGAACCTTTTTGATAACGTTACTTTCAATATCGGAGATAGAGACCGTATAGGTCTTGTTGGTAAAAACGGTGCTGGAAAATCGACGTTGCTGAAAATACTGTGTCATCAACAAGAGCCGGAGACAGGAACCATAGTGATGGCATCGGGACAAACAGTTGGCTATCTTCCTCAGGAGATGGTTCCCGACAGTATTGGTAGCGTGCTTCAGGAGACAATGACGGCTTTCGACGAGATAGCGTCGTTGGAGCGTAGACAGCAGAAGCTTAGCGAGGAAGTGGCAGAGCGTACAGATTATGAGTCGGCGGAATATGAACGTCTGCTCTCACAGCTCAACGAGGTTACTGAGCACATATCTTTGCTTGGCGGTTCGAACCGTCAGGAGATGGCAGAAAAGATACTGTTGGGCTTGGGTTTCCGGCATAGCGATTTCAACCGATTGGTTGCCGAGTTTAGTGGCGGCTGGCAAATGCGAGTAGAGCTTGCCAAATTGCTTTTGCGCAAGCCTGATTTTCTTTTGCTTGACGAGCCTACCAACCATCTTGACATAGAGTCGATACAATGGCTTGAGAACTATCTTTCGACGTATATGGGCGCTGTGGTTTTGGTGTCGCACGACCGCACATTTCTTGATAATATCACAAAAAGAACCATAGAGATTACTGCAGGAAAGATATACGACTACAAGGTGCCATATTCCGAGTATGTTGTCCAAATGCAGGAACGCAGGGCGTCGCAGATGGCGTCGTTGACCAACCAGCAACGACAGGTGGCACAGATAGAGGCTTTTATTGAGAGGTTTCGCTATAAGGCCACCAAGTCGAAACAGGTTCAGTCGCGCATAAAAATGCTTGAGAGGATGGAAGAGATAAAAGTCGACGAGGTGTCGACCGAGAGTATACATTTCCAGTTTCCTCCGGCGCCACACAGCGGCAAAATAGTCCTCGAGGCATCGCATTTGGGCAAGGCATACGGCGACAACCAGGTGTTTGACGGAGTGGATTATCTTGTGACGGCAGGTTCGAAGATAGCTTTTGTCGGCCGCAATGGCGAGGGCAAATCGACAATGGCGAAGATAATAGTAGGAGAGTTGGTCGACTATACAGGCACTTTCAAATTGGGACACCAGGTACAGATAGGGTACTACGCGCAGAATCAAGCTGCTATGCTTGATGGGGAGAAGACAGTGTTTCAAACCATTGACGATGCCGCTGTTGGCGATATAAGGCCAAAGATAAGAAATATTTTAGGTTCGTTTCTGTTTGACAACGACGATATAGACAAAAAGGTTAAGGTGCTTTCGGGAGGCGAGAAAGCTCGACTGGCATTGGCGAAATTGCTGCTAACGCCTTGCAATCTCTTGGTTCTTGATGAGCCAACGAACCATTTGGATATGGATTCGAAAGACATATTGAAAAATGCTTTGCTCCAATATACAGGCACGCTTATTGTTGTGTCGCACGACCGTGATTTTCTGCAGGGTTTGACCGATTCGTTGTTTGAGTTTCGCGAAGGAGGAGTGCATGAATTCAAGGGTGATATATTCGAGTTTCTTGACTATAGGAAGATGGAGCATCTAAAAGAGCTCGACAATGTGCAAAAAAAGAGATCGTCAGGAGAGGCCCAGGCGACTGTGTCGCAAAACAAATTGAATTATCAGCAATCGAAAGAGCGCGAGCGCGAGTTGCGCAAGCTAAGGGGCAACGTTTCCAAAATAGAAAAGGAGATAGCCGAAATAGAGGAAAGGATAGCAGAGAAAGAGGCACTACTTTCGGGAGGTGATATAGCGTCGCAAGACGCGGATTTCTTCAGCGAGTATCAGTCGATGAAAGAGGAGCTTGAAGCCAAAATGTCAGAATGGGAAGAGGCCTCTGTTGAGCTGGAACTCATGGAAAATAGATAGGCGAAGAATCCTAATGTTTGTGGCGAAGATGGGGTAGGCTTGGCGAAAGCGTTTTTAGACGTATCGCTAAGCTATTGTCCTTTTTGTTTCAGATATTTTGATGGCGAGATATCGTACTTTTTCACGAAAGAGCGCAGGAAGGTTGAGTATGAGTTGAAGCCTGACAAAGAGGCGACATCTTCGATGGAGTGCGCTTTTTTGCCGTCCCAGTTGTCGAGTATGTTTTTGGCTTCTTCTAACCGGAAGTCGTTGATATACTCATAGAAAGTCTTCTGTTTCTCTCGATTTATGAAATTGCTCAGATATTGGCGGTTGGTACCCAACAGGGTTGACAACTTTTGGAGAGTCATTGAGGGATCGAGATAGTACTTTCCTTTAAGTATTTTCGAGTCCATGTCGCTGTTGTGTAGCGCTTTATAATAGGTTTCGGTGTTTGTGGTTTCTTGATTGCTGTCGGAGTTATTATCTTGGCTGGGGAACTCGAAAACCTTCTGGTGTGTTATTTTGAAAATAATATATACCACATATACAATTGAGATAAGGCACCAGATTGTGTTAATTATAAGATTTGTGTTTGTATAAGCGGCAGTATACCAATCTTCTTGCGATATACTTTCTATTGCCCACAATATTTGAACGATATAGAGAATACCGATAATATTGGATAACCATTTGAGATTGTAGTTTTCTGTGTCGCTAGCGTTTTCGAGTAGTTTTTTGTAGTATTTTTTGGTTTTGTAATATATCCAGAATATAAATATTGTAGATATTATGAATGTTACTATCAGATCTATTACGAATATTATTTGTTCTCCTGTAATGGCATAGAGTATTAGTGCCAGAAGAAAAGGAGACTCAAAAAGTAAAAGTTTCCATGTGTTGTATTTATCTGGGAAAACTAAAGTTAGGCAGAAAACCAAATAAAAGCCGACAATGCAATAGTCGAACAGCACCAAAAGGGTGTTTAGGTATACGGGTTTATTCGATTGGCAGAATGCAAGACCAACGAAGTTGTTGGAAAAACTAATGGCAAGCAATATTAATATTATTGCAAACAAACGTTGATATTGATGTTTGTTTTGATAGCGAAAAAGAAATATGCTCCCTAAAAGGAATACGCTTACTGTGATTCCCGAGACAAAGCATAGCATTAATTGGAAGAAAATATCTGCATTCATAAGTTTTGCAAAGATACAAATTTTTTGTTTTTTTTATATTTATTCAAATATGTTGGTGATGAGTATTTTAATAGGGGGGGGTAAAATGCTGTGTATTAATATTATATGTATCGATATTTTTTGTTTGATTTTTTTGATTTGAAGTAAGTGGCAGATGTAGATAAGCTTGATTGGACATCGTTTTTTTTGTTTTTTTGCTCATTGGACGATACTTTTTTACAAACATGCGTATATTTCGGAGAATTCAAGCGTAGTGCGGAAAGTTGAGAGTTTGGGCGTTTGAAAAGCAAAAATATGGTTTCCAGGATGAAATAGTTGATTGATAAAGCTTTATGTTGTTTAGCTTTAGGATGGGCGTATTATTTAATGTCGTAACCGATTTTTTTATCATTTGCAATTCTGTTTTTTGCATATTAGATGGCTGTTGATCTGTTTTTTTGTATTTTTGCAGTTACAAAAATATTGAATACGTCATTAATATTAAACCTAACATCTATGAAAATAAAAAAAATACTTGTCACATTGTTGTCACTTGTGATCGTTTCAGTTTCAGTTCTACTTGTGTCGTTTGACATGAAGCCTATGGAAGGCGATAATCATCGCTATTATTATGTGTTTGAATCGAATGGGAAGATGGGTTTTATGGATGAGAAAGGTAGGGAGGTGATAGCCGCCAAGTATTATTCGCTGGGCAATTTTTCGGAGGGGTTGGCGTCGGCCAAGATAGGCGACAAATGGGGCTTTATAGATACCAACGGCAGAGAGGTTGTTGGAGCCAGGTTTGATGGTGTCGCTCACTTTGTTGACGGAGTAACTTTGGTGTGGACAGAGAGTTGGGAGGACGACGAGGAGGTGTATAAATATGGGTATGTCGACAAAACAGGTAAGGTTATAAGTGAACCGCAGTATAGAGAAGCGACAGATTTTAGTGAGGGTTTGGCGGCGGTTAATGTGGGAGATTACAACGATCCAAGGTGGGGGTATATAGACAGGCGAGGAGAGATGGTTATAAGCCCCATATTTACCAAGGCGGGAACGTTTAGTGAGGGACTTGCCTCGGTAGAGAAGGAGGGGAAGAGATGTTATATAGACAAGAGCGGCAAGGTGGTTTTGGAGGTGAAATACAGCGTGGCGGGATTTTTTAGCGAAGGTCTTGCTATGGTTGGAGAGTATGAAAATAGAGAGAGTAAGCTGGGGTATATTGACAAGAGCGGGAGGGAGGTGATTCCGCTACAATATGCCGCGGCGTTGCCATTTGAGGGAGGTGTGGCGTCGGTTAAGACGAGAGCTGGCTTTGATGTCAAATGGGAATATATAGACAGAGAAGGCAACAGGGTTATGACCTTTTGCTCAGAGTATGAGGCGCACCACCGTATAAGTGAAGGGCTGATGGCTGTGAAGAGAGATGGTAAGTGGGGTTTTGTAGACGATAAGGGTAATGTTGCTATTGCTCCCCAATATAAGGAAGTCGGCGACTTTAGAGAAGGGTTGGCGTTGGTGAAGGTGGATAGCAAATATGGCTATATTGACCGGACGGGCAAGATGGTTATAGCGCCAAGATATGACGTCGCGACGGCATTTTTGGGGCCTTTGGCGTGGGTGCGCGAAGGTAAATGCGCGATGTATATTGACAAGAAAGGGGAGACGGTTAAAGAGTGGCAATTGTTGTGGTGAGCCCTTGGGAGGGCAAAAACGCACATAGGGTCGAACTTTTTGAGGATGCCCTTAGGTGAGGCTCATTTTCGTTATCCCAGAGTTTTAGGAATGGCAGAAGGCGGCCGATTGGATGCTGAAGGCAGTTGTTGGCGGTATTGTTTAGCAATTGTTGCCGGCGGCAAAACCTGTGGTGAAAGCTATCTGCAGGTTGTAGCCACCTGTGTCGGCGTCGAGGTCGAGAACTTCGCCGGTGATGTATAAACCGCTGACGATGCGAGATTCCATGGTTTTGGGATTGACCTCCTTGAGGCAGACGCCGCCTTGAGTTACAATGGCCTCTTCGAATCCGCCTGTGCCTGTCAGCTCGAAAGAGAAGTCTTTGAGGAATTTGAGGAGCTTGTGACGTTCGGCGCTGTTGATTTGGTTGAGCCTTTTGTAGTATTCGATGTGGAGGTTTTGCAAGGCCAGAGGTATCAGCTCGGCTGGCAGCCAGAGTCTTAGTGCGTCGTGGAAGAGCCGGTTTCCGCTCGAGTTGAGGTCGTTGATGAGCCTCTTGTCGAGTGTGGATTCCTCGACGGCGGGTTTGAAGTCGATATGAGCTATGACAGGTTCCCCGTTGTGGAGAGGTGCCGTTGCCTGACGGCTTGCCGAGAGGACGATGGGGCCGCTGATGCCGTTGGGGGTGAAGGTCATTTCGCCGAAGTTGTCGCATATTTTTTTGCCGTCGGGGCGAGAGAGCGAGAGACGTACGTTTTTCAGCGAGAAATCGACGAGTTCGTTAGGTATTTTGAGCCCGCAAAGGAGCTGAACGAGCGCAGGGTAGCGAGGAGATAGGGAGTGTCCCGCCAGTTGCGCGAGCCGGTAGCCGTCGCCTGTGGATCCAGTCAGGGGGTAGCTCATTCCGCCGGTGGCCAGTACAATGCTGCTGGCACGGAGGACGGTGCCGTCGGCGCAGCGGACGCCGCAGGCAGAGCCATCCTCGATGATAAGCGAGTCGACACGACAGTTGCGGCGAATGTCGACATTGGGCATTTTTTCCAAAGCTGTGATAAGAGCCAGGAAGATGTCGAGCGATTTGCCGCTTTTGGGATAGACACGCTCGCCGCGTTCGACGACGAGAGGGACGCCGTGGTCTTCGAAGAACTGCATGAGGTGGGTGTTGAAGAACTGCGAGAATGAGTTGCGCATGAAGCGCGCGTCGGAGCCCACGTGCGAGAGGAAGTCCTTGAGCGAGGAGGTGTTGGTGAGGTTGCAGCGGCCTTTGCCAGTGATGCGAAGCTTAAGGCCGGGTTGTGACATTTTTTCGAGCATGATGACTTGACGGCCTCGTTGAGCTGCCGAGAGTGCCGCCATCATGCCTGAGGCGCCTGCGCCGATGACGATAACGCGGTTGTCGTGGAATTTGGCGGGTTTGCTGCTGTCTGATTTATCGTGCGATGTCTCCAATGTCTTCGGGGTGTAGGCAGAGTACGGGGATCTGCGAGTTGTGGACAATTTGTTGAGCGTTGGTGCCGAGGAAGAGTCTTGCTATGAGACGGTCTTGCTCGGTGTTGATGACAACGAGGTCGGCGTTGACGCTATTGGCGTAATCCAGCACGGTTTTGGAGTAGTTTTCGTAGCGGCGGCCGCAGCTGTGGTAGGGAATGCCCTCGTTGGCGAAGAATTCCTCGACTTGTTTTAGGTAGGTGCGCAGGGTCATGGCGTCTTGTGCCGACTCGAGGAGGCCGAGGATGTGGACCTGGGAGCCGAAGATGGCTGCCATTTGAGCTGCAGGGCCCACTTTTTGGCGTGAGTTGGCGTTGATTCTGATGGGGACGACGATGTTTTCGAGTTTTTTGTGAAAGTTGAAGCCTTCGCGGATGGTGAGGGTGGGGCAGGGAGCTTCCTGCACTATGCGCACGGCTGTGCTACCCATCCAGTATTTTTCGAATCCTGAGGCGCCATTGGTTCCGATGACAATCATGGGCGAATCTTCTTTTTGGGCCTCTTCGGCAATGCACCCCGCGACTTTGCCAACCTTAATGGACCATTCGATGGTGCCGTGAAGCATATTGGGTTGATGTTTTTCGCAAAGGGCTTTGAGTTTGTCTTCGGCCAGATGAGTTGTCATCTCCAATTGTTCACCGTTGAGGAGTTTTTTCTCTTTGCGTACCCAGAGGAGGTGAATGCCTGTCTTTAACTTGTTTGCAATGTCTACGGCGATTTCAAGCGCTACATAAGAGCCGTTTGAAAAGTCTGTGCCTACTATTACCGATTTCATAATTTCCACTTTTATTTTAGGTTTCAACGTAAGATGTCGTGAAATATTGTGTTGAGAATGCATGTTTGATGTAAATTGGCTTGTTTTTTTTATAATATTAGGGGTTAATATGCGTGTAATTAGGGTGTTGGGAGTGATGATTTTTTTGCAAGATGTGATGGTTGTTTATAGCAAAAGAAGTTTTGTATTTTGGTGTGCGTGGTTGGGTCGTAAGTCCGCTATGAGTTCGCTATGAGTCCGCTAAAGGTCGGTTAAAAGTAGGGGTTGGGAGAGGGCGAAAGGAGGAGATTGTGGCGATGGATTTTTTAGTTGGCAGAAAAGGGTGCGGGCGGAAATCTGTTTCGGGTCAAGAATGGTGATAAAGGACTTTTTTTTGATGAGAGGAGTGGAGGATAAGGAAAAAATAAAGTGGTGATAGAGTGACAGGTAACGATGGTTTTTGGAGTGGGGAGGCGAGTGTTCGGAAAATTTGTGTATATTTGCATTTTTATTTTAGTTTATATGAACGGAAACTTGGATCCTACGGGCAACAGTCAAAGTGCACGAGAGCGAGAGGTGGAGCGTGCTTTGAGACCTAAGGCGTTCGACAATTTTGCCGGACAGCAGCAGGTTCTCGACAATTTGCGTGTGTATGTGCAGGCGGCCAAGACGCGCGGCGAGTCGCTTGACCATGTTTTGCTGCACGGTCCTCCGGGATTGGGCAAGACGACGCTTTCGCATATTATTGCCAATGAGCTTGGTGTGAACATGAAGATGACATCGGGTCCTGTGCTTGACAAGCCGGGAGACCTTGCTGGACTTTTGACATCGTTGGGGCCTAACGATGTGCTTTTTATAGACGAGATACATCGTTTGTCGCCAGTTGTGGAGGAATATCTCTATTCGGCGATGGAGGATTATAGGATAGATATAATGATAGAGTCGGGGCCGGCGGCGAGAAGCGTGCAGCTGAATTTGAAGCCTTTTACACTTGTTGGAGCCACGACGCGGTCGGGAATGCTGACGGCGCCGTTGCGTGCCCGCTTTGGTATCACATGCCGGCTGCAGTATTACGACGCGGCAACGCTGACGCAGATTGTCAATCGCTCGGCGTCGCTGCTGAACGTGAAGATAACCAGCGAGTCGGCGATGGAGATAGCGCGGCGCAGCCGTGGAACTCCCCGTATAGCCAACCTGCTGCTGCGCCGGGTGAGAGACTTTGCGCAGGTGAAGGGCGACGGCACCATAACGCTCGATATTGCCCGATATGCGTTGCAGGCGTTGAATGTTGACAGGAATGGTTTGGACGAGATGGATATCCGTATACTGTCGACCATCATCGACAAGTTTAAGGGCGGCCCTGTGGGATTGAACACGGTGGCTACGGCCGTGGGTGAAGACGCCGGAACCATAGAGGAGGTTTACGAGCCGTACCTTATACAGGAAGGCTATATAATGCGCACTCCGCGAGGCCGCGAGGTGACCCAGCTGGCTTACCAACATTTGGGCAGGTTTAGACAGGGCACGCAGAATGAGCTGTTTTAGGAATGGTTTGTTGATAGGTGAAGATTATGCAATTTGAATATAAACTGTTTTTGATATATGCAAACACTAATAAAGAACATAAAGGAGCTGGTCGGAGTTGAGACGACCCCTCGCTTGCGCAAGCAGGGCAAGGAAATGGCGCAGATGGAGACGATAAAAGATGCCTATCTTGTTGTTGAGGATGGGAAATTCAAATCGTTTGGATTGATGAAAGATCTGAAAGAGGAGAATGCCGACCTCGTGGTGGACGCCACCGGCAAGATGGTGTGTCCGTCGTTTTGCGACTCGCATACCCACCTTGTCTATGCCAACTCGCGCGAGAAGGAGTTTGTCGACAAGATCAGAGGCCTCAGCTATGAGGAGATAGCCAAGAGGGGAGGAGGCATCCTTAACTCGGCCAAGGCGACGGCGGCGGCATCGGAAGAGGAACTCTACGATATGGCTCAGCAACGCATAGAAGAGGCAGTACGTCTGGGCACAGGAGCGATGGAGATCAAGAGCGGCTATGGCTTGACAACCGAGAGCGAGCTGAAGCTGCTGCGCGTGATTCGTCGCCTAAGAGAGAACACGCCTGTGACAATCAAATCCAACTTTTTGGGCGCTCATGGCATTCCTATGGAGTATCGCGGACACCAGGAAGACTATGTCGATTTGGTTATCAACGAGATGATGCCTAAGGTGGCTGCCGAGGGTTTGGCCGACTTTGTCGATGTTTTCTGTGACCAGGGCTTTTTTACCGTCAAGGACACCGAGCGCATACTTGAGGCCGGCATCAAATACGGCATGAGGCCGAAGATCCACGCCAACGAGATGGCTGTGTCGGGAGGTGTGCAGGTTGGAGTGAAATATGGCGCAATCTCGGTTGACCACCTTGAGCAGATGGGCGATGCCGAAATAGAGAGCCTGAAAGGCTCGGAGACGATGCCCACCATCCTCCCCGGATGCGCATTCTTCCTGAATCTGCCCCTGTCGCCGGCGCGCAAGATGGTTGACTCGGGGTTGTCGGTCGCTATGGCTTCCGACTACAATCCGGGTACAGCGCCATCATTCAATATGCAGCTCATCCTGTCGATGGCATGCATACGCTATCGTCTTACGCCCGAAGAGGCCTTTAACGCCACTACCATCAATACCGCCTATGCGATGGGCGTGAGCGACAAGCTGGGTTCGATAGCCGTTGGCAAGGTTGCCAATTTCTACATCACCAAGCCAATAGCATCATACGAGTATATGCCGTATGCTTATGGCGAAAACAAGGTGGAACAGACGTTCCTAAATGGTAAAAGGATATGATTGAAGTAAACCATCTTTGCAAGTCGTATGGCTCGTTGCATGTGCTGAAAGATGTGTCGCTCACAATAGGGAAAGGCGAGCTTGTCTCTATTGTGGGGGCCTCGGGAGCCGGCAAATCGACCCTATTGCAAATCATAGGTACGTTGGATGCCCCCGACAGCGGTAGCGTCACAATTGACGGTGTCGAGGTGACCAGTATGGGTGAGCGGGAACTGGCGCGATTCAGAAACCGTAAGATAGGTTTTGTTTTCCAGTCGCACAATTTGCTTCCCGAATTTACCGCTATGGAGAATGTATGTATGCCAGCGCTGATAGGTGGCGCCTCGATGAGCGAGGCGTGTAAGAAGGCTATGCCTTTGCTGGAGTTTCTCAACATCGCCGACCGAGCCTCGCACAAGCCGTCGGAGCTATCGGGCGGGGAACAGCAAAGGGTGGCTGTGGCACGTGCACTCATCAACAATCCGGCTGTTGTGCTGGCCGACGAGCCTTCGGGCAATCTTGACTCTGTTCATGCCCGAGAGTTGCACCAGCTCTTCTTCAATCTGAGGGAGCGCTATCAACAAACATTTGTCATAGTTACCCACAATCAAGAACTTGCAGGAATGTCCGACCGTCAGATAACCATCAAAGATGGTGGGGTCAACGTGATGTAGCGACCACGAAAAAGGATTTTTTTAGAATAAACAAAATAAGATATAGCCAAATGATAATAAATAAAGGTTCGCGTCCACAGTATCGCCATCAGGGCAACAAAACGGAGAAAAATAAAGAGGGTGAAAACCAATCGTTTCACGTGAAACATAGTAGTAAAGCCGCTGTCCAGATAGTTGCGGGTATGCGACCAGTTATGGAAACATTAAATTCTGGTAAACAGATAGATAAGATTTTTATACAATCCAATTTAGAGGGTCAGTTGGCACAAGAATTGAAGCAAAAAATCAAAGAGCTTTCATTACCAGTGCAGTATGTTCCGGTGGAAAAATTGAATCGCATGAGCGATAGTAATCACCAGGGAATAATAGCCACAATTTCGCCTATATCGTATTATAGTTTCGCTGATTTGTTGCAGAAGGTTGTTGACGAGGGCCGCGCGCCATTTTTTGTCATGCTCGATCATGTGACAGACGTTCGCAATTTGGGCGCTATTGTTCGCACAGCCGAATGCGCAGGAGTGGACGCTGTTGTTGTGCCCGACCGAGGTAGCGCTCAGGTTAACGAAGATGCCATCAAAAGCTCATCGGGAGCGTTGCTTCGATTGCCTATGTGCAGGGAGACGAACTTGAAGACTGTTGTGAACTTGGCGCGCCAGTACGACATGCAGATATGCGCTGCCACAGAGAAGGGCTCGGTGTCGTATCTTACGGTCGATTTCAGAAAGCCCACATTGTTGATTATGGGAGCCGAGGATACGGGCATATCCAACGAACTGCTTAAGATGTCGGATGTGAGGGCCTCGTTGCCAATAGTAGGCGAGGTGCAATCGCTCAATGTCTCGGTCGCCGCTGGTGTTTTCATGTATGAGGTGTTGCGTCAGCGCACTAATTGACATTCCTCCATTTTTCTGATTGCAAAATGAAACGCTATGTTGTCGAGAGACAAGGGTCAGAATGATTTGATACTGTCGTCACCGTCATAAATCCTAACGACCGATTGAAGCTAAAGAGCCCTGGGGTAAAAGAATACCTCGGGGCTCTTTTTTATGATTTTTTAACTTTTGTATTTCGACTTTTGATGACGATTAGACACACTAGAGGGTAGAAAAAAAACAATAACTGTTGAGTTGGATGGTAAAGAATAACGATGTTGTTTTAAATTGTTGAAACATAATAGTATGAAGATGTTATTATATATTAATAAATTAAAAAAGTTAAAAAAAATTCATTGTGTTGAGTTTTTTGTGTAAATTTGTAAGTTGTTTTAAACCATCAAAAACCGACAAAAGGATTTGATGGTGTGTTGTAACATATTGTAATAGAAAAAAATAAAAATATATAATATGAAGAAAGTATCATTACTATTGGGACTGATTTTTCTGATTTCGGCATTTGTTGCCAATGGTCAGATAGTTACTAAGTACCAACAGGGATTTGAAAGCACAGGTGAGACATATACCTACACATCGCAGGGAAATGTCTCCACGGTGACGGATGTCTACTCTTCTGGTCAGCGAGCAATAAAGTTGACGCAAACTGCGGGAAGTGACGTAATTGTTACGTTGGACACCATAGACTTTTCCGACAATAGTGCATTCCAGTATTTTTATTTGGAATTCATGCACATTTGTACAGTAGACCCTCTTACAGGTCCCGCGGCAAACTCCAACGCAATAGTGCAGGTGAAAAAGCCTAACGAGACACAATGGCGCACATTGATGGGAAACCTTCATTATGATGTGAACTGGGGAGGTGGTAGTTCTGACTACGTCGACAACAACTCGTTTTCAGAGCGTTCGTATGAGATATGGCGTGGCACAACAGTCAACAATACATGGTGGAAACGCGAGCGCTATAAATTGGAGACAGTCTTGCTTGAGCAGGGTACAAGCCTTAGCGACAGAAAGCTACAGGTTCGTTTTGTGTTAAAGGCAAGAAATTCGACGCTTCCTCCAACGACCGATGGTTGGTATATCGATAATATCAATGTTAAGTGCAGTCCCAACTCGATGCTTCTTCCTGTGGCTTCATTGGTTGACTACCCCGACATGATGAATTATCCCAACAGCCGTAGGGCACATATTGCGGCAGATATTTCGACGGCTCTTGCCCAGGGCATGAATACCGACTCTATCTACTGTCTGTATCAACTGGGAAGCAGCGCACCAATACGTATGGTGAAACTGACTCCCGTTTCGGGCGTTGCCAACCGTTACGAAACATATCTGCCATTCTGCGGATATGACACCATCGTAAAATGGCGTATTGTTGCTAAAGACAACACAATAAACCAGAACTCGGCCACAATACCACCCGACGAAACGTCGTGGAACCTCTTTAAGTACGTGCGCGGTGCATCCATAAATACATCATTTACATCTAACAATATTGGAACCTCCACAGAGATTCCTTTCTCCTCGTTTGGCGATTACAAGTGCCAGATTGTTTATGACAGCACAGAGATGTCGCAAGTGTTTAAAGCGGGAGCCATCACACAATTACGTTTCCCTGTGGCGTCGAATGTGTCGAACTCAACACGACAAAGGTTTATCGTTATGATGCGTAATATTGGCTCGGATTTTTCATATAATGTCAATTACGAAGAGGACGATCCATATTATACAGAGTATCAAAAGGTGGTGTATGACTCCTCGCTGGTGATAACCCAAAATGCCAACACCTGGGGAACCATCAATTTTCAAGATACATTCTATTATGCCGGTAAGGGTTTGCTTATCACCATGATTAGTGACAATGTGACAAGCAATCCAAGTGCTGTTAATGTGCGTACATTCCCTTCGGCGTCGGGACAGTACACTTCGGGATCAATATATAAAGGTTATGGTATAGAATACGACTTTTCTCCATTCGACCAGAACTACTTCCCAACAGGTAAAAGAAAACCCGCACGTCCCAACTTTATGTTTAGAATCAATGCCAACTTGCCGTTGTTCTACGACTGCGGTATCAGTGGATATATCACTCCCAATGATACTACACCTGCCAATGCTGTAGGCAACAACGACGTGGTGGTGACATTAAAGAATTATGGTAGCCAACCTATCAACGCTGTCCGTATTTACTATAGCGTCGATAACGGAGCCCATCAGTATTATGACTGGACAGGCAATTTGGCTGGTGGCGCTACAACCAATGTCACAATAAGTACTACACAGACATACCCCGCTGGCTATCATGAGATGTTGGCATGGGTTGACGACTCTGTGCTCCATGCTGGTGTGCGCTACAGAGACCACGAGCCTTTTAACGATACGTTATGGACTCGCTTTATTAGTTGCGACGGACCCATGAGCGGAGTGCGTACCGTTGGTGGGGCCAATGCCGACTATGTCGACTTGGAGAAAATGCTCTACGCCCTTAGCCAATGTGGCGTTAATGGACCGCTTACAGTAAAAATGGCGGAAGGTTTATATCATCCTATAGTATTCCCCAATATACCTGGTGCGTCGTCCACTAACTACATACAGTTTGAGCCGGCTACTCCGGGAGCACACAATGTGCTGTTCAATGCCCCGACATCACCGGTGACAATGTCGACACCAGTCAATTCTGTTGTCAACTTGCAGCAGGCAAAATACATACGATTCAAGAGTATCAATTTTGGATGTGATGCCACTGAGTCTCGTACCACATATTTGGTTCGTATGGGTACCAACAGTGTGGGATGTCAGTTTGAGGACTGTATCTTCACAGAGGGTATGGGTATTGGTGTTTCTGAATCGTTTATGACAGCGTCGGCGTTGCTATATTCGGGCGGCGCAGACTCGTTGATTGTAAAGAATTGTACTTTCACGCGAGGTACTACAGGTCTCAGCCTTGTGGGTCCCGCACAGGACAACATGGCACACGGCAGTAAGGTGTTGGGCAACTATTTCCAAAGCCAAGGCCTCAACAGTATGATTGTGCGAAACCAATTTGATGCTGAGGTTGACAGCAACACTTGCAATGACGTCTATGCAAACTCCAGCTATTGTATCTTGCTACAGGATTGTAGCGGCGCCACAAGAGTCACTCGCAATACTGTGTATGTAACCTCTGGTGCGTCGTGTATTGGTGCCACAAACTTCTATGGCTCTGCTACTGCCTACGCTGTTATTGCCAACAACATGCTCGTTAGTGCAGATAACGGCACCTCCAATATGTTGACGACACCTCTGAATATTATTACTGCCAACTATGCCAAGATACTTTTCAACTCGATCCGCCTCACAGCTCCTGCCCGCAGCGGTATTGCAGCAGCGACATTCGGTGGTGGCGTTCTAGAGAACAGCTATTTCTATAACAATATTATAGGATGCTACGACACCGTCAACGTCGCTTTCAGCTACATCCCAACAGAAGGCGCTACTAATTATATTGGATACAATATATATTATAGCTTGAGCCCCGTTCTTAACAAATATGATGGTATCAACTGCTTCACAATGGCCAACTGGCAATCACATTGTGCTATGGACGCCAACTCTCAAAATGTCAACCCGGCATTCCTTAACAGCTATCCCACCGACTTGCGCTCATATAGCCAAAATGTGAAAGAGCATGGTATTGCTTTCGCCGAGGTGCAGAATGACATCTTTGGTACCGCCCGTAACAGCACGGCTCCTTGTGTTGGTGCTTTCGAGTTCTCGGCATTGCCTTACGATTTTGAGATTTTCGAATATGTTGAGCCTTACAATGAATACTGCGTGGCTCCTACAGCGGCACCTCTTATTGTTGTAATCAAAAACACAGGCGTCAATGCCTATGACCCTGCAACGGCAACCACGCCGGTACAACTCTCGTATTCCCGTTCCACAGTTCCTGGTGTGTTGGTTCCTGGAGCTTCGGGAAATATTGCTATCAACCGCGTGATTCCTGCCAACGACACTATTGTTTTCAACACGGGTGTTACTCTTCCATTCCCAACACAGGGTATGAACGACACTACCTACACTCTTTACACTTGGTTTACTTCCACCATCGACCCCAACCCGGCCAACGACACATCGTTCACCACTATTACATCACATTATAATTTCCCTGCCCCAACCAGTGTTAATGTAAACTCTGATTATGGTGATTCTGCAACAGTAAGCGTGACGGGTAACATACAGACTTGGTACTCTAACGTCTATACTTCAAGCTACAGCCATCAGTCGTCAATCTATTGGTATAAGTCGCCCACCGATGACAATCACTTCTGGGTTGGCAACACGTTGACAACAGATCCCCTTTACAACGACACAACCTTCTATGTGCGTCAAAAACGCGACTATCCTTTGGTTAAGATTACCGAAGTTCAGATAAAACGTAATCAACCGGGCGCTACCTATCCTATGCCTTTGTGGATGAATTCCACATCCGATTTCTCGATAGAGCTTACTAATATTGGTGATTACCCTGCCAATCTGTTTGGCGACACTATACTGACAGTGAGCAACACCTCATCTTTGCGCAATGCGTTCCGCATGCCTAACGTCACCATCATGCCTGGTCAAACTCTCGTTGTCCAGTTTGGAACCGGTATCAACAATGTTGACTCTACAATCACTATTGGCGGTAACAAGAGAATACAGTGCCAGCTGAACAGCAACATTGGTGTTATATACAAATCAAAAGGTTTGATTAGGGATGCTGTCGCTATCAATGGTATACTTACACAGCCTCAGTGGACAGCTCTTAACGTGCCTCAAACTATTTGGTATGGACCAGCAATACAGTTTATCGACACAGTTCCCGCTGCAGGTGTGTATCGCAAATCGTGGCCTTCGCCGAATGCATCATTTTCGAACACTGTCAACCGTTGGCAGATAGCTGACGACAACCATCGTATGACACTTGGCCGCACCAACGAGAACCTTGTGCGTTTCCGCGACAATGGCTGCCTTGGTGATGTGGCTACTGTCAACATACATCTCATCAACCATCCCGATGTCGATATGGCTATCGACGAATTCACAATCAACGATGGCTGTGGAATGGGCCAGTCGCCACTTACAATCACTGTTCACAACCGTGGAACGCAAGCTAGCGGTATGGCGGTGTTGAACTACAGAATTGTCGGCGACGTCCAATTCCCAGGACAAGCTAACGCTCTGCAATATTGCAGCGACACTATTGCCGCGGGTCTCGCTCCGGGAGCGACAATCAACCACACATTCAGCGTGGTTCCAAACTTCACCGTCAATTCAGCATCGGTTGATTTCGACGTGCTGGTGTGGATTAATAAGATTTCCTCCGACATCGCTAGTTTCAACGACACAGTACGTCTCTCTTTGACTTCGATGTTTACTCCGGGATTGCCCAACGTGCTAACCTATGACACTGTCAACTATGGTAATGTCGCGGTGTTGCACTCCATAGTTCCTCCTGCCGACTCTCTTGCATGGTACGACAGAGATATGAATCCGCTTGATACCTGCAATGTATATACTACTAATTACCTATACGAGCCCGACACATTCTACGTATCCTCGTTTGGATCCAGATTGAATAACGTGCATGTGGGTACTCTTGCCTCTGCAACAACGGCATCTTCCTACCCATCACCCTACAACCCCAAAAAGAAATATGTCAAAGAACAGTATCTTTTCCTGGCAGACAATCTGATCCAGGCCGGACATTCGGCTGGAAACATCCAAAGCCTGTCGTTCTATCTTGACACTATTTTGAGCCCCGAAGGCACGATGACATTCTCTGACTATGTCATCTCATTGGGAACCACATCTTCTGCCACATTCTCGAGCAATTCCAACTGGCAGACAGTTACACCATATTATTCTGCATCTAGCCTCACTCTCACTAATGCCGAAAAGGGCTGGATTAACCATTATCTCACGACTCCTTTCTATTGGAATGGTGTCGACAACATCGTTGTCCAGGTTACCCGCTCTATTAATCCTGCCGTTTCGCAGGGCGCTATTACTCGCTATACCAATGGTGGCAACAATAGAGTCTTGTACAAGAACGACGATAACAATGCCGACCTGGCAAACTATACTGGCAATGGTTCCCGCTCTGCCAACCGTCCGGATATACGTTTCGGCTTCCTCGACTATGGCTGCGAAGGACCTCGCAAACCTGTATACATTGCTATCGACGGCATTCCTAACGCCGACGCTTATATCTCTTGGGTTGATGCCGATTCTACAACATACAATTCGTGCGATACCACTGATATTAATGTTGCTATCCGCAATATGGGTGTTCAGGCCATCAATGGCGGTTTCACTGTCGACTATTGGATTGACGACATGCATGGCGTTTACAATGGTACATCGACAATTGGCCATAACCAGACTGTTAATCTGACAGTGGCAAAGCAGCTGTTCACCCCCGGACGTCACTACCTTCGTACTGCTGTGACTCTGCCAGGCGACACTGTCCAAACCAACGACACTATTGTCAGAATGATTAATGTCCGTTTCTGTGCCGGTACTTATGCTATTGGCCCCACGGGATTGTATCATACTTTTGGCGCTGCTGTCGACACACTGACCAACGCGGGCGTCGATGGTCCTGTTGTCTTCGCTGTCCAGAATGGATCATACAACGAAACAGTCACTCTCGGCTCTGTCGACGGCGTTTCGGCTATCAATAGAGTGCGCTTTGTAGGCGACCTGACTGACCCATCGTCTGTCGTTTTGTATGCGGCACCTACTGTCAACGACAACTATGTGCTTAATATTGATGGCGCACAGTTTGTGGGCTTCGAGGGCATGACATTCCTTTCGCGCGGTACAGGAAACTACAATAATGTTATAACGATCTCTAACGCAAGCCAGATTCGTTTCGATACCGTGGTTGTCCGTGTTAAGGGTGGTTTGAACAATAATAACGCCTCCTGTATTGTTGTCGGCGATAATGTCCACACTCTCTATGTCAACAATTCTGAAATCGATAGCGGTTACTATTCTATTAAAGCTTCGGTAAGCTATGAGGGTATCAGCGAGGGCGTTTATGTCACCAATAATACCATTCACAACTTCATGTCCACAGGTCTGCATTTCAGAAAAGTGAACGATGTCTACATCGCTATGAACCAGATCTCCACGGGTGCTAATGCTAACCGTGCCCTCACTGGTGTCTTTGCGGCTCAGATCGATGGACCTATCACTGTTCTTCAGAACAACATTGTCATCAGCGACAATTATTCAGGCCAGAAACAGGGCATTAAACTCGTCAACATTTCTACTATCAGAGCAACATCAAGCCTTGTCGCTAGCAACATTTGCGCTATTAATGGCAAGAACAATAACAACAACGCTGGCATCTGGGTCGATAGCTGTACTTGGATGAATGTGTACTTCAACAGTTGTCGCCTCTCCTTCCCAACACTCTCGACAAATCAGACTAGTGGCGCTCTTCATGTGGGTACTACAAGTTCTGAGATCAACATTATGAATAACTTGTTGTGTCATGATGGTACCGGCTACGCTCTCTTCGTTCAGATGGCTGCCAACATCGGCAACTGCGATTACAATGACTACTGGAGCGACCGCATGCATCGTGTGGCAAGCTGGGAGGGCACGGTTTGCAATAGTCTTGAGGAATTGCGTATGCAAAACCACAAAGATAACAACTCACTCGAGATTAAACCTTATTTTGTCTCCGAGACCGACTTGCACATTACCATTGGTAACCTCTGTGAAAAAGCCCAGTATAATACTTTGGTTCCTAATGATATTGACAATGAGATACGTCCTCAGATTCCTAACCCGACAATCGGTGCTGATGAGTTCTTCCGTAAGAACCACAATATCGCTGTTGTCGAGATTTATAGACCATTCATAGATTACTTTAGCACTATACTTCCTGTCAATATCGAAGGTGACACTCTGTGGATTACTACAAAACTTACCAACGACGGTACTTCGACAGAAAGCAATCTCCGTTGGTGGGCTTATGTCAAAGATACCGACCCACTGCTGAGAACCACCGATCGCACTATCATGGAGCTTCTGCCTCAGGAAAGTGTGATAGACTCTAACTTCATCGTGATGCCTCTCGGCGTCATCGACACTCAGACTATCGTTGTGGTATTTCCGATGGATAATGACAGCGTACCTGAGAATAATATCCTCGAACAGAAATTCTTCCTCGACCCCGCTTACAACTTCCAAGCTTTGCAAACCTTTGTATACGACGATAGTGGCTGTCGACTCTTCAACACTCCTGTTGGTGTAGAACTTAAGAATGTGGGTCGTAAGACATTCCCCGCCGGCACTATGGTGCCTGTTGGATTCCAGGCTATCTTGAATACACCCAATATTACGGTGTCTACTCTGCCAGTTCAGTGGGAAGAGTCTGTGGCTTTGCCTGTCGACGTTGAGCCTAACGCTTCGGTGATACTCCAGATGGCTCAGACGGCTAATCTGTATCCTACAGGTAATGATAAGGATATTGTCGTAAGAGCAAGGGCATGGTCGAAATACCAATATGACTGGAAGTCTTATAACGACACCACAAACTATGTCAACCACAACTCTTACTACACTCCTAAATCGCCTATAGGTATCGATATCAATATCCCTTATGCAACTTGGGATACTCTCTTCGCTAGTCAGACCGATACACCTCCTAATGGCGCTAGCTTGATCCACAGACCTATCTTGTGGTTCCGTGACTCTAACCAGATTCCTTATCACCCAACGGGTAACATGGTCAACAACTACAACCGCTCTACCTGGTGGGAGACTCCTCAGTATTTCCATGACTCTACTTACTTCCTATGTTGTGTGAGCGCGCATGGCAATGATATTGCCAAGAATTGTACAAGCTATTTCAGCCCAATCCATGTGAATATCAATCCACGTGTTCCTGTCGATATGGCTGTTCTCGACGTTGTTGAGCCTGTCGGCAACCGTGTATATATGACGCATGACTCGGTCAAGGTGGCTCTTATCAACTACGGAACCCAGCCGCAAAGCAACATCCCTGTGGTGTACGAATTGTACAACCTGCAGAACAATATGGTTCAGAGTGTGAGAGAAATCTGCACGGCAACAATCCAGCCCGACTCGGTATATGTGTTCCGCTTCGATTCGTTGCTCAACATACCTAACTGGTCATCGTCTCAAGCCTACCGTCTCCGTACATGGACCGATATGCCAAATGAAATTATTCGCCTTAACGATACATTGCGCGACAGAATTCCTTTCCATGCTGTTCCCGACAATGTCTATCCTGTGATCGATTTTGAACATAGTTCTGGCTTGGATATTACCCGAGTTGCTTTCAGCTCGCTCGACAACCAGGTTTCTCCTGCAGGACATACCTACCTGAACTTCACAAACGCTAGTACCAATAACGCGTCTATCAATTACCCAACAATCGTCGATACTCTGTTGACTGACTATTGCGGCAACCGCAATATGCAGAATCTTGGTCAATTCCGTGCACTCCACTTGACTAAGGGTACTGTTGATACCATGATCGTTGAATGTATGAATAGCGATCGTGCAAACGACGTTACCACTCAAGGTTTGCTGTCTGTATGGGTGGATGTTGACCGCGATGGTTCGTTCCGTTGGTCACCAATCCACAATCCTGACTCCGCAGCGGATCCTAGCGACTCGTTGATATATGACTATCCTTATACTGAAATCATATATCGTGACACTATTGTCAGCGGAACCCCAAAGAAATTTGTATTCCAACTTCCTGAGGATGTGCGTACCGGCTATATGCGTATGCGTGTCGAGTTGCAGCAAGGTGTCTTCACACCGAAGGAGCCTACTGCCTCAATGAAATTCGGTCAGATACAGGATTATCTGTTGTATGTCCAGGATGTTCCTCGTGTTGTGGATCTCGCCGCAGCACGTGTGGTCTCCCCGCGCGAACAACAAATTGGAGGCAAGTATGGTTATTATTCTGACTCGGCAGTTGTTGTTACTATCCAGATTGCTAACAAGGGTAGCCAAACAATTACTAATGCTGATGTCAACTACCGCTATGTCAATAATCAACATGGTCAGGAACGTGGTAGCATGCAGTGGACAGGTTTGCTCGAACCGGGTCACAGCACTACCATCGAACTTCCGGCACGTGTGTTCCCCGAAGGTGTTACCGACCTCATTCTTAATGTTTCCGCTCCTGGTGATGAGTATGTCAAGAACGACACTCTTCGTTATCAATACTATCGTTCGCCTTTGCGTACACTCTATTATACTGTCGACTTTGAGCGCAACCTCGACTGGTTCATACCTAAGGGCTATACTCCTTTCAGCCAGAACTTGTGGCAGGTGGGACACTCCAACAAACCTCATATCGTCGCTTGTGTGAGCGATTCCAATATCCTTACCACTAACCTAAGTGGTTTTGTCAATGCCGCAGCTACAGGTAATGTCAGCTATGCCTATACTCCAATCTTCGACATTGCTACCATACGTCCCGACACCATTGAGCTGTGGGTGGCAAGGGATATGGCTGATGGTCACCTGACACGTATCGAATATCTCAACTATCTTGGACAATGGGCTACTGTGGGATCTGGTAACGACACCCTGTGGTACAATGCCGGTTCGTCATGGGACACTGTAAGTCCAGGCTACGGCTATGACTACTGTCGTTTCTCGTTGCAGACTATTGCTAGCGACTTCATGCAGCGACTGCAGTTCCGCTTTGTATACAAAGTGGCTCCAGGTTCTCCTGTTTGTGATGGTGTCGCTTTCGACAACATAAAGATTGGTCGTGCCGACCGTCCTCTTGATGTTGGTGTTGTCGCTATCACATATCCTACTCATCCTAAGTTTGGCCAAACTATCTCTCCAAGGGTTGTCGTGAAGAACTTTGGTTTGGATACTCTTCATTCAATAGAGCTTGCATATCTACCTTATGGCGCCAACTTGCCAAAGATTGGTACATACACTTCTACTGAAGGCTTGTTGCCAGGCCAAACAGATATATTCGAATTCCCCACTCCATTTGTGGTGAAGAACGACTTCCCCGACACCTTCCAGATTTGCGCTTATACAGTCGAAAATATGGATATCTATAAAGATAACGACTCGGTATGTAGCGATTTCTTCCTCTCGCCACTCGACAATGATATGGGTTTGGTGAGAATAATGAATCCTCTTGAACGTTGCATCGCTGGTGACTCTATTGTCGTTACAGCTCGCATACGTAACTATGGACAGTCTCCTGTTTCGTCTACTAGAATATCGTATGTGTACAACAATACTTTCACTGTAACTGAGACTATCAACTTTAACGAGATTATTGGCCATGATTTGCAGTCCTTCGAATATCTGAACTATTCCTTTAAACAGAAGTTCCGTTCATCGATGGGTATCATGAACCTTATGACCTATGTGCAAATGGATAATGATGATTATCCCTACAATGATACTGTTGCAATGAAAGTCGAAGGCTTGTCGGCAATTACCGACCTTAAGGCTCGTGCTATTGTTGTTGACACTACAACCCAAAACCAAGTTAAGATACAGGTTATTGTCGACAACATAGGTGCTCATGCTGTTAACGACTTCAAGATTGGCTTCTGGTACTATAAGGATACGTCAACAAGAATAGAAACTGTTTATCATGGTGATATGGCTCTGCCGGCACTTCGCTCGCTGTACTACAAGTTCCCCGACGTCCTGCCTGCTCATAGTGAATTCTACAAGTATGTCACCGCTTATGTCTATGTCGACGGCGACAACGACAGAAGTAATGATACGACAGAACTATTTGAGAATCTCAGGGTCGACCTCAGACCTATCAGAGCTCTGGTGGAGGAGAATCGTACCGACTCGTGCCGCGTGCGTGTGGAATATGAAAACATTGGTACTCTGGTAAGCCGTGACGACCAGCAGCTTGAGTTCCGAGCCACTATCAACGGAACAAGTCTCAAACTGAAGGGCATTCACAGAGCTGTACATCCCGGCAATATCGAAACTGTAGACTTTGTCGGCAAAGTTCCCAAGAGTCCTACTAGAACCTATAACGGCTCGTTAAGATTGCTCTTCGATGACGCGGATTCTTCCAACAACCACACTACACGTATCGATGTCGTCAACTACCTGACTATTCCTTTCGTGGAGTCTTCTAATGGTATGACTCTCGAGCAGAACTATCCTAACCCGTATGATAATACTACTCGTATCGATTTCTATCTGCCAACAGCGGGAGATGTGAAGTTCTTCGTCATGGATGAACTTGGTCGCCTTGTCTTCCAGAACGTTAAATCGTACGACTATGGCAACCAAAGCGTCAACTTCAATGGTGGTGATTTGACAACGGGTACCTACTATTACGGCATTGAGAAAGACGGTGAGCGCCTGATGCGCAAAATGGTTCTCAAACGCTGAATGCTGTGATTGTAAAATTTAAAAACTATATTGAGCGAGAGCACCTGTATGCCCAAGGGCAACAGGTGCTCCTTGCTGTTAGTGGCGGTCGAGACTCGGTGACGCTGGTCGACCTCGTGGCTCGTTGTGGCATTCCTTTTGGGATAGCTCACTGCAATTTCCATCTCCGTCCCGGCGATTGTGACCGTGACGAGAACTTCGTTCGTCAATTGGCATCACGACATGGAGTGAAATGCTATGTGGCTCAATTTGATACCCGGAAGTATGCTGTCCAATACAAACTATCAATAGAGGAGGCTGCGCGCAGACAAAGATATGATTTTTTCGAAAAAATAAGACTGGAGGAGAATTATGATACCGTTGCCACAGCACATCATAGGGATGACTCTATAGAGACGTTTTTCATTAACCTTATGCGTGGAACGGGTATAGCGGGTTTGCATGGCATATTACCTCGCAATGGTTGTATCATACGTCCGTTACTATCAATATCGCGTGCTGAAATTGATGAGTATGTTCGCAAACAAGGCCTTAGTTATGTCGATGACTACACCAATAGCGAGACGGTGTATCTAAGAAACCGCGTAAGGTTGCAGCTGCTGCCTTTGTTGCGACAGCTTTCTCCCGCCTTCGACAGCGTTATGGATGAAAACATGCGTTGCCTGCGTGAAACGGAGACTATTTTTACAAAGGCTGTGGAAGCTGTTGAGCGTGAGGTTGTAACCAAAAATGATGACGCTGTATACGTCGACATCGAGGCTTTGCGGCGGTTTTCTCCTATACGTACCTACCTGTTTGAAATACTTCGTCCCTATGGCTTTTCTTCGTCGGTTGTCGACGATATAATCCATTCTTTGGATGGCATTAGCGGCAAACAGTTTTTCTCGCACTCTCATAGAATTGTGAAGGATCGTGCCAGATTGATAATAACCCATCTTGCACATGAAATCGATGACAACAGTGTGGAACTAAGTGCGGAGGATGTCGTGAGATGCGAGGTGTCGGAGATGAAATTTTTTGTTGCGGATTATGTGCCAACGTCGAAAATTGCACTTGATTCCGATACGGCATGGTTCGATATGGATAAGCTGCATTTCCCTCTAGTGCTGCGCCATTGGCGTCACGGCGACCGCATAGAGCCCTTTGGTATGAAGGGAAGTCGCAAGGTTAGCGACATCTTTAGCGACAACAAAATTAGTTTGACGGAGAAGGAGCGTATATTGCTGCTTTGTGACAGTAGAGGCGCAGTCCTATGGATAGCGGGGCTTCGTGCCTCGAGACATGCTGCTGTCACAGGCTCGACAAAGCGTATCTTAATAGTCGAGCGGAAATAGGGGCGCTTTGTATTTTCGTTATCGTGTGGTTGTCTTAAATCCTACAAGGCGGTCGTATCTGGCACCGGGAGCTCGGTAATACACGAAAATGTTGTATGTGTTTGTCATCACGGCATGGTCGCCTTCTATACGCGAAGTCTCTGCCTCCGACTCATTCGTTGGCAGGAAAAGTAGTTGGTAAGAATAGTATCCTTGTTTAAGTAGCAGCCTTTTGGTGTATGCTTTGTATCTCTGATTCCAGTCCATACGGCTGTTGTCGTCAAGGCTCCACAATGTTAGGTCTCCGACAATATAGATGTTGCCGTCGAGGTAGGGACGTTCCATCGGAAGACTGAAATTTACCCACACATAGTCCGATTCGATATGCGGATTGTTGCGGTCGCGTATGTTGGTTTTCATTCCGCCGTTAAGGCTATTGTATTGCGTGTAGGCTTTTCGCCCACGCACATCGTCGGGTTGAAGGAAAGCAAACACATCGTTGCCAAGCATCTCAATGCGGGCAACGTGATACATAGCGGCACGCAGGTTGCTGATGTCGAAATAACGGAAGTGATTGCCTCCGGGAAAGACATTCTCTTTTTTCCAGCGGTACACTAGCGACTCTCCACTGTAGTTGCTGAACGGCATTGTCCTTTTAAGATCTTCGCGTCTGTTCTGCTGAACAACGACATGGTAATAGTTTGGTTGCTGCAACAAGAAGCTGTTGCGTTGCGGTGTGACTGCTATCGACACCTCTTGGTCGTTGTTGACGTTGCCGTAACCACTAGTTGTTTTGTCAACGGTGGCACTGATGTCGGCGATATCTTCGCAAACCACAAAACGACGTGAGAAAAGAACGCTGTCGGGATAGTCTGTCGGAAAGACTTCAAGGATATAATTGCCCGAAATTAGGAAATAGCCGCTAGGGTCGGGGAGAAGCTGATAATAGTTCGAGTAGTTTCTGAGTGTTGTGAACGATGACTGATAGTTGGTTATGGGCATTTCGTTAGGGCCGCTGAAGAAGTCAGCCAATTCCAGACTGTCCACCTTCCACTCGGCATTGCAGTGCAGAAAACGGTAACGAAGGTCGTCAGGATGCTCTTCGAGCAAATCGAAACGTAACAACAGCTGCCCTGTAGGGTCTCCAAATTGACCCATGTGCAGTATTGGTAACCCCATCTCGTCACCTGCAGGTGTCAGATATACGCTCTTTACAATGTCAAGATTGTTCCGGTTTGTCGCTATTTGACCAAAGGAGAGTGCGTACACTAAAAGCGATGTTATGAAAAGAAATAGTTGTTTCATGTCGTTAATTGTAATGATATGGCTTGCAATGGCATAGTGTACCCTTTTTATCGATGGGGAGTTGCGTTAGATGTTAGGGGCGTGTATTAAATTTATAGTTTGCCATCAGTGTCACTTTCAGTGGTCTGACATACATTCGCTGAATGTCGGTGGTTAGTAGGTCGGTGATGCCATATTTGACCTCAAGGCGCACGGCCCATTGTGGGTCAAAATTCAACGCCGCGGCGATTTCCAATCCGGCGTTGAAATTTCCCAGAGCGAATGTCGGTTCGTTGGTGCGTGGATTTATGCCCACAACACGCGAGTAGGGATTTGCCATAGCTGAGGTGCCTGTCATTATGTTGGCTATCACAAAATGAGAGTATGGTCCTATGCCCAGTTGTAGCCCACTCATAGGATTTGTGCGCCACGTTGTCGCCAAAACGGCTATGTCTAAACCAAAGGTGAGCAAATGTGGCTCTATGTCGTCTTTATGGAGTACGATATGCTCCATGTTTGCCGATGTGGAGAGTTCAATGCCCCACAGCTCGGTGATATGGTAGTCTAGTTGTATGCCGGCTTCGGCGCCTATCGATGGGCTCACTCTGTCGGGCACATCTTGTCCGCTGTCCATTTTCAGGTTGTAGTTGGTGATGTTGGGACCAAACGACACACCCCAGCTGGTATATTGTCGGAATTCGTTTTCCTCTTCGTCGTATTGGGCAAAGGTATTGTTGACGAAGAAGAGAGAGGCGGCAAGAAAAACTAATTTTATTAATCTGGACATGATTATTTGTTTTTTCTTTTTCTTTGAATCTTTCTTTATGTTGCTTCTATTATGAGTTCCCTTTTCTGAAAGGCGGTTGTTGTGCAATCAAAGGGATTATAGTGTGAATTTAAAGTCTATTTTGATGAAACTCATCTCTTTTGGTGTCATGCCTTCGTTGTATGATATGCGTCGGCAGTAGTCTATGCGGATAAATTTAAGTATATTCTCCACACCGACGCTGAATTCCATGTATGGTTTTTCGCCTAAGGCATGGGTGTTTTCGGGCATTTTGAAAAGGCCTGCCATCTGCTCGATATTTTCGTTGCCCGACACAATGGTGTTGTTTTTTGCCGATAAGCCGCCGTAAAGTATGTTGAAACTGACCACTTCGCGCAACCTAAGCCTGTTGATTAGTGGTATATGATTCAAAATCCATCCTTTAAGGTGATATGTGGCAAATAATGACACATATTGGTCGACGATGAATTCCATGGGGTGCATGGTGTTGAAGGCGTTCTCGGTAATGTAGAGCCCGTCGTTGGCGCTAGGGAAGCATAGTCGTGTGTAAGGAGCGCGTCCCCACACCATACCCGACTGTAGGCGGGTGTCGATATGTCCAAAGAAACCGAGCCAAAACCTCTTTTCGGCGGCGAAATCGGTACGTTGGAAACGCAACCCTATATCAAGTATCGACATCCTGTGTGTTATGCTGATAGAGGGCGCGTCTTTCATGAGGCTGAAGGCTCCGGCGTTGCCAGGACGTCTGTTCTCGGGACTTAGGTCGGGACGGAACCCCATGCTTGCCATCCATTCGGCTTCGGCAAAATTCTCTAGGTTGCGCAGCGAGCCGTCGTTTTGGTATTGTTGGTATTGCAGAGTTCCGGCCAGTTCGTAGCGTCGTGCCGCCAGCCAAGTGTCGAAGTTGATGTTGCTGCGCCATTGCTTTTGGTAGCGCAAGGCAGCCTGCGAGACATATTGCACGCTGTGTGGACGGTCGTTGGAACGCCAGATGTTGTCGCGGGTCACTTTGCCGAAGCTTTGTCCGGGCGACTCCAGCTCATAGCTGGCCATCAGGCTTAGCTGACTTAACATGCCATCGTACGAGTTTTTCTCTTTGTCGTTGAAGGAGTGTATGAGTGTGGCGTAGAATTTGGGACGTTTGTCGCGGAAACCATAGGCGACATATCCGTCAAGGAAGTTGCGCTTGTTGAGAGCCGCTGTGGTCATGCCGCCCAATCGTATTCGCCATCCCTCCTCGTGGTTGAAACTTAGCATGTTGAAGATAGGTCCTATGTCGAAACGGCTCTCTTCGCGTACCGATGATGTTGGAATGTAGCCAACGAGGAACAGATTGGTGGTCTTCTTTATAAATTGGAATTCTGGAAGTCGGGCTAGCTCGTAGCGGAGGCTGTCTATTACTGTCTCTTTGGCCGACAGGGTTATGGGACGTTCGCTGTTCCACACTTTTCGCCGCCATTTGGGATTTGGCGCTGTGGCGGTGTGTACAAATTTGGGGAACAAGCTGTCGGGAAGCATCTGGGCATTGTCGGTGGCGTCATAGTCGTAGTATACGCGCACCTGGTGTACGTAAACCTCTTGTATGCGCTTGTTGACCGAAAGGCGCCCGTAGGCATCGCAACGGTCGGGGATATAGCGTGGTGAGTTTGGAGGAAGACTCTTTGTCGAGGCCGAGGAATCGTTGTCGGCAAGGATGTCTTTGAAGGTCTGAACAATGGTGAGGTCGCGAACAAAGTTGAGGTTGACATATTTTGATACTGTCATGCTGTATTTTCTAACGGCATAGTTGCTGTCGAGCGTGATGTACATTTGTCCTGTGAAACCATAGCTGCGTTCGTTGGATGGCACAAAGGAGAGCTCCACACAATTCACTCCGTCAACTTCGACTGTGTCGGTGATGAAGAATCGATAGAAAGTGGTGCCCAAGGTTGTGTTGAGAGGACTTGTGAAATGGTTGAGCATGATCTCTATGTCATTGTCGTATATGTCGATAGGGGAGAACATAGAGTTGAGGCTTTGCTCAATGCCGTCTATGCCAAGGGCTTGGTCGATACCTTCCATGCGTTTGGCTTTGATGAGGGTGCGGTCATGTTTCGGCTTTTTGCTGAACGACTGCTGCATCATTTTCTCTCGCATCGAGATGGTGAGGATGGGTGTGGCGTCGAATGGCGTTTCGTCTATATATTTTTCAAGGAAATTGAGTTTCCGCCAAATGCGTTTGTTCTCGAAGTCAGGATAGAAGTTGTCGAGGGCAAGGGTGGTCTTTTCGTATGCTTTGCGACTGTAGCGGTCAAAGCCTTGAACGCGGTTGTTGTCTTTGTGGTCAATAACTTGTTTTACAAGCTCTACGGCGGGATTGTTGCGACGATGGTATTTTGCGCGCTTGCGTTTTGAGGCTTTTATCTCGACGGTTTTCATGACGTTGGAGCGTGGCGATAGCGATATCTTTACATTTTTCTTCACAATGCCTCGCTTTATGCGCAACCCTGTTGGATTGTACCCCATCATCTGGAATCGCACGGAGTCGTATCCTGCTGTATTTGTGATTCGGAACTTTCCGTCCATATCGGTCGTGGTCCCTATGGTGCTCTCAACAAAGCCCACCTGGACAAAGGGGAGAGCCTCTCCGGTATTGGCGTCCACAACTTTGCCTTGTATGCCGGTGGTCTCTTGCGAGTGAAGGTTGCCGCAAAATAGGGTCAAGAGTAGCGTTATCGATAATAGTATTTTATATCTGGTGTTCTTCATGATAAGAATTCAAGTGGTCTTTATGAGTATATAGGTAAAATGTACATTGTTAATTCGTTAATCTTCGATAGGGTCTTGTCCAAAAGCATCATATTCATCAAGATAAATGCCTAAGGCGTTGATAGTGGGACAAGCTAGCGACTGGTCGATGATTATTCTTATTGCATCTGTTGTCGTTGTCGTGAACAGGAGGATTCGCTTGTATCCTATGGTTGTGGCTGTTGTCAGCGTCTCCCATTTGCCGGAAGGGGTTTTGTACTCTATGTGGAAGCGTTCTATGCGTTGCCCAAGAGGTATATATTCCTGCAGCACTATTCTGTTGAATGTCGCCGCTTTGTCAAAAGTGATTGTGAGTGTTGGCGTGAGTATGTCGTCGTCGGTGGCCCAATAGGAGTTGAAATTGTTGTCGACGAGAGCGTCGGTGCCATATTCTTCGTTGTTTCCGCGAATGTTCGTGGCTTCTATTTTCGCGTCGCTGGCCAGGTTGTTGGCAAAGATAGTGTCGAGGGCGTCGCGAAATTCCGCAAGCCGTAGGGAGTCTTCCTCCGGTATACGTCCCCGTCGGTCGGGAGGTACGTTGAGGAGCAATAGTGAGTTGCGCCCCACGCTGGTGTAGTATATTCTCAGCAGTTCTTTCAAACTTTTGGGGTGCTCGTTGGGATGATAAAACCATCCAGGCCTAATGCTGACGTCGGTTTCGGCGGGCACCCAGAGGTTCCCGTTGCGGTTGCCTTGGTTGAGGGTGTCGGTAGGAGGAGCTCCGGCTCCGGGTGTGAAGTTGTCAATGTTAAGCGTCGACCAGCAGCTTTCGCCGGCTTCGCCGTTTTCGTTGCCCACCCATCTGCATCCTGGACCTACGTCGCTGAATATAACGGCGTTGGGTTGCAGGCTTTTTACTGTGCTGTTGAACAGAGGCCAGTCGTATGTCTGCTTTTTGCCTGCCGGACCTTCGCCGTTGGCGCCGTCAAACCATTGCTCGAAGATTTCGCCATAACGCGACAGCGCGTCTTGGAGCGTAAGCCGGAAGGTCTCATTGTAAGCTTCCGTGCCGTAAGTTGGGGCGTTGCGGTCCCAGGGGGATATGTATATGCCCATCTTAAGGCCGTTGTTGTCGCAGGCTTGTCGAAGCAGGACGAGCAGATCGCCTTTGCCATCCTTCCAAGGGCTTCTAAGTACTGTGTGGGTACTATGAGGGTTCGGCCAAAGGCAAAAACCGTCGTGATGTTTTGCGGTGACAATAATGCCTTTCATGCCCGCCATTTTCGCTGTCTCCGCCCATTGGTTGCAATCGAGGTCGGTGGGGTCAAAAAGCTCCTCGGACTCGGTTCCGTCGCCCCATTCTTTGTCGGTGAAGGTGTTTGGCCCAAAATGGCAAAACATGTTCATCTCCATTCTCTGCCACGCAATTTGGCTTGCCGTCGGACAGGCTCCATAGGGCGCTGGAGGCTCAACCGAACGGCACGAGACGCACAGAAAAGCGACTATTAATAATGTAATAATATTGTTGGTAGCCTTGTATTTCAATGGTATATAATATTGTAGCGTTGTTGTTGAAAGGATGTATATATAATGCAAAGTTACATTAAAATATTGGATTTGACTTTTTTTTGTATATTTGCATTTCGTCTAAAAAGGTATTATATGTTAGCAATAGGAACCAAAGCACCTTATTTTGAGGGCGTTGACGAAAATGGCAACGTCGTTAAACTTTCGGATTTTGCCGGCCGTAAGCTTGTCCTCTATTTTTATCCCAAGGATAGCACTCCCGGTTGCACCTCCGAAGCGTGCGATTTGCGCGACAACTATGAGCGTTTCCTGGCCCTGGGTTACAACGTGCTTGGCGTTAGCCGCGACAGCGCGGCTTCCCATCAGCGTTTTATATCCAAATACAACCTGCCTTTCCATCTTGTCTCCGACACCGACCTTGTCATGCTCAAGGCTTACGAGGCTTGGGGCGAGAAGAAAATGTATGGCAAGGTTACCGAGGGAACCCTGCGGACGACCTACGTGATTGATGAATCAGGCGTTATTATCGACGCTATAGGTAAGGTCAACACCAAAGATCACACATCCCAAATTCTGAAGGGATGAAACTGTTCTTCTAACGAATGACAAATTTATAATCTATATCTACCAATGAAAAAAACGCTTATTTTTGCTATGGCAGCAACAATGCTAATGGCTGTGGCTTGCAAAGGAAAACAGCAAGCCAGCGAATCTGCGATACAGCAGAAAGTGGACGAATATGCTGAATTTGCATTGACGTCAGATCTTATCAACACCCTCTCGCCCAACGAGAAGGAAATCGTCAAAATCTTCATCGAGATTAGCCAAATCATGGATGAGATTTACTGGGATCAGTATTTCGGCAACGAAAACCGCAAATCGCTCGACACCATCAAAGACCCTGCTATCCGTGCTTTCGCCGAATTGCAGTATGGCGCCTGGGATCGTCTCGACAGCGAAAAACCTTTCATCCCTGGCTATGGCGAGCGCCCCAAGGGTGCCAACTTCTATCCTGCCGACATGACTGAGGAGGAATTCGCCGCCCTCGACGACACTCTGAAAAACAGCCAATACAGCCTCATCCGCCGCAATGCCGAGGGTAAGCTCTATGTGCTTCCCTATCACGAGGCTTACAAGGAGCAACTAGCCAAAGTCGACGCTCTTCTCGAAAAGGCCATCTCCCTGGCCGAGAATGAGGGCTTGAAGAAATACCTCACCGCCCGTCGCGAGGCTTTCCGCACCGACGACTACTTTGAGAGCGACATGGTGTGGATGGATATGAAAGACAGCAAACTTGACTTTGTTGTCGGCCCCATCGAGAACTACGACGACGCCCTGCATGGCTTGAAATGCTCTCAAGAGGCCTATGTCCTCATCAAGGATGAGCAATGGAGCAACGATCTGAGCAAGTTCGCCGCCATGCTGCCCGAAATGCAGAGACTCCTGCCCTGCGACGAAAAATACAAGAAAGAGGTTCCCGGCACCGATTGCGATATCAACGTTTACGATGTCGTATACTATGGTGGCGACTGCAATGCGGGTAGCAAGACCATCGCTATCAACCTGCCCAACGACGAGCGTGTGCAGCTGGCCAAAGGTAGCCGCCGCCTTCAGCTCAAGAATGCCATGAAGGCTAAATTCGACAACATCATGATTCCTATCGCCAAACTTATGGTTTGCGACGAGCAGGTCGACAGCGTCACCTTCAACGCCTTTTTCGGCAACACCTGCTACCACGAGGTCGCTCACGGTTTGGGCATCAAGAATACCGTCACCACTGGCATCCCCTGCCGTCAGGCTCTCGGCGCCCAGTATAGCGCTTGGGAAGAGGCCAAAGCCGACGTGTGTGGCCTTTTCCTCACCGAGCAGCTCATCGAACGTGGCTTGATCACCAACACTACCGTCGCTCAAAACTATATCACTTTCATCGCCGGCATCCTTCGCTCGGTACGTTTCGGCGCCACCGAGGCTCATGGCGTTGCCAACATCATGTGCTACAACTACTTCTTAGAGCATGGCGCCTTCAGCCGCAACGCTCAGGGCAAATATGTTATCAATGTTGAGAAGGCTCGCGAGGCCGCTCGTGGTTGGGCTGCCATCATCATCGCTATGGAAGGCGAGGGCGATATGGCCGCCGCCAAGTCCTATAGCGACAAGAACGGCAAAATCAGCGCTGACCTCCAGAAGGACCTCGACGCCATTCGCGACGCCAAGATCCCTCGCGACATTGTCTATAAACAAGGTGCCTCGGTACTCGGTTTATAATGTTCAGATGGGTCTTTTAGCGAACTCATAGCGGACTCATACCTCAAAAATGTTAAGCGGTGGCAGAATTCTGCCACCGCTCATTTTTTTACTCGGCTGGTTCAAAATCGTCTTTGCCCACACCGCAGAGAGGACAACTCCAATCGGCGGGGAGATCTTCAAAGGCGGTGCCTGGGGCTATGCCGCTGTCGGGGTCGCCGGCGGCAGGGTCATAAACGTAGCCGCACACTTTGCAAACATACTTTTTCATGCTTTTTTCTTTTTAGGGTTAATAAACGAAATGCAAATGTAGACAAAAAAAACAATACATCGAAGGTTTTATGAAGAAAAAGTTACCTTATGTTGAATGTCAATATGTTGTATGTGGTATTTTGTGTCTACTACGTTAGTTTTTTCCGGTTGTGGTCACACCTTTCGTTGTACTTAACATTGCCAAAGCCTCTTCATAGCGACGCAAAGATCCGCTCTTCATTATTGCCTTATGGATTTTCTTGTCGATGTCGATATACTCCCAAAACGCGTGCATGCGTGAAAGTATCTGGCTGTCACCGCACAGGTTTTTACGTGCCTGTTCGTAAATGTCATCATGCATGGCTTTAATCATTGAAAGAGGCTCGTTGTCGCTCAGCAGCCATGGTTTCGACAATAATCCTCGGCCAATCATGACGCCTTTCAGCTTTGGATACTCTTTCATGATTCTGTCGGCTTGCTCCTTGGCCGTTATATCACCATTGTAAACGACTTTATGTCCGCAGTTTTCAATAAATGTGGCAAAAGCGTCGTAATCTGGTTCGCCACGATATTGTTGTGTCCCCAGCCGTGGGTGAAGGGTGATATGCAGCAACGGCAGGTCGTTCAATATTGGCAAAATGTCTAAACCTTCTGTGCTGCTGTTCTGCCCCAGCCTCATTTTGACCGAGAAGACAACCTCTTTCCTTTTCTGTATCTCTAGTGCTATTCGCTCAACCTCGTCGGGGTGGGCGAGGAGGCCGCAGCCACGCCCGGCCTTGACTTGCAATGGGAATGGACACCCCATGTTGATGTCTATGCGCTTCCATCCAAGAGATTGAACCGCGTCGCATAGTTGGGCAAATTCGTCTCTGCTGGCGGCAATGATTTGAGGCACAGTTGGCGTGCCGTCGCAAACAGTGGGATCTATGTCGCGCACATCTTTGCGACGAGTCTCACCCTTCTCAATGCGCACAAAAGGTGTGTAGTATTCGTCGACACCGCCGCAATGCTTATGGTGCGTGTTGCGGTATACGGCGTCAGTGTAGCCTTGCAAGGGTGCGAAAGATATGTAATAGTTATCCATTTTCGAATGCAAAAATACACAAATTCTGTGAATTCATCTGGTTCTCTCTTTTTTGTTGTGCAAAAAAGTTGCGATGTGCAATTTTATTGAGCTTGTGGCGTTAGTTTTTGCATGCTCGTGGCTGGGATATTTAATCTGCTGAAAAAATGACAAAGGAAATGAACAGGGAACATGAGATATATAAGGTAACACTTGTCGGCAGCGCCGCTAATGTGCTGCTTACGGTATTCAAATTTGTCGCTGGCATTGTTGGCCACAGCGCTGCAATGATTGCCGACGCCGTGCATTCGCTTTCCGACCTTTTGACCGACGCTATTGTTCTGATTTTTGTTCGCATAAGTGGAAAACCCGAGGATGTCGGACATGATTATGGTCATGGCAAATATGAGACCTTGGCGACAACACTTATCGGTCTTGCTTTGGCGGCTGTGGCTTTGGGAATAGGTTGGAAAGCCGTGACTATGTTGCTTTTTTGGTATGAGGGAGGATCGCTCCCCTCGCCGGGTTTGCTTGCCTTGTGGGCGGCATTGGCGTCCATAGTGCTTAAGGAATTGGTGTATCAATACACATTAAGGCGGGGTAGGGCGCTTAATTCGTCTGTTGTCGAGGCCAATGCGTGGCATCATCGCAGCGACGCCTTGTCGTCGCTGGGCACTTTGGCGGGCATTGGTGGCGCCATATTGTTGGGCGAGCGATGGACGGTGTTGGATCCTTTGGCTGGCCTTGTTGTATCGTTGTTCATTCTTCGCACAGCATGGAAATCGATGAAACAGGGGCTTGATGAGTTGTTGGAGGCGTCGCTGCCCGACGACATAGAGAAGGAAATCCTGACCATTGTCGCCACCTTCGACGATGTTGGCGACCCTCATCATCTGCGTACCCGCCGCATTGGCAGCCGATATGCCATTGAACTGCATATACGCATGGATGGCGACATTCCACTCAAAACCGCCCATTCGCGTGCCTGCGAGATAGAGCATGCCTTGAAGGCGCGTTTTGGCGAAACAACACATATAACAATCCATGTTGAGCCGAGAAAAGATATCAAATAGTCGCCAACTTGCGGTATATGTCATGCATTATCACAGCCCTATTGGCACCATCGAGCTATCCTCTGATGGCATCTCGCTGACGGGATTACATTTTGTAAATGAGGTTGATGACGTCGACGATGCTATAGATTTGGCTGTGTTCCGACAAACATCCCAATGGCTTGATATATATTTCAGTGGGCGAATGACCGATACAACCCAGGCACCACCATTAAGACTTGAAGGCACGCCGTTTCAAAAGAAAGTATGGAGCCAGTTGCTGACAATACCTTATGGCAAAACTGTCACCTATGGAGCAATAGCCAAACGCATTGGCTGTCGCTCGGCACAAGCTGTCGCTGGGGCAATAAGCCGCAATCCCGTCTCTATCATCGTTCCTTGCCATCGTGTTGTGGGTGCTGACGGAAAACTAACCGGCTATGCCGGCGGTATTGGCCGCAAACATAGCCTGTTGTGTATCGAAGATGGTGGTTTGTTTTAACCTCAATCCGTCGTTAGGATTGGCTTCCCGACCAGTATTCGGCGTGACGAATATTCAACTCTTTGGGACGGAAAACGGGCTCAATCCCCTCACGCTTCTGCTTTTCGTAATCCTTGAGCGCCCGCAAGGCTTGTGGCGAGAGTAATAGTATGGATACTATGTTTATCCACGCCATAGCACCTACGCCGATGTCACCCACCATCCATATCACTCCGCTTCCCGCCAAAGAGCCAATGAAGACAGATGCTATTGTCCCTATGCGTAGTATCCAGATTACTACCTTCTCGCCTCTGTCGTCGCCAAAGACAGCGTCGGCGCGCTCTAGCTCATCCAGACGGTCGGGATGGTGCAGCAACCTACGACGGCGGTGTCGGTTGAAGAGGTATACGAGGTTGGTTTCAGCATAGTAGTAGTAAGCCATGATGGTTGTGAAAGCGAAAAAGAAAAGAGCTATGGAGATTATAACGTCGCCAGCGCGAGTGCCTATGACGGTACCAAGCGCTTGTGTGGTGTAGAACACACCTGGCTCTCCCTCTGGCGCTGTGTCGTTTTGCAAGAGGTAGGTTACCGCTGCGGTACCGTCGCCCAATGGCGTCACGGTGTCGATGATGTTATATGTGCGGCAAGCAAGAATCATCACCGCCGTTGCGGTACATACTAGAAGGGTGTCGATGTAAACCGAGAAAGCCTGCACAAGTCCTTGTTTGACGGGGTGGCTCACTTTTGCTGCCGCTGCGACGATGGGTCCTGTTCCTTGTCCAGCCTCGTTGCTGTATATGCCTCGTTTTACTCCCCATGCTATTGTGCTGCCCAGCAAGGCGCCTCCCACTTCGTTGACACCTACGGCGCCATAAAGCATCTGCATAAAAACTTCAGGCACTATACGCCAATGGACGGCGAGAACCACAAAGGAGAGTACAATATATATCAATGCCATCATTGGCGCGACAATCTGAGCCACGTTGGCTATGCGTTTCACACCTCCTATTATGACGAGAGCTATCAAGGAAGCCACAATAAGACCCACAACCCATGTGTCGATGCCGAAAGTGCGTGAGCAGGAGAGGGCTATGCCGTTGCATTGCACCGGAGGCAGGAAGACCCCGCATGCCAAAGCAGCCAATACGGCGAAGAACATGCCAAAGAATGGACTTCTGAGACCTTTCTCTATATAGTAGGCGGGACCTCCACGAAACTGACCGTTGTGGTTTTCTTTATATATCTGTGCAAGTGTTGCTTCGACAAAGGCACTTCCAGCACCAAAAAAAGCTATCAGCCACATCCATACTATTGCACCAGGTCCCCCGAAACCTATGGCTGTGGCTACACCAACAATATTTCCTGTGCCCACTCGTCCCGAAAGGGCCATGGCGAAAGCTTGAAACGAGGTTATGCCAACTTTTTTCTTTCCCGCTTTCTTGCCACGGTCTGTTTCTCCGTCAGCCTTTTTCTCTTTACCGGCACTACCAAAAAGTAGGCGTGCCATCTCGCCAATGCGGCGAACTTGCACAAAACGGGTGCGTAACGAGAAATACAAGCCTGCGGCCAGACAAAGCACAACCAATGCGGGGCTCCAAATCCAACTGTTAAGGGTTTGTATTATGGTTGTCATGATAGGCTTTTTTAATATGATTTATAATCAGCGATGCGCGTTATGTCATCACTCACTCACTCTTCTGTTACAATTCCTCCGAATGTGGCTCCCCACAGTTTTCCGTTGTTGTCGAGCTCGATGTCTTCGATGTAGGCGTCAGGGAGATTGGAATTGTCGGGAGTATATAGTTCCCATTCCTCAGTGTCGGTGTGGAAAAGAAGCAGACCGATGTGATATACCGAGATCCAGAGTTCATTGTTTTTCTCGTTGAGCGCAATGTCGGAAATAGTCTCTGTCCTCCATTTTCTGATCAAAGGACAAATGTATTCGTGCCATCTCCCCTCGTTGTCGTATAGCATTAGTGCTGTGTTTGGCTCGTCGTTTGCACCGTATATCGCGAGCCAAATGTTGCCTTTCCCGTCTTCCAGAATGTTCGATAGGGTTTTCTCTTTTATTGAGTATGGTGTGTCCTCGAATGTCTCGAGTTTGTCACCCTCTGCCATCAGACTGCCTTTACTCGACCCTATCCATAGTCGGTTCCGGCTGTCGGCGTAGATGGCCATGATGTTGTTGGAGGGTAGGGGGTGGGTTGTGGAGTCTACCGTTGTCCAGCTACCGTTGTCATACCGGTGTGCGCCGTGGAATGTGGGCACCCACAGGTTTCCCTGTTTGTCGTAATTGAAACCTGTGCACCAGTTGACGGGGGAGTTGCTTTTGTTGAAGTATTTCCACCATTTTTCGTTGTCGAGAAGGAACAGATCATATCCCTGCGATATCCACAGCCGTCCTTTGCTGTCAAAATCCAATGCCATGATGGCGTGCAGGTCTTTTTTGTTTCTTGGATAAGAAGTCAGGGGCGAGTTCTCCTGGTTAAAAACATACATTCCACCGTTTTGCATACGGACGAGACCTTGGTCGGTGCCCATCCAAACAACACCCGAGGCATCGATGGCGACGGCTCTCGACATGTTCCACGGTAGGCTGGAGTTTGCAGTATTGTATACTTTAAAAGTGTGGGTATGCGATTTGTCATGCCTATTTTTGCTATCGACGGGCTCTTTGTCGCCCATGGTCATAGAGAGACGACGTGTATACATCATGTCGTCTTGGAATTGTATCAGCAGTTGTACCGATTGGTACTTTGCTACGTCTTCTCCACCAGCTGGCGTCCATTGTATTGAGTTTATCGCCTGTTCGAGTTTGAGTTTCTTCGAGCTGACATTAGTTTGGTTGTCAGCGCTAAGCAGTGCGGCATGCCCCGTCGAGTCGATAAGAATTTGCAAGTATATGTCCCCTTTGATGCGCTTCAGAGCATTATCATCCACCATCATCATAAATTGTTGCGGGAAATTCTCTGGTGGCATAGCTTTCGGCTCGCCACAGTCAAGACAGAACGAGCTGACGTTCTCAAGGTAATGTTCAGGGTAGAGGTATTGCGCTTTGGCGCTAAAAAACAAGAGTAATAAGGCCGCTGTAAGGAAAAAATGTTTCATAATTAAAAAACGTTTTTACATAATTCATAACTCATATTTGACAGAGTCCTTTTGAATATATGTAGCATTTCATCTAGTTTCTTTACAGAAGATGTTTATTCCTTTGTTGTCTGGCGTCCAGCTTTCTGCCAAGCCATTATTCCCCCATCTAGGTTGTATACTGTGCAACCCTGAGCCGAGAGCTGTTCGGCAGCCATCATGCTACGTTTTCCGCTGCGGCAATATACAGCCACGTTGCCCTTTATGCCTTTGATGTTTTGTGCAAAATTTGCATCTTTCACATCGATATTCTCCGCGCCGTCAATATGCGTTTCGGCATACTCTTTCTGAGTTCTCACATCGATAAGTCGAACATTCTTTTTGCCTATCACCTTCGCAAATTCTTCCACGCCGATAGTTGTCACCGACCCCTGTGAAGTCTGCTCGGTATTCTTGTTGCTCCCGCAGCATACAGCCATTGCGGCAAATAGTGTTATCATGAGAAGTTGTTTCATAAATAAACTGTTTTGTATTTTGCAAAATTACACTTTTTCTTCGGAATGTGCCCTTTTCGATTTATTTGTTTAATTTTGCTTTTCGGCAGATGAGTGTTTCAATTATGTATTTCTTCTGTGAATGTATTGATTCTTAGAATTATTTGTGTTGTGTGCTTGCTGTTTTTTTTGTTGTGGATATTGCTGCCGACAAGTCGAAAATAATAATACTATATTATGCCATTATGAGACGCAGTCTTTTCTTTTTCGCTCTATCGTTTCTTTGTTTGTCAGTTATTTGTTCATGCTCAAAAGAGGACGTTCAACTCCCCGACCCGCAACAGGGTGAGGTCTCTGGCGACTTGCCTATGGGTGACGCCTATATCCTGGATTCCACCTATCTGACAGCAAATCATTTGAAAGTCTACAACTTTGTCTATCCTTCTGTCGATCCGTATGGTGAGCCGATAATGCTCTCGGGTTCCATCACTATGGGCGATGATGTTAGCAGAAATAATCCTGCCAATGGGTTGTTGCTCTACAACCATTTCACCATCTATCGTGCCGACCAATGCCCTTCCCGAGGAGAACTTAGTATGCAGAGTATGGTAACGGGCATGGGCCTCATCACCATCTCTGCCGACTATTATGGCTTTGGCGTCACCGAACATCACCATCAAGCCTATTGCCTTGCTCACTACAACGCCCAAACATGCATCGACGCATTACTTTCCGCCAAGCGGCTTTTGAGCCAGATGGGTTACCGTTGGGGCGACCTGCTCTTCAATGTAGGCTATTCCCAGGGCGGCCAAACGGCAATGGGTGTTGTGTGCCTTGCCGCCGAGCGTTATCCCGACATCGACATCACATACTCCTTTGCAGGAGCGGGTTCATACGATCTGCCCGAAACCTATCGCCAGTTTGTCGACGCCACAATAGCTGGAATGCCTAGTACTGTCATTAGTGTCATGCTCGCATACAATGAGTTTAAGCAAATAGGGCTAAGCTTCGGCGACATGTTTCTCGAACCTGTGCTAAGCCACATCGACGAGTGGATTCTCAGCAAGAGATATACACGACCCGAGATTGACGCCATGGTAGGTTCGTTGGCGATAGGGGACTATATAGCTCCTGCTTTGCTCGACACCACATCAATCTCTGCCCGTAGCCTTATGTCCGCCCTCGACAGCGACAACCTCTGCAAAGGATGGACACCTAAGGGCAACGAGCAGATTATGCTCTTCCACAGCACTCGCGATATTACTGTCCCCGTCGCCAACACACAGAGAATGTATGATTTCCTCTTGTCCAAAGGACTTCATGATGTCGACCTCCAAATCCACGATATTGAGGGCACAGCCACCTCTCCCGCCCACGAGAACGCCGCACTTACCTTTGGCATCCTCATCCTCCAAAAGATAAAGAGCATTCTTGGAATAGCAGTATGATGACGACTCATCAATATTTTCCCCTCCGGTATTTGGAGAACCGCCTAGCGGACCTTTAGCGGACTCATAGCGGACTCATGGCAACATTTTGTCCTCTATGATTCTATTTTTTTTGAAAAAAAACGCATTCTTTTATTACAAACACTCTCACATTTTATAATGGTATTTGTTGACAAAAAAAGAGCCATTACTAAGTAACGGCTCTTTTTTAGTGCGGGCAAAAGCCCGTTTTTTATTTGTACTCGGCGATGATGCCGGGAACCTGGTCGGGGGTCAGACGGCCGTAGACCTTGTCGCCAATCATGGCAACAGGAGCCAAACCGCAAGCACCGACGCAACGGAGGGTGTTCAGAGAGAACTTGCCGTCGGCAGTGCATTTGCCAATCTGGACGTTCAGCTCGCGAGCGAAAGCGTCGAGAACTTTCTCAGCACCACGCACGTAGCAAGCTGTACCGAGGCATACATCGATAGGATGTTCGCCCTTGGGCTCCATGGTGAAGAAGCTGTAGAAAGAAACGATGCCGTATACGCGCGACACGGGGATATTCAGTTCGTGGGCCACGACTTCCTGAACCTCGGCGGGGAGGTAGCCGAATTTGCCCTGAACCTGGTGGAGGACATTGATGACCTCACCGGCACGGTTACCAAAGGATTTAGCAATTTCCTTGATAACGTTGACTTTATCTTCAGATAATTTGATATTTGCCATTGTTGTTTTATTATTATTTCGGACAAGTCAGACAAGTCAGATAAGTCTGACTTGTCCGACGATTATATTTATTTTGTAGCTTCGAGTTTGTCTGATTTGTCGAAGTAGTGAGTGTGCAGCTGCTCGTGGCTGAGGTGACCGCAAGGTTCGCCATAGTACTCTTTGTAGATGGCAATAACCTCGGGGTTCTCATGGCTCTTACGGATGGGCTTGCCAGCATCCTCACGGTAGATAGCTTCCATACGTTTGCGAATGATTTCGCTGTTGCCGTGGTGGTAGGGTTGACCAGCGCCGCCGATGCAGCCGCCGGGGCATGCCATAACCTCGATGAAGTGGTAGCCGTTGGGGTTGCCTTGGCGTACCTGTTCCATCATCTTACGTGCGTTGCCGAGGCTGTAAACGACGGCTATCTTCAGTGGGAAACCGTCGAAATCGATAGTAGCTTCCTTGACGCCGTCGAAACCACGGGTCTCCATGAAGTCGATCTTTGGCAAGGTTTTGCCGGTGTGGACTTCGTAAGCGGTACGGAGAGCTGCCTCCATAACACCACCGGTGGCACCAAAGATGACAGCGGCACCTGTCGACTGACCGAGAGGACTGTCGAAGTCTTCCTCAGGCATGTCGTTGAGGTCGAGGTTGCACTGACGAATCATGTGTGCAAGTTCGCGGGTGCTGAGGGTGTAGTTGACATCACTGTCGCCGTTCACGCTGAGTTCTTCACGTGCGCGCTCGCTCTTCTTAGCAAGGCAAGGCATGATGGAGACGACGACGAGGTCTTCGCGTTTGACACCCAGTTTGGGAGCAAGATAGTTCTTGGCAACGGCGCCGAACATTCCCTGAGGTGATTTTGCTGACGAGGGGTACTCGAGCAGATCGGGGAAGTTCTTCTCGTAGAAGGTGACCCATGCGGGGCAGCAGCTGGTGAACATAGGCAGTTTCACCTCTTCGCCGGCGAGGGCTTTCTTCAGGCGGCCGAGGAGCTCGGTGCCTTCCTCCATGATGGTGAGGTCGGCGCTCCAGTCGGTGTCGTAAACTTGGTCGAAACCAAGACGACGGAGAGCGGCAGCCATTTTACCGGTGACGATTTCGCCGGGTTTCATGCCGAACTCTTCACCGAGGGCAACGCGGACGGCGGGAGCGGTCTGGACAACGACTTTCTTGGTGGGGTCAGCGATAGCAGCCATAACGTTGGCGATATCGTCGACGAGGGTGAGGGCTCCAACGGGGCAAACCTGGACGCACTGGCCGCAGTTGACGCAGCTGCTGTCGCCAAGGTTCTGCTCGAAAGCGGGAGCAACAACGGCCTGGAAGCCACGGTTGACACCGCTAAGGGCACCAGCGGTCATAAACTTGTTACACATAGACTCGCAACGGCGGCACATAACGCACTTGTCCATGTCGCGGTAAACGCTGAGGGTGCTGTCTTTGCGATAGTGTGATTGTTCGCCTTTGAAGGGGATTTCCTTAATGCCAAGGCGTTTGGTGAGGCTCTGCAGTTCGCAGTCGCCGTTCTTCTCGCACTGGAGGCAATCGTTGGGGTGGTCGCTGAGAATCAACTCAACAACGGTTTTGCGGGCGTTGATGACGCGTGCGCTGTGGGTTAAAACCTCCATGCCTTCCATGACATCGGTGGCGCAGGCGGGAGCCAGGTTGCGGCGGCCTTTGACCTCGACAACACAGACGCGGCATCCACCAGGTTTGTTTTCAAAATTCATCCCGTCAAGCTCGAAATGGCAGAGGGTGGGGATATCGATACCGTTCATGCGGGCAGCCTTGAGAATAGTGGTGCCTTCGGGAACTTGAATCGCTTTGTTATCTATAGTGAGATTAATCATTTTTTTATTCTTAAATTTTTTGTCGGACTAGTCGCGCTAGTCTGACTGGTCTGACATTTATTGAATAGAGATGGCACCGAATTTGCAGTTGTTGATACATGCACCGCACTTGATACACTTGGTGCTGTCGATAACCATAGAAGCCAGTTTGTGTCCGGGGGCGGTGTAGTCGGTACGGCTGATAGCCTCGACGGGACAACCCTTGGCGCACTTGCCGCAGCCGATGCACTTCTCGCGGTCGATGACATAGCTCATGAGTTTCTTGCAGACGCCTGCGCGGCACTTCTTGTCGACGACGTGCTCAACATATTCATCCCAGAAGTTGTCGAGGGTGCTGAGAACGGGGTTTGGAGAGGTTTGACCAAGGCCGCAGAGAGCGGTGTCCTTGATGACAGCGGCGAGGTTGCGGAGCTCCTGGAGGTCTTCCATGGTGCCGCGGCCGTCGGTAATTTTCTCAAGGATTTCGCAGAGGCGCTTGTTGCCGATACGGCAGGGTGAGCACTTACCGCAGCTCTCCTCGCAGGTGAATTCGAGGTAGAACTTAGCGATAGCGGGCATACAGCTGGTTTCGTCCATGACAACCATACCGCCAGAACCCATCATTGAGCCAGCAGCCACGAGGCTGTCGTAGTCGATAGCGGTGTCGAGGTGCTTAGCTGTCAAGCATCCGCCGGAAGGACCACCGGTCTGGACAGCCTTGAACTGGCGACCGTTCTTGATGCCACCACCGATTTCGTAGATAATCTCACGGAGAGTGATACCCATGGGGACTTCGATAAGACCCACGTTGTTGATCTGGCCAGCGAGAGCGAAAACTTTGGTACCTTTGGATTTCTCGGTTCCAATGCTGCTGAACCATTCAGCACCCTTGGTGATGATGACGGGAACATTGGCGAAAGTCTCGACGTTGTTAACGTTAGAGGGCTTGCCCATGTATCCGCTGACAGCGGGGAATGGAGGTTTCAGAGTGGGCTCGCCACGCTGACCTTCCATGGAGTGGATAAGAGCTGTTTCCTCACCACAGACGAAAGCACCGGCACCATAGCGGAGCTCGATGTCGAAGTTGAAGCCTGTTCCGAGGATGTCTTCGCCGAGGAGACCGTATTCACGAGCTTGGTTGATGGCGATTTTAAGACGCTCGATGGCAAGAGGATATTCAGCACGGATGTAAACGAGACCCTTGCTGGCTCCGATAGCGTAACCGCAGATAGCCATAGCCTCGACGATGCTGTTGGGGTCACCTTCAAGGATGGAGCGGTCCATGAATGCACCGGGGTCACCCTCGTCAGCGTTGCAGATGACATATTTCTGGTCGGCTTTGTTCTTGGCGCAGAGTTCCCATTTCAAACCTGTGGGGAAACCAGCACCACCACGGCCACGGAGGCCAGAAGCCTTCATCTCGGCGATAACCTGCTCGGGGGTCATCTCGGTAAGGCACTTTGCCAAAGCTTCGTAACCACCACGGGAGATGCTCTCTTCGATGTTTTCGGGATCTACAAAACCGCAGTTGCGGAGAGCGATACGAATTTGCTTCTTGTAGAAGTCCATGTGCTTCGAGTCGCTAACATGCTCTTTGTTTTCAGGATTGGTGTAGAGCAGATCGGGAACTTTACGACCCTTGATGATGTGCTCGTTGACGATGCGCTCAGCATCTTCGGGCTTTACTTGGGTGTAGAAGGTGTTGTCGGGCATGATCTTGACGATAGGGCCGCGTTCGCAGAAACCGAAGCAACCGGTCTTGATAACCTGTACGTCGTCAGAGAGACCTTTCTCGGCAAGGATATTTTTAAAGTTTTCGATAATCTGGAGGCTGTTGGAGCTTTTGCATCCTGTACCGCCGCAGATTAGGATATGCATTTTGTATTTTGCCATTGTTATTTAGTTTTTTTGTAAAGTCGGACTGGTCTGACTTGTCAGACGAGTCGGACAGATTCAACTTTACTTGTCTATTGTTTCGTAATTGACGGGGATGATGCCTTCCACCAGTTCGCCGTTCTGGACGTATTTGGTGAGGATCTCATCTGCACGGTCGTTGTCGACATGACCGAAAACGATGGGATCTTTGCCGGGAACGCGCACCTCGAGGGTGGGCTCAGCGTGGCAATAACCCATACATCCAGTCTGTGTGAAGACTGCGGGGATGTGAAGCTCGTCGGCTTTCTGCATCATGTGTTCCATTACTTTCTTGGCACCGGCAGCGATACCGCAAGTGGCCATAGCGACTTTGATTTGCACAAGCGACTCGGGATTCTCCGCTTTCTCGCGGATGTCCAGATTCGACTGAAGCTTTTCTCTCATGGCCTTAAGGTCGGCCAGCGATTTAACTTTTGTCATTGTGTAAACTCCTTTTGGTTAATTTAGTGGATTAATATATTAATTAATTATTATATAATACGTTATAATGAAATAGGTGGTCTATTTCACACTGCAAAAATACGTTTTTTTTGTATATATACAAGCGTTTGCCAAAAATATTTATTGACAACTACTAACATGTTGTGATGTGCCAAAAAATAGGCGGCGAAATCAAATGATTTTGCCGCCAAATTTTTGTTGTTCGAAGTTTGTTGTAAATATGTTTTAAAAGTCTCTTTTATAAGAATTTACAGATTTAACATTAATCCTTCTTTATTAGGGAGTTAAAGTGTAGTATTAGCAACTGGTGAATTGTATGCTGTGGACAATTACAGGGGCTTTACCTAGCTCGTCTATGAACGTTTTTTTGTTCGTGCACGAACTGTTTCTGTTGTTACACGGTTTTCATCGAAGGTCGAAGACTATCGGTATATTGCTTGCAAAAAGTTTTACAGCTATAGCAAGTAGAACGACACCGAAAAACTTGCGGAACACATAAATGAGGTCGCCACCAAGCCATTTCTCAAGCTTGTATAGGTATCGTATTACAAAATAGTCTATTACTATGTTGAGCATAAGACCAATCATGATGTTAATGTCGGCATATTCAGCTCTCAGCGAGATAAGTGCCGTAATGGCTCCAGGTCCCGCTATGAGGGGGAACGCTACGGGGACTATACTTGCCCCCGATGAGGAACCTTCGTTTTTTATAAATTCGCGCCCTGTTATCATCTCCAGAGAGAGTATGAAGAGGACAGCAGCACCTGCTACAGCAAAAGATGGAGTGTCGATGCTGAACAGCTTAAGAAGGGCGTCACCCACAAAAAAGAATACCACGAATAGCCCGAGAGCTACTGCTGTTGCTTGAAAAGGTTTGATCTCTTTGCCTTGGTCGCGCATGCCAAGGAATATTGGTATAGACCCGGTTATGTCGATAATGGCGAACATAACCAAAAATGCGCTGAAAATCTCTACTATGTTGATCTGTTGCAGCATCGCTACTTACGTTTTATTTGTCGAAACTATTTTATCTCAATACCTCCAAAGGCGCATTCCCCTTTGATGTAAACTGTTTTGGCGTTCTCGGCAGGATGGGGCAGGTCGTTGTATTCCAGCCCTGCAAAAGAGGTCTCAATGGCATGTTTTACTATTATGTTTTTGTCAACACGTATCTCCATGCCGCCGAAACTGCATTTAATGTCGATAATGGCGCCGTCGAGAATGTCGGCATTGCGCAGATCCAAGCCTACAAAGCCAAAACTTGTCTCTACTGTGGCTCCCTCGAAGCGTTGTCCGGAGAAGTCATATAGTTGCTTGCCAAAAGAGGTGTTTATCTGGCGTATTATTCTTCCGTCTTGGTTGATTTCTTTGACCTCTTTGAATGTCTTTTTGTCGGGCGATGAGCTGCCTGGCAGACTTTTGCGATAAAAGAGTAGCATGATGCCCCAAATGATGGCAGTCATACATATGATATATTTCCAAAAGTCGTTCCAATCGATAATGCCCCTTGTGGAAAGCAGCAGCAGAACGCCAGTCCCTAGTCCAACAAGTGGCATGGCTTTGTGTTTAGACGACAGAACGCTGATAAGGCATGGTATGATAATGAATATTGTCCACCACCCTTTAAAACTGATATTGATAACATTGGTTATTTCCAATGCCCAGACACTGCCAAAAATAAGCAGCGCGGCTCCTGTTACGATTTTTCCTGTATTGCTCATGGTTATTAGTTTTTCACGCTGTAACGTAGTATGAACATTTTTATTGTGTCGAAGGGCCATTTGAAAGGTAAAATTGTTGTAAGTGATTGATAAAAATTGGGGTTATATACTAATTAACGCAACATTGCGTTACTAGTCGGTAATAATGGAAACCAAAACTAGCATATCACGATTGGCGGCTCTTGACGAGTTGTTGAAAATGGAGCAAGACTATGAGCGCGCCGCTTATAGCCGTTCGCTTAGTGTCGATAACATAAGCGGTCGTGTTTGCGAAGCCGATTGCAAATATCCGGTGACCATAAGCGGGTTCGGTTATAATGCCCTCAACCAGTTGATACTCACTGTCGCTTACGAGTGTGATGGAGAAGAACTAGAGAATGATTTTGAACCGGGTAGACCTGTGGCATTCTTCCATCTTACTCAGGACGGGACCGGTGTCGTGGAACTGCCATACGTTTGCTTTGTCGACAGCTATAATGAAGGCGTTCTTCAGATTCAGCTGCCCAACAAGGGCTCGCTCTCTTCTCTCCAGGACAAGTCTCAGCATGCCTTGCTGGGTGTGCGAGCTGCCATCGACGACACTTCGTATCGTGTTATGCACGAGTCACTCCATGCCACTATGCGCTCCGAAAACGAGAGGTTTGTCCGCCTCCGCGAAACGCTTATTGGGAATCTGCAGCCTCGTTTCCGTCAGCTGCCGCCTGTCGCCATACCATGGCTTAACGCTAGTCAGAATGATGCTGTACGTAAGGTCGTCGCAGCCATGGATGTGGCCATAGTACACGGACCTCCAGGTACAGGCAAGACAACTACTCTTGTCGAGGCTATTTTCGAGACCCTGCAGCGTGAGACACAAGTCCTTGTGTGCGCTCCCAGCAATGCCGCTGTCGACTGGATAAGCGAGCAACTGTCGAAACGGGGCTTGAATGTGTTGCGCATTGGCAATCCGTTGAAGATGAGCGACGAAATGCTTGCCTGTAGCTATGAGCGTCGCTATGCCGACCATCCCGACTATCCTGAGTTGTGGAATATCCGTCGTGCATTGAGAGAATCCTCGGGTGGCAAACCCTCTCATGAACGCCAGAATCAGTTGCGGAGGCTTCGCAAACGCCAAATGGAGTTGGAAATCAAAATCAATGCAGATTTATTCGAGCAAGCCAGTGTCGTCAGCTGCACCCTTATTGGCAGCGCCTACCATATTATGGAACATCGCCATTTCGGCACTCTTTTCATCGATGAGGCGGCACAAGCACTCGAACCCGCTTGCTGGACGGCGATACTGAAGGCCGATCGAGTGATTTTTGGTGGCGACCATCAACAGCTGCCACCAACAGTGAAAAATGTTGACGCTGCACGCAAAGGCTTGGCAAACACATTGATGCATTATGTTGTCCGCACCAAGCCAGAATGTGTGACCCTCCTTGACACTCAATATCGCATGCATCGCGACATAATGGCTTTCCCTTCACAATGGTTCTATCATGGAAGATTGAAAGCAGCACCAGACGTTGCTGACCGCTTGGTTCACATTATGGACACTCCGTTGACATGGATTGACACCGTCAATTGCGGCTTCTCAGAACGCCAAAACAAAGCGCAGAGCCGGCTTAACGTCGATGAGGCTCGTCTGGTTGTGCATACACTTCGTGACTATGTGGATATGATTGGTGTTGAACGCATTGTGAGCGACAATGTCGATTTTGGTATTATTTCCCCCTATCGTGGTCAAGTGCGTATGATACGGCGTCTGTTGAAAATGCAGCGCTTCTATCGCCGTATACGCGGCCAGGTGACGGTGCGCACGGTCGACGGCTTCCAGGGGCAGGAGCGCGACGTAATCGTCATCAGTATGGTTCGTGACAACGAGAAGGGCGAGATTGGATTCCTCGGCGATTTGCGTCGAATGAATGTCGCCATCACGCGGGCGCGTATGAAACTGATTGTCATAGGCAACAGCGAGACGCTGTCACGTCACAAGTTCTACAAAGCCCTGTTCGAGCACTTCCAGAAACGCGGTCAGGTGATAGAGCTGCCACTTGAAACGCAGGGTGGAACTACTAGTCCTTAATGTTTATTGTTAATAATAAAGGCTGTTCAAAAGCAAGTACCCCACAGCAGGAATGGCCGTCAGACTGACGCTGAAGCCTACAGTGTAGACGGGCTTGTTGTAGAAGTGGGTTCTTCCTATCGTGAAACTTGTCCAGGCAAATCTGCTCCGTCCTGCTTTTGCGCCCGGAGCAATACGCAATCCGGCATCCAATCCAGGATAGATTATTAAATGATTGTTGCTGGTTAATCCAAATCCCAAGGACAATCCGCTATAGACTTGAAAGTCAATTTTGCTACTCGCGTTTGAAACCCTATAGGCGGCACCACCCGTAATACCGACATAGTTCTTGTATTTCCCGTCGATGTACGACAGTCCTCCATACCATCCCCATCTGTCAGACAAGTTCGAGTACTGGATGCCGATGCCGACATCTACGTTGAATTGTGTTGGACGATCGTCTTGTTCAACGACTGGGCCAAAAATAAATTTTGCTTCAGCAAAGTGCTTCGAAAAGCGCGGAGCGTCTGTCGAAAGAGTGTCTTGCGCGGCTGCATTTATTGTGATAAGCATAACCGCAAGGAATAGTTTTATTTTCATAAGTTTATGGGTATTAAGCTGCGAAAGAACTATTCTTCCTTCATCCTGTCTTCGCCCCATACGGCGTTCATCGCGGCGATGCACTCCTGGCGTGTGATGTCGTTTTTGCGCTCCAGGTGGCGTTGGTAGAATATGCAACGCGACAGGCCTATGCGGTTGATGACCACGTCGCCGGCGAAGCTTTCGCAGGTGGGGGCACCGCAAAGACCGCAGTCGATCTGTGGCAGACGTGCCTTAAGCCTATTGATGCGTTCCATCTTTTCGAAGGCCTTGCTGCGGTCCTTGTCGAGGACGAACATCGAACGCGGCTGCGGTGCCTCGACGCGGCTGTTCTCAATGAGGAATTTCTTCATCTTGTCCATCTCGCGTTCGCGCGGCACCTCCCCGTTGCGCTCGCGTTCGGCTGCTTTGCGGGCACGCGAGTACATGCGGGCGCCGCAGAGGAACCGGTTCTCGTAGCTGAGCAAAGCCCCGGCGCAACTTTGGTCGCAGGCGCGCAGTTCGAGGAACTCGACATCCTCCACTTCGTCGTTCTCCAGCTTGTCAAGGAAGTCCATCACGTTCTGTATGCCGTCGATGGAATAGCTTTTTTTCGCTAGGCATATACGTCGCTCGCCGTTGGTGAGGGTGCTGAGAATGGCGTCGCTGGAAAGATTAATGGTGCGGCTTTGCTTGGAAATGTAATTTTTGCCTTGCTCTTTGATTTTGCGGTAGGTGCGGTTGAAAAGGGAGTCCATATTGATAACGCCGTCAATGATGGATCTTTTCTCGCCGACGGGGGCCTTCACCGCGGCGATTTTGGCGGCGCATGGAGTCACGTAGAACAGCCCTATTTCCTCACGTGGAATACCTCTGTTCTGGAGCTCTTGTAGACAGTATATGGCAGAGATGTCAAGTGGAGCCTTGATTGGCATGATGTTCTCTACCAACGATGGGTATTTAATCTGAATCAACCGGACAATGGCTGGGCAGAAACTTGAAATGAGGGGGCGTATGTCAGGATTCTCGCGGGCGTATTGTTCTTTGGCTTCGGCGAATATGTTGGCTGCCGATTCAACTTCAAACACATGACGGAAACCAAGGTCTACGAGAGCGTCGTATATTCGTGACACGCGGATCTCCTCGGGAAACTGGCCAAGGAAGACGGCGGGTATGAGGGCTACAGAGTGAGGGAACTCGTGTACCATCTGGAAGTCGTCTTCGTTGATGTATATGGCGTCGACGGGGCATGTCTCGTGGCATTTGCCACAGTCAATGCAGCGGTGCTCTTGTATGGATGCCGTCCCCTCACTGATGCGTATGGCTTCGGTAGGGCATGCTTTGAGGCATCGCATACAACCAATGCATTTTTTGTCGTCAATTTTGAGCGCGTGTACGAACATATTATTATTAATTGAATGAAGAATTATGTCATTTGACATCTGTCGGGATGTAGCCTTCGAGAGTCAACCGTCATAATTCAAGATTATTAAAAGTTTACTTCCATCTCGACGGTTGTGCCTACGCCGACTTCGGAGGTGACATTGAGTTTGTCGACATTCTTCTGCATGTTGGGCAGACCCATGCCGGCACCGAATCCCATGTCTCTCACTTCGGGACGCGCGGTGGAGTAGCCTTCTTGCATGGCCAATGCTATGTCGGGTATGCCGGGCCCCTTGTCGGCGACGACCATTTTTATTTTGTCGGAGTCAATGTCCACGATCACTTTGCCGCCATAGGCATGCGCGATGGCATTGACTTCGGCTTCATATAAAGCCACAACGACACGCTTTACCTTGCCCGGGTCAACGTTGAGTTGTTTCAAAGTCTTTTTGACAGAGCTGGATGCTTTGCCTGCATTGACAAAATCGCCTTCTATTACTGTGTATTCTTGATGCATGTTTTTTTGAAAGTAAATAGGTGTTTTAATGTCTAGTTATTGATATAGGTTTGCTACGACTGTCAGAATAGAGGTTTGAGTCCATTGTCGTAAAGTAGGCCGCACACTTTGAACATTGAATAGGCGCAACTGAGTATTACCATGTCGTCGTCTTCGGCAAGTTCTATCATGTCTTCTGTGACTTTTTTGTTGCGAACCACAATGATTACGTCAAGCGATGCCATGTCGCATGTGCGTATGGTTTGAACATTGCAGAGTCCAGTGATTAGTATTGGCGTGTCTTTCAAGGTCAACACATCACTCATTAAGTCAGAGGCAAATGCGGTTTCAACCTCTTCGTCAAGACGACTTTCGCCGGTGCATACTGTTGCGTTCAGCAATTTGGCTATTTCTCGAATTGTCATTGTATGGTTAGTTTTATGGATGGAGATTTTTTCTTATTAAAAAAGGTAGAATTGTGATGATTCTCGATTAATTGTTTGATTTTATGTGTGAATCTTTTGTTCTTATTATTCCTTCTTGCTATAGTGGATTGTTGTGGCGTTTATTGTGGTTGATGATATTTGGTTATGGTAACTGTTTGGTTATTATTATATTGATTTGCTTAAAAATCCACATATCTCTAGTAAATGTTATTCAAAAAGAAAGTGCAAATATACGTTTTTTTTCTGATAGAATAGAATAACTGGCTCATTTTTTTGATGCTTATTTTTTAGACTCATCTATAATTAATTATTAAGCAATAAAATACACATAGGCAATTTTTTGCTATTTGCGACGTTATCGTATTATATGAATGGAATAATACATGAAATGAAACTTCATGAAGGCGACCGAGTGGCCCTTGTGGCCACAGCCCGAAAAGTGTCGCCTGCCGATGTGGAGCCAGCGGTAAGACTCTTTGAATCGTGGGGATTGCAAGTTGTGGTTCCCGAAGGATTGTTCGCCTCAGATTGCCAGTTTGCCGGTAACGACAGTCATCGTGCGGCAATGTTGCAAAAACTGATCGACGATAATGAAATCAGAGCCATCTTTTGTGCTCGTGGCGGCTATGGAACAGTACGAATCATAGACATGATTGACTTTGCCGCTTTAAAATCTTGTCCCAAATGGATTGTTGGTTATAGCGATGTTACAGCCCTCCACAGCCACATGGCATCACATTGCTTTGTTCCTTCGCTCCACGCCACTATGCCCGTCAATATTCCGGGCGACGCTATAGATAGAGACTATCCCGCATTACACACGCTACATGATTTTATGTTCAATGGCAAATTGTATTATCATTTCCCGATTGATGCCAATTCTAAAACTGCGTTTGGCAGGGTAGGGGATTGCCACGCACCTGTCGTTGGCGGTAATTTGTCGGTGCTGTACAGCCTTCTGGGCTCAGATTCTGATGTCGATACCGACGGAAAGATATTATTGATAGAAGACCTCGACGAGTATCTTTATCATATTGACCGTATGATGATGGCTCTCAAACGGGCAAAAAAGCTGGAAAAACTAAAAGGTTTGATAGTTGGTGCATTCACCGATATGCACGACAACACTATACCTTTCGGACGCGACGCTTATAGTATTATACTTGATACTGTCGCCGACTATGATTATCCAGTCGCTATGGGATGTCCCTTTGGTCATATCGGAATGGAAAATCTGTCGTTGCCATTGAATGTCGACGTTGTTTTCAAGGTCACGGAAGAGGAAGTTTCTATTACACTTTAAAGAGTCCTGCTTTTGAGCCCTTTATTGGCGTTTTAAAAAAAAGTTGTATCTTTGCAATCGGTTATTTTGCGGTTCAGGAAAATGACAGAAGAGATTTTGTTGTGGGTATATAATTGATTTGTAGTGTTAAAATATTTGATGAATAACTTTTTCTGTTGCTGCGATTGACTATGATTTGATGATGCTAGGGTAGAGTGGGTGATGTTTTATTAATAAAGAGATAATTAGTATGTTGCTGATACATGTACCAAGGCTGACTAATAGGTTGGGATATACACTGAATGTGATTTTCCGGCATATACTGCATTCTGATTTCGAAATCACTGCCGACATTAATGTTTTTGATAAACATAAGGGTGCAAAGTTGTGCTATGGTCGACAACCTATTGGAGACTCGATTTTTCTGCGCTCAACCGACATACTATTCCAAACCACCATTGTCGATCAGTCGCCGCGTTGCATTGATTACGATGGACTTCCTGGACTTTTCCCAGTATATAATCAAGCCAGCTGCGTTCCTTTCGATTTACTTGCCTCCACTTTTTATTGCTTGTCGCGCTACGAGGAGTATCTGCCCCATTTCACAGACGAGCATGGACGGTTCCCCGCCACCGAAAGTATGGCCTTCAGGGAGGGGTTCCTAAAGACCGCCGTTGTCGATAGATGGGCATTGCTGCTTGCCTCTATTATCACTGAGCATTATCCCGATCAGACTTTTGCCCATCGTAACTTTGAAGTCGAGAACACTGTAGATATTGACGCGGCATATTGCTATCGACACAAAGGCTTGTTTAGAACCCTCTTTGGCATGGGCCGAGACTTGATGTCGAAAAGTGAAGAGGGATTGCTTAGAAAACGTATGCGAGTATTGCTGCGGCGCGAACCTGACCCATTCGACACTTTCGATTTTATTATTGATGTTAATCAGCAACATGCGGGAATGAGGCTGAAATTCTTCCCGCTGATGGCCGACTATAATGTCAACGATAAGCCGATTTCATATCAAAATGACGAATTCCGCTCTTTGTTGAAGCATCTGTCGGATAACGCAAAAATGGGCCTTCATGCCTCGTACGCTTCTGCCGACAACAGCGAACTCATAGCGGTGGAATCTGAGCGGCTTTCCTCGATATTGCACAGACCGACAAAAAGAAACCGATACCATTTCCTGCGTCTTCAATTGCCAGCGTCATATACCGCTCTGATAGACGAAGGCATATTGAACGACTACACTATGGGCTATGCCGATCAGCCGGGATTCCGGGCGGGAACATGCTCTACCTATCCATTCTTTGACTTGGAGAGCGACAGCGAAACACCACTGATGATCCATCCTTTTGTTGCTATGGATTCAACCTTCTATTACTATCTGAAAAATACCACAGAAGAGGCCGAAATAGTATATCGACAACTCGTGGATGAGATAAAAGCTGTCGGCGGCACACTTTCGCTGCTGTGGCATAATCAAAGCATGTGTGAGGATTTTGGTTGGAAAGGCTGGAGCGACCTATTCAAGAATGTGCTTGACTATGCTGATTCTATACGATGATAAACACCTGCGTAACTGCGCAAATCCACCCTCAATAAAGACTTGTGAAGATTGATACAGCTAAAGATTTAAATTTTTTTAAACATTTATTTTTTACCAGTATTTGACTCATGAATTATAAATCCAAACTACACGATATTAAAGCTTTTGTTTTCGATTTTGATGGTGTTATGACCGATGGCAGCGTATGGATGTATGCCGACCGTGAAACAGTTCGTTGTGGCAACATCAAGGATGGCTATGCTATCCAGTATGCCGTCAAAAAAGGCTACATAATCGCCCTGATCTCCGGTGCCACATCGTTGAGTATCAACAATCGTATGGAATCTCTAGGGGTTACACAGATTTATACCGGCTGCGCCAACAAAATGGAGACTTATCGTAAATTTCTAACCATAAATAATCTTACCGAGAGTCAAGTCCTTTGCATGGGCGATGACATTCCTGATTATGAGATTATGAGCCATTGTGGAGTTGCAGCATGTCCTTCCGATGCCGCTGTCGAGATAAAAGAGATATCCGACTACATCTCTATTTGCGCCGGAGGGAAAGGGTGCGTGCGTGATGTCATAGAGCAGACTTTGCGGCTGCAGGGACAATGGTTCCATTCTGATGCCCTAAACTGGTAGCTTATGTTTTATTCAAAGCATTTGGCGATATTGCTCACCCTACTCTCACTCTTTGTGTCAAGTGCGCTTTTCGCTCAAAAAATTTCCTCAACAGATACTGTCACTGTGCATTCCATGCGTGGTACTTTTTATAGTAATCGTTTCGTGGGACGCAAGACAAGTAGCGGCGAGATTTTTAGTCAGAACAAATATACTGCGGCCCATCATTCGTATAAATTTGGGACTCTGTTGCTTGTCACCAATCCCAAAAACGGCAAACAGGTCATAGTTCGTGTCAACGACCGCTGTCCTAAGGCCAATGTGCTGGACATGACAAGCAAGGCTGCCAAACAAATTGGCATACAGGCTCATACCGTCCATGTCCAAGTGATACCTTCCCGACATTATCATGTGTGGGAGAAGCAACATGAGCTTTTGGATGTCCTTTCGCAGGGACGCATGTTAGAGTATCTTAAATCGTTGGAGGCTGAAGTGCCAAAGACAATTGTCCATCAGGATCATTTTGAAGATGACGAGAAGGCGTTGTACGACTTAGAACTATTCTCCGCAGCCAGTCGCTCTGTCGCCAAAACCAGGCTAAAACACCTGCCTTTCCCCTATCAAGACAAGGTAGAGATACGAGACAACAATGTGTCGGGTGGAGTGACAATAGTACTCCAACTTTCCATGACCAGAAACAGGATAAAAAAGACAAAATCGGAGCTTTTGTCCATGTTTCCAGAGTCAAAAATAGTTATTTCTAAATAATTTTACTTTATTTACTGATTTATAGAGTGTAAAGTGTCTATTTAATAATTTTTTTTAAAAAAAATGTTTTAAATAGATTATTCTTACTATCTTTGCATGTCAAAACTTACTTTGTTATGGTATAACCACGCAAAGTATTTTGATTTGTATGTTATTGAACTAAAACATTATAAATATATAAACTACTTTTAAAACATGAAAATCGAAATCAAAAAAAACATATCAATTCTCCTATTGATATTGGGATTTTCATGTGTTGGTCATGCTCAACAAGAGGTGCAATTTTCGCAATATATGTTCAATCGTCTTGCTGTGAACCCGGCCTATGCTGGTAGTTCAGGCTCGATGTGCGGTTCTTTGATGTATCGCGGACAGTGGTTAGGGCTCCGTCTTGACGCACCAACACCAGGCGGCGATGCCGGTTCTCTGCCGACAGACTATCTCTTTTCTTTCGACTCTCCTGTCAAAATTCTTCATGGCGGTCTTGGCTTGACGCTTTTCGCCGACAAGATTGGCTATAATTCGACAGTGAGCGGCTCGGTCGATTATGCTTTCCGCATTTACTGGGGACCAGGAAATCTCTCTGCCGGTATCGAGGGCAATTTCTATAGCATCACACGTCAGGGTGGTCTTTTCGGATTTGACGATCTGCCGGGCAACCCTAACGAAATACCTTCTTCTTCATCCGATCCTCTGTTGAACAATGACGAGGTGAGCGATTTTCTTATCGACGCTTCGCTTGGCCTTTACTATCAAGTGCCAGGCTCGTACTATTTCGGTCTCTCACTCAAGAATTTCCTAGGCGCACGCAGCGAGGATCTCAATTTTCAGACATCTCGTGTACTTTATCTTTTGGGTGGCTATGAATATGTTATTCCTTCCAACCCATCTTTCCGCCTCAAACCTTCAGCACTTGTGCGTACGGCCAACTTCTCGATATTCCAGTTCGATGTCTCTTGTCTGCTCGAATATCAAAACCTCTTTTGGGGAGGTGTGAGTTATCGTTTCCAAGACGCTGTCTCTATACTCGGCGGTTTTAACTGGGACAAGATGAAGATAGGTATCGCTTACGATTTGACGACAAGTAAACTGGGTGTCTATAAAACAGGCTTCAGTTTCGGTTCTCTCGAAGCTTATTTGCGCTATTGTTTCAAGATTGTGATTCCTCCCAAACTACCTTCTGTATACCAGAATACTCGTTATCTTTTGTAGTGTTTGAATAAATAAACGAAACCTTTTTGTTGATGTTTACGTTAAAAAGCAGAAAAGATTAATTATATACATTTTTGATCAATAATAACAACGAGCTAACGCAATAAAGTATTAAAAGCCTTTTTGAAATAACACTTGCATTATTATTTATAATAGGTACTATAAAATATATCTCACTACATTTATACGCTCTTTTATAATTCTGAAAAATAATAAATATTCAATATGAAAAAGTTCTTTTTCTTACTCGCAGGAGTCGTTTTGTTGTGGAGCTGTGGCTCTTCTGACAAAGGTGAACTCGTAGGTGTGCAGAACCGTCCTATTTTTGAGGATATTGACCTCAAGGGTATGGTCTTCATCAACCAAGGCAATTTCAGTATGGGCGCTGGCACTCAGAATGCCACTTATGGCACTCCACCACAGCCTAGAACCATGCAGGTGAGCTCCTATTTTATGGATGAGACTGAGATAACCAACAACGAATATCGTCAGTTCGTCAATTGGGTCGTCGACTCAATAGCTCGTCGTATGCTCGGTGAGGCTGGTATCGATGGTTTCCTTATCGAGGAAGACGAATATGGTGAGCCACTTGAACCAGCAATTCTCAACAAGAAAGAAAAAATCCGCTGGGACGAGCAGGAAACTCGTGAGGCTTTGGAAGACCTTTATCTGCCCGAGAAAGACCGCTTCTATCGTCGTCGCACCATCGACCCTGCCAAGCTTAACTATGAATATTATTGGATTGACTACGCTGAGGCATCAAAGAAAGAAGCCAACACCGCCGTTAAAGACGAATACAAGGGTACCATGTTCGCTCCACGTCCCAAAGGCTTGAACAACCGTTCATCACTTATCAAACGCGAGGTCGTCAACATCTATCCTGACACTCTTTGCTGGGTGCATGACTATACCTACAGCATGAACGAGGATTTCACACGTCAGTATTTTACATCTCCAGCATACGACAATTATCCTGTCGTCGGTATCAGCTGGGTTCAGGCAAAAGCATTCTGTGTTTGGCGTTCCAATTATTTGAACCAATATCTTGAGTCTATCGATTATACACAGATGAACGATTTCCGTTTGCCCACTGAGGCAGAATGGGAGTATGCTGCCCGTGGCGGTATCGCTGGTGAAAGCTATCCTTGGGGTGGTCCTTATGTCCGCAATCCCAATGGCTGCTTCTTGGCAAACTACGAGCCTCTGAAAGGTGCTTACGATGACGATGGTGGTGTAAAGACCCTTATGGTTGGTCACTATGCTCCCAACGACTATGGTTTGTACGATATGTCGGGCAATGTCTCAGAGTGGTGTCTCGACGCCTACAACAACTCTACCTATGTTGTTGCCAATGCCCTGTCACCGTACTACAATTACAATGCTAAAGACGACGCATCACCAGCCATGAAACGCAAAGTCATTCGTGGCGGATCATGGAAGGATCAAAAATACTTCATTCAGGTTCAGACACGCTCCTATGAGTATCAAGACACCGCCAAGTCTTATATCGGTTTCCGCTGTGTACAGCCTTACTTGGGCCGCGTAAAGGGCGACAACCTGAAGTCAGCTTCCAACGTTTATTAATAGTGTAGGGATACATAAATCTTAACCGACATTGTTAATTCTAATTTAAAGAAATAATACATTATAAATAAGTAAACATAATTAAATCAATTTGAATTATGAGTAAATTAGACAATTTTGTTCGTAGTAAGGGTTATAAGAACTTCATGAGCAAACTGTATGGATGGGGTGCCTCGGCAGTTATTATCGGCGCTTTGTTCAAAATCAACCACTGGCCTGGCGCCACTGCTATGCTTGTCGTAGGTATGGGTACAGAGTCCCTCATCTTCTTCCTCTCAGCTTTCGAGCCACTCCACATCGAGTGGGATTGGAGCCTTGTGTATCCCGAGCTCGCTGGCATGAAAGGTGGTGACATTGAGACAATGAAACCTGGTGTCACCAAAGGAGAGTCGGTTACCGATGAACTTGACCGTATGCTTGCTGACGCCAAGATAGGCCCCGAGCTTGTCGAACGACTAGGACAGGGTATGGAGAATCTTGCCAATTCTGCCAACTCACTTAACAATATGACTACCGCAGTGGCCGCTACCGACAAATTTGTCACCAATATGGATGTTGCAGCTGAAGCCGTCAGTGACCTATCGGCTGCATACAAACGTACCACAGACTCTATCAACCACGACTTTGATCTTTCGTCGTCCTATTCTGAGAGTCTTAAAGGTGCTACCGCCGCAGTTACCAATCTTTCCAATATCTACCAGGAAACCGCCCAGACATTGCGTGCTGGCGACACTTCCTATGTCGACGAACTCAAGAAGATGGCTTCGAGCCTGTCTTCTATCAATGCCATGTACGAACTTCAGATGCAGAATTCGACCTCACAGCTCGAAGCTACCAAGGAGGTTCAGGAGCGCATGCAAAGCATGGTGGCCAACTTCGCCGAATCTGCAGAAGGTGTCCTCAAGTACAAAGAGCAAGTTGACGCTCTTACCCGCAAAGTCGCCGAACTCAACAATGTCTACGGCAACATGCTGGCTGCAATGCAGACTCGCATCTGTTAATTGTCGGAACGTTGCTTGATTGTCGGATAGATTATTGGAATTGTTCTTAATGTGTTACTGATTTGTATAATTAATATTGAATCCGAAAATCAACATCTCCGAAAGTAAGTTTTCAGTATAACAACAAATGGTAGAATTTATAAAAAGATAGAATATGGGTGCTACAAATTGCCCGGAAACCCCGAGGCAAAAGATGATTGCAATGATGTACCTCGTGTACACCGCCCTTCTGGCTCTTAACGTTTCTGTCGAGATTCTCAACGGATTCGTTACAGTAGGCGATGCTATGAACGAGTCTAACAAAAATATTGAAACCCAGCTTTACGAGGCTTACGACCTTTTCAACCAGGCTCTGGCTGCTGACTCTGTCAAGTCGGTGGTTTACTATGATGCCGCAATGAAAATTAAGGAATACTCCGACTCTTTGAAGAACCTTATTGATGATAGCCGCTATGGTTTTCTCTGCTTTATTCAGGATAAAGCCGAGGTGGTGACTCATAAAGACGGAAAATCTTCAAAGCGTGTCATCCCTCTTAAAAATGGAGAAACACCACTACTCGACAGCGCAAGAGTTGCTCTCGATTTAGGTGGTCTTACCATTATCGACAAGAAGGACAACACCGATATGGGTACTCATTACTTCTATGGCAATAGCGACTCCCCCGATGGCAAAGCTATAGATATCAAAAAAGCCATTATCGACTATAAGGCTAAGGTCGCCGCAATATTCCAGGATACCAATATCACTCACGACACCGTCGAGGTTAACTTCGGTATGAATGTTGAAGGTGAATTCTGGAGCCAACATGCCGGTCACATGGTAAGCTGGGAAGAATACAACTTTGATGGCGCTATTGCTGTCGCCGACATCGTATGTCTGTCACGTATGAAATCCGAGCTTATGAATGCTGAATACGATGCTATCAAAAAGCTCTTCGGCATGATAGGCAAGGAAGACTTCAAGTTTGACCAGATTGCAGCTATCTGCCGCCCCACATCAAGCTATGTTATCCAGGGTGGTAAATACGAGATGAAGGTTAATGTCGGTGCCTATGACTCAAAGCGTGTATTCCGTGCTGTTATCAACGGACAGGAATATCATAGTGGTCCTGATGGTTCCATCACCTACACCGCAGGTGCCGGTGCACCAGGTGAGCGTAAGGTTCATGGTACAGTATATATGGTTAAGGATGGTCGCGAAGAGGCTTATCCTTTCGACGAGAGCTATTTCGTTGCAGCTCCTGTGGCTGTCATCGAACTTAGCAAGATGAATGTGGTTTACAATGGTATCGATAACCCCGTCACCATTGGCGTTCCTGGTGTCGCCTCAAGAGACGTTACCGCTACAATCACTACTGGCAATGGTACTCTGACAAAAGCCGCCGGCGATGGCAATTACATTATCCGCCCCAACAAGATTGGCAAGATGAGTATCCGTGTCACTGCCAAGATCGATGGTCATGTCAAGGATATGGGAACCAAGGAATATCGTGTGAAACGTATCCCCACTCCTGTTCTTAAGATAGGTAACTTCAAGTCGAACGATAACGTTTCCAAGGCAGAGATAGAGGCCAATCCCCAGCTTCGTGCAGTATTGGAAGATTTCGATTTCCAAATTCCAGCACCTAAGGTTGCCTCCTTCGAGTTCTCGACATCTGCCAATCCATTGCCTCAGCAGGGTAGAGGAAGCCGTCTCGACCCCTCCATGCTTAGCAGCATCAAGGGTCTGAAACGTGGTCAGAAATTCTACATCGACAATGTGAAAGTTACCACACCCGATGGTGTGTCGCATTCGCTCACATTGACATTGCGCATGAAATAAAAACATAAAAATCTGAATACAATGAAGAAAGTATTGTTTTGTCTAGGTCTCTTCCTTATGTTCGCAGGTATTTGCGGCACTCAGGCTCAAAGTATTATCGAGGCTGATGAGAGTGAGAGCAACTTCAATGACTTCTATAAGAAAGACCAAGTACAGGGACGCGAGGCTATGCCATACGCTTTCCTACGTGAGTCCGATGTCGTTTGGGAACATCTGGTATGGAGAACCATCGATTTCCGTGAGAAATTCAACCAGTTCTTCTATTTTCCGACAGACCCTGACAATGACAATCAAGGACGTATCAATCTCGCCAATGTTATCATCAAGGCCCTTCAGAATGGCGACATTGAGGCCTATGAGACAGACGACATGAAGGCTACCAAGAATTTTGAGCAGGCTGTAGGATCTTTGTTCCATGAAGACTCAACATGGGTACCTGAATTTGACGACTATGGTGATGAAATCGGAGGAAAATGGGTTGTCACACGCCAGGAATTTGAATCTAAAGAGGTATACTCAGTCAGAATCAAAGAGGCTTGGTATATTGACAAACAAGACACACGTCAGAAAGTCCGTATCCTCTCGCTTGGTTTAGTTTACAATTATTGCCGTGAGCGTGATGGTGAAAGGAATTGCTATGAGGTTCCTTTGTTCTGGATTCCTATGAACGATATGCGTGTTCGCAACGTGCTGGTCAAAAATCTTGCTTATGACGAGCGCAACAGCCATGCAGAGCGTTCCTACGACGACATCTTCATTGACCGCTATTTCGACAGCTTCTGCTATCGTGAAAGCAATGTCATGAATCGTCCTATTTCGGCCTACCTCACCGGTACCGACGCTATCATTGAATCGCAGCGTATAGAAGACGAGATTTGGGACATTGAATCAGATATGTGGGAATATTAATTCGAAACCTAGTAGTATAACAGGAGAGTTGAGGGTCACCAGACTCTCAACTCTCTTTCTTTTTCCAGGGTGAACACTTTTGTACGTAACATATTGTCATTGGTTATTGTTGCTGTGACGAGTACAGCAGCATGCCAGACATTATTATCCGACGAGGAAGAGGGTGCGCCTTGGTTTTATGAGCGCCATACGGCTTCGGAGCGAGACCCTTTCGAGATGCCTTTCGTTAGAGAAAGTGATGTCGTATGGGAACAGATAATATGGCGTACAATAGATTTTCGTGAGAAATTCAATCATTTCTTTTATTACCCCATAGAACATGAAGGAGTCAATGGCCGACGCAATCTGGCCTATGTTATTTGGGATGCTGTCGCTTCGGGAGAGATTCCTACCGTCTATCGTGATGATGAGTTTAAGAACCCAATAGACGGGGTAGAATTTGTAAATCGTCTCACCAAGCCAGATACCATAGAGTTAGAGATTGTTGACGATGACGAGAATTACGAGTACAAGACAGTCATAGTTCCCAAAGAATTCAATGCAGAAGAGGTCCTTCAGGTGAAACTTAAAGAAGCCTGGTACATTGACAAGCAGGTCACAGAGCAGAACGTGCGAATACTAGGTCTATGTTTGACCAAAGAGATGTTCAAGGAACACGATGGAGAGGTAGACTATCTTGGAGCCGTTGAGCTGTTTTGGATACCCATGCTGTCCCCTGAAGTTCGTAGAATACTAGTTCGCAACGAGGCCACCTGGCAGCAGAATGTGGCACATCAGCCTTCATGGGAATTTATTTTCATCAATAGGATGTTCAATAGCTATATAACACGCTATTCAAATCGCTTTAACCGCAGTATTCTGGATTATCTTACAGGTACCGATGCAATATGGGAGTCAGAACGCATAGAGTCAGAACTCCTGAATATCAGTCAAGATATGTGGGAATACTAGTGCTTTAAATGTTCTCAGAAGAGTTTTTGGCGTATTTTTGCCATTTTTCCAGCACCGAAGCCATATCTTGAGGAAGTTTTGACTCGAAGTGCAACCATTTATGAGTCGTAGGATGCTCAAAACCCAGAATCAGCGCGTGCAGCGCCTGTCTAGGCATCAGTCGAAAGCAGTTCTCTACAAATTGTTTGTATTTTGAGAATGTAGTTCCCTTCAGTATTTGGTCGCCGCCGTAGGCGGCGTCATTGAAGAGAGGATGACCAATATGTTTCATGTGGGCGCGAATCTGATGAGTACGTCCCGTCTCGAGAACACATTCCACAAGAGTGACATACCCAAAGCGTTCCAAAACATGCCAATGAGTGACAGCATGTTTTCCCACTTCCGGGTCGTCGTATACCGCCATTATGCGACGATCTTTTGTCGAGCGCGCCAGATTGCCTATTATTGTGCCTTCATTTTCTTGGAAATCGCCCCATACCAAAGCGTTGTATTTCCTTTCTATGGTGTGGTCGAAAAACTGTTTAGCCAGGAATATCTGAGATTCCTCGTTTTTTGCTATCAGCAGCAGACCAGAGGTGTCCTTGTCAATACGATGTACAAGGTAAGGGACAATAGGGTTACCGTCACGGTCCTTCTTGTCTTGGAAATAGAAAGTGAGAGCGTTGAGCAGAGTGCCAGTGAAGTTGCCGAAGCCGGGATGAACAACAAGGCCAGCCTCTTTGTCAACCACAAGGACGTCGTCGTCCTCATAGACTATATTAAATGGTATATCCTCAGGAATTATCTCAATTTCGCGAGGAGGAGTGGGGAGCAAAACACTTATGGTGTCAAGAGGCTTAATCTTATAGTTTGATTTGGCAGCTTTGCCATTGACGAGAACACATCCCGCTTTGGCGGCAGCCTGAACTTTGGTGCGAGATACACCTTCAATGCGCATTTGAAGGTATTTGTCCATGCGCATCGACTCTTGTCCGCGATCTACAGTGAAACGGTAATTCTCGTATAGTTCCAGCTCTTGGCTTTCCTCGTTTTCCATGTTTAGTGTCTTATTGCTATTTTCTTTGTTGAATATAATCCTGTTACTGTATCAATAATTCTTAGAAAATAAATACCATTATCAAGATGGCGCAAATCCAATGTGTTTTTGTAAGGCGTTTGGAGAATAATGCGTCCATGCAAATCGAACAGAGAGAGTTGTATGTGCTCGAGCGGAGTGGCGTTGTCGATTTCAATGTTGACCTGTCCTGACGATGGCATTGGGAATATTGACACTTTAGGAGCTTCGGCTTGAGGCTTTTCTATTGATACCAGAGCCGAGGAACCAAAAGCGGGACGTAGCATGACAGAGCCCTTCAAAATACTCTGCATCCATTCGTTGCCGACACGATAGAACGTGAAACGACGCGAGTCGTTGCTACGGTCAAAACCCAAGTTGATATAATCGTTTGTAAGCTGTTCGAATCCGACAAAGATAGTGTCGGTAACCCTCAGAGCCTCTTTAAGGATATAGCGGTGAAAGAGGTTAGAGCCATCAAAAGCAGGAGTGTTGCGTTCACTGTCTTTGTAAATAAGTGTTGTTGGCAGCCCGTTATGGCAGCTCCACACACATATTTGGAACTGAATATTCTCGTTTTCGCCGCCACGAGTTCTGTTGAAGAAAAGGTCGACAGCAGTAAGAGTATCTGCGCTATGGAGATCATAGCGCAAAGCCAACCAAACCTTGTTACCCGTAGGACCAGATGTCACCACGCCATAACCATTTTCCGGTATGCCGTCATCGTAGGCATAGTAGTCGCCAAAGTTTTGTGTAAATGTTATCGTGTCGTTGCCTTTTCTGTTGTCCCCTCCAACCCCTTCGCAGACAATATGTTTGACGACAAACGACGAAGGCTGGCCATTGACGGGGAAAGAGAAGTTGACAGGAGGATTGCAATGTACAGGCATCTCCTGGTATTTCCCATTGGGAAAGAAAGCTGGAATATTCTCATAACCGCCCTCATAGTTGGCAACAGTACCACCGTCGCTGTTGGAGACAACATAGTGGTATGTCGACGCCAACGTTTGGTTGTAGCGGTTAACAATCTTCATGTTCAGTTTGTCAGCCATATCAGCTGGAGTAAACTGTCGGGCAGGCATAGCGTAATAGTATTTCAACATTGAAGGAGCCTTCTCTACAAAGGCGACATCACGGGAAAGGCTGTCGCCCCTGTTTCTGCTATGGTTTAGGTATATGTAGTCGATACTCCAGTGGTCGCAGTTGCCCGATATGCCGCTCTTGGGATTGGGGTCGAGGCTGGCATAGTTGCGAAAACGGAATTGGAAGTTGCGGTTAAAATATTTAGCGCTGTCAATTTTCACGCTTGCAAAATGCCAAGGCCAATGGCTGTGGATGCCAACGGTGTCGGGAGAAAAGCCCGGCGTAGACCAAACGACATCCCATTGGTTTGCTTGAGAATCATATAGGTCGAGAAAAAGAGAGTCCTGTTGTGAAGGTGTGCTACCCACAAGTTCCCAGGGGTTTCCGTACCAACCGCCAGGGATAAAGAAGAAACTCAAGACTATAGAGTCGGAAGGTGTAAGTTTGCGTTTAGAGACACCAGTGATAGAGTCGAGGCGTATAGGCTGTGAAGCCAGAGTGTCCGCTTTGAAGAGGTTGGTTGAGGCGTGAGGGTAGAGCTCACCGCGCTCGTTAAGAGCGTCGAGGGTAGCCATGCCCACCGAGGGAGGCTCAGGAGCATAGTCTTTGTTGACAAAAGCCTGCTGCGTAAGCCATCGCTTGGGGTCGGGAAGACCTTCATAGTCGGAGAAATCGTCGAAGAAAGGGAGCTCCAACAACGTCGTGTCCGAGCTTTTGACAGAATGATGACGAAAAGAGTAGGAGAGAGGCGATAGAATCTCCTGTGCCAAGCATTGCTGCAAAGTGGCAAAAAGTATCAGTATGGTGACGATTTTTTTCAAAAGATAACTATTATTGAAATGTTCCGTAGGTGAGGATAATACGGCAATGACTGCCAAGGATTGGATATTGTTAACGATGTCTTATAAAGAACTACTATATAATCGTGCTATTCCTATTCAAAAGAAATAATAATCAGAATTCATCGAGAGAAATCAATTCGTAAGGGTCACGACTGTCATCGCCGGTTACGGGTTCATACAAGGCACGGATAGAGTCTTCAATATGACGTTGTTTCATGCGTTCCAGCTCTTCCATTGCAACCACAGACTTGTCGCAGTACCAAAGTTCTATACTCGTTCCGTAGGCCACTTCGGCACGGCCCGTATATGATGGCGACTGTTTGTAAACTATAGCCCTGCTCATGTCGGTGATACCGTCATAGTGCTCGGCGCCAACATTGAGAGAAGCAGAGAGGATGTTGCTTCGTGCCTTGGTGGGAGACATGCCAACGAGATATGGCGCAATAGACATACCCGATCCGCTGCCACGACCAACTACGAGGTCGATCATGGCGCCTTTCTCCAGTCGTCGTCCTTCGTTGACGTTACGGCCTTTATATTTTTGTTGCAGCACCACATGATGAGGATCGTCGACGATAGTAATGCGACCACCATGCAGGCCCACATTCTCTAGTTGCGAGATAGCGTGTCGCACACTTAGCGAGCGTAGGTCAGGAACTATGGCGTTGTCGGGAACGAATGAAGTGACCGTGAGGTAGATTTTTCGGCCGTTTTTGATGAGAGAACCCGAGTCCGGGTCTTGGCGAAGTATAAAACCACCGCGGTGATTCTGTTGATAAATAGAGTCGATGATGACAAATTCCAAATCAAGGTCGCCATAATCCATATCGTCCAGATCGTCGACATATTGACCCACGACATAGGGAGTCGGGTATTCTTGTCCTACGCGGCCATAGTGTTTCAGCACAATAAAAGTAGTTATAACAATAACCAACGAGATTCCCAGAGCGAGCAAAGCGTGCATCACCCAAGGGTGTTTGTTGAAAAATCCGTTGTTACTCATTTTTATAAAGTTTGTCGTTGATTGTTAGTGTATAATGTGATGAGGTGAGAGATGAACAAATAGAATGCAGATATAATGTCAGCACAATTCAGCTATAAATGCAATAACGTCTTTAGATGATTATTATTGTGTTACAGCCTCGCCGATAAGAGTTGCGGCGGTGCAGCGTGTCACTTTAATATTGACATACTGTCCCGGCTGGAAGTCTTGGCGGTCGAATACGATGACCTTGTTTTGGCTGTTGCGTCCAAAAAGTTGCTTGTCCGAGCGGTGAGAAACCCCTTCGACAAGAACCTCATAAACTTTGCCGATTTCTTTGGTGTTGTTTTCAAGAGCAATCTCGCCTTGCAGAGCTATTATTTCCTCGAGGCGGCGAGTTTTAACTTCGTCGGGGATGTCATCCTGAAGATGCTTGGCGGCATAAGTGTCGGGACGCATAGAGAATTTGAACATGTAAGCATAGTCATATCTCACTTTGCGGAACATTTCGAGGGTAGCTTTGTGGTCTTCCTCCGTCTCGCCGCAGAAACCCGCAATGACATCGGTCGTTATGCTGCAGTCAGGAAGATAATGACGAATAGCCTCAATGCGGTTCAAGTACCATTCCGGAGTGTAGCGACGATTCATAAGTTTAAGCATACGTTCGCTTCCCGACTGAACAGGGAGGTGAATGCAGTGGCAGATATTTTTATGCTCCGCCATAGTTTGAAGCAGTTCGTCGCTGAGGTCTTTAGGGTGCGACGTTGCAAATCGGACGCGAAGAAGAGGATTTATTTCCGCCACCATAGCCATAAGCTGAGGGAACCCCACAGTAGTTCCGTTGCATTGCCATCGGTAGCTATTAACGTTTTGACCGAGGAGAGTAACCTCACGGTATCCTTTCTCGAACAGGGTGTTGGCTTCGGCCACGATGGTCTGAGGGTCGCGACTTCGTTCGCGGCCGCGAGTGTAGGGCACCACACAATAGGCGCAATAGTTTTGACATCCGCGCATGATGCTGATGTAAGCAGTGATGCCATTGGTGTCGTAGCGTACAGGTTCTATGTCAGCGTATGTCTCGCTGTCGCTGAGCAGAGTCTCCGCCATTTTCTCGCCATCGTGGAGGTGGCTAAGCATTTCGGGCAGACGACGGTATGCGTCGGGACCGACGATGAAAGAGACGTTGTCCTCCTCTTCCATAAGTTGGTTTTTGATGCGTTCCGCCATACAGCCCAGGATACCAATTTTCACCCACTGGCGGTTACGTTGCAGAGCGCGCAGCTCGCGCAGACGCTTGCGAATACGTTGCTCAGCATTGTCGCGAATTGCGCAGGTATTTATTAGAATATAATCAGCATGGTTGATATCCTTCTCAAGGGAATAACCCTCTTTGGATAGAATCGAGCCAACAATTTCGCTGTCAGCCAGGTTCATCTGGCAACCGTATGTCTCTATGTATACTTTGTTTTTCAATGTTTTGACAGATAAATATAATATTTATAATAAAATACAAAAATACGAAAAAAACGGATGTCGACAATAAAAAAGACATTCAGTTGGTCTTGAGAGACAAATAAAAAAAACTCCCCACAAAGGAGAGTTATTTTGATGACCTGACAGGGCAACCAATCAACATGCAAATTATATGTTAATTAGAAAGCAAAAAAGGTGTAATGAGCATTTTGCAGGCTCGAATAATGCGTCACATCTTTGTAGATTAAGATATAGATTGTAATTTTGCCACCGCATTCAGAAGCGTAACGGGCTCTGCTGAGGAGCAACCCGCAAGAAATAGGTCAGTAAATGTACCCCTATTATGTTGTTGGTATTCGACATAACCTGGCGGTCATCTCTTTGGAAAGTGAAAACAAATGATGAGTTAACAGTAAAGACAACATGCAGCTATACAATTACGTGTATTGTATCATGTCGGCAAGCCGCAGGAAATAGTCGTTGCTCCAGATGTCAATATCATGGGCGTTCTTCAGTTCACGTCGTCATCTGTCACATACGGACCGGCGGGCAGACACATGCCAACCTTGAACAATGCTTCGCTCACGCCATTGACGTATGCAGGAGCACTCTTATACACCGGCTGCTTGTGCATCGGTTTCCACAGCGGACGCGCCTCAATCTGAGCTTGGTCCATGATAATGCGCAATGCCTCCACGTTAGCATTGGGCTCGCAGTCGGTATGGGCACTTTCAGCGGCATGGATGACACCGGCGGCACCGCCCACGGCACCTGTCACGATGGTCTTGTAGGCGTTCTCCTGACCCTTGATGTGCACCTCGGGGTCGATAGTCATCGTGCAGAGCCAGAAGTTGGAATCGTAGCGGCTGTCGGGATTTCCGTGCACCTTTATGCCCGGCACATCCTTTAGTAGTTCTTCGTACAATGCTTGTACATGCTTGTGGTGGGCGATATGGTCGTTCACAATGGTCATCTGACCACGACCGATACCAGCGCAGATATTGCTCATGCGGTAGTTGAAGCCAATCTTCTCATGCTGATAGTAAGGATAGCTTTCGCGGTACTGAGTGGCATACATCATAATCTCGCGCCACTCCTCCTCGTTGGCTGTGATAAGCGCGCCGCCACCAGAAGTTGTGATCATCTTGTTGCCGTTGAATGACAGTACGCCGCTCTTGCCGAAAGTACCCAGCACTTGACCGTTCCAGCGGCTACCGAAGCCTTCAGCGGCATCCTCGATGACGGGGATGTCGTAGCGGTTGGCAATCTCCATGATGCGGTCAATCTGGTACGACATGCCGTAGAGAGCCACGGGGATTATAGCCGCAGGCTTCTTGCCCGTCTTGGCGATGCGGTCCTTGATAGCCTCCTCCATCAGTTCGGGGTCCATATTCCACGAATCCTTCTCCGAATCCACAAACACCGGCTTTGCGCCGAGGTAAGTGATAGGGTGGGAGGAAGCGCAAAAAGTAAACGACTGCACGATCACCTCATCACCTGCCTTCACGCCAGCAGCAATCAACGCCAGATGCACCGCAGCAGTACCTGCACTCAACGCCACCACTCTCTTGTTAAGGTTAGCGTTAACGTTAAGGTTGACGAAGTCCTCCAAGTCTTTCTCAAACCCATTCACATTAGGCCCCAGCGGCACCACCCAGTTGGTATCAAACGCTTCCTTGATATACTTCTGTTCAAGACCAGCTTCACTCATGTGAGCCAAGCAGAGGTATATACGTTTTCTATCTGACATAATATAAAGTTTTGATTACAATTTAAAACAACATCACCATCAATCCTGCAAGCACCGCGATAAAGATACTCATCAGAGTACCTGCCAGGACATATTCGGTTTTAGCGGTCTCCTTATCACCAAAACGTATGATTGATTTAGCGGCAATCAGCAGGCCAAGAGCCTCGTAGCGTTGCATAATAACAAAAGCCAAAATCAGCCAGCGCTCAAGATTACCAATCAACGCTCCGGCATTGAATCCCGTATCAGTATGAGCATCCGGCACGTTGACACTATAGTGCTTCAGCATGAGCTTAATAAAAATATTAGCCGGTTTCCAGCATACAACAATCGCCACAAGCAATGCAATATATTTGGTGCCAACACCCAATGGGACAATCCATTCGTTAAACCGCAACCATTGCCAAGCAACCACACCCAGAATGGCAATATGCAACACTTGATCAACCACAAACCACTTCACATTCTCTTCACGATACGACTTCCATATATCAATAGCGAAATGCATAACCGCAATCACCAGCGCACACCACCAAAAATCTAGGTGAAACGAGGCCAGCCACGACAAAACGAACACCATTGCAGCGTGTACGTAATGCCAACCACTACGCCATTTCTTCTCTCTTTTACTCTTGCACGATTTCGACGTTTGCAAGGCGAAGTCGGCCATCAAGTGCGCCAACAAAAGGCACAAAAACAATTCTACCCACATATTCTGCCAAAATTCAAGTTTTCAAAATCTTTTATTGCTATATTCAGCAACCCCCACTGGGCATTGGTTGACCGTGTGTTGACTGACGACTGGAATATTCCGAGCCGTTCACTTATTTCACGTTCTTTAAAACCCAACAATTTATAATAAACAACCTCCGCTTTCTTCACAGAGTATGAATCTACCAGATTGCTGACCATCGCAACATACGAGTCCAAAAAGCAGTTCATCTCCTCCGATGCTCCATCCACTTCAACTATCGAATACACATTAGTCTTTCGGCTGATAATGTCTAGATTTCTGCCTGAAATATAAATTGCAGGGCCGTCTATAATATCTTGCTTCCGATTTTCATATATTCCTCTCGACACACCTATTGAAAATCTTATACCGTATTTTTGCAGCATCTCCGAGCAGTCGCATTTGTCGGCCTGCATCTTCACAAACAACTTCAAGAGCACAGCTATCCGCAGAACATATCGATGTTCAGGAATGTAGCATTCAATGCCATCACCCTTTACAATTCTTGCCCAAAACCCATGATAATCCTTTTCAAGATAATCGAACAGGTTGAGCAGCCTATTTCTTAGCTCAATCAGGTCGTCCGTCTGCAACGACGTTGATCTCACTATATCAGCTGATAATGTGGCTACCATATCTTTTTTAACCATTTACTTCTGGCTGCAAAAATATCTATTTTTTTTTAGATAACCAAATAATATCTAAAAAATATTAGATATTCGCCCATTATCGAACATTTATAACCTTTATCTATTTATGCCGCAATTCCCAATCGTATTGACAAACGGGGGAATAAGTATATGAATTGCTAATTGTTATCCTCGGGACAGGTGCCTGTCCCTCGTCCCCTTATGACTTCCCGCATCGTCTGATGCCAGTCACTATCTTCACACGCCCATTGCCCATGTGTGCAATCAACCTTTCCAGATACCTGTCGCGCTTAATCTCCATTGCTATCAATTTAATATTTTTGCAATTCTTGCAATTTTATACAATATCCTTGTCTGCAAAATTAACGATTCTCCATGTATTTTATTGCATTACTTATGTATTTATGTATTATTCAGTCTTTAAAACTTTGAAAAATAACCATAGTTCCGTTTGTCCAGCAAAACCCTTACGTCTTACATCTGACATCATACATCCTATGTTCCCCGTCCCTCACCTCGGTCTTTTTTTTAAATAAAGTAAGTCGGACACGCGTCCTTTCGCATTGTGAAACACGCCCCTTCCTGAGTCACCTTGCAGTTATAACACACCGAAAACTCGGGATAAGCCGCCTTCTGGCTGTCGAAAAACGAGGCAACAAAGTTGATAGTTGTAAAGGGGGGGGGGACGTTGGAGGTCCATATTATTCCACTGTTAATATTGTATTTTAATATTCTTTCACCACATACGCATAGTGAGAAAAATCCAGTGGATTGTTCTCCATACGACGCATCACATATTTATGTATGTAAACCTGTCCCTTGGTAATTAACTTCTCCATTATCTTAGGATTGGCCACCACCAACCAGCCTTCCGATGCTTCATAACGGTTTCCCGACGAACCGTTAATGTTTCCGCTTTGCCAGTAAACCGATTCCACCATTTTCTCCCCTCTTTCGTCCTCCCAAGCGAAACAACCATCCTTGCAGGGACTCAATTCCAATAAGGTGGCCAAGGCCGGATTGATAGCAATCCAATGGCTCTTGTTAGGGAAGTCAGTGTAGTAGCCACTCCTGATTAAAATCAATTCAGGTTCTTTCCATCCTAATCGCAAATAATCAGAGGTCTCGTGCATAAATGGAGCATACCCGAATATAAAATTCCCATTAAAAGCCTCCTCCTTCTCTGCAAAAAACGAGATCTTCGACTGGTACTCCTCAACAGGATTGTTGTCACCCATTTTTTTAACATGCGTAATCTCGCCTATCACCATAAGACCTTTGTATAAAGGCAATGTATCTGTAAATCTTGGGGATTTCTTTGATTCCTTAATCCACTCCTTATCAACAGACCAGGATTTGGGGTCGGCGATGCGTTGTATGAAATCCGGCTTGCCGGTTGCTTCAACAACAATATTTCTGAAGTCACGTGAAGCAAACACGCTGTCCCTGTAATTATAACGTATCACACCTGCGTCTTTTAGTTCGGCTACCACGGCCAACATTCCGTCCAAAGCCGCCTGAACGTGGGCTTTCTTATACGAGTATCTAAGGCCAATGTCGTTATAATGTCTGCCAAGCCATTCGTTTTGTTGCACATAGTCAACAGCAGCTTCCTCATACTTCTTCATCAGTTCCACCGCCCTATAATCCAACGTACGACTGTCGATTCCTGATAGTTCCGACAAGTAATCGCTCCAATGAGAGGCAATCCTCATGATGCTGCTCGCATCCCGCCAATTGATTTTTGTGACATTGTTCTTATCTTGCGATAAATCCAACAACTGTTCTTGTGTTGCTGTAAACACCAAGGAATAAGTTGCAGGCAAAGTTTTTCCTGGCGCTTTAGGAATCGATTCATCAACGGCATCGAGAATCTTGGCGGCGAAGATGCGAAACTGGTAATTCTCAGACACGGCACACTTTATAGCGAGGTCTTTGAATTCAGCCAATCGGGAGGATTTTAGTTCAACAAGATAGCATCCAATTTCAAGGAGCATTCGCGTTGAATTGAAATCGACAGGCATAGATCCAATCAAATCAACACGGCTTTCATTGTACAGATGAGCCAACAGCATTTTGGAACGCTCCATAATGCACACAATGGGCGTATTCGCCAAAAAGAGCAGCCAATCACGAATTATTTCACAAACAGAACTATCATCCGGGCTGATTTCAGGTTTATCATCCTCACAAACGGCATCCTCTCTCATAATCCGGTTCATGTAGGCAAATTCTTCAGCAAATAGCCTCTTGTGATCAACCGTTTTGGTAAGCAACGGGAAAGATTCGTCTAAATAACGGCTTGTACCATAAGAATACCCATCAAGAATGTCGTTGGCGAATAATTCCAATGTCACGTCACGGCCACGCACTTCGTCCACTTCCTGCAACACCGAGCATGCCTTAATCCTTGTACCTCCATCATAAAACTTATTCCATCCCGAAGGATTTGAAGCCTCAACCGCTTCAATAGCTTTATCCCACGCCTCTTCTTTTCTGCCTGCCGCCAACAACGCTTTGGCCTCCATACACAGTATTTCACACTCTCTTTCTGTTTTTTTCTCTTCTGATGCAGGTTCAGCCAGCATCTCATCGAGTTTCTTCATCAAGTCAACTGAAATGTTTTCCGGGCACTCCGTCTGGATTTTCTGCTTCAAAAACGGCACCCTATCCATAAACGCCTCACCTAAGATTCGTTTTCCACAATTGACCACTGCACTCAGCACATCCGTGTCTAATTCATAGGAATAGTTGTCATCCGTATATAGATGTATCGTGGTGAAGTAGCGCAACAAAGCCAGAAACTCCTCCTCGGTTTGTGCCCTATCCGAAAGCTCTACCAACAAAGAAGATGAAACCGAAAGGAAATAATTATATTCCTTGTCAAGTTGCCATATCGCCATTTTCAGCCCTGACCGCAGATTAAATGAAAGCGTTTCGTTCAACAGCTCCTTTGCGGCATACAAACGGGTTCTGCTTTCAGCTACAGATTCTATGTATTTAAGTCTGGATGTCAGCCAGTGGATGCGTTCCACCGCATTCTCGCTGTCATTCCTGATTGAATCACCAATCCATTCTGCAAACATTGAAGGCTGGTAATCCTTCCGATAGCCGATGCCGAAAGACTCTTCAAGCATTTTATGGAAACACACTTCCGCTTTGTCATAACATCCCACTTCAAGCCAGGCTCTGCCTTGTCGCAGAGCCTCCTCTTCTCGGCCATTGATGTCTTGTTCATCCAGCATGTTCACTTCTATCTTCAACAACTGCGTCTTGCACCATTCCTTATCATAGCCCACCTTATAAAATGCCATAATGGCTTTTCTTTGTGAATGGGCATCCGCTCTACATGTGGTTTCAGCAAAATACTCGGCAAACGCTTTAGCCACATCACTCAACATCGAATCTCCAAAAACCTTGGCCGAATCCACCACAAACTCATAAAAATCGCCTCGATGTTTAGACAATTGATAAGCATATAAATTGTGAAGTGTCAGGTTGAGCAAAGCATCATAAGACCTGATGGAGTATTTCACATGCGACAAGAACGAAGTGTCATGTTGACCCGTAAAGGCTCTGCCTGTCATCTGTGCGATGGTGAACACCCTTCTTGCATAACTTACCATCAACCCATTTTCAGATTTAGAATTGTCATCAGGCACCAGCTTCAGCATCTCGTCATCATAGCCCAGCTTGGCACGAACACTGATATAGAAAATGTGGGAGGATAATGCATCAAAGTCATCATCACGATATCTGTTCAAGTAAAACGAGCCCAAATCCTTCCACGAAACTTTATCAACAAATGCCTTAACCTCATCGTCGGGCCGCTTTGCCTTTGTTGCAATATAAGCCATGCGCAAATAATCCGCCTTTTGTGCGTTTGACGTCAAGAATAGGGTTTTTGCCTTTTCATAATATGATTGTAACAAATCCTTGCTTGAAGCCAATTCATTCAGTTGATCAATCGCTGTATCGTAGGCGTTGTAAATAAGCAGGCTGTTGTTTTTATCCGTAGTCAAAAATCCAAGCAATTTATCAAATTTCTCCCATTGCCCTTGTTCTGCCAACGAATCGAGATATTCATTGATAAAGCCACGTTTGCTTCTCTCCTTGTCTAACACTTCACCTCTCTCATTTGCCAATGTGCCACAATAGGCCACAAAGTTATCTATATGGTTTTCCACCTCCTCCCAATCCAGAAAATAACCGGCGGTTTTCACCCATAGCTCAAGCGTTTCCCTCTGTTCACGATAATCATTATGCTGATTTTTTCGCTCGTTATATCCAGGTGACAAAAATTCAGGATACGACAAATCAAACAGCAAAGCGCCTTCGTCTTTATCGCCTGCTTTGCAAAACTCCATAGCCATGGTCATAGCATACGTCTGTGAGCAATACAAGCGCAGACCTTCCCTGAGTATTGACTTCGCCAATGAACACCGGCCCGACCAAACAAACTCCTTTGTCAACGACATCACAGAATAGTCCTGGGAATCCATTTGGCTCAGCTGGTTTTCAAGCAACAAGTATCTTACCACCAAATAAGGGTCTTTACGCTGCTTGGCAATCTCCACGCCGTATTCCATATCATGCCTGATACTCCAAAGTGGACGATAGTTTTGTGCCTGAGTATAAAGATTTTCGGGCGTTATTTCATCAACAAATTGGTCATATTCGCCAGCCTTGTACAAATAATAGCCTCGTCCCCATCCCGAACAATAATGCTCTGACAGTCTCTTGTAATAGGCCACGTCCTTCTCGTTGCTATAATCCCCAGTCAGAACATCTGCAGCAGTTTTGTCCAGCAAGTATTGACGGAAAGAGTTGTGGAAGAACGACAGTTCCTGACCTCCCTTGTCGAACCTGAACAAATGCCACATCCTATGCCTGATATCCAATATGTTGTCTTCTGTACACAGGCTTCTAACGTCATCAAATTTGATTACTCCGGAGATTCTGGCAATCAAGCCTAAGGCATTATTCAAAGCCGCCTTTTCTTCAAGCAGCGTTCCCGTTATTCTTTGGTAATAATCTTCTACACCTTCTGGTGCATCATCGACAGAATTTATTACATCTACCCCTTCGTTTGCTATCTGATTCAGCAAATAATGTAAATACAGGGGATGGCCTTGAGACTTACGCCAACATTTCACCAGCAACTCATCGGTAATCAGTTCAGGTGCAATCAGTTTGCGGCACAAGGCATCTGATTCCGTCTTGCTCAGCGGCGGCATTTCCACAAGATTGGTTTTCTTTGCCGATTCTTTCTCAATTTCAGCATCCAGATTCAAGTGGTCGAAATGCTGGCTACCCAAAACAAATACCACACCGTCGGGAATATCCGATGGCGAAGGCAGTACACGCATCAATGTGTGGGCACAGTCAGTATATTCACGGGTGATATGATCCAGACCATCCACAATAACGAGGAACGGGACACCCGTTTCGGCAAACTTTTTTGAAAGGTCGTGCATCTGCTTATAGAACCGCTCTTTCAGGGAAGAAAAGTCCTTGAATGAAGGTAGCATACTTCGGCTATCAAAACCCGCCTTATTTATCTGGACAACAATGTCGTTCAAAAAGGTTGTTCCACTGCCACGGCTGCTATCGTTTCGCTGAGAAGAGGGATTCAGAAAATCGAACGCATAAAACCTCACAGAAGGATTCTTGAGTCTTCTCGTCCATTGGGTAAGCAAAGTTGATTTTCCAGAGCCAGGGGAACCTTTCAAGAACAAATAGCCCTTCGTTTTGCCTTTTAGGCAAGCATTCAGCTGGGCTATGCCCAATGCGTTTGGAACGTATGATTCTTCAGGTACTACAAGATTGTGTTCAAAAATAGGTTCAAACCTATTGAGCCAGCCCAATTTGATGAAGATATCCCTCTCGCCTATAGGGTTATTCACTCCCTTGCGAGCCACTAACTCTTGAATCAATCTATTAATGTGAATGATGTCGTCGATTCTATCGTCTTCGTAGGCTTTGGCCACTTCAATGAGTTCCTGATGATAGTCGAAAGAAAATGTAAACACCTGCCAGAAGGCGTCCCACTCTGTTTCATTCAAAGTGGATTCTGCCCTCAAGTCATTCAATGCCGCCTGCCATCGTGATTCAACCGTTTCCCTATTCTTTAGTTTCCGGAGCACTCCTTTCTCAAATGCAGCAAACCCGCCGACTTTTTTACCTGCCAATTTAATGATGCTATGGTCACAAGTGGAGAGCAATTTGTTAGTCAACAATTTAGGCCAAACTGTTTTGTCGGGATAGATATGTTTTAAGTTTCTCCAACCCTTCACTATATCTGGAATCAACGCCTTGAAGTCGAGATATGACATTGTATCGTCAATAGTAGTCCATTTCACTTGATAAGCGAACACATCATAGCTGGTCACATATACAATATCATCCAGCTTCCCCACATTTTCTTCCCTATCAGCCACTCGAATTTCTTCCAAGTCTCCCAACTCAATGGCTTCGTACACTTTAATGGCAAACTCGTCGTACTGCGGCAAGTAACCACCCATCGCTGTACGCTCTCCACTTAACGCTATGTCAAACTGGACGTTGCTCATCATCAAACATCAAATACAATCATCGGGTTATCCATCAAATCAAGTGCGGGCAATACCTTTATCGGTCTGTCTTCTTCAGAGTGGAAGTATTTATATGCTGGCATATTAACTGTTACAAATACGGATGAACAAGTATAGCTCTCATCCACCTCTTTGCATATTGCCCTAAAAGCCAACATATGGCCCTTGCCCCAAGTATCCCTTTTAATGGGCATTTCTAAATCATCTTCCGTTTTGCGGTTCTCCGAAAGAATCTCATAGAAAGTTCGGCTTTCATAATAATTCTTGGTTTCCATACAAACAATCTTCTTACGCTCTGTGTTGATGAGAAGCACATCAATATCACCTATCATCTCCTCGTTTTCCAGTTGTTCTCCAGGACCAATCTTCACTCCATGAAAAGCCAAGAGATGCCCTAAGCCTAAAGCATTATAAAAGCCAGTCAAATCATTTTCAAATATAGCTCCTTTCTTCCTATTGATCTCGCGCAAATACGATTTCATCTTTGAGGAAACCGGATGTAGTTTACCCTCGTTCAATCTTTCCAACATTATACGCTCATGCTGATGAAGCGATTTGGTGCTGAACAAGACTCTTCCTTGGTACAAAATCCAGGGGCGTGACGATATTTGGAATTTTCTATTGAAGCGCTGAATGAAACTTTCGCTGTAAGAAGCTCCTTCAGCCATACCCTTAAACAAGCAAAAGGCAGAACGGAAGACATCCACCTCATCAGATTCCAAGACATTAAGCAACACTTTGTCTTCAAATTCTTTCCATATCAAGTCAACAATAGGTTGACCTGCATCAAAGGCGTAATCCAAAGATTGCCCGATAACGGCTTTCCACTTTGAAAAGTCCACCTTGAATTCCTCTTTGAACGCTTCTTGGAATTCTGCATCCTCAACATCAATGTTGAGCTTGCTTCGCATCGCGCTCAGTTTCCTGTATGCTTCCGGTCTATACAATTCGTTCTCGCGCAAATTCAAGAAGTAAGACATCCTCTCATTTATTCTATTCCGAGGCAGTTCTACCCTACCGTTAGGAATAATGCGCAGTTCATAACCAGGCATCTTGGTCGATAATATATCCATATAGGAGCCAAACACATACAACTCATGCATATAGGCATAAATATGGTCTATTTCTCTCAAAGGAAAGTCTTTTATGGTAGTCGCAGAGTTGAAATCTTTTGAGACGATGCGCTCAATAAGACATTGTGTCAAGTTGTTGGTTTCAGAATACTTGAACAACAGATCCTTTTGTTCATCAAAACTGGCACCAACATATCTCATCAGAGCATTCACCTTTTCAAATCTAACTTGGGTGGTAGCCAACCAATAAAGTGACCCATGATGCAGTTTCAACAGCTGCATCACAAACTCTTTCGAGGCATACCTTTCAAGGAGTGCATTCAGTTTGTCGCCCAAGAAGTTCACCACTTTGGTTGCTGTATTCCATGACCCGTCCCATGTCAGCATGACATCTTCCCCTTTTCGGCTCAAATGCTCTGCTATCTCATCAAGCACCTCGTCGCACAAATGCTCATTCACATCATAGGTTCCATCATACTGGTCGTGTATCTGCCAATATTCCAAGCCATTCCTTTCCACTAACAGCATTTGTCCCTTACACTCGTCGAATATTTGTTGGCTTTTCTTTTGAAAATCCGAGGCAAGAATGTAGCCGTAATGGTTCATCTTTTCCAAAACAAAGTCAAGTAAGGCTTGCTCGTCTGTTTTACCCTGATAGTCTTTCTCAAAAAAACTTCTTGAAACCGTCAACAAGAGGTCATGGGACTTTATGTTGAAAAGAACCATCATCCCATCTACGAAACAAACCTCTAGTCGATAATTGCCGGGCTTGAATAGCGATTCTCCGTGACGATGCTCAAACATAAAGAATCTGACCAGCAAGGCCTTTGTCATTTCCCTCAAAACATGGTGTTCATCTTCATTGTCAGGGCTAAAGTATGCCGCCACTGTAGCATTCCGATATTCGCCTATCAGCATTGGTATCTGATCATAACTATCAGGTTCATAAATCGGCAACTCAAGAGGCAACTCATCCAAATGCTTCACCATCACCTTTTGCCCACCATAATCAATCAGATGCCTGTCGCTTTTTTGCAAATAGTTGCATTTTATGCCAAAGAAAAGGTCCGGCATCAGATTCACCATGTGATACTCCTTGTCTTGATACAGTGTTCGCTTATTCTGGCAATAGAAACCATACATATCAACCTCACCACTCATTCCAATCTTGCCACTAAACCTGTCTCTGCTCTTATAGTAATCGTATAAGTCATTGAGCAACCCCTGCTCATTCCCCATAATGGTTGTGAAGTCGTCAACAGTCAAAGTCATCTCATCGTATGGGAAAGCATGTGGCTTTTCAAAAACAAGCGAACTTATGATATGTATTTTCATCACATCCATCCCTGGCCATTTCTCCTTAACCATTTCATCACACTTCCTAATCCCCTCCTCATAATCCTGATAAAACGAGAAACAAACCCTTGCAACCTTGTCAGCATCGAATTGATAGACTAAGCAACTTACACGCCCATACCTTTCAGCACATGCACATATACGGTCAGCATACTTTACCGCCTTATGGCATACCGTCTTTACAATCTCTTGATAATCCTCTTCCAAGTCTTCCTCATGAAGGATTGCTCGCATTACCGTCAGACAACGCAAATAGGCACTCGTCAGCAAGGCCGACGGCTCCATCACCAGGAAATCGCCAGAGTTCAGAAGATAGAATGGTGTGGTCTCAATGGGGCTATAACAATCCCTTGTCTCGAAGTATTGTTCTATGGCACTTGCATTGTCGTAGTATATATTCTGTTCCGCCTCTTCCCAACTCTGCCCATACTTGGCAAAGGTCTGTTCCAACTCCTTCTGAGTAAAAATCAGGTACGATTGTTTCTCCAACGAACGTTCTTCACTGGGTAGAAAAAGCTCGCCATAATTGCTGTCACCTTTCTCATATCTGGCAAAGCCACAACGCTGGGCTATTTTATCTGACAAATCCAGCAAAGCATAGACTTCTCCAAAAGTGTCATCATCGATATTTTTGTTCATTGCCACCAGAAAAAGCCTTGTAAGGGTATAATGCACATTAGCAAAGATTCCAGGGAACGCCCTAAATGTACCTTTTTGTGAATGAACAGTGTCCACATACATGAATTCTTGTGGGTCTTCCATCATATCGTAGGGATAGTATTGACCAACCTTTTTCTCAAAATCCTCCGCACAAAACGCATCATCCCCGCCATCCACTGTCAAAGCATTGTAAAGCAGCGTGGAGGCTTGGATAATATGCGATGAATTTTGTTCAAATAAAAACAAACTGGCAAGATACCTTACCAGTTCGTCCTTTTTATAATCACCTAAAAATGAGAGATCATATTTATTCATCACAATAGTTCTACTTTATGGCATTGAGCATACGCTGGATTCCGTCAGACGCACTGTTTTGCATATCGAAATACATCCGCAAGCGAGGAGAATCCTTGGATTGGGCTGTGAGTTCGTCAAAAATCTCTTGATCAATTACAATAACAATATCTCCACTGTGGCCAAAACAAATAACTGCAAAATTGCCAAACGCCTTTCAAAAAAACTTTCATAAGCATCTTAGCAGTAAGCAGTAAGCTAAAGCGCAAGCACGCCTTCCATCTCATGCAGGACACAAGGGCCTTACATGAACTCAAAGATAACGCTTGATTCCAAAGCCTCTATCGTGTGCCAGACATTCTTGCTGATGTTCACTCATGGCGGGTTTCTGTGGGGTTAAGGATAATATTATCAATTAAGGAGCCGTCATCATTGTATGCGGTTACCTGAACTTTGCCTAGCGAAATGAAAAAAGAATCTTCCTTTGTAGAATGATGGTGTATAGGAATGACTGCTCCAGGTTCAACAGCATTCAGAAAACGGTGTCATTTGTCTTCCAAACTTTCTTGGAAGTTCATGTTCATGCGACAACGTGGCGAGTTTTGAGCCCGCCTCGTCAGGACGTCTAATACTTTATTCGTCATCTATCTACTAATGTGACACTACTATCACTTAACTAAAAAAGTAACTGTTATCTTTTATCTATTAACTCTAAACTAAAGAAAGTATTCCTTCTTCCTTGTCTCGAGCAAACGATCTCTCTTTGTGTTCAATGATAATAATTTCAATGCATTCCACTTTCTTGTACGGCTCTATTTCCCACTACCGACGTACCCTCAGTCACATAACATTGTATTTAATACAAGAGGTGATTGAAGTGTCATTATTTTCATAATTATAATGTGCAAAGATACTTAGTTTTTCTAGAATGACAAAATGAGATTTTTTAATAATCACTAGGCTGTTGATTTACAGTGATAAGAGATAATCAAACTACATTAGGATAATAAAAAAAAGGCAGCCGTTATCGGCTGCCCATAAACAATGGATTAGGGAGATGTTTGAATTAAATAATCATAAATAATCTAAGTCATAAAAAATCTCCATTATGACCAGATTATTTCACCGCCGAAATCGTATAGTCTTATTTAACGATTACCCCCTTGATAGTATCAACGATATACTTCACGTCATCATCTGTCACATACGGACCGGCAGGCAGGCACATACCGACTTTAAACAGTGCTTCGCTCACGCCGTTGACGTAAGCCGGGGCATTCTTGTAGCATGGCTGCTTGTGCATAGGTTTCCACAGCGGGCGAGCCTCAATCTGGGCCAGGTCCATGATGACACGCAAAGCCTCTACGTTAGCATTGGGCTCACAATCCGTGTGGGCACTCTCAGCAGCATGGATAACACCAGCGGCTCCGCCCACAGCACCCGTCACGATGGTTTTGTAGGCGTTCTCCTGTCCCTTGATACGCACCTTGGGATCTATGGTCATAGTGCAGAGCCAGAAGTTTGAGTCGTAGCGGTTGTCGGGATTACCATGTACCTTTATGCCCGGCACATCCTTCAGCAGTTCCTCATACAGAGCCTGAACGTGTTTGTGGTGTGCGATATGGTCGTTAGCAACAGTCATCTGACCACGACCGATGCCGGCACAGATATTGCTCATGCGGTAGTTGAAGCCAATCTTCTCATGCTG
>ONEY01000033.1 GCA_900316965.1 uncultured Bacteroidales bacterium
CTCCACGCTTGTTTCGGGCCTCAACAGACAGATTTGGGATGGTTGTCAGCCGAGCCGACGCCACAGCAAAACTGAATTGGTTTACATTGTTTGTCTCATATCTCTAATTTGGTATACATCGTCACAGTTTTGGTTTACACATTGCGTCACATTCTCCTGTTTCTGTTTACAGCTATTCTGTTTTGCTTGACACTTTGTATTTCACATTACTGGGGGATAAATTATATAAATAATATGCGATAGCACTACAATAAGTGGGTGTAAAAGGTGGGTTGTTGTTGTGCTATCGGCATAATTCTGCCCGTTTTGTCATAAACATACCTTTGAACCGCCTTTCGCTTGGGGATTTTGCTTCCAAATAAAAAAGTCCGTCACGATCGTATTCGTGACGGACTTTTTTTATGATGCCGGGCGTTGGGATTTCTATGCTGGAGGATATCCCAAATATCAATGAGCCGGCGCTTTTTTATCAATGTGGGTGTGATGCCCCGAGGCTATTTCCCTCCTTTTTTTGCACTCGATGTCGGAGTGGTGAAAGTCATCCAATGGATGGGTACTTTGCCTTTCACAATATAGTTGCCCAGGGATGGCCAACCGCCAATCTCAATGTCTATATATTCAAGATATTTGGTGTCGGGATGAACGAAAACACCGTTGCCGCTTGCTGTGATGGTGACTTCGGTCCATTTGTTTGGCGTTATCGTGTAATCGTTGTAGTTTTTCCCTTTGAATGTGATGATTTCTCCTTTGTATTTTATGGTAATCTCATCGGAACGCAATCTTGTTGCGCCATTGGATTTTACCTGCATGAGGAATCTCAGCTCTCCGGTTTTGACATTGCCAAAAACAGACTCGAGACGAATACTTCCGTCAAAGGCTTTCTCGTTAATTTTATATGGGTGGTATACTCCAATGTTGTTGCGCAACGGTTTTATACCGAATTTCTTCGCTGTTGCTGTGGGCAGATCGGTGGGTGTTTCCCACGTAATAGGTACATCGTAGAATACCATCATCTTGTATGCATTTTTGTACTCCATTTTGGCTCCAATCCACTCAGCGTCACAGAGATAGTTGATGGCAACTACAGAAACAGTATTATTTCTATTATTCCATCCTTCTAAACGGAAATATTCGTCACAATTAGTCTTGGTCCACACTTCGTTATCTCCATTGAAAAGGTATATTGGATCTTTCGCATTAGTGCCGAAACTATAATACTGATCTTTGGATTCGTACATTTGCCCCCTGTCGTCCCAGGCGCGAGGGTGTTTTATGGCTAAGTATCTTTTTTCGTTGTCCTTGGGCTTGAAACGCAACACTGGTGTTAGTATCCCCGTGGTGCTGTCGCCAATAAGTTTGACTAGTTGAATTTCAACATCATCGTCGCTATAACTCATTTGTTGTGCATCGACATGATTTGCTATGAAAAATATGGATGCTATGAAAAATATGATTGCTTTTTTCATTATTCAAAATTTTTTTAACCCCAAAGGGTGTTAGGATTTGTTTATATTATTTTTGGATGCTTATCCACTGGATGGGAATGTCTTTCCAATCAAATTCCATATTTAAACGCGGTATATCGGTGTTTCCTGACATTTTCAGTTTTTGGAATGAAGGGGTTCCAACAGGAACCTTGAAAGGATACATACAGAACTCCACGGGTCCATAACTTTGTCCGATTCGCACACCTTGTCTCTTGTCACTGCTATAGAAATCGTGTTTATAATTGTGTAAGACACCGTCCTCGTCATAAGCCTGCAATTGGGTGACCCGCAATCGGTCGTCATCGGCATTGCCGTATACACTGAAGATAAAACACACTTCGCCGGTCGCTTTGTTTCCTATACATCCTGTTAGATGAATGCATAAGGGCTCTTCTTTTATATTGGTACGACCAGAATAGGGTTGAACAACGGTGCCTTTAGTAATCTCTTTTATGCCGTATGTTTTGTTGAAATAGAATTCGGCCGGGTGTTGAGGCCCTTCGAGGCACATGTTTCCCCACTCAATTTCGGTATAGCCACCTTTGACTTTTTTGTTGTACTCATAATAACCATCCCAATTATATTCCTCTTCACTGAAACCAAATGCATAATTAACTTCTTTTAAGTACTTTACCGATGATGGCAATACCACAACTTCGCTACCTACAAGTTTGTGAGATGTGAACATTCCTTTGGGCACTACAACAACATTGGTTGATATGTTGCCTTCATCTTTCTCGGATAAATAAGATTTGTATCTTTTTCCATTGCCGTCGACAACGTTGTCTATCCGCCAATTTTCATAGACGCTCATGTCCCTGCTGAAAACATCAACATCAAAGAAAACCATACCTGTCAGAATGTCTCCTTTTGGGGTGTTGGAAATTGTGTAGGTGGGATAATTGATCGCTTTATAATAATCGTTAGGCTTGTAGTATTCTTGGCAGAACACGGATGGCGCAATGGCCATGGTCAGCAAGACCAATAATGATGTTTTTTTTCTTTTCATTTTATTATACTGTAAATGCATTTGTTTCTAATCGTCTTTGTTGAAATGATGGTATTTCTATAAATTCGTTAGATTCGAGCTATTTGTGTTCAAGAGTAATTAATAGATGTAGTGATGATTTGTTTGGTAGCAAACAACGATGCAAAAATACTATTTTTTTTCTGATTCATATGCTTTTTTCTCTCTTTAGCATTTATATTAATGTATTCAAATATAATAATCGATAATAAAAATCACTTTTTTATAGGTCACCATAAGGAAAATGATTATCTTTGTATTTCATTTAGCTTGAAATGTTTTTATTTAGTTAATTGTAAATTAATTTAATATATATGAAACAACTGATAGAATGCGTACCCAATATCAGCGAGGGACGCGACATGAATATCATCAATCAGGTTACTGCCGAGATTGAAAAAGTTGAGGGTGTGAAACTCCTTGATGTGGATCCCGGTCAAACCACCAACCGTACCGTCATCACCTTTGTCGGAGAGCCTGAGCAGGCATGCGAGGCAGCTTTCCGCGTGGTGAAAAAGGCCGCCGAGCTTATCGATATGCGTCAGCATCACGGCGCCCACCCTCGTCAGGGAGCCACCGACGTCTGCCCACTTATCCCTGTGAGCAACATCACTATGGAAGAGACTGTGGCTTACGCACATAAACTTGCCGAGCGTATTGGCAACGAGCTCCAGATTCCTATCTATTGCTACGAAAACGCTGCCAAGATTCCGGAACGCCGCAACTTGGCTTATTGCCGCACAGGTGAATATGAGAGCCTGTCCACTCGCCTGGGCACCGAACAGTGGAAACCAGACTTTGGCCCCAATGCTTGGAACGACCACACAGCCCAGACAGGTGCCACACAGGTCGGCGCCCGCGACTTCCTCGTGGCTATCAACTACAACCTGAACACCACCAGCACCCGCCGTGCCAACGCCATCGCTTTCGACGTCCGCGAAAAAGGTCGTCCTCAGCGTGAGGGCGGCAAGCCCAGCGGCAAACCCATGAAGGACGAGAACGGCAAAACTATCATGATTCCCGGCACCCTGAAAGGTACCAAGGCCATTGGCTGGTATATTGAGGACTATGGCATCGCGCAGGTCTCTATGAACATCACCTCTATCAAGGTGGCTCCTGTTCACCTCTGCTTCGACGAAGTGTGCCGCTGCGCCGCCAACCGTGGCGTCCGTGTTACGGGATGCGAAATAGTGGGCCTTATTCCTAAGAGCGTACTCATCGATGCCGGTAAATACTATCTCGCCAAACAGAAACGCTCACTCGGTGTCAGCGAGGACGAAATAATGAAGATAGCCATCAAATCGATGGGTCTTGATGATCTTAAACCTTTCAACCCCAAAGAGAAAGTCATCGAATTCCTTATCGAGGACAACAGCCAGAAGAAGCTTGTCGACCTCACTTGCACAGGCTTCTGCGAAGAGACGGCAAGCGAAAGTCCAGCTCCCGGAGGTGGCTCGGTAAGCGCATATATGGGTGCTTTGGCAGCATCGCTGGGCACTATGGTCGCCAACCTTACCGGAGGCAAAGCTGCCTACGACGATGAGTGGGAGAAATTCAGCGATGTCGCTGTCCACGGTCAGCAGCTGAAAAACGAACTCCTTCATCTTGTCGACGAGGACACCAACGCCTTCAACAAGATTATGAACGCCTTTGGTTTGCCTAAGAAGACTGATGAGGAGAAGGCCGCTCGTAGCGCCGCTATCCAGGACGCCACCAAGTTTGCCACCGAGGTGCCGTTCCATACCATGCAGAAAGCATTCGAGACATTCGAGGTTTGCCGCGCCATGGTAGAATGGGGCAATCCTGCCAGCGTCACCGATGGCGGTGTCGGCGCTTTGGCAGCTCGCAGCGCTGTTATGGGAGCACACCTCAATGTGAAGATCAATGCCAGCAGCTTGAAGGACGAGGCTTTCAAGAACGATATCTTGGCCAAAGCCGCTGAAATAGAGGCCGCTGCCATCAAGGAAGAGGCTGAGATCATCGCTATCGTCAACCAGAAAATTGCTCTCTAAACAATAGGAGAGGAGTCGGTTTTTGGATTCCTCAACGAGAATCGCATATTTGAAATCAGCAAGGGCGTGAGTTTGAAATATTCAAATCTCGCGCCCTTATTATTTTTAACTGCATCGGTAGTTGGTGTTATGACAAAGATGGAGCCAATAGGTCGTCATTTTTTGTGACAGGGTTGTAATGCCGGCAGAATGTCCCATGGGAATTTACTTCTCAATTTTTCGCAGCTTGATAGTTACGTGATAGCTCCATGAACCGAAATCGTACCATCCACTATGCCATTCCTCGTCGGGCTTGAGGTCTTTGACTATTTCGAAGCCATTGTAGATACTAAGATGGATGGCTTGGTCGTCGACGCTAAGAAATGTTACTTTCACTGCGTCATATCCTCCGTAGGAGGGCTCCCATATGATCTGTTTTCCCGCCACCATCTTGCTTAGGGGGCATACGTGAGTCACACTGCCACCCATGTCGCGGCCAGTTACCTCGCATACTTTGCTGTCGCTGGCTATCAGCGCCAACTCATAGTCATCAATCTTAATTGCCATAATATTCCACCTTTCGGACGTTTGACCTTTAGTTCACTTATTGTTCTTAAAGATTATAAATAAAGGGACACGAGTGTATTCGTGTCTCTTAGTTTTGTTGCATGGTAGGGTAGACCTGACCTGTTGCCGAAAAGGAATGTCTATTATTCAGACACTACATTCTCGGATATGGATCCGCGATAAGCGGGGCATGTCTTGTGCGAGCACGATGCTGCCATGGCGACAAAGACCAGGACTAATGAAAGGATTGCAATCGTTTTTTTCATTGTTGTTTATTATTATTGTTTCAGAGTTTTTGTTATTAAGTTTTTTCTTAAACGAGATTATTCTCCTTTTCGTATATAAAATATGAAAAAAAAAATATCCTGTTTTCTTGATATGGTATTCTACATGTTTCTTCTTTTTTTTTCTAGCTCGCGAAGCGGAAGCATTTTTATGAAAATAGGGGATAGGATTAAGGGGTAAATATAAGAATACAAAATTTGGCTTCTAAGAGGCAAACGCCTTCTATTAGGGGAGTGATATTGCTTAGCATGAAGAAAGTTTATTATAAGCGAAATTTGTAAAATTACATTTGTAATACAATACAGATGTAAATATAATACACAAATGTAATTGCGGCGAATTTTGTAAAATATTACAAATGTAATCATACAACATTTGTAAATTAATCAAATTATGAATATAGTAGTTTGTTGTTTTGCTTAAATTATTAATATAACGCATAATAACTATTTTAATTAAACTATTGCTATAAATATATTAATTCGATATGTCTTTAGGGGAAATTTAGATTTATCTCTTTATTAAATTATTATATATCATTATTATAATACATATTATTTCAACTATTACTTATGTAAAATGTTTGAGTACAAAAATAAATTTTTGTAAATTTACAAATATTCTGAATATTATGTGTATTTTTGTAAACGGTATCAATTTACGTTTATAAGTGTAAAATTATGGTAGACAGGATAAATCTCATTTTAAAGGTCAAAAACATCACCCCAAAACAGTTTGCTGAAGAGATCGGAATTCAGCCCTCTGGAATGTCTCATATTTTGTCGGGACGCAACCGTCCGAGTCTTGATTTTGTCATGAAGGTTGTGTCGCGTTATCCAGAGATTGACATTCGTTGGCTGACCCTCGGCGTCGGAGAAATGTATGTCCCCACTACCCCTGTGGTCGACTCGGTGGCTAAACCGCAAAAGGATTCCGCTTATGGTAATGGCGCCAAAGTGGATATGAGCCGGTCGCAGTCGGTGGTCGCTGCTTCCACACCAAGCTTGTCGTCGGATATGGGTCAACAAGGGTACGTTGCTGGTGGAAGATTGTCTCAAGATAATTATATGGACAGGCAACGTGGTGTCGCACCCTCGACACAATCGACAATGGATATGCCGGACCTTTTTTCGGACATAGATCCGCAAGGTTGAGGATTGGGATAAAAATGAGGCAACAGCCAAAAAAGATGGTAATGTTGTGGTTGAATCCAATGCGCCGGAAGCTACGACAACAGAGCCTAATTCCGATGTTGAACGACAATTATTGCCTCATCAGAATGGCGTGGATGCCATCGACAAGGCCGGTGTAGAGGTAGAGAGGAAGGAAAATGAGATGGCGCCATCGCGACAAAACATGCCCGACGAACGGCGTGCATCGGGTATGGCATATCCTTATGTGGCGGACGGCAAAGGTAAAAAAATTGTCAAAGTTGTCATCTTGTATGACGACCACTCTTTTGCCGAATACTACCCTGAGGGCTGATGACAAAGGCCATGTGGGTGCTGTGTCAGTCGCCTGTGTTTGCTCAAAAAGTCCAGGCGGTAGCGTCATCTGACTTACATCCTATCGGTCATTAGTGGTCGACGGTCTTTAGCGACTCTGGTATATATATAAGAATAGGGGGTGCCCAACGGAAGGCAACCCCCTATTCTTGTTATGTTTTCATTTTTCAATTGTTTTTCATATTTTTAGTTGTTCCGGCAATATCCTCTGGCAAAAATGTAAATAGATATGAAACAACAACATCACCAGCCGCATTACTATGAGTGGATTTCTCGATATTCGTTTCGTTAAATAATTCACGCCCGTCATTGTGCCTATTTGCAAAATACCACGTTTGGATTAATGACCTCATTCCAAGACTATCAATTGTGTAAACGCGCACATGAGCATCATTATTAAAAACACAACTTTCCAACGACAAATCAGAATAATTCTCCACTTTGGATTGTTTTGATATTGCAATAAGCTGAGTATTTCCATCACGCAGCAAAAACGATTTAGTACTGTCACAATAATCAGATACAATAAATGACTCAATCCATAGATCTTCACCGGACTCATTACTTACACTGAGAGAGGCAGAAGAATGATGTTTCAGACACGCTGAAAACAAAAGAGACAGAATTACAGCAAAGAAAATAAACTTACAGTTGCGCATTGATTTCTGAAGATTTTGATGGATACATTTCAATCAATCTATTTTTAAAGGCAGTGATTGATTTGATATCCGTTGTTAAACAATCAAACTTAAATGACGTTATTATTTATCAATGATTAAAAAGCGTTTTGATATATTAGTCGCAAAAAACGATGAAAACTACCATCGGAGAACGAAAAAAAAATAAATTTATTGGGATTTAATGTGTTATACTGAAAAAAAGTTGACTCAGAAAGGGAAGTCAACGATGTCGCAATTACACACAGAAAAGCAGAGCAAGTATTTCTCGGAAGCGATACGACTGCATTCGAAAAAGCATCAGCAAGATATGCGGCAAAGACAACGAAGTCAATGGGTTTCAGAAAAGGATAAAGTAATTAGTGACGCAGCTTCTGGCGACGGAGATATAGGCAGAAGCCTACGACGAGATGATAGGACCTGCACGCAAGAGACAGTAGACGCTATCAGTGAAGAATTACTGGCAGTAACTCTATTTGGTTTGCTGGTTTAGGAACTCGTTGAGCTGTTCGTCGGACATGTCGAGCAGTTTTATAGCTTTTTTGATATCCTCGGTGAGAAAGTGTTCGGGGTATTCGTCAATGAATTCCTGGTAGGCTTTGCGTGCCTCTTCCTTACGTCCGGCATTGTCGAGGTTGATACCTTTCTCGTACATGCATTCGTCTAGTTTTTCGTAGCCTTCATAGTTGTCGATGATTCGGTCGTAGTATTTGACCATGTCGTCGACATTGTTGGTGGCGTATGCCCATCTTGCAGCCTGAAGCAGGAAGCTAGGCGTAAGACTGTCGTTGGGATAGGCGTCGGCAAATTGGACATATTTGTTTATGAGGCCGTTGCTGATGGCGGTGTCGATGGTTTCGGGGAATTCCACATTTATGGATGCCTCTATCGAGTCGATAGCGTTGAGCATATCATCGTGTGAAGGGGTTTTGGTGGCGTTGTTGCATGAAGACGCAATCATGGCGGCCATTATAAGGGGTAGAGCGGAATGTTTTATTTTCATTGCTTTTGGTGCTTATAAAAAGTTTATTGTTTATAGCTTATAAAAGTTAAGGTTACAGTTAACGTTAAGGTCTATTATTTTTTACAGAGCGTTTCATTCGGTATTTGGGATGTGTTTTTCCCTCTAATATGTTGTTGAGTTTGCGTTTGATCATGGTTTTGCGCAGGGGGCTGAGGCGGTCGGTGAACACTTTGCCGTGGAGATGGTCAATCTCGTGCTGAGCTACGCGGGCAAACATGCCTCCAATCTCTTCAGTGTGTTCTTCGAAATTCTCATCTAGCCAGCGAAGCAGTATCTTTTCGGGACGCAGCACATCTTCATGAAGCTCGGGAAGGCTCAGACAGCCTTCGTTGAAGTATTGCTTCTCGCCGCGTTCTTCGAGTATTTCGGGGTTGATGAGCACATGGCGTTCCTCTTCGGGGCCATAGGTGTCGGTGGCTTCATCGTAAGGACGGAAACCTATCACTACCAGCTGGATGGAAAGGTCTATTTGGGGTGCTGCCAAACCAACGCCGTCGGCAGTATACATGGTCTCAAACATGTCGTCGATAAGTTGTTTGAGATTGGGGTAATCGGGTGTTATGGGTTGTGCCTCTTTGCGAAGGATGGGGTCGCCGTAGCCTACTATTGGGAGATACATTGTTGTTGAAATTAGGAATGATTATAATGTTTTTTTAACTGGAAATTGTTTTGTTGTCAGGTTTGGTGTTATTGTGTGTCACGATTTCTGCTTTGAGCTATCTCAGCCGAGCGCATAAAGCTTTGAAGAATAAGTACGGCGCTGACGGTGTCGATGATGGCTTTGTCGCGGCGTTTTTTCTTGCTCATGCCGCTGTCTATCATCGATTGGAATGCCATCTTGGAGGTGAAGCGTTCGTCGACACGATCGACAGGGATGTCGGGAAATTTGGCTTTGAGGGCAACGACAAAGGGCTCAATGTAGCGAGCCGACTCGGAAGGGGTGTTGTCCATGTGGCGGGCGTCGCCGACAACAAAGCGGTCGACGGTCTCGCGACGGGTGTAATTTTCGAGATATGACATCAGTTTTGGTGTCTCAACCGTGTCCAAACCCGAAGCAATGATGCCGAGGGGGTCGGTGACGGCAAGTCCAGTACGCTTTATGCCATAGTCAATTGCCATTATTCTTCCCATGGAAATAGAGTCATTTTTCGAGGTGCAAAAATACAAAATAATTCCGACGTGAGTGTGTTTTGTGCGAAAAAAAACGCTTTTGTTGAAAAAAAATTATTTTTGATAATAAGTGTATTAAGGCTAAAAGAGCCGAAAAATGTGATTTTTTTTTGTCAGTTTCGGAAAATGTTAGTACTTTTGCAAACTGAAATTGCGAGAAAGAGGTGGATGTTTTATTTTTTTACCACCTACTTTTGTCGGGTTTTGGTCCCTTAGCTCAGTCGGTTAGAGCAGCTGACTCATAATCAGCGGGTCCTTGGTTCGAGCCCAAGAGGGACCACAAAAAAAGCGACGACGCTGTGTCGTCGCTTTTTGTTTTGATAATCCTATGTCACTTAGTTCATCAGCTTGCTTTCGCCCCAGTTGTACTGTGGGTAGGCTTTTTTCAGGTCGGCGGCGGAGCCTTTGACGTCGCTACCACCGCTGGTGGCGAATACGTTGATGGTTTTGCCGTTGAGGTCGTGGGCTTCGATGAAGGTGTTGATGATGGTGGGGGCTGTGTACCACCACACGGGGAAGCCTATCCATACGACGTCGTAGTCGGCGATGTTTTCGCAGATGCCTTTGATGGCGGGACGTGACGATTTGTCTTTCATTTCGAGGGTAGAGCGGGACTGTTTGTCGCGCCAGTCGAGGTCGGCGCTGCTGTAGGGCTTTTCGGGAGTGATCTCATAAAGGTCGGCTCCGAGTTCCTTGGCCAGTTTTTCTGCGGCTTTCTTGGTAGTTCCTGTTGCCGAGAAATAGGCGACGAGAGTTTTTTTCATTTCTTTTGTCTCCTTTTCTTGTTTGTTTTGTGCGCACGCTGTCATGCTCAGCATGATGGTCATCGCACATAATAATGTCATTATTTTTCTCATATATTTCTGTGTTTTAAGGTCTGATGGGTGTGACTGTATTATATATGTATAACGCAAAACAGACGACTCTATTATTTCTGATTTCGACAGAGAGGCATTTTTTTTTCGTCGGTATTTATAATAGCTGATTTTTGTGTATTTTTGCACCGTCATCTATAATGATATATGATTATAATCATCCATAGGCATATCGAATTATAAATGATGTATTATCAGTCGAGATGATAAAAGAGGAGTGGCGGAGAATAGGTGTCGGAATAATAAGGAAATGCTCCATATTGGGATATATAAATAGTATAATACATATATGACTGTATGATCAAAAAGCGAGTAATAGGTATAGGTGAAACGGTGCTGGATATCCTCTTTAGGGACGACCAGCCACAGAAGGCAGTTCCGGGAGGCTCGACCTTCAACAGCATTGTCTCATTAGGGCGCGCCGGTGTGACATGCGCTATGGTGACTGAGGCCGGCGGCGACCACATAGGCGACATCATCTGCCGCTATCTGCAGGATAACGGAGTTTCATCGGAGTATGTATGCTGCCACGAGAATGTCAAGTCGCATATCTCGCTGGCATTCCTCGACAAGAACAACGACGCGCAGTACATCTTCTACAAGGATCACGCCTCTGTGACCCTCGACGGCAAGCTGCCGGAGATGACCAAGGACGATGTGGTGCTGTTCGGCTCGTTCTTTGCCATCAATCCCGCCATACGTCCTGTTGTGGGGGACTTGTTGCGCTCAGCTCGCAATGCTGGCGCTTGGCTTTACTATGATGTCAACTTCCGCAAAAACCATATCGCCGACCTGCCGCGGGTGCTGTCCAATGTGGAGGAGAATATGAGTTTGGCCGATGTGGTGCGAGGTTCGGTGGAGGATTTCGGCTATCTGTATGGCCTAACCGACATGGATGCCATATATGATCGTGTAAGCCGGTTTTGCGATACGCTGATTGTGACCGACGGGTCGCGTCCGATATGTGTGTTCTGTCATGGATGCATGGATGTGTTTGCCGTGCAACCCGTGGAGACCGTCAGCACCGTGGGAGCGGGCGACAACTTCAACGCCGGTTACATATACGCCATGATGCGGGGGATGGAAGACCAAGAATCACGTGTCGAGATGGCGCAACGCTGGAGCCAGGATGTCTGCCGCCAGATAGGTAACAACATCAGCGACGAACTGGTTGTGCAATTGAAAACAAACTATCGTAATAGCTAAAAAAACAAAACGAGTCTGGTGATAATGCCAGACTCGTTTTGTTATACAGATCGTTAGGCTCAAACCTGTATCGGTCGTAAATAGACCTATAAATGTCGGCCTAGTGACTGATGAGGGTTTTATCGTTTGCTGATTTTCTTGAAGGCGATGTTGTTGAGTGTGCCGGTGTAGTTGAGTTGAACCACTGTTTCGTCTTCCGTGGTGCCGTATGCATTGATGGTGTAGGTGCCATCGTTGATATTGATTTGGAGTCGGCCGGAAGAGACTATGACTTCGACATCTTCGTCTGTTGAGGGGTCGGTGTAGGATATTTCGCATGCCGCGGTGTTGGGTTGCAACATCGTGACGTCGGAAGCTGCTATGAGTGTGTACTCGCCAGAGGTGAAGGTGTTGAGTGTCGCGAATGTGATATCGCCATCATCTCCAGCCAGGGAGATAGCCTGATAGGATATACCTTCTTCGTTGTCAGTATAGATGGCGCCATGGGATACATCTATTGTCTGTTCTCCTATGGTCAGAGTGCCCTCGCCGGTTTCGGCGTTGATGTCGGTTATCACACCCTCGTAATGAGCTGAGGTGGTAGCACCTTGGAAGTCGATGGTGTAAACATCGCCAGAATGCGTGATTGTGAGGGTGCCGCTGAAAAACATAGGTTCATCAGAAAAATAAATCATTCCCACCACGCCGCCAGAGAGCAGCGCCAAATAGTTGTCGGAGACATTGTAGGTGTTGTCCTCAAAGGGGGTAGCGGCGACAAAACTCAATGCGCTTCCACCATCGCCGAAAAGGAGTGATAGGACATACATACCCTCTTCCTCAGTTGTGATGAGCATGGAGGGTGTATAGGTCTGACCATCATACTGCACATAGTTGCCTGTCGGGTTGTTGGGGTTGTTGGGGTTGTTGGGATTATCAGGTGTTTCGCCCGGAGTGTCTTCCTTGTCGCAGCTTACCATAAGAGGTGCTGTTCCGACCATCAGCAGCATGGCAAACAATGCGCTGGCAAATAAATTCTTCATTTTCATGTTATGTACTTTTTTGTTAGTTTATTATTGATTGATTTGATTTGCAAATATACATATATTGTTTGTATCTGCCAAAGAATTAGCGTTTTTTATAGTCATTGTTTTTCTATTGTGCAAACAGCGAATTTTATGAATTGTTATTATGTGGCTGATTGTTAATAAAATAAAAGCCAGATATCATTATTTAGGATATCTGGCTTTTTCTGTTTGCAAAAACGCCGAATGCGGTGGAAAACCGTCGGCGAAAGTGACAAAACCGATTATTTTGTCGGATGGTCAGCGTGGAATTTCTCGAGACGCACTTTGAGGTCGGGGAACTGGTCGCGCTGAACGAGTGCCACGCAGGCGCGGATGCCTTGTTTGTGGCTGCCGGTGATGTCGAGAGCGATGGCGCTGATGCCGTAGCGGATGAGCTCGTTGAGGAGGTCGACGCCTTCGAAGCCGGGATAGCAGAAGGTGAAGTAGAAACCGTCGCCGATGTCTTCGCCCATATCTTTGTCGTAGACGATGAAGAAGCCGTTGTCTGTGAAGAGTTTCTTCATTATTCCAGCTTTCTCGCCATATTCTTTGATGTCTTTAACAAAGTTGAAGGTGCCGTCGTTGGCGCCTTTGAGCATGGCAGCCATAGCGTACTGAACGCTGTGGGCGGTACCCGAGCTGAGGCAGTAGAGGGTGCCGAAGATGAGCGCGCGACCCAACTGGGTTTGGCTGTAGTAGCGAGCCAAATCGGGGCACTCCATGTTGAAGAGAGTGGGGCTGCAAATCATCATGGCTATACGTTCGCCGGCATAACTGAAGCTCTTGGAGCCGGAAATCATGAGGACATAGCGGTCGGTGTATTTAGCCACAGTGGGTTGGAAGGGGGCTTTGCCGGGAACGCTGTAGTCCTTGCGGAAGTCCATGAGGAAGTAGGCGTCGTCTTCGAGGACAACGACACCGTATTTGTTGGCCATCTCGCCGATGATGCGGAGTTCGTGGTCGGTGAAGCAGAACCATGCGGGGTTGTTGGGCGAGCTGTAGATGAGGCATGCCACATCGCCGTCGCGGAGTTCCTCTTCGAGTTTGTCGCGCAGTTTGTCGCCGCGGTATTCATAGACGTCGAAGGTCTTCATGGGGATGCCGAGAACGCGGCATTGCTGTTTCTGTACTGGGAAGCCAGGGTCGATGAAGAGGACTTTGGTCTTCTTGGCGTCGTAGCGGGTGAGGGTGAGGAAGCTGGCGAAGCCGGCTTGCATGGAGCCTACTGTAGGCACGCAGCATTCGGGAGTGACGTCGATGTCGAGGAAGTTCTTGACAAAGCGAGCAGCCTCTTTCTTGAAGTCGGCGGTGCCGTAGATTTCGGGATATATGGAGGCGACACCGTTGCGGAGAGCCTCGATTTGAGCCTCGACGCCAACCTTAGGAGCGGGAAGTCCGGGGATGCCCATCTCCATCTTCACGAAGCGCACTTCGGTCTCTTTCTCAACGTCTTGTATCATTTTGCGCATCTCACGGATGCTGGCTTTGCCGGGGTTGCTTATTTTGTTTTGTGCGGCGATACGGTCGATCACCTCTTTGTTTATTGGTATTTGAGTCATAATTATATATTTGAATCGTTTAAGGGTTGTAAATATATTGGGTTGTTAGTTTGTTTCGTTATTTGACGTTCCAGTCTTTCATTTTGGGCACATTGATGGGGCTGATCTCTTTGATGATGTCGTAAACGGTTTTCTGCTCTTGAGGCGGAGCTGGAGTGAAGATGGAGACTATCTCAGCCATTTTCACATCTATGAATTGTGTTACGGAGAGAAGGTTGGTGCGTTTTTTGTGCACCTGCTGCAGGTAGCGCAAAGCCTGAATAATGTTTTGGCGCGCCTGCGGTTGGTCTTTGGTCATCATGTCGAGACCAAGGCGGTGGTAGTAGTAGTATACGCTATGCAGAGCCTCGTATGCCGAGTTGGTGTGGTTTTCCATAAACCAGTAGCGTGCTTTCTGGCTGTCGCCGGAGTTCCATCCTTTGTATCGGGTTGTAGTACCTGCAACTTGGGCAATGTTGCGGGCCATCTCGAAAAAAGGCTCGCCGCCGTTGGGGCCATAGGAGTCGAAATAGATGCCTAGCATGATGTAGCAGTAGTAGGCGAGGGTAGAGGAGAGGTTGTCGTAGAAGGTGTTGGGGTCAAACTCGAGAGGTTGGCTTTCGTTGAAAGAGAAAACCAGGTCGTTGTTGCCCTCAAGGTAGTTGAAAAGTCCCGAGGTGTAGTTGGAGTTGTAGATGGGACGGCGCAACTGGATGGATATCTGTCCTGTGAAGTCGGTTGCCGAAGTGCGCTGAGTGAGGATGATGTTGATGGAGCAGTCGATACGCTCCTGATTTTCCATTTCGAGGTTTGTCCAGTGGCGATTGTTGACAAATTCCTCGATTGAGCGCTTCATTGTTTCAAATATTTTGTTGTCGCCGGTCTCATACTGCTGGGTTGTGCTTTGCAGTTTCTGATAGTTGACGCTAACGCCGCAACGGAACTCTTGGGCAAAGACCGTTGAACAGAAGAGACACATTATCAATAGTATTGAGCGTTTTATGTTCATCTGTGGCGACAAAAATATTTTTGCAAAGATAGTAAAAAAATAGTATATAATTGAAACATTATTTTTTTAACATATTGTTGAAAACTCTTATTGAGCAAAAAAGAGTGGGAATGGAAAAAAAATAGTATTTTTGCAGTTTGAAACATCAAAGAACAGAAACAATGAGTGAAGAAGCAACTAATTTGAAACAAGAGAATTATAGCGCAAATAATATTACAGTCCTCGAAGGCTTGGAGGCCGTAAGAATGCGTCCGGCCATGTATATCGGCGATGTCAACTTCAGAGGTATGCACCATTTGGTTTATGAGGTGGTTGACAACTCGATAGACGAGGCGTTGGCAGGCTACTGCAACAAAATCAATGTCACCATAGAGGAAGACAACTCCATTACTGTTGAGGACAACGGTCGTGGTATCCCAGTAGATATGCATGAGAAGGAGCACCGTTCGGCTCTCGAGGTCGTTATGACCGTCCTTCATGCCGGCGGCAAGTTTGACAAGGGCAGCTACAAGGTGTCGGGCGGTTTGCACGGCGTCGGCGTCAGCTGCGTCAACGCTTTGAGCGACCACATGACCGCCGAGGTCTACCGCGATGGCAAGGTGTACCGCCAGGAATACAGCCGCGGACTTCCTCTCTATCCCGTCAAGGAGGTTGGCGTCACCGAGAAACGAGGCACTAAGATCCATTTCCATCCCGACCCGAAGATTTTCACTGTGTCGGAATATGACTTTCCCACTTTGGAAAACAGACTCCGCGAACTTGCTTACCTTAACAAAGGCATTGAGCTGAATATCGAGGACCGTCGCAATGTCGACGAGCAAGGCAACGCTTTCAAGCAGCGTTTCTACTCGGAGAATGGTTTGCGCGACTTTATCAAATACCTTGATGAGAACCGCGAGAGCCTTATGCCCGACAGCATCTATATCGAGGGCGAGCGTCAGGGAATCCCCATCGAGATTGCTATGCAATACAACTCCTCGTTCAGCGAGAATCTCCACTCATATGTCAACAATATCAACACCCACGAGGGTGGTACCCATCTTACTGGTTTCCGTAGCGGTTTGACCCGCACCTTGAAGGCTTATGCTGACAAGAGCGGCATGCTGGCCAAGGCCAAGGTCGACATCAGCGGCGACGACTTCCGTGAGGGTTTGACGGCTGTCATCAGCGTCAAAGTCGCCGAGCCTCAGTTTGAGGGTCAGACAAAGACCAAGCTCGGCAACACCGAGGTGCGTGGTGCTGTGGACAGCGCCGTGAGCGAGATGTTGGAGAACTACCTCGAGGAGCATCCCAACGAGGCCAAGATGATTGTTGAGAAGGTTATCCTTGCCGCTCGTGCCCGTCAGGCAGCGCGCAAAGCCCGCGAGATGGTACAGCGCGGCACAGTGTTCAGCAGCGGCGGTTTGCCTGGCAAACTTGCCGACTGCCAGGATGGCGATCCTTCGATGTGTGAGATTTTCTTTGTCGAGGGTGATTCGGCAGGCGGAAGTGCAAAACAGGGTCGCGACCGCAGATTCCAAGCCATTCTTCCTCTGCGAGGCAAAATCCTCAACGTCGAGAAGGCGCTTCAGCACCGCGCTTTCGAAAGCGAGGAAATCCGCAACATATACACTGCACTTGGCGTTAAGGTCGGCACCGCCGAGGACAGCAAGGCGTTGAATATGGAAGGCCTGCGTTACCACAAGGTCATCATTATGACCGATGCCGATGTCGATGGTTCTCACATCGACACTCTTATGCTAACCTTCTTCTTCCGCTATATGCCTGAATTGATCGAGAATGGCTATGTCTATCTGGCTACACCGCCACTCTACGCCGTGAAGAAGGGCAAGAAGAATGTATACTGCTGGACCGAAGAGGATCGTCTTCGCGCCATCGACGAACTGGGCGGCGGCAAGGAAACGGCTGTCCACGTACAACGTTACAAAGGTCTTGGTGAGATGAACCCCGAGCAGCTTTGGGAGACGACTATGGATCCCGAAAACCGCCAGCTACGCCAAATCACCATCGACAGCGCAGCCAGCGCTGACCGTACGTTCAGCATGCTTATGGGCGACGATGTGCCGCCTAGACGCGAGTTTATCGAGAAGAACGCAACCTATGCTACTCTCGACTTGTAGCAGGTGAGCGTCAGCGAATGGTAGTTCTGTATTATTATCCGCAGGACATTTTAAACATTTAAACTCTTATTTTTTAATCGTAAACCTTTAAACCCTTACTATATAAATGGACAAAAGAAATCTCCTTCTCATCAGCAACAGCACCATGCGTGGCGAAGCCTACCTTGGGTGGTGCAAGGATATGATTGCCGATTTTTGCAGTCGTCACAATGTTAAGAAAGTTCTCTTTGTGCCCTATGCCGGCGTTTCGTTGGCTGAAGGCGGTCTCACCAAGAGCTACGACGCCTACGAGGCTAAGGTCGCTGCGGTGTATAAAGAATTTGGCGTCAAGCTGACAAGCGTGCACCACAAGGCTTTGCCTATCAACGCTGTGTACGACACCGACTGTGTGGCTGTCGGTGGTGGCAACACTTTCCATCTGGTTCGCGAACTTCAGCGCACGGGTCTTATGCAGGCCATTCGTCAGCGTGCCTTCGACGGCATGCCCTATATGGGTTGGAGCGCTGGTAGCAATGTGGCAGGTCCTACATTGTGCACCACCAACGATATGCCTATTGTTATGCCGGCATCGTTCGACTGCATGGGTATCGTGCCTTTCCAAATCAACCCCCACTACACCGATTTCTTCGATCCCAAGCATGGCGGCGAAACCCGCGACGACCGTCTGAAGGAGTATATCATGGTGAATCCCAAGGCTACTGTGGCTGCCATTCGTGAGGCTACGGCTTTGTTGCTCGAGAACGGCAAACTGTCGCTCATTGGCAAGCCCAACAAGATGAAGGTCTTCAAGACCAAGATGGAGAACACCAAAGAATATGGCTTAAAGAGCGACTTGAACTTCCTTCTGAAAGCTTAAAGTAAAGGCTCTACATTTTTTATAGCATAAGTTGTATAAACAGAGATAGTTGGTTTATAATGAATCAACTATCTCTCTTTTTTTTTTTTTTTTTTTGTAGTATTATTTTCGACGTTATTTTCTCTGTTATGGGAGCGAGGAATATATAGTCGGGGTTGTCGGGAGAGCCGTCAATGCCAAGTACGAGCAGGATGGGGGTGTTGTGTTCTTGTGAATATTTTTTATAAGCTTCTATTTTTTCTGGTGGCAACAAATCTTTAGCGATACTGTGGGGAATATGGCTGCGCCATTTGCATTCGATAGCAAAAGGCATACCCTTAAAGTCCAAAACCAAGTCGGGTGCGCTGTTGTAGGTAGGGTAGATGCCTGGAATCGACTTGTCGCCGCGCCATTCTTTCAAGGTCAGCTCTCCGTTGTTTTTGTTGAATAACAATTCAACGACATAGTCCTCGAATTGTCGACCTTTCAAGCTCTCGTCGTCCATTGCCAGCGACTTGATTTTATTAAGAACAACACTATATGGTCGATTGATGGCTTTGTGGATGGCGTGAATTCCCATGTCGTCGTAGTACATACTCAGCAATCGTTTGTCCTCGGCGATGCTCCACCGACGAGTCGGCATCTCCATTTCGGCGGCAAGAAGTGTTGCGTCGTCCTTTAAATAAGTGATATCATAGTCTTTGTTCAGAACCAGGATGATAGATCCCTTGGTATTGACATAGCCACACACTGTGTGTTGCACTTGCCCTATGATGAATCTATTGCGTAGGTATGGCGTTGTCCCTCGGCCGTCGGCCTCTTCGCGTTTCAACACCATGATAAGTATGCGGTCCTCTTCCAGTGCCTTGTTTATCTGTACGTTGTATCTGTCGTGAAAGTAATCCATCACAACGAGTACTGTCGGTATGCGGTTGACAAGCAGAGCTTTGACAACCTCGACTTCCAGTTCCGATGTGTTGAAACAAACTACGGTATCATTTATGGTCAGTGAATCCACCCAATTGAAGACTCTGGCATAGGTCGGGTATGGAGCCCGTTTGGATGTCAGAAAAAGAGTTTTTTCGCGCTCCCACAGATTGTTGTTACCTATAGTTTGTATGATTTTCATTGGTTGGGATTAAGGTATTTCGTCAGGCATTCCAAGTTCTTCATGTCGACAAAGTTCACTTTCTTGCCGTATGTCTCTATCATGGCTCTGACTTCGGCGTTACGCTCGCTCTCAGGTATTTTAATTGTCTTTTTGTAGAGCATCCACATCATTGTTTTGTGCTTGAGGCTAAGTTGTGAATAGTCTATTCCACCGCGCAAGTGATATATGTCGGCATGTTCGTAAAGTGTGGCGGGTAGTTGTCGTTTGATGTTGTCTCTTATTGTCTCGATATTCTGAGGGTCGTTGGGGTCGGCCAAACCGACTGTGGCGATGACGAGTTTTTTATCCTCGAGAGTGTCTATTTTGCTTAGCGTTTCTTTCATGCCCATAACACCACCAGCATACAAGGCTCCAATATATACTATTGTGTTGTACGTGTTTATGTCGTTTATGTCATCGAACGCTTTAACCTCTGTGTTGGTTTGTCGGCCCAAATGCTCAGCGTATTGGCGAGCTGTGCCGTATTTCGAGCCATATATGATATCGTCAAAAAAGGTAGTAATTTTTTTATTCAGTAACGTCATTGTTTATCATTTATTGCACACTTTTTGCGATAGGTTCGGATAGTACTTCGATAGTACTTTGATAGTACCTAGATAGTACTTTGAGGCCTTGTTGGCAATGACTAAAATGTGTTTTGTCATGTGGTAAATTTTATTTTATGATAGCATGCAATAATGCATTATTCGTTGCGTTAATACTCGGAAATTGTCAAAAAGAGTGCTATTCCCAGTGATGAGGAAATGCTTGTATTTGAATAATCATTAAACTAATAACATAATAGTAAAAGAAATGAAAAAAGTTTTTACGATCACAATTCTTTCGGCAATGTTGCTTTTTGCCGGAAAAAGCAATGCTCAGATGGGGGTCCATTTAGGATTTGCTCCCGAATCATGGGCTAATGAGAACAACACAACCGATGTTAACAGTTTCTTTGTTGGCGTTGAGGACAATCTCGTTCTCACTATAACCCTTGTCGGTTTGGATATCCCTGTGCTTTTCAACTACAACTTCAAACTGGGAAGCAACGTCTCTCTTGGCCTCTTCGCAGGTCCCAAACTGAGTTACAGTTTCGTCGGCAAGACCAAATACGAGGGCAATGTGTTGGGCCTTGTAAGCGGAAGCAGCGAAGTTGAATGGTTTGACGACAAGGCCGGAGCCCTCAATCTCAAACCCTTCAATCTCAGCGCCACCTTCGGTTTAGCTATCTCCTACAATCAGTTCCGTATCTACGGCGGTTACAATTATGGCTTGTTGGATGTTGATAACAACGACAACATCAAAACCACCGTCAGCGGACCTTTCTTTGGAATTGGTATGAATCTTTAATACCATCTATCGTCACGCAGTCGTAAGGACCGCGGTTCGTAATAATGACGATATAATTGAGCCGCCACTTTCAATAATTGAATGTGGCGGCTCATATTATAAAAATGTGGCGGCTCATATTATAAATATGAATACTCTATTACAATATATGGCGATATCCGTACAAGACATCGCTCTCTCCCGCAGTTCCCAGCAAGCTTTGAGTGAGTATTTGCTCTTATATTGAAAAAAAAGTGTACTTTTGCACCCCGAATTCAACAAAATTAAACATCACCATGAACAAATTATTTGCTTTACTGTTTTTGTGTTGCGCTATGTCCTGTTGGGCGCAGCAACCTCTCCTTAAAACCCATTGGACGCAGGAATATCCCTACAACCAACATTGTCCCACCGATCCTTTTGAGAATGACAAACATTGTTATACCGGGTGTCCCGCCACGGCGATGGGGCAGATTATCAATTATCTGCAAACAACGCAAGGCACTCGCTTTAACGATGACGACGACTATTACACGGGTGATTATTTCGGTCGTCAGTATAATATTGATGACGATTGGGAGACTTATGGCTTCCCATCCTTCACGCAGCTTAACGAGATGCTGGATTCGGCCGACGCCACATTCCAGCGTGGCGCGACGCTGTCCGAATCATTGATGGCGGCTGTCGTTTTTGCCTGTGGTGTGGCATGCAAGGAAGTGTTCACAGCCTCCGACAGTTATGGCTCGGGCACCTATTATGTGAATCAAGCCTTTGAAGCCTATAGAAGATTTGGCTTTGCCAACTGTCAGCTGCTCAAGGAACCCGACTCAACAATGTTCGCCATCCTCATCTCCAATCTTCAAGCCGGCTATCCCGCCCATCTTGCCGTCGAAAATCCCTCCGGAACATCGGGCCACAATGTCGTTGTTGATGGCTACCGCGAAAGTGATGGGAAGTTCCATATCAATTTTGGCTGGGGCGGACAACGAGATAACTGGTACAAACTCCCCGATCCTGAAGGTTTTGCTTTTGGATGGTCAAAGATAGAGGGTCTTATCGTCAACATTATTCCCACCAATGCCAGCATAGTTGTCGCCGAGCCCTCACGCCCAAAACCGTTGGAAGTGTATCCCAATCCGGCGTCAGAGGTCATTCATATTATGAATATTCCTTGCGAGTCGGTTAATTATATCATTCACAACACTATGGGACAGAAGGTTGCAACAGGTGTCACCAATGGCAGCATCAACGTTGTTGAATTGCCCAAAGGCATCTATATATTGCGTATAGAGTGTAATAAACAGATCGAAACAGCCAAGTTTGTTGTGAAATAACCTTTATTCCAGACGACAAAACCTTATAGCGTCCGCACCCTCCCCATGTGGGTTATACATCTGATTTTCTGTTACAACAGTTCACTCAATTTGTTGTAGCAGCAAAAACAATCAAAAAACCGTTATTTTTATACCAAAAAATGACGGTTTTTGTGCTATTAGTGACTCATAGTGAAAATTTATATTATTGTATATTAGATTAATGGAAAATTATTTATAAAATAATTTGGTTTATATTGTAAACTTGTTTATCTTTGCATCGTCATTTTGAAACAAAATAGTGCACTTTAATCCACAAATGGCAAAACGTTTAATCATTAAAATGCAATACCAATGGAAAACACAATTGAACAAAACAAGGAAATGACGGCCCAGGAAAGCCTGTCGATCATCACCGAGACGCTCAACAACAGTCGCAAGGAAATCACCCGCAGAAGTGGGAGGTTCTTTATCTATTGGGGCGTATTGCTCACCTTCTTTTCTTTATTGATTTACGCACTCTGCAAATTCACCGACAACGAGGCTTGGAACTGGCTTTGGTTCGCATTGCCCGCCATCGGAATCCCTTCTGAGCGGTTCTTGCGGGACAAGAATGCTTCTGAAAACGTGCGAAACGATGTCAGCCGTTTTGTCAGCGGCATCTGGAGCACTTTCGGCTTTTTCGCCTGTGCCATAGGCGCATTCACGCTCATCTATTCTATGTTGTCTTCAAGTCCAATAAGGCTCCTTGCCGCTGTTTACGGCTTGATTGCCGAACTGGTCCTTCTTTTCGGTTTGGCGGAATGCATCACCGGTGTGGCGCTCAAAAACTGGGCTATCAAGATTGCGGGATTCGTCACCGGCGTCGGTGGTTTGGCAATCTACTATATTGCAGGATCGGGTTGGGAGCCGATGCTCATTTTCACCTTCGCAGGCTTGGTGCTGATTGCCACAGGTTTGATTGTCAGAATTCAATACAAATAGGCTATGTTTCCGAAACTTGATCCACTACTGCACTCGGAACTGCGACTGGCCATCGTGTCGCTCCTTGCCGGAGTAGAGGAGGCTGACTTCAACTACCTGAGCGTGCAGATTGATAAACTGGCCGAAGCGGGCTACATCTCCGTCGAGAAAGGCTTCAAAGGGAAAATGCCGCGTACCACTTGCAAGATAACCCCGTCGGGGACAGAGGCTTTCAGAAACTATGTGAAAGCGTTGAAGAAATACCTCGCTGCCGGAAAGTAAATACATTGTAAATTGAATTATTAAAGTTGTGACTGCGAGTTGGCTTGCAGTCACTTTTTTGGCATATAGGCTCCCCTTTTTTATAAACATAGCACCTTTTATAAACATCTCACCGTAAGAGGTTTAGAATTGCTTTTTACTCTTTTTGATATGCTATAGGTAATCGTTGGATGGAGCGTCGCCGAACTTTTTTTACTTTATTTCTCAAAGAAGATATCTGTAGGACAATAAATAACGCCAAAGTGCGTTATTATTGCTTATAAAAAGTGATAATAGAATGGATAATCCGAATATCTTGACACCTCCAGAAATAAATATTAAAGGTAAGCGTGGAGGATTTTGGAAACAGCTGAGCATGCTGGTGTTGGGTACCACAGTGTCGCTGGTGCTCACTTTCGGTACCGCGCAAATTATAGAAAAAAGTCAACGAGCCAACGACCGCCGTCTGACGGCCTTGATGGTGATGAGCAACATAGAGAGTTTTGCCCGGGAGCTTGACACCGCATGGGTTCAGGCGGCAGGAGCCGACACCGCAGTTGCATGGCTACTGAACATCCCCAAGGACTCATTGGACGAGATGGACAAAGAAGAGCTGTTGCCAATCATAGCAAAAGCCAAAAGCGTAGGGTCTCTGACATACGACAAAACCACCGAGAACATCTTCTCCAACAACATCGATACCTGGAAGAACATGGGCAACTTTCAGTTTATCGACATGGTCGGCTCGTGCTTCTCCTTGATACGAATATGTGAGGAACGGTGGAATGGGTTCCAGCAAGAGTTGGATGATATCTTCAACAGAATTGCGGCCCACCCCGACCAATATGAAGGCAGTACAACGTGGGCCAAGATTGCCCGTGACCCGGGTATGCGGCAGAAGATGCTGATGATACACAATTTGCGGAAATGGGCCTGCTATGAGGCTGAGTATCTGCGCTACTGCAACAAGAAGAATATGGCAGCTGTGGACATCACCGAGCAAGAGCTGATGGCGTTTATGGAGAAGCGGCAGCAAGAGATAGTCATAGACCAGCCAGAACCAATATACAAAGACATCACTATTCCCAAAATCAACCCCGACAGCCTGTTGCACTATTAGTTGATGGCGGTTGGTTGAAGGTTGATGTACGATGGTTGATGGGCTGAAGAATATTTCTTGATTTTAGTCAATAAAAAAAACAATTATATCGTTACAACGTATCTTTTTAGCATAGCAAATAAGAGAGAAACATGACAATGAACGATATTCTCCACGCATTGATTGAGGTGACTGGCGCTATGAGTCCTTATCTCCTGCTGGGATTTCTCATCGCTGGGGTGTTGCATGTGTTTGTGCCGAAAACATTTTATGCTAAATATCTCTCGCCAAACAACAAAATGTCGGTGTTGTGGGCGGCCTTGCTTGGTGTTCCGCTGCCTTTGTGCTCGTGCGGCGTTATTCCCACCGCCGTGGGACTGAAGAACGAAGGGGCGTCGAAAGGAGCTGTCGCCTCGTTCCTGATAGCCACTCCGCAGACGGGCATAGACTCCATCCTCGCAACCTTCTCGCTGATGGGACTTGGATTTGCCGTTGTGCGTCCTGTGGCAGCCTTGGTGACAGGAGTATGCGGCGGACTGCTGGTCAACCGCTTTGCAAGCGGTGTCACAGCGCAGTCATCCGCCGACTGCACTTGCGCCGTTGAGCGTGGCAACCGAGTGTGGCGAGTGTTCAAGTATGCCTACTTCGACATGATTCAGGACATCGGACTGCGACTATTAATAGGTTTGATAGTGGCGGCGCTTATCAATGTGGTTGTTCCCAACGAGTTCTTCCTTTCCTTCGGCAAGCACCCCTTGTTGCAGATGCTGGTAATACTGGCAGTTGCTGTGCCGATGTACATTTGCTCCACAGGCAGCATACCTGTGGCGGCAGCCCTGATGATGAAAGGTCTCACTCCCGGAGCGGCACTGGTGATGCTTATGGCGGGACCGGCGGTGAACATCGCCTCTATCCTCGTGGTGAAGAAGTCGATGGGCAACCGATTTACGTGGATATATCTGCTCACCATTGTGGGATTTTCCGTCATTTTTGGCTTAGTCATCAACGCCATTGGTATCGGAGCAGACATAGAGCCAATGTGTGGCGTAAACAAGGGAGCCTGCTGCTCGTCGGAGGCCACATCTTCTTTAGATGAGGGTGGAGTGCTGTTTCGTGCCATCTGTTCGGCATTATTATTAATGTTCATTATAACTGCATTGAGTATGAAATTTTTAGACAAATTCAAAAAACAGGATTCTGTTGAAGGAACAGTGATATACGTAGTAGAAGGTATGCACTGCAACCATTGTAAGGCAGCCGTTGAGCGGGCTGTAGGGGATGTTAAGGGTGTGGAAACTTGTGAAGCCACCCCTGCTGCCAACACACTCGTGGTGACGGGTAACGTTCGTGAAAACGACATCCGCAAAGCTGTAGAGCAAGCAGGTTTCGAGTTCAAAGGAGTAAATAAGGGTTAATAGTTTAGTTTCGGTGGCATGCTTTGGCTGATTTCATGTGTGTTATTTGCCGGAAAAAATTTTTTTTGGCGGTGCTCAAAGCCTTACATGCGGTTTTCACTATGGAAAAACAGGTATATTAGCTTAGTTCAGCTGTTGCAACTTGGGGGTAATAATAGATTATAATCTCCTCTCTCATTACGCAATGTAAAAAAGTTATCGTTAAGGTTAACGTCAAAGATATTATCACATATTACACTAATGAAAAAATCCTTATTGTTTAATAAAGACGAGGTTAACACCCAGCGGCAGGCCTTTTTAGACTTGGCGAAGGCAATCATTATCATTGTAATGATTGTGGACCATACTTTTATGTATGGAGGCGCTGAGATGAACGAGGGGTTGATAAGAGCCTTTGATTACATACTGGCAGGCTCATTGGGGGCGCCGGTATTTATGACATGCATGGGTATAGGGATGGCCTACAGTAGGAGGAGCGATGCGGCCTCGATGGCGCGTCGTGGATTGCGGCTGCTGATAGTGTCGTACATACTGAATCTTGTTCGCGGATTTGCGCCGCTGTTGGGATGGGTGATCACAGGCGACCGTGGGATGCTAGTGTTGTTCAGCTACGCGCTGACATTGGTTGACATACTGCAGTTGGCTGGTTTGTCGTTTCTGTTGATGGCCTTGTTGCGGCGAATGAAGGTGAGTATGGGGTGGATATTGTGTTTGTCGTTGGTGATGTCGCTGGCGGGATCGCTTGTGGCCGACGGGTCGGGATGGTTGGTAGAGAGGACGCACACAGGGATAGTGGCGGTAGACGCAATTATAGCGCTCTTTGCAGGAACCATCACGCCGGCGGTGGGGAGTGAGAGCGGTATTATCCCGCTGTATGTATTTTCGTGTTTCCCGCTGCTGAACTGGTTTGTGTTTGTAGCCTTTGGCTATTGGGGCGGGAAGCTGATCAGAAGGTGCGGCGACCTAGACCGCTTGTTTGCGTGGACGACACCTGTTTCGGCGTTGATGTTTATAACGTTATCGATAATTGCGTGGAGTGGTGACACATTTATGAAGATATACACAATAGAAGAGGGCTTTTACTACATGAACATAGTTGATATGTTTCTGATAACGATGCCTGGCATAGTGATGGTGTTTGGAGTGTGTCATTACATCTGCCGCAGGTTTGCTGGTATAACGGCGACAGGAGAAGGAGGCAAAAGGTGGTTCGAGCTGGTGAGAAGAACTTCGATGGATCTCAATAGAATATATTTAACGCAGTGGATAATAATAATATATGCCATTGCTGCGCCAATAAATCTTATTTTTGAAAAAAGTATGAGTATAGTGCAATTGCTGATGTCGGCAATGGTGATAATAGTACTATCGATATGGTTGGCTCGCAAAAGGCCGATGAGTCTAATAAAAATGTGAAAAAAGTTCATACTAATGAAAAAAACACTTGAGTACAATATGCGGAAAATGGCGGCAGCGATAATGCTGTTGGCAGTAATAATGACTATGACCGTGAAAGGACAGACGTTGAGAGGGACGGTGCATGACGCTGTGTCGGGTTTGCCGATAGAGAGCGCGTCGGTGATGATAATGGGTACGAACCTCGGAGCCAACACCGACAGTAAAGGCAACTATGTGATAAGAGATGTGCCCGCAGGAAGATACAACATAATTTGCCGACTGATAGGATACGAGAGCAAGCAGATTGTAGATGTACAGATAGCAGGAACCCACGAGACTGTGCTGGACATAGATTTGCGAGTGGCATATACGGCGCTGAACACACTAAAGATAGTAGCCACATCGAACAAGACGCGTCCGCAGAACGTTACGGCGTTGGCGGGAGCGAGAACGATAAGTGTCAACGAGGCGCAGCGATTCAGTGGTACTGTTGATGACATAGCGCGTGTGGTGAAGCATTATATAGGTGTAGTGGGCTCGGTGGACAACACAAGTCTGTCGACGCATGGCAATCCCGCCTTTGCGACGACTTACCATATAGAAGATGTAGAGGTGCCTGCTCCCAACCATTTTGACGGTACCGGTCTGTATGGAACGGGAGCCATCAGCGCGCTGCACACAAGCACGTTGAACAACGGTGACTATTTCAGTGGGTCGGCGCCGGCGGAATATGGTGATTTATTGGGCGGTTTGATGGACCTCAACTTGCGATACGGCAACAGAAGCAAATATGAGCATTCGTTCCAGATATCGCCTCTGGGGGTATACCTGAACAGCGAGGGACCCTTTGACACTGTGTCGGGCTCAAGTTACTTGATAAGCTACCGCTACGGACTCACCAAGCTCATCAACGACCTGGGTGTAGGTCTGATAGAGGGCGACCAAGCCGACTATCACGACATGATATTCAAATTGAATTTTCCACTTTCCAAGCAGGTGACGCTGAGCATGTGGGGATTAGGTTTGTGGGATCATGGATATGTCGTCACCGACGCGATAAACACAGGCGATTGGACAGGGACGTTGTATGACCATGAAGACTGGGTAGAGAGGACCAACACCGTGATGGGCGGAATAAACCTATACACCTCGCTAAAGAATTACTGGAAGCTCAGCGCCGCCATAGCCGCTGTGCACAGAGGTGGGCAGGCCGACGACGGGTATTACCTGTTTGCCGACGACGGCGTTACACGGATAACGATGGATAACAGCCAGAGCGTGACTTGGGGTCCCGTAGTGCCGTATGTGCTATTTGACAACAACACAACATGGCTGACGGCAAAGACAGACATACAGAAACAGTTTACGCCACAGACGCTGGTGAAGTTTGGGGTGTCGTTGCGCCACCACGAATACGACCAGACGTTGAAGCGGTCGGCCACCATATACACAGGCGACCCGTTGCCTATGGCCGTAGGAGAAGCCAATTCAGAGCAGATAGACCTCTACGCATTGTGCAACTACCATAACGACCACTTTGCTATAAGTCCCGGTGTGCATGTGCAAGGGTGGAGTTTGTCGAGAGACTGGGATTTGCAACCTCGGTTGTCGTTTGAATGGCGTATAGCGTCGCGGCAGACGTTCTCGTTCGGGATAGGGCGAGTGTCGCGGATTGTTGACTGGGGCACTCTGCTTGCCGCACCACAGAACATAGATTTGAAGATGATACGCAGCTTCCAGTCGGTGATAAACTACGGATGGAACATACGCGACAACATACATTTGCTAGCCGAAGCGTGGTTTGAGTATCAATCGAATGTGCCCGTGAGTCCCACTGGAACATACTGCATATACAACAGGCGGTTGTTTTACACGCTAGACACTTTAGTGAGCAAGGGGCACGCCAACAACTACGGAATAGCGGTAGGGGTAGAGCAGTTTATGTCGAACGGATTCTACTATCTCCTGAATGGCTCTATATACAGGGCCGAGTATCAGGGAGTAGACTATATTTGGCGGCCGACATTGTTTGATCGCAGGTGGGTATTCAACGTGGTTGTAGGCAAAGAGTGGAAGTTGGGCAACGGCCATTTGTTAAGTGTAGGTATGTCGGCGGCGTATATGGGGTCGTTGAGGTACACGCCCGTAGACGAAGCTGCGTCGGCGGCCAGTTACGCAGCCGGATCGCCATACTGTGTGTACAAGGAAGAGGAAGCCATGAGTGGTCGCCGGAAGCCGCAGTTGGATTTAAATGCCAGTGTAGGGTACCGTATTGACGGGCGAAGCTGCAGTCATATATTTGAATTAGAGTATTTAAACATCTTAAATACCAAAGATGCCGTATACGACTTTTACAACTTCAACAAACACTATGTAGAGCCGATATACTCGTGTTATTCGATACCATATATAAGCTATACGATAGATTTTTGATGAATTGGGCTAGTGCAAGTTACATTAGGGCTCGCAATGGAGCCTTGTGTATGGCTTATCGCTTTTCATGGTGCAAAAATAATAAATAAAATCTAGACCGGAGGGGGGAACGATGAAAAATGTTGTCGTTTAATAGTTGTCGTAGAATTCGGTTATGGTTATGGTTATCGTTAAGGTTAACGTTATTTTCAGTCATTTTGCCAAACAATACCTCCGATATGTTATCATTATGAAATGCAAAATATTGTATTTTTGCAAAATATGATTTGAGTTAATGTTATAATGTAACAAACTAAAAAATAGATTTATATGAAGAAGATTGTCGTTTTTGTCATGGCTTTGTTTATCTTGTCGGGCTGTTTATGGGCTCAAGACAAGAGTGGCAAGCGAGAGCGCAAGAAGAACCTTGTTGTCAAGGAGTGGAACACAAAGGCGGGCTCGAAGACACCTTATCTCGACAATATTGTCACATACGATGAGTTGGGTCGAAAAATCGAGGAGATAGAATATGCCTCATATGGGCAGAAAAGGCGTACGGTATATGAGTATGAGGGCAATTCGACCAAGTGCAGCCGCCAAATAGAATATGACGACAAGAACCATGTGGCGCGGATAAAAAAGTATACCTACAACGACGATGGTAGCCGCAAGGCACAGTATAACTACAAGCCCAATGGCAAGCTGGAGAGCAGCAAGACATTTGAATATTCATATAAATAGAGGCCGACACTGATGATGAGCGTATTGAACCAGATGCAGCCGATAGGACTGGAGGACATGAAAGCCGTGAGGCTCATGAATCGTGTCGACCAGAAGTATATGGCAACGGCAGACCTCATGGAGGAGCTGTTGACGCGCATAGCCGAAGGCTACTATGTGCAGCAAATACAGGGCAAAGTACTGGCTCCATATCGAACGCTCTATTTTGATACCGACGACCTGCGGATGTACACCATGCACCACAACCAAAAGCTTAACCGTCAGAAGCTGCGAGTGCGCACATACCGTTCGACCGACACCACTTTTTTCGAGATCAAGAACAAAGACAACAAGAAAAAGACCCGCAAGGTAAGGATACCTATCGAAGTGTCGATGTTTGACCGTTGTTTAGAAGTGCGTGAAGTGGAACGATTTGTCAACGAGAACACCCCCTTCCCGGTGATGTCGCTACACCCATGCCTGGAGAATCGTTTTGAGCGTATAACATTGGTGGACAAAGGTATGCGGGAGCGTATAACCATAGATCGAGGCATATCGTTCTACAATCGCGCCACAGGCATAGGAGAGGGATGGAATAGGGGAGAAGGCGAACAAGGTTCAGGCATATCACGTTTGCTGGTCATCGAGGTGAAGCATGAAGACGGCGCACCAGTGAGCGATATAGAGCGGGCCATGCACGACCTTCATGTGCTGCCACGAAGAATGAGCAAATACTGTATAGGCACAGCCCTTACCGACCCATGGGCGAAAACCAATCGATTTAAATCCAAATTGTTGTATATAAATAAAATTACAAAAAATAATACACTATAAACTTTTATTATAAAACCATATAATAGAAACCATGAAACTCCTACAATTAGATTTCGACCCCGAGATAGCCGGGCAATTTGGTAGTGCCGAGGAGCAGAGTATAGACTTTCTGGGACTGCCACTTTTTGATGGTCCAGGCTTATGGAAAATGCTAATTTTATTCGGTATCAACCTGATGGTGTGCTGGATAATAACCCATTTTTTCTACTATCGCAAAAGTCGTCGGCGAGACTATTATTTCACCTATCTACTCTTTTCCACAGCCATATTCTTTATTCTCAATCAGCTGCAGACCATGAAGATGGAAGTGGGGATAGTGCTGGGATTATTTGGCATATTCAGCATGATACGCTACCGCACCGAACAGCTGCCCATACGCGAGATGACATACCTCTTTGTGCTCATAGCCATAAGTATCATCAATGGCTCTTGTATGGCTACAAGTTATGTGTCGTTTATTGCGGTCAATGTGCTATTTATACTCATCATCGCTGTACTTGAGGCCGTGGGGATGTTCAACCGTAAGGGTCAGAAAATCATCAACTACGAAAAGATAGAGCTTATACATGCCGACCGTCGAGAGGAGTTGATTGCCGACCTAAAAGCCAGGACGGGACTCGACATTGTTAAGGTGCAGGTGGGAAGCATCGACTTCCTAAAAGATACCGCATACCTTAAGGTGACTTATATTCCCGACGACCCAGAACCCAATGATATCGAAATGATTACCAAATTTAGAAAGAGATAAAAGATTATGAAACAGATTCTTTTCGTTATAGGAGTATTGTCTGCTGTTTTTGTTGGCTGTGCCAAAGACAACATTATCATCACTGACGAGCCAGGCAGAGAGCCGACGACGATAGCCACAAGAGACACCATCAGTGTTGTATTCTCCACCAGCGGCGACGCAACGGTAACAGGAGCATCGTCAAGACAGTCGGTCACCATCGACGGCAACGGCGTGACTATTGTCAACAACGACAGTGTGGCTATTACTTATCTGCTGACGGGCGCCACCGAGAATGGTTATTTGAAGATATATAGTGTCAAGAAGCAGGTTGTAGAGCTCAACGGGGTGAGTATCACCAATCCCAATGGTGCCGCCATCAATGTGCAGGGTGCGCCCGAAACCCCAGCTAAGGGTAAGGCAGTCTACTTGGTGCTAAACGGTAGCAATGCCCTTGCCGACGGCACGAGATATAGCGACACCCCCAGCACAGAGGATGAGAAAGCAGCCCTCTTCAGTGAAGGACAGATAATCATTAGTGGAAGAGGAAGTCTGACCGTAACCGCCAAAGGCAAAAGTGGCATTGTCAGTGACGACAATGTCAGCATAACAGGTGGCACGATAACCACAAACACAACAGCGAGCACTTTCGTCAGCGATGGCGACACCACCAAGGTGGCGGGAATAAAGGGAAAAGACAGTTTCGTTATTAGCGATGGTACGTTGACGATAACCTGTAGTGGCACAGGTGCCAAAGGACTTAGTGGAGACGGCAGCGCCGAATTCAATGGAGGCGTGGTGAACATCAACGTAACGGGCAACAATTTTGGGAGCACAACGGGAGGAGGCGGAGGATGGCCCGGCGGAGGAGGATGGCCTGGCGGAGGAGGGAGTAGCGACAACAGCGTAGGAGCCAAGGGTATCAAATTTGACGGCGACATCACCTTCAACAGAGGCTGCAGAGTTGTTGTGAGAAGTAGTAAGCACGAGGCTATAGAGACGAAGGGAGAGCTAACGATAAATGGAGGAGAGATCTACGCCTATTCAGGAGCCGACGACGCTATTAATAGCGCCAGCACAATGACCATCAACGACGGCTATATATGCGCTCATGCCACTTCCAACGACGGCATTGACGCCAACGGCAACTGCTACATCAAAGGCGGTTTGGTATATGCCATAGGTGCTTCGGGGGCTGAGATGGCAGTCGACGCCAATACCGAAGGGGGGTACAAACTCTATGTAGAGGGAGGCACACTCATAGCCCTAGGCAGTTTGGAAAACGGCGCGCAACTTACGCAGGCTTGCTATCAAGCTACGTCGTGGGTAAAAAATGCTTGGTACTCGATCACGGTAGGAGACAAAGTCTATGCCTTTAAAACGCCCTCGTCGGGAGGCGCCAAACTGGTGGTTTCAGGCACTGTTCAGCCGACGCTCAAAAGCGGTGTAACAGCAAGCGGTGGGAGCTCATATTTTGAGGGGATGCTGCTTGTGGGGTGCACAGTCGGCGGCGGTACCGATGTCTCCCTGTCCAGCTACACGAGCGGCGGTGGTGGCGGCGGTTGGCACTAGTTTTTTGCCTTAACGCCGTCAGGCCAGTTAGCGTTAAGGTTAACGTTAACGTTATGGTGACACCCTTTAATTTTTTCCATAACAATTATCAAAAAAAATGAAAAGAATAACATTAGCCTTAATAGTAAGGGTTCCCGTAAGCCACATGCCGTCAGGCCAGTTAGCGTTAGGGTTAACGTTAACGTTATATTTGTTGTTAATGTTTTGTGCTGAAGCTCAGAGCGATGTGGCTCTTGACACAGAAATTGGAGGCCGTTTCTCTTTTTCTCTCGACAAGAAACTGACTCGAGGTCTGCATCTCTCTCTCGAAGAGGAGGTTAGGCTTGACAACAACTTCCGTGCTTTTGATCGTTTCCACACCACGTTGGGACTGACTTATAAGGTTAACGACAATCTAAAACTTGGGGTAGGCTACGCTATGATAAACCCATACAGTTCGTCGGATGGAGCCTTCAAAAGTAGTCGACACCGTATGATGCTTGATATCACAGGGGGACTGCGTTTTGGGGACTGGCGTCTATCGCTTCGGGAGCGCTTCCAGACCACCTATCGCTGTGGTGATATGAATGAATATCAAAATCCACGTACCGATTTGACGTTGAAGAGTCGACTCAAGGTGCAATACAAGGGGTTGCGGCGCTTGGAACCCTATGCCGGCGTTGAGTTGCGCAACACTCTCAATGCTCCCACCATCAGCGCCTACTACAACGGCTCGAGCTACCTCACAGACGACTATAGCACAGAGGGCGAGGCAGGATGGTTTCTTGATGGTTTCGACAAAGTCTATGTCAATCGCTTTAGGGGAACGATGGGTGTGGAATACAGGCTTGGGAAAAAAAGTACCCTTGATGTTGCCTTGATGGTCGACTACAACAAAGATTATGTTGTAGACGCCAACGCGGAGGGCACGAAGTTGAAATCGTACAGTTGCGAGAGGGGCGTGACAGGTTGGGTGACTGTGGGGTATGGATATAAATTCTGAGGAATTGGATTGGACATAATAGGATGATTTTCATATTTGAATGGTTTGAGATTAATTTGTTTTAAGATTTTTTAACCGTTTTTTGTCGACTTTTAAGGAATCGGAGATACACTAGGGGGTGAGTAGTGGTTGATGGCTGATGTGGTTTATTGGATGGCTTCACAGGCATTGATTTTCTCCTCTAGAATTGTTACTAATCAATTAATCATAAAAACCAGGAAAATATGAAAAAACATTTTTTTACATTGGTAGTAATGGCACTATGTGCTATTGGTTCCTATGGCCAGGAGACGGCCTACAGATGGGGCAAGTGGACGCTGAGTATGAAAAACTGGGGGTCGAACGCGGATGTTGACAGAATAATGGACACGTATGTAGACGAGGAAGGGAACAGCTATGTATACGGGCAGATGGGTATGATGGCGCGATTGGGAGAGAATGGAGATTATATATGTCCGATGGATACGGCAGTTGGTTATAGAGTGGAGACGAGCACGGGTGTGTTTTTGGCGAAGATAGACAGCGCAGGGAATGTCCTGTGGTGCAAGTCGGCGCGATGCGGCAGCACCAATTCGCATTGTCTGCCTTGGAACAACATGGTGGTGAGAGAGGACAGGATAACGATAGCCTTCGGGTGCACGATAGGGGGAGAATTGTGGAACTGGATGTATTTTTTTGACACTATGCTTTACGAGCCCAGCGACCATAACCGTGTGATTGACAGACACACATATTTTGTGACTTTTGACATGGCTGGGAATATGGTGGAGCGTCATGATATGCAGCTGATGGCGTATAATTCGCCGTCGTATGATTATCTGAGGCCCAGCAGTTTGGATATTTATGGGTCGAACAGGAGCTGTTTTGTGATAGACAAAGAAGGGGGAGTACACATATTTGCCTGTGGGTCGTTTTGGGGAGACGACACGTTGCACAGAGCATATGTTACTGTGGACGGCGATACAAACGAGAGGTATTATATAGATATTGAGACCCAAGACGGAGTGCAATATAGCAGCACGATGTACTATAGGATGGACAGAGAATGGAGGCTGAGTGAAGCAAGATTTTTGATAGACAGTGTGGCGGGATGGACAATGACAGAGGGAAGAATGGCGAATGTAGAGATAAGAGATGCGACATTGGATGGGGAGTATATATATGTCAATGGATTTTTTTCAATGGAAATGTTTGACATTGAGCCAGACTCGATGGATGTGAAGGTCTTTTTTGACACGGCACACTATGTGAGAATAGACAACACATACGACATTAATAACACTCCTTTTGTGATGAAAATTGGGATGGACGGCGATATAGAGTGGCTGCAACAGTTGTATACGGAGAAGAACGGGACGTTCAATACGATGGATGCTGGAGGATTGGCTTTGGATGAGGGAAAGGTATACGCCTGCTATAACATAGCAGTGAATGAGGGTATGAGATACTATATTGACGGTGGACTGGAGAGAAGGATAGTGACGGGAGAAAGCTCGACGTGCGCGGTGGTGGTGTATGATAGTGAGACTGGGGAGGCGGAGGATTATTACGTAGCGGATACGGTGGAGTTGAACTTTTCGACGAACTCGATGGCTATAGTTGGCGACGAAATAGTGATGGTGTTGAGTTACCCTAGGCTGTGGAAGACCGAAATGTGCAAGATAAACAAGTGGAGCAAGGCGGTAGATAAGTCGATGCCAATAAGATACAACAGTACAGCATTATGTATGGATATGGCGTTGAGCTCGAGTGGCTGGGTGCTGAGGGGCGAGACGGGGAACAATCCGATTGTAGATGGTGTCGACATGGGTGGAAACAACCAGAGAGTGTCGGTGATGACATTGTTATACGACTCATTGTTGGATATGCGTCGGCTGCAATACTGCCAGGGGGTGAGTCAGCTGAGAGTTGAGGAGTGTGAGGAACGGACGGTGACTCTTGCTTGGAGCAGTCACTACTATCATCCGGGCTACGAGGTAGCCTACGTGGCTGAGACAGGCAGCTGGGATGAGGCCACGGTTGTCGAGGTCGCTGACACGATGGCCACGGTAGTGATGCCCGACGCACAGCGATATCTATTTCGCGTCAGAGCGCTCTGTGATGGAGATGGGGTGACGTATAGTTCGTGGAGCGACATTATCGCTGTGGACTCTCGTGCCGGTATAGGTGAGGTGGATAACATGATGGCGATAAGGATATATCCGAATCCCACGAATGGAACGGTACACATAAAGTCACCATACACCATGGAGAGTGCAATGGTTAGTGACTTGAGTGGCCGCGGCGAGGTGGTGAGCCTTGTGCATGTGGGAGGAGGACATTACACTTTGGACATGAGCATGCGAGTTCAAGGACCTTACTTTTTGACATTGACGGACGCCGACGGCGAGAAACATATAGTCAAGCTTATTAAAAAAGACTGATTTTTTCAACACTGACGAGCCTATGGCAACGCTAACGAAAACGAAAACCGATAATTTGAACACAGATTACACGAATGTTATTGCTTGCGGACGCTCGTTATCTTTTTCATTCAAACCTTAACGATAACTATTGTTTATCACTTGTCGACCCGTAGGTCGAGGCCGGCGAGGATGGTCTCGGGGCAGAAATGGAACACGGCGTCCATTTCGCCCGCCATCGAGAATCCGCATTGCTCGCAGCCGCCCGCCTCGCCGCATACAGGTATCGGGTGCTTCGAGCCGTCGGGGAGTATATAGTTGGTTATCCAGCAGCGTTTTTTGAAGTTGAGCCGCTTCATACGGGTCAGGCCCGCCTGGGTGTTCATCACCGGGTAGCCTTTCTTCTTGTAGCGGATAATGGTGTCGATGACCTCTTCGCGCTTGTCCTGCGGCAGGGTCAGGCTCTCGGTGCGGGGGAAGGGGGTGTGGAAGTTGAACGATATAGATTTGATGTAAGGGCTCGCCTTCACATAGTCGAGCACCTGTGTGACGCAGTCGCAGTTGAGCCTGTTCACCGACATCGACACGGACAGTGCCTTGTGGCCGCAGCCGGCCACGTTCTCCTCCAGGCGGGCAAAGGTGCCCTCGCCCCTCACGGCCTCGTGGTATTTCCCGATGCCGTCGAGGCTCACCCAGATGCTGTCGGCCCGGCAGCCGGCAAAGGGACGCTGCGCGTTGGTGGTGATGGTGCAGGAATAGAATCCCAGCTCGTGGGCGAGGTCGCAGAGGTCGTTGACCGTTTTGTCGCCATCGCGCCACAGGAGGGGTTCGCCCCCCTCGAAGTCGACGAATCGCGACCCCAGCGAATGGCAGTATTTCAGCTCCTCGCGTATCTGCTCGTAGCTCTTGCTGGTGGGGTTGGTGTGGTTGTAGACGGAGCAATGTTTGCACGAGAGGTTGCACCTGTCGGTGATGAACAACACGCTCTGCATCGGCGCCCTGCGACCGAAGAACCGCGCCCTTACAAACCACTGTGCCAGATAGCACATCTGAGAAAACTTGTTGGACATATAAAGGTTAAACGTTAACGTTAACGCTAACCTTAACTTTTTTGAACACGATTTGCTTTGGCTTAAGGTTAACGGTTAAAGGTTAAAGACAATGGGTTAAAGGGTTTAAGGGATTGCCCACACAATTCACTAATCACTAATCACCAATCAACAATACAATCTTAACCACGATGAACAGCAGGCAGAAGCCGCTGACGATGTTGCGGGCCGTCATCCAGCGTATCAGGAACCAGTCAAGTCCCGCCTTGCGTATTCCTTCCCAGTCTTTGGGCATTGGTCCGAGCATCCTGCGCGGGCGCTCCAGCTCCTTCTCGAAGTCGGCACCTTTCACAAACTGCACCAGCGACCAGTAGAGCCATATTGATCGGGGCAGAACTAGCAGCACCGCCAGGTAGGCCCAATGCAGCCATCCCATAGCCACCGCCACCAACACACAGATGTAGGGGGCGAAGTTGATCACCCCGCTCATCGCCAGCTTTGCCCAACCGTACTTCATCACTCCGGCCAACGTCAGCTTGTCAGAGGCGGAGTCACCCTCCAGGTCTATCATACTATGGGTGTAGAGTATGTTCACCACCAGCAGACCTATCGGCACCGACACAGCAAGCACCCTCATGTCCATCACTCCCCGACGCAGCCCAATAGACGCCCGCCATCAGCAGCGGACCGAAAATCAGGCCGGTCACCACCTCGCCCATGCCCCAGTAGCAGAATTTTATTGGCGGCGCCGAATAGAAGAATCCCAGCAGACCTGCCGTCAGCGCTATGAGCAGTATCGCCCAGTCGCGCTGCCAGCAGACCACCAGACCGCAGGCCGCCGCCAGCAGTACAAACGCCGCTATCGCCCATCGCAGGCTTCCCAGGGTTGCCGACCCGTCGGTCAGATACGGATATTTGGCCGTATAGGCCTTGATGCCCTTGCGCACCACCTCCTGCCGGTCTTTCAGCATATCGGCCTTATAGTCGAAATAGTCGTCAATCAGGTTGCACGCCAGGTGAGCGCTCCACACTCCGGCGACAGCCACCAGTGCTAGCCAGGAGGAGAATTGGTCGGTACCGAGGGCGGTGACGAGGGCGACCACGGAGGGCATAAGACTTTGGATAGTGGCACCCACGCGGGCATTTTTAAGCCATGTTCCTATGGTGTTAGTACTCATTTTATGTTAATGCGTTATTGTATTATTGTATTGTTAACGTTAACGTTGCCTGTGGAATTCCCATGTGTCGCTATGACCATTGGGGTAGGCGTAGCTCCATTTTAGGCAATGGGAAGAGAGAGTGTCGATATGGAAGTGATATTGGAAAGAGATGCCGGCGCTGTAGGCGTCGATGATTTTTTGCGCCAAGGGGGAAGCGATGCTGTCACCGTTGAGGAGCTCCATACGGAATCGGTCTTCGACACCGGCGAAGAGTAGGGTGTCGCCGTTGAGGAGCCATCGGCTGGGGCTAATATAGTTAAAAATGAGAGTACCAGTATCGCCATTGGAATAGGAGACGCTGTATACTTGTCGTGCTGAGTCGAGGGCCGTGCTGTCGGAGAAGAAGGCCATAGTGCCTGTTTCGTGGACATCGATATGGTTGCCATCCATGTCGTAGTTGAAGGCGTGCTGATAGGCGTAGAGGCCTTCAATCTTGAGGGACTGAGCGTCGGAAGATGACGCGTGGTCGCAGGCGAATAACAAAAAGAAGGCTACGTTAGCTAGTAGAACGAAAGAACGGTTGTTTTTCATAATGTTGAGGAATAATGATTAATGTATGACAACGTGGAATTGATGATAATATTGTGTTTTTTTGCTTCGTTTGGCGGCTTATGCAATACTATATGTTTCCAAAGAATAGGTATGTTTTTATTGAATTGTGAGCCAAGGGGATGGGTGTGGTGATGGATTTTTTTTTTGATGTTGATGGTAGTTTTGGGATTTTTTTGCGACTAATAGAAACAGAAAACAACGATAACGTTAACCTTAACTTTGCTCGCTGGCGCTCGCCTTTCTTTTCATTACAGAAAAGGACAGAAAAAACAGAAAAAAACAGAAACTTTTGCCTGCGGCAGGCTA
>ONEY01000013.1 GCA_900316965.1 uncultured Bacteroidales bacterium
GTTGAGCGAGCCGGTGACGGCCTCGTCGAGGTTGGTGGCGATGAGCTCCTGCCAGTAGTTGCGGCCGTTTTGGCACACCATGTTGTCCTTGGCGATGGCTACGAACTTGTTCACGGTGCTCGACACCAGTTTCAGCTTAGCTTTCAGAGCCTGCTGAGCCTCGGTGTTAGGCTGGTTGACAGTAGGTTGGTGCATAGAAGTGATGAACTCACCGTTGGGGCCTTTGCGGCCGACTACGTTACCGGTGCGACCGGTAAAGTAGATAAGAGAACGAAATTTTCCCATAGTACAATTTTTTTTAAAGGATTAATAAATAGGTTAATAGGTTATTAGCTTAATAGGATAATAGATTCAAGGAGGGTTAAGGTTGAATTTGGTTAATAGATTCATGAAGAGTTAAAGTTAACGTTAGGGTTAAGGTTTGTGTGGGATGAGTCCGCTATGAGTCCGCTATGAGGAGGGTGGAGGGGTGGCTTTTCTGAATGCAAAGATACAACCATTTTTCTTGGGGTGGTGACGATAGCGGCGGATAGCTGCCGATAAGTGCCGATAGCTGCCGATAAGGGAGCCTACGGAGCCCCCAGCCAGTCGACAATGGCCTGCACTTGGCGCGGTGAGAAGGTCCTGCTCAGGGAATAATAGCCCATTTTTTGCAGCTCGTCCCACAGCATGTCGTTGCGGCGAATGAGAGCCATGAGGTGCTTGACAGCCGTCTCCGGCACGCTGTCGGGAAAGTACATCAGCGCCAGCTCTTTCTTGGAGTACGCCCTAATTTTGAAGTCATCCATTCGCTACCCCCTTTCCCTTCAAGCGCATGTAGTAATCCCCATAGTCCTTGCAACCCTCCGGCAGCTCGTGGTGCACCAGCGACGGCAGCACCTTGTACAGCTCCAGGAAGAGCCTCTCGCCCGGCACGTCGCGGTCGGGAAACATGTGCAACTCCGTGCCCATCTCGCCGCACAACGCCTGCAGCATCTCCGCGTCGCGCCTCTTCAGCAGTGTCGCCGACGGAATGGCTATCGCCTTGTTGCCCGCCGACAGCATCGCCCAGCAGTCGGAGCAGCCCTCGGTGATCCACAGCCTTTCGCCACGCCCAAGCCTGTTGAGCACCGGCAGGTTGTACACGCCGCATTGCGACCCCATGGGGAAGCGGAAGCGAGGCTCGGCGCCCCTCGTCAGATTGCGGTTCTGCACGCCCACCAGCTTGCCCTGGCGGTCATAGTAGGGCGTCTGCAGCCACTCCGTCCCCTCGCGGTCGTGCCACGACGTCAGGCGGCACCATCGCACCACCCTGGCGTCGAGCCGTCGCTCGTCGAAGAGGAACCCCCGTGCCGCCGCCGACAGCCACGGCCTCTCGAAGTACCGCTCGTAGCGGCTGGCGTCGAACGGCGGCGGCGTGCGGGGCGTCGATGGGCGAGGGGAGTGATGGTCGAGCTCCGCCAAGCTGTTGCCCCCCAGCCATCGGCACGCCTCGCCAAAGTCCATGTGCATGGTACGCATCACCAGGTCGATGGTGCCCCCGTTGGCGTCGCACACAAAGCAGCGGAACCTGTTCTTCCTCACGTTGAACGAGAGGCTGGCGTGGTGGTCGTCGTGGAAGGGGCACAGCGCCTTGTGTCGCGCCACCTCCATGCCCAGCCGCGCGGCGACCTCCTCGATGGGGAGGTCGCGCAGCTGTTGTAGTTGAAAAGTGTCCATAGCGATTAATTGTTTGTTACGGTTGATGTGCCGGTTAGGTATTCGTTGGTCTTGGTGTAAAGCCCCGTTTCCACCGAGCGAGTGATGAACCTGCGATTTATCCATTGACGCAATTGTGCATTAGCGCCCTCCTTGCTCTTGCCCATTTGGGTGCGAAGAGCCTCCAATTGAGCCTCGTTGAAGGTGTTGGGCAGGTCGTCGAGCATGTTTTTGGGGCCACGGCGTTGCGCTGTGTTTAATGCGTCGGCATCAAGAGTCAGCATGTCGGCAAAAATCTGCATCTTGCTCCAAAGGTCGTGATAAACAAGCCATTCCACAACGTCGCTCATAGCACGTGTCCATGTCTGGTTGTTGAGAATCCACATCACACACCCTGCCTTCCAAGCCGACACCAAAGCTCGCTTCGAGGCGTCCCAAAGCACATCGTCATCGGTCAAGTCGGCCAGCGAGGCCATATCCCCAGCCAGTTTGTCGACCAGCTTGTTGAGTGGGTTGACTATGAATTGTCCCTTGCAGATATCAAGTCGCACCAGGAATCCGTTCAACTTCTGATAAAACTCTTCGTTGTATCTGCCCTGTCGAGGTATGCGGCCGTCGCGACTGGTTCGTGCCTTGTAGGAGAACACCATGCGGCCGAAGGTGCCGTTGAAGAGGTCGTTCTTGTAGAACTTGCGCGTGGCAAAGGGAGTACTCGAGATGGTGAGGTTGGCTCTCAACGTGGGGTTGCCCGTCACGCCGTCGGCCGTGGCACGCAGTGCACCGGCACGTTGCCGGTCGTAGATGTTGCGCATCATCTGGCTTATCTGCTTGTGTCCGCCGCACATACGGTCGGCCATCTCCACCTCGGGCATGTTCAGGAACTGTGTGCGTTCGCCGAGGGCCTCACACGCCATGGCGTTCTGAAGGAATGCCGCCGAGGTCACGTCCGAGGGTGGAAACCAGAAAGCTACGTCGGGACGCACAGGCTTCTCCTTGTTGGCGCTCTTGGTCTTAATCTGCTTCTGCCACTCGACCAGCTTCTTCAGCTCCTCCACGTCGTGCATGCGGAAGTCGTGACAAATGGCCTCCACAAGATTCGAAAATTGGCCCTTGTTACCCCCACTTTCGGCCACCAAGTTGGCCATTTGGCCACAAAGTTCCTTCCAACTGAGGTCGGGATACTGAAATTCCGCGCCGCTCACATGAGCTCCAAGTACAGGAAAAAGCATCGGAACTATGGGTTCGCGCATGTCTTTCGACACCTGTGAGAGCAAAATTTGGATACATTCTGTCCCTTTTCCGAGGTTCGGCATCTTGGGTGCCGACTGTTTACTAATGTCGTATTTCATTGAATGTTTGCTTTTTAGAGAAATAAAATGTTCGTTTTTTATGACTTTTGTGACAGAAAACAGTTGTGACAGTTTTTTTTTTGAGGTGTTACATTTCCTTATTTTTATATATAATATATTATATATTAATTAGTTATATAGTATATATAGGGGTATTTGTATCACATTTTTTAATTGTCACAACTGTAACTGTCACACACAAGGCTCTTATTGACTGTCCAATTTCTTCCCTACAAGGCCCAGAAAGTCTTGGTGCGACGTGTTTTGATAAAGGCGCACATCTCCTCGACCTCCTCCATCAGCAGCGCCTTAATCATCGCCTTGCCCAGGCGTTTGGGCAGATGCAGCTGCACAATGATGTCGTTCTTCGTCTCCTTCATCATGCCGTGGCCGGTGCAGAAGATGTTTTTGTAGCGGCTGCCGCTTCCCACGGCGTAAGGCCTGAACACCGACGTCCCGTCGTCCTCGGTCACCATGCGACCCTTCTGGCTCACAAAGTTCCCGTCGGCCACAATGTGGTGGTTCTCCTCAAGTTTCCACGGCGAAACCTTTATCTTGCCGTTTTCAAAATACACCGTCTGCGTTTCGATACTTGTGTTGTCGATAAAGACAATTCTTGATTTTCTGATCATACTATTTTTGAGTTTTGGAGAGAAGAAGGTCGGATTCCTTGGCCATTTACTCGAGAACATCCTCCTCGCCTCCGCTCAGGGTTAATAACAACGATTCCGTTCGAAATCGCCGACAAAAATAGGGCAAAAAAAAACACCGGAGAGCCCTCCGGTGCTTTGTTATTCCTTTTATTCCTTGTTTTATTCACAGGGTCCCCGTCTCGTTATTCCCTGCCTTATTCCTTTTATTACCTTGCTAGGAAAATGCTGTCCATCTTTTGCGCTGAATTGCCGCTCGGCGCGCTCGTGCTTTTCAGGTTTTTGGGCAACGCGCTGCCTTTCTTGTCCTTAAAGCATCGCGACGCCACTTCCCATCTCGAATTCAGATACCTGCGAATGATGTATGCTAACTCGCGCGTCGTGCCATGCCACCTTATCGGCTCGCGCGGCGCCGTCCCCTCGCCACACATAATCCAGGTGAAGTTGGCCTTCGATGTCTCGCCGGCCCTGATCATTCCCGCCGACGTCAGGCGGCTGTACACATCAACCCAATGCGCCAGCCGACCCTTCTCAAGGCCAAAATGCGCCATGGCTTCGCGCCCCTCGGCCACCTTGCACACCACCGCCTCGGTGCCCTCGCTCTCCACCGCCTCGGCGTTCACCTCGTTGCATTCCACCACATTGACCATGCTCTTGCCAACATTGATGCTCACCACATCATTGTCGTGCACATCCACATACGACACACTTCCGTACATATGAATAATGTTTTTCGACATAACTATAAGATTTTTAAAAAATTAAACAACATATATTGACGCTCGCCCGTCTTGTCTCCACCCCAAGCGACGGTCAACCCATAAGCCTCACCTCCCTGTTGTCGTGGCAGTCGTTGATCTGGCCGCAATTATTGATGTTGAACACCTTCGGTTCCGAAATCTCATCGTCAAGATGCTCTATCGCCTCCGCCAGATCCTCCGGCACATTCAGCTTTTTGGCCATAATCATCTCCAAGGCCCACTCCTTGATAGCCGCGCGCTTCTCGGCACGCTTCCTTTTCGAACCGACGACGCACGACCGGATGGTTTTCAACAAAACCTCGTCCGAAGCCTTTTTGCCCAACTCGGCCGTCAGCTTGTTCATCTCGTTCAGCTTCATCTCGAGCTCAACCCTCCGCTGACGCTCCTCGGCCAGCTGACGTTGCAGCGAGGCGTTCTCCTCGCTCATCTTCTCGTTGTCGTCCATCAGCTGCGTCGCCACATCAACCAGCTGCATACGTTCATTAAGTTCTTTCGCCCTGTCTTCCAGGCGTTCCTGCTCCTTACTGAGCTCATGTTGCAAGTTCCGTGCCATTTCACGGTACAATTCAGTGTCTTTCATCACTTGTCAGTTTTTAGATAGTAAAAAATCACACAAGGAGCTGAAACTCCTTGCGTATGCAATATATTTAATTGAGGAAATTCTGGCCACAAAGTTACGCAATTCCCCCGCTATCCCAAAATAAAGATACTAACAAACCCCTGTTGGAAAAAAAATTATCAATTAGTTACGTATTGCCGCCTGCCTCTACAATCTTGTCAAACCGATAATTAAAAAAAAGTCGCCGTTTTTTTTTACTTCTTTCGATGTCGCATTCCTGATTTCGTTTGTCTTTTCGAGGGCGCTGACGGCCGAGTTTGGCGATGGATTCACGTGTGACAACCTGAAGAATATGCGCCAGTGCTACTTGACCTACCCAGACAAGGAAATCTGCTACACACTGTGTAGCAGATTAAGCTGGAGCCACAACAGGTTGATAATGCGTGTGCAAGATAGCGATGCACGAAATTATTATCTGCAAGAGGCAGCACAGGAAGGGTGGTCGGTGCGACAGTTGGAGCGCAACATAGAGTCGCACAACTACCAACGGCTGCTTGCGGCGCCGAACGTAGATAAGCCGCAAACGGCTGTCAATGCACAATTCCCCGTGTCAGAAAAAAAACATCTTTTTGCGGTTTTATTTCAATAAAAATGCGTATCTTTGCACCTTAATATTAATAATAAGATACAACATAAAAAACACAAACATAAACAAAGAAACACAAATAGTTCACGGTGCCGTGCACCATTTTATCAATCCATAAAAGACCAAACATTATGGCTAGAATTCAAGACATTCACAATTTAGAGGAAAGCATTTGCGATGCAGTCGAGAAATATCTCGACAACACCGACGGCTACCGCCACCCAGTGCTGCGTGTCTATTACGACAAAGACCTCATGCTCTATTGCGCCGAGATGGACGACAACCTGGAAGGCAGCGAAGACGACGGCATTTACGCCATCGACACCGTTGTCCGCGACGGAGACGACGGCTTTGAGCCCGACAACGACGCAATAAGCGACATCGCCAACAGCTGGCTTTTCCTCGGTTGAGCCAACCACCGCAAATCCATAAAAAGACCACAAACAAAAAATGCGGAACAAACAAACCTACAGGCAACACAACCTCTGCGGCGATAGGAATTGGTCTTCCTTTGGACGCTGCAAGGCGTTGCCTTTTTATGAAGAAAAAAGAAGAGACAAACATTATCCTTACGATGTCTCCATCTTTTGACTATAAAGATTAGAGTATTCTATGTCTGAAAAAGAAAAAAAATGCAAATGGTATTTTGCGGATCAGCCGAACGGACAGGAGGTTGGCCCCAATAATGCGATGGAACAAAGTTTCAAAAACCACCCTTACGCCTCGCTCGTAAGGGAGAGCATTCAAAATTCCTTGGATGCTATTCTCGACAAGTCGGAACCTGTGGTTGTGAAGTTCTCTTTTATGGAGATGCAGGGTGCTGACTATCCTGAATTTTTTGAACTGCAGCATCACATACAAGGTTGCTTGGATTATTTCCCCAATAATCACAACGCCAAGGTTACATACGAACCGATGCTTGAATTGTTTGGAAGTGATGGATACCAGGATCATCTTGGTTTTATCCGAGTGAGCGACTACAACACCAAAGGCATGAAATACGAGGAAGGCAACACCGATTCGCCATTCTATGCATTTGTCCGTTCCGCCGGTGTGACGGTCAAGGACAACTCGTCTGCCGGAGGCTCCTTCGGATTCGGCAAAGCCGCCTACTATCTTCTATCGCCCATCAATGCCATTATTGTCAGCACCTGTACTGATGACTACCAGAAATGCTTCGAGGGAGCTGCTTCCCTCTGCACCCACACATACAAAGGAGCAAAGAAGATGGGCTTCGGTTTTTATGACGACCATAACGGAAAACCCATCACCGATGAAAGCGATATTCCCATTAAATTCCGGCGTGCAGAGCCGGGAACCGATATCAACATACTCGGTTTCGACTTGAACGATACAGAAGAAGCCGTCAGGGAAATGGTCGAAGCTGTGTTACGCAACTTTTGGATGGCTATTTATAATGGACGGTTGGTCGTTAAAATCAACGACGATATTGAGATACGGAAGGACAACATCAGCGAATTGATGGAACAGTACTTCGAAGATGACGACGATTCCAGCCGCAAAGCCGGCTACTATAACCCGCGTCCCTATTTCGATGCCGTGCGCCTGGCCGGAACGTCAGGCAAATATCTGTTTTTTGAGGACAACCTGTCTCTTCTCGGTCACGTGTGCCTATATGTGTTTAAGAAAAAGGGCGCAATCGACAAGATAGCGTACATGCGATCCTTGCAAATGATTGTTTATAGTAAGCGGCACAAGACCAATCATGGAATGTATGGGGTGTTCTATTGTGATAGCGAGAAGGGTAACGAACTGTTGCGCAATATGGAAAATCCCGCCCATGACGAATGGAAGTCTAACAACTGGCGTGTTAACGGCAAAATATTTGGTACTGGTAGGATAGCATTACAGGAGATGGACACATTTATCACCGAGTGCTTGTCGAACGCTTTTGCCCTGAAGGACAAGCAAGCCATCAACATCAAAGGTTTGGAGGAGTTCCTCTATATCCCCACATCATATGAAGATGATGACGATTTTGAAACAGAATCGCAAACAGGAGATACCACAGGCGACTATAGCGATGACGGGACATCGATGACGACGGACATTGCCGATGGTGACGATAATCCGACCATAACCAACTCACCCGCACCGCCGTCCACAGGTCACGTAATGGTGAACAAAACCACTACGGCGACCAATACAACCGGCGGAAATCTGCGATCCGGTCATGGAGACACTGTGCGCAAGACGAAGACAAAAGGAGTTCAGAAACCTGGCAATGCCAGCGACGACCGTACTGAAGACGATTCTGGAGAGAAGGGATTGTTTGCATCACCCGTCAGCATCCCCTACCGTACATTCTCACAACATGAGGATGGAGGCATCTACCACTATGTAGTGCTTCATCCTGAGGAAGAAATAGAAAATGTCCGCTTACACTTCTTTGCCGTGGGCGAAGAGAACGACGAAGAACTGCAAATAGCAGAATCCAACATAGGAAACATTAGCGGTAATATCATCCGCGACGTTCATCTTACCGAAGGACGCCTGCGTCTACGTGTTCGCTTTACGGACAATATGAAACATTCTATTAAACTATCAGCGGAGGAATTATATGAAATATAAGAATGTATCATTGCCATATCCCGTGCTCGGCATCCATGATGATGTATATCCTATGCTCGAGGACGGATGCGTACAAATGGAAACACCTGTGAAAACCGCATTGGAGTATCATTTTGGCATCACGCTGACACAAAGGAACAAAGACATCACTACCCTTGTGGCGCAAGGAAAGGCCGAATATGCCTGTGAGGTCACCTGTAAGGACACCTTCCTGCGTCGTTGCTGGCATTCGTCTATTCCCAAATTCGACATCAGTATAGGCCGAAAGGAAGTCTCCGGGCACATTGATTTCCAATGTTTCATTGCGGCAAAAGAACCTATACCCGGCTACACCAACAGCGACTTCAACGAAGACTATTATGGATTCTCGTTTGACCTCGAAATGGGTGATTTGTTGGCCGTGTTCCCGTTGGCTTGGTGGAATACAGAAATCAAGTTTGACAAACTCTATGCGGCAGGTTCATTCATGCAGATAGTAGAAGCAGCCGATGGGATTGACAAGACGTGGTTCAACCTCGATGACAATCGAATTCTGATTGAGATGCCGCATGACCTGTTTGTGCAGTATCAGCGGATAGGCAATAGTTTTCCGGAGGTTATTCATTCCTCGCTGGTACACAACGCCTTGGTCTATGCGCTGAGTAATCTTGGCGAATATCAAGACAAAGGCAAGCTATGGGCAGATAGCCTTATGACACGCATTAACGACGACCCACAGCTACAGCAGTATGACCTGAGTGATATGACGCAGGTATATCAAGTTGCAGACATCCTGCTTCAAGACCCATATAAACGCCTGCTTGACAGTCTTGAGAAGATTGCCGACAGTCAAAACGAAGAGGAGGAATGACAATGGAGTTACAGAAGGTATTCAAACGATCCTATATGGAGGAACTCCGAAGGAACATCCATATAGACGATTATCAAGGAGATGTTTTCCCCTATGAACCATCCAAGGTGAGACCTTTGGCTAATGTGTATAAGCCGGAAGGCTTGCTCGACAGGCTCGACCCTGATGACGACTTCTCCTCTGCCAAAGAAATTTATCAAGCATACGAGTCGGTCACACCTCTGCTTGCCTCCATGCCTGACTTGTGGGTTTATCTGGCACATGTGGATTTGTTCCCATATGTACAGAAGAGACACTCGGATATTTTTAACGATGATGTTACAGAGGAATATATAGTGGACCATTGGTTTAAAAACAAAGTAAGTGTGTTCCGTATGGCATTGCCAAGTGCTTGGTGGAGTGTTTATCTGTCGATAGATAAATCGCGTGAAAACCCGTACGAACTAACAGAAATCCTTTTTAGGAATCAGGAGCTGCGAACCAATAGCTTTGGGCCTCTAACACTAATCCGTCATAGAGAAGCAATGATAGGGATTCTTGAGTTCCTAAAAGAACATCAAGAACTACTTGTTGATGGAATGAATATGAGAGCTCAGTACATAAGAAAACTATTCAATTTTATTGGGGGAACAAAGAGACTTGAATTTTTAGGAAGGGATTTCTTCAAAGCAGAGCTTGAAAAGAGATATGACATTATTTCAAGGAAATTTTCACGTGAAGAAATTCAAAACAACAATGAATTGTTTAACGATTAAATGAATGTGGCGATATATACATGAAGAAAATCAGAATATTTGAGGGATTTGCAGGTTATGGCGGTGGTTCTTTTGGACTTAAAAGACTGAAAAAGAATTTGCCGAATATCAACTATGAGGTTATTGGCTACTCTGAATTTGACAAATATGCATCTGAGCTGTTCGATGCAAACCACAAAAATAAGAATGGAAACCCTCTTAAAAATTGGGGTGATATTACAAAGATTGACCCAAATGAATTGCCCGATTTTGATATGTTTATGGGAGGCTTCCCTTGTCAACCATTCTCATCTGCAGGAATGCAGATGGGTACGGAAGACCCTTATGGAAGAGGACAGATGCTTTGGCACATAGTTCGTATTTGCAAGGTCAAGAAGCCTAAATATATTTTTTTAGAGAACGTTAAGGGGTTTACTCATGGGAAGTTTCAGCCTATTCATGACCAATTGGTTAAGGATTTGAGGGATATGGGATACGGGGAGAATCCTTTGGCGAAAGCCGTTCTTAATTCAAAAGACTATGGGATTCCTCAAAATCGTGAACGCCTTTGGATGTTTGCACGGTTAGGAGGTTTGCCCGAGAATTTTAACATTATTCCTCCGAGAATAGAATCAGATTTGAAACTTGCCGACTTTCTTGATTATGAGCCTTCAAAATCTCTTTATCTGTCAGATGCGCAGATCGAACATCTCAAAGAGAAACACCATATCGAATCATTCGTGGTAGACACACCTCTTTGTTTTGATGTCTATAACAAGAAGATAAAACGAGATGGATTTAGCATAACAATTACACAACCAGAACACAATAGCCTTCGTATTATTGAGGTCCCAAAAGAAGATGGTAAGGAGATTGTCCGGAAGATGTCTGTCCACGAGCAGTTTCGTCTAATGGGATTCCGTATTTCGAGAGATTTGAAAGATTGCGAAATTGATTTTAATGGACAATCATATTCGCAGCTCTCAAAACGAGCAGGAAATGGATGGGATGTAAATTTGGTGGGCATTTTATTAACTCATATATTTAAGCAATTATGAAATTGAATCTTAGTACATTGGCCTTTGGATCAATAATAGAGAAAGGTGGAGGAACACCATCATGGGGAACTGAATTGGGTCAATCAAAGCCGGATTACAAGTTTACCATGGAAGGATGCGAAGAAATACTCATCGGTATGTTGTACAATTCCGTTAATCTGCATCATGTCAGTTTGCCCTTAGGAAAAGGTGGGCATATGGACATTGCATCTAATTTTGAAGAATGTCATTTAGCATCTGTGTTCAGAAAAGTTTATATTAATGATATATTGATAGGCTATCCCTTTATGATGGTTTTGATAAAGGAGTTAAGCGCAAGCCATACCGGGCGACATTCTATCAAGTATTCAGATAAGATTTCTTATTCTTTTTCAGGAGAGCGTCTTTCAAACCAAGAGTTTTTCCGAGTTGCAAGAAAGAAGTTGGGGCTTAATTGGGAATCTTGTTGGTTTATCTATGAAATGAACGTACTTAATCAAGATGAACTCCATTTCAAAGCAGTTATAGTAAATAAAGAATATAGTGAATCATATCGCGATTCTACTGAGAGAAAAGAACATTGGTCGTCATTAATTGATTAAAAACTATTAGATTATGAGAATTGATAATTATTCATTATCTTTTAATTGTCCAGGTTGTCCTTCTTGGGGAACAGCAATTGTAAATCAAGATACACAAAATGTTCATCTTATAAAAGAAGACGTTGCTTCGAATATTGTAATAGGCATGATGCATAAGTGTGTTACTATTAACACTAATGATTTGTCATTACCTATAGGAAAAGGTTCCAAAATCTATTATGGCAATAAAGGATTTGAAGGTGCAACTTCTGAACCAATGATGGTTTCAGTGTTTGACAAAGTATTTATAAATAAGATTAGAGTTGATGCACCATTTGTTATGGCAATTGTTCGAGATAAAGCAAATGACCACAAAGGCAGATTACAACTAAAATATACGCCAAAACTTCAATACGGCCAGGTGTCAAATCAAACTTTCTTTGAAAAAGCCGTCCAAGCTCTAGACATTACACCAGATACCCCATGGGTGGTTTATGATATCGATATTGAAGGGCAAGAAGTGTTACATTTTAAGGCTCTCATAGGAGAAGACGTTAAGGACTTGGATGCACAATTGCGCAATTTGCCACAAATCAAATACACTCCTACTTCATCTGGAATTGAGCATTCCCTGATAAAACCGGCAGAAGAACAAACATTTTTTGTATCCGAAGAGTATTCATACATTTCCGCAATTAAAACCAAGCCATTTTTGATTCTTGGTGGTTTCTCGGGAACGGGCAAGAGTCAGAAAGTGAAGGAACTGGCCTTTGCCACCTGTCCATGCGATGGAGTTTTGAATGTGTCTGAAACATCTCCCGGCAACTACCTACTTGTCAGCGTGAAACCCAACTGGCATGATGCAACGGATATTACAGGATTCCGTTCGTCGGTGAACAGAAACTATTATGTGACGGATTTCATGCGATTCCTGGTTAAGGCCAAACAGTATGAAGAACAGCATGTGCCTTTCTTCGTCTGTCTCGACGAGATGAACCTAGCTCCTGTGGAAGAATACTTCGCCGACTTCCTGAGTGTGATAGAGTCGCGCAAAAGATGTGCCGACGGCAGGATAGTGACAGACGCCATAGTACCGGCAAGTGTCTTCAACGACACCGATTATGCCGATGACTTTAACATCTTCTTGAAACTAGGATTGGAACCTGCCAATCCGGATTGGAAAGCTGACGAGATAAGTGCTCTTTCTGCCGAAGAACAGGCACAGGCCTTTGTCCGTCAGGATATTGTAGATGAGCTAAAACGTGATGGTTTGACCATTCCGAGTAATGTGGTTATCATTGGCACCGTCAATATGGACGACACAACCAACTCGTTCTCCCGGAAGGTGATTGACCGAGCTATGACTTTTGAAACCATTGTGGGCAAGTTCGGTAAAGACTATTTCAGCGGAGATGTGTCCTTGAATTATTTCAAGAATCCCCGCAAGGGAGACCTGTTTTTGAGCGACGAGGTGCGTGCCAGTCAAATGATAGAAGAGGGCCGTTTTATACTCACCGACGAAGAGCAAACCAAAATTGTTGACTTCATAAACAACATCAACGAAGACCTGGAGGGAAGCCCGTTCAAAATCAGCTATCGAATTCTGAACGAAACCATACTGCTGTACCGCTCGAAGAAGAAAATAGAGGAAATCATGAAAGCAGATGATGGCTTTGAGGACGGCGTCGTATTCAATACCGACCTGAACACAATCTTCGACGATATCCTGATGCAGAAAATATTGCCGCGTATAGAAGGTGATTACGAAAAGTGCAGCAGGTGCTTGACAAAACTCTCCCAACGTGCCGAAGACAATTGTTGGAAAAAGAGTTTGGGTAAAATAGAGTTCATGATCAAACGATTTGGCAACGACAAGAGCGGATTTACCACTTTCTGGAACTAAAAAAGAGCTATATACATGGATGTGCTGAGATTTGAATGCCCTCATGAGTCGGGTGACTGCGATTTCAGGATCACGATAAGTACTGCCACCATAGAATATGCGTGGGAGCGCTTTAATCGCCGTGTTAAAGAGAGGTCATTGAGTTATTGCGATTACCGCTCGTTGCGCGAGGGTAAGTTGTCTTTGCTGAACCCATGGGAAGTGAGCTATGAGCTTCGGGATCTGAATCCGGAGGTGCCTCAAACCGAATGGCGCGAGAAACATCCTGTGCTGTTCGAAACGTGCGAATACCTATTTGCAGTTGAGTTCAACCACCTCTACGACACTACTGATGTGCGACGACTGCCAAGAGTGAGGCATCAGATGAAATCTGTAGACGAAGGCTTCCAATTCTACCCCAATGGCAGTCATTCCGGTATTCTGGTAGGGGCTATAGATTTTCTCAACTCTCCCGGGAAATTCAGCTTCGCGTTTGAATACAGGAATGAGGACAACCAAATTGAGACAGAACAGCTGGAGTTATACGTAGCTTCGCCTAAGTTGGACACAAAAAATGACCTTCAGCAGATAACAGCTCTAATCAATCAAGAGTACGAGAACTACGTGTTCGACTATTTGACGCTGACATTCAGTAGCTTCTCCCTCGTCAGGACGGAGCGCAACAACAGCATAATCTGGCTAAGTATTTTCAAGAATGTCGTTGACGAATACTTCCGAAGCGTCAAATTCATCATGTCTCGTCCAAACAACAAGCCGGTACGCAAGATCTACTATGCCCGTCCGGAGCGAATACGCCGTTGGGCGCCGCAACAGGAGGAACGATACAGAGATCTTGGTAAGGATGCCGAGATGCATTACTTCAGGTACGAACAAACGGAGAATACCGTCAACACCAGAGAGAACCGCTTTGTGAAATATTCCCTGCACGTATTGGGGAAAAAGTTCCGCGAGGTGTTTGCAGAAGTGAGCTCCCTCTACAAAGATATGGCAAAGGAGGAACGGGAAGCGCTGTCGAACTACAATAAAATGTTCAAGCGGCTTGAAACATCGTCGTTCTTCAGCAAAGTGGGCGAATTCGAGGGGTTCCGTCAGGAGAGTGCCATTCTGCAGCAACGAAGCGGTTACAGCCAAATATATAAAACATGGCTGATGCTGAAAAGTTCGCTAGAACTGGTTGACGGGAAGACGGATATAGGCTTGAAGAAGATATGGGAACTATATGAGATATGGTGTTTTCTCGTAATGAAACGTCTTATTGCCAAAGTATTAGGAATTGGTTTGGATGATACCGAACATATACACGAGAATAAATCGGATATGCTGAATACGATGCTGAAAAGTGAAATGTCCCATATGGTAGAATTCATAAACCCTGAGAACGGCGATATTGTTCATTTGGAATATCAGCATACATATAGCCGAAATTCGAAAGAGTTTAAAACCACCACTACAGAACAACGTCCAGATATAGTGGTCACCATTACAAAACCTGACAGATTTGTTCTTACGTATCTCTATGATGCCAAATACCGGGTTCAGGACGACAAGAATGATGGAGAGATAGACGAAGGAGCAGACATTGACTTGGCCGATTATCCTCTTCCCGACGCCATCAATCAAATGCACCGCTACCGTGATGCTATCTATTATGCAATGAAAGATGATGAGCGACCGAGAGGCAAGGAGGTTATTGGAGGCTATATACTGTTTCCCGGCAGGACAGAAGGTGATGTAGTGGAGAACAGATACTTTTACAAGAGCATTAAACAGGTAAACATTGGTGCATTTCCGCTGCTTCCTGCCCAAGAGGATCATAAAGAAAATGTGGTGCTATGCAATTTGCTTGAACGACACCTGAGGGAGATATTGTTGGATAATACAACATATGAGCAAATCAAGGACAGCATTCCACAGAAGGGTTTACGATATCAGGAGAATGGGGACGGAAACGGAGTTGCAATGGTTATGATGGAGAAATATGAAGACAAAGTTAAGTTTTTCGCTGACGGAAAAATAGCTGTTCCTATTAAACTTACAGAAAGCGGAATGTCTCTGCTTGAAAATCAAGCTAATCTTGCATTTGTCCTATTCCATACCAGGAAGAAAGATGAAAACAAACATTTATTCAGAATTCATAGCATTGTTCGCATACTTTCAAAGAACGATGCCGAATATAATGGATATTATCTTATTCAATCAACCTCGAAAAGATATATATGCGTAGAAATTGATATAGAGCAAGAACTAGACAGCTCTGATATGAATCCATCGGCTGATAACATTCCTTATGAGACAAAAGAAGAACGCTACGATGCTCAATTTTCAACGTTAGATATATTAAAAAGTAAATCTATTAGATGAATTTTAGATCCTATAACATTTGGTGAGATTGATATTGTCTCGTTACTAAATGATTATAAAACTGAAAATAGCAATTATGTGGAGGGTGAACCTATTTATATGCTAGGTAAAGACTTGATAAAATTTAGAAAGGCATAATATGAACCTATTAGAATGTGGCTGTTCATGGCACTTTGCCAAACAACAGGATGCCAGTCAAGATGTCGGCCCTAACAATGCAGCTGATGAACACTTTAAAACAACCCCTTATCCTTCTTTGATACGTGAGTCGATTCAAAACTCGCTCGATGTTGTGTTGGACAAATCACAACCTTTGAGAATGAAGTTTGAGTTTGGCAAGTTGCGATCTAGAACATTTGAATCTTTCTATGAATTGCGGTCGCATATAGAAGGGGTTATATCATTGTACAAAGACAAAGCAAAGCCTCAGTATGAAAACATGCTAAAATGCTTTGATTAATGCGTATCTTTGCACCGCTAAAAGAGATGTTACTTTGGATTGTCCCCAGTAATGAGATTCAGTTTTGCCGTGGCGTCAGCTCGACTGACAACCATCCCAATTCTGTCTGCTGAGGCCCGCGACCAACGAGGAGCGACCTTATTTCAGGGAAAGTCAGAATACAATCATAAAAATTACAAAGAAATACAAAATTTTCCGATTATATCCGCAAATATTTGTATCTTTGCAAAAATTTTAATAGTATAATCCATGAAAAACAGGCCTATTTACACAGCAAAGATTGAACCCTTTATCGACAAACCAATTGTGAAGGTGATTACGGGTATACGACGTAGTGGCAAGTCTGGATTATTGCAGTTGTTGCAGCAGCACCTGAAAGATCGCGGAGTGATGGAGAACCAAATAGTGTACCTAAACTACGAGAGTTTGCGTTGGTCATCCTACCGCACCTACGACACGCTGTATGCTTACGTGGATGGGATAAGGCCGAAAGACGCGCGATGTTACCTTTTTATCGATGAGATACAAGAGGTTGCAGAATGGGAACGGGCAGTGAACTCAATGATGGTGGATTGGGATGTGGATATCTACATCACTGGGTCCAATTCGAGGCTGCTTTCATCGGAGTTGGCCACCTATCTTGCTGGGCGATATGTGGAATTTTTGGTTCACCCACTGTCCTACAAAGAATTCCTCTATTTCCACGGCTATAAAAATCTGGAAGGGGGAGATCGTATAGACCGTTTCGACCAATACATGCGCCAAGGGGGATTTCCGATGTTCCATCTCTACGACTATAACGATGAAGAGATATATCGTGCCGTACGCGACATTTACGCTTCTGTTCTGTTGCGCGATACGGTGCAACGTTATTCCATCCGCAATATCGAAATGTTGGAGCGATTGGTGCATTTTCTTTTTGACAACATAGGCAACACGTTCAGTGCCAGCAGTATAATCCGATATTTGAAGAGTCAGGGCCGTTCGCTTGACAGCGAAACGCTTTATAACTATCTTCAAGCGCTCGAGTCGTCGTTCGTCATCAACAAAGTGAAAAGATATGACATCAAAGGGAAAGAGTTGCTGAAGACAAACGAGAAATACTATGTCTCCGACCTATCGCTCATTTATAGTGTGAGAGGTTATACTCCAGAATTGATAGCAGGCATGCTAGAGAATCTTGTATATCTTGAACTTCGTCGCAACGGATACGAGGTGTATACGGGTTGGATGGGTTCGGCCGAAGTTGACTTTGTGGCTCGCAAAGGCGACGAGGTCGTATACCTGCAAGTAACCAACAACATGGAATCGGATGGAACACGGGAACGAGAATTGCGTCCGCTGATGACCATCAAGGACAACCATCCAAAATATATCGTCGTGGGCAATCCAATGGTGGCGGGCAACATCGATGGTGTGCGATGTGTGTACATTGGCGACTTCCTGCTCGAAATGGAGAACAATACATTGAATTAAAATGCGTATCTTGCACCCTAAAAACAAATCCAAATAATAACAAAAACTAATTACACAATGTCAAAACTTAGTATTGACCAAAAAACCATTGAGGAATTATTCTCAGATAAGAAAACAGATTTCTTGATTCCTGACTATCAACGCCCTTATGCATGGGAGGACAAAGAATGTCAGCAGTTGTGGGAGGATATTTTTGCTTTTGCTTTCCCGGATGATAATTATGATAACTTCAACAGTGAAGAGGAATACTATCTGGGTACGATAGTAACTTACAAAAATGACTCAATTAAGAAGCTTGAAGTCATTGACGGACAACAGCGTTTGACGACTTTGATGTTGCTTTTAAGAGCTTTCTATTCAAAGTTTGGCAATATGAAAGATGGGAACTCTATCAAAACTAGAGATACTATCGGCAAGTGCCTATGGAAGGGCGACGAATTCGGTAACCTGAACACTAATATTCTTAAAATTGACTCGCAGGTGGCGACGGATAATGACAAAGACCAGTTTTTGTCAATTCTTCGTGATGGAGTTGCTCCTAAGAACATGAAGAGCCGGTATGCTGACAACTATCGTTTCTTCGAAGAAAAGATCGCTGATTTCCTCAACAGCTATCCCAGTTTCTTCCCTTATCTACCAAACCGTATCTTGAAAAACTGCATCTTGCTCCCCATCGAGGCGGAGTCGCAGGATACTGCTTTGAGGATTTTCTCAACGCTCAACAACAGAGGTCTCCCTCTATCGGACGCCGACATCTTCAAATCTGAATTATATAAGAAATTCTCGAAACTCAATCGTAAAAACGAGTTCATCGATAGATGGAGAGTCTTGGAAGAAAAATGCAACAAGTGTTTCCATCCATTAACAGGTACTCCGGTGGATGAATTGTTTACTCGCTATATGTACTATGAACGTGCAAAAATGGACATTACCAAATCAACGACAGAAGCTTTGCGGACGTTCTATGGTAAAGATAGTTACAAGCTGTTGAATGAAAAGACAATGGACAACCTGGAATTGTTGATGGATTTTTGGAAGGATGTCCAGGAACAGTCGGAAGAACGTTTTTCTCCGGAAGTTATCAGACAGCTTTTCATATTGGAATATGCTCCTAATGGTATGTGGACATATTTCCTGAGTGTTTATTTTATGAACAACAAGGACAATGATAACATGCTGGATAATGACAAGCTGTATCTTTTCTTGAGAAAAATTACCGCTTTCATTTGGACGTATGCTATTACAAATCCAGGTGTTAACGCCCTTCGTACCCCGGTATACAAAGAGATGAACAACATCATTCATGGTAAAGAGGTCGATTTCAACGAATACAGGTTTGACGAGGAAAAAACAAAGAATGCTTTAATGAGCTTCAATTACCTGAATGGACGTCCAATTACCAAATCTATGCTGGTTTGGTGGGCAATGATGTCACAAGGCCAAAGGGTTCCTGATCTGACAACGGTTTTTGAAATAGAGCATATCTATGCCCGTAACCGAAACGACAAAGAGGGAACTCTGAAAAAGGCTTCCGATGTTGAATTGCTCGGCAATAAGGCTATTCTTGAAAAACGCATCAATATCAGGGCATCCGATTATAGATTTGAGGATAAAAAGAAATACTATCTGGGGTATACCAATAAACGAAATGAGAAGAAGGATGGTACAATTGTAAAGGAACTGGAAGACTTTGCCAATGATGCCTCACGTAAAGATTTTGGAGAGCTGGATATCCAGAACCGTACTTCGGACATATTCAAGAAGTTTTTTGATTATCTGAAGAGTGAGAACCTTTTCGCATAATCAATAATCGATAAGACTTATTGCTTGTTAGTTTCTCGTCAACTACAGCATATCTTAATAGATTATTACAGAAAAGAACAGAAAAAACAGAAAAAAACGGAAATCGCTTGCCTGCGGCAAGAGCCTTCGGCAACGCTAACGATAACCTTAACGATAACTTGCTCGCGGACGCTCGCTATTATTCTTCATTACAGAAAAAAACAGAAATAACAGAAATTGCTTGCCTGCGGCAATACGCCTGCGGCGACCTTAACCTTAACGTTAACTATTTTTGACTCTAATCTTTTTCTCTCTAACCGCTAAATTATATGTGAATTTGGCGGTTTGAGTAAAATTGTGAAAGGACTTTGTGTTGCTAATCAATACGATACTTCAAGCAATAAAGTCATGGTCATGAAAAAATGCTCCTTTTGTCTCTTCTTTTGGCAAAAAACAAGTACTTTTGCAATCTCAAATCTCTTTGTTAAACGCAACTTTTTTATCACAAAAACTAACAAAACTTATTGAAATGAAGAAATTTAGAAACTTATTTAAGGTTTTGGCTTTGTTCGCCGGTTGTTTCCTCCTTTTCTCTTGCGAGAAGGATAAACCAATTCCTCTTCACACAGAATACAATCAATCGACATCTTTTTACGACTTGGACGTGCAAATAGCGTACAAGCTGGATTATTACCAACTGGGGTCGGAAATCACCGATGAAAACGACTTGGAGCTAAACATCAATTTTGAGGGTAACGTTAATGGCGCCGATACCATGAGAATCTATTTTGATGACGAGGTCCTCGCTACTTACATAAATGTCATCCCTTATAAAAACGTTTTCAAATTAAGTAATATCCGCCTCGGCAATGGTGTGATGCATACCATCATGATTTCCCACAAGAAAAACGGCGTCGAAAGGGTGGGGGCCTTGAAATTGGATTTCTTCGGATACATCAGCTGGAATAATAACGTCGTCATGAACTATTCTAAGTCGCCTGTGTTGACAAGCACGGCTCTGGGCGACACCATCAATGTTTTCTTCGAATACCGCAATAATCCCAACGGCTCGGGATATGTGGGTCACCCCTGCGTGGAGGTGCTGAAAAAGAGCGGCTCGAGACGTATCGATAGCGTCTTGGTGGTCGTCGACGGAAGACCTGTCTCTATAATCAGCCCAAATGGTTTTTCGGGTTTGCACCGACTAAGCCAGGATGTGGAAATTGAATCGGGAGCTCACTATATCACTTTCGAGGCTTACCTGAAACCTGTGTCGGGCGCCAGGGATACCTCCGAGAAGGTTGTTATGCCTTTGGAATGGTTCGACATCGACCAACATAGCGATCCTTGCTGGGAGAAGAATATCGAAAAGGGCATCGTCTTATCCGAGTCGTCGGCGGATGAACACGTTAATGTTAACCTGCTTTTCAACTTGACGGGCAGAACTTGCGAGGGCTTGCTGGCTACTTCATCGCCTCAGATTGACGTTGAGTTGAATGATAATCACACTGTGGAGATGGTGCTGAGCGTCGACATCGACAACCAAACCGTGGCTTTTTGGAACGATTTGGGCGAGGACTCTAACCCTCAGGAAATGGCTCTCCAAAACTTGGCTTACGGTAGGCATTATGTTAATGTCATCTTTCTGTCTGCTATGCATGACAGCTGGGGCAATGTTATATCTCAGGATGTCCAAGAAAGACAGTTTGTGATTTATATTTAATTACGGCAAGGTTAACAAGCCGAAGGCAACGTTAACGTTAACCTTAACTGGCCTGACGGCACAACCTTGTCGCTAACTTTGACGTTAACTGATTTCCTAGCGCTTTACTTTACATTGCTTTTCTGTTGCTCGCGGACGCTCGCACTTTTTTCATTACAGAAAAATTACAGAAAAAACAGAAAATAACAGAAATTGCTCGCCTTCGGCGACCTTGAATCCTGAATCTTGTTCCCAAAGGCTGCGACACTTCCTTATTAAAAACAAACGCCCTCCATCTCGGGGGGCGAATGTCGTCGCTGACTTGCGGTCAGCCTCTTAATCACAATCTTATATTAACTTAAATTCTACAGCTTTTCTTAATCACTTTTTTATTATTAACTTAAATTCTTTTGGTTTTATATGTTGTAGGTTTATGGTTTTGTATGTTGTAGGTATATGGTTTTGTTATTTGTATCGAAAGGAGACGCCGACAAAGTTGGGTGACATTTTGGGTAACATACTGGCGTTGTTGCGGGGCTTGCCCTTCGAGATACAAGGCTCGTAAAACAGGGATACGCCCATGCGGTTCAGCCAGAAGGTGACGGTGATTGGAATATAGTAGTTGCTGTATAGCGCTGTATGGCTGTCGTTGAAGTATCCGAAAAGCTCGTTGCCTATTCCTGATCCAAGGCTCAGCTTGTTTTTGCCGCTAAGGCTTATGTAGTATTCCAATCCTAGTATGCTGTTTAATCCAATTGTCGAATTGTCTTTGTTCCTCAGCTCTGTCAGCTGCGTTCCTAGGTAGGGCGACAACTGGATGTGGTAGGCCAGGTTGTCGATAATGAAGCAATCTCCCTCGAAACTGAATCCTAGCGCTCCTAACGTTAAGTTCTTGTGTGTCTCGGCTCTGCCATCAAGATACTTGTCGATGGATGTCATCGTTGTGGATACTTTGGCAAAGAACGAGCTGGAGACGATCAAGTGGTCTTTCTTGGTGTTGACTTGCGCAAAGGCGACGGCGCCAAGACTTAACACTAGACAGGTTAGGGAAAGGATTCGTTTCATCGTATTATTGTTTTAGGATTTTTTATTTGCCACCGTTGCCGTTGCCACCGTTGCCGTTGCCGCCACCTTCGCCACCTTCGCCACCGGTGCCATTACCGTTGCCGTTGCCATTGCCATTGCCATTGCCGGAGTTGGGATTGTCTTCGATATGGGTGTTGCCATTCGCATCCTTATAAATAACGACGTCGTCATTCGCCCAAGCTCCAAATAGGGCAAGGCCACTGGCTAATGAAGTAACAAAAGGATTCCATCCTGAAACAAGACCAAAAGCGACATCTACACCAACAACTCCCCAAAGTCCGGGACCTCTGCCGTTGTCGCCATCTTCTTTCTTGACAAGGGGGTTGTCATGGAAGTATACCTGGCTCCAGTAATAGAGCGAATAGCGCATAGTGGATGTGAACGACAACATCAGCTGTCTCTCATATGGATTGTTGGCATAGAACGGCGATTGCAGGATCTCATTCTCTTCTTTACAGACAAATTTATAGTATTGGTCGTAGTTCCACGATTTGGTGTTAATATAAATTTCAAGAACTCCATCGATGATTTTTTTCGCTGTAATTTTGCTGACACCCGATATGTTTTGCTTATTGATGAAAGGTATAAAGCAATCTTTCTTAGTGCCGAACAATTCCAAAAAGTTATTTCTGAATGAAGGAATGTTAACCTCGTGTTGGTTCAGTAATGATGTATGTGTGTTAATCCATTCGTTTAACTCTTTTTCTGTAACAGGCTCATTTGAGTGGTTGACAAAGACGCTGTCGGCTATCATTTGGTTTAAATAGAAATTATGATAGTAGCCGAAATCGTCATAAGGGTTCACGGGATTGGCGCATTGGGCATATTCGTGCTTGGGCGTGGGTGGTAGGTTGTTGTCTTGAATAGTGCTGTCTTTCTTGCAGGAAACAAAAGAGATGACTCCTGCCAATATTACGGCGGCGATAACCAAAAAGTTTTGTTTCATTGTTGTATGGTGTTTTGTTTTTGTTGAAGATTGTTTTTTCTGCTTGTATGGTGTTGCAGGTGGTCGAGCGACAGAGGTGTGGTGTTGTTTTTATGCCTGGGAGCCGCATGGCAGGAGTGGTGATTGTATATGAACGAGATTATCTTTTTATTGTCTGTCGCTCTCTGCCATGCTCGGCACCCTCTTTTTATCGCCCCGTCACAACGGCACATCTATTTTGTGCGGGGCATGGTATAATGAGTTTCATCTGTTTTTTGGGTTTTGTGTTTGTGGTTTTGTGTTAGGATGTTTTGTTTTGTTGAATGCTTAGTTTGTTTTGTCGGTTTTGTGTTAGGATGTTTTGTTGGTTTGTTTTGTTGATTTATGTTTTGTTGAAATGTCTCTTTGTTGTTGTCGCTTTTCTCTCTTCTAGCGTGGCATTGGTGGCTTGGGCGTTGCGTCCTTCTTGCCTGGTGTTGCCTTTGCCGCGCAAAAAATAGAAAGTGTTTTTGCCTTTATTAGTCGCAAAAAATTGAAAAAACTACCATCGCAATAAAAAAAAATTTTCATCTTTTTTTTACGTCGCTGTCTTTCAAGCTTTTCAATGGCAAATTTTTTTTTCAGGAAAATGGTTTTATTTTCGGCGCTTTACTTTACATTGCTTTTCTGTTGCTCGCTGACGCTCGCACTTTTTTCATTACAGAAAAGAACAGAAAAAACAGAAAAAAACAGAAATTGCTCGCCTGCGGCAAGCGCCGAAGGCAACGGGCCGAAGGCAACCTTAACGTTAACGATAACCTTAACGATAACGATAACCTTGACCTTAACCTTGACCTTAACCTTGAATCTTGAAACCTTAATCTTGTGCCGCAGGCGGGTATTTTGTGATCTTCCATTTTTTGTTAGTATCTTTGCATTTTTATTTTTTGCTTTATGTCTGCTAAAAAACTTGATATCGCCGCCATGGGACGCAAGGATGTTGTCGCCTGCGCGGAACTCTCGGTTAGGGATTTCGCCGAATACGAGTATTTCACTAACTTCTTCCCCCTCAGGGAGGAAAGGCTCTCTTTTATGCGTGCCTTGATAGCAAGCGAGTACCGCACCACTCGCCGCCGCGCTCACTTCCTGATGGGGCGCCTCGACAACTCGCCCGCAGCTGTGGCCGACTTGTTTCCTCCTCATTGGCGTAAGCCTTCGGATTTGCAATACCTGACGCATGGTTGGTTGAAGGTGTTGCGTCTGCCTAACCAGGATGTCGTAAAGGAATGGCTGGCTATGGACACTAAGGCGGGCCTCTTCTGCCACAATATGCTCGGCGGCTCTACGTGGTACCTCAGCTCGCTGACCGTCGACCCCTCTTGTCAGGGCTTGGGATTGGGCAAGGAGATGCTTTTGGATGTGGTTGTCCCTTACGTTGGCAGCCATGGTGGCACCAGGCTTTGCTTTTTCACCAACAGCGAAAGCAATGTGGCTTTCTACCAACATCTGGGCTTCGAGGTGGCTAACTACCAGGAGCTGATGTGCCGCGGCAAGCGTATGGGCAGCTGGGATTTTGTGCTCGACATTTAGGTGGTGACGGCTAGCGCCTTCGGCGACGTTAACGCTAACGATAACCTTAACTGGCCTGACGGCACAACCTTGTCGCTAACTTTGACGTTAACTGATTTCCTGGCGCTTTACTTTACATTGCTTTTCTGTTGCTCGCGGACGCTCGCACTTCTTTCATTACAGAAAAATTACAGAAAAAACAGAAAAAAACAGAAATTGCTTGCCTGCGGCAAGCGCCTTCGGCGACGTTAACGTTAACCTTAACCTTAACTTTGAATCTTGAAACTTGAAACTTGAATTCTCAATCTTAATTCTTGCGCCGCAGGCTTTCCCCATTTCCATATTTTTCTGTAAATTTGCATCTTGTTTTTATCGCTGTCGCATGGAGCGTGGATGTTGTGGGCGCGGGTGCGGCTATAGACACATTTTCAGTGGGTTGGAGATGATGAGGGGTTGGATTGTGTTTGCTAGGGGCGGCTTGTGGGTTGTGCTAAATTGGGGTGTCGGTTGTCGAAAATGTGTTTTTTGCCACGCAATTTTGGCTTTTGCTGCCTGGCGACGGCGACGGGAATTGATTTTTTTTTTGATAAAATTGATATAAAAATGCAAGCTATAATTCTGGCCGCTGGTATGGGCCGTCGTCTTGGTGAATTGACTAAGGATAACACTAAATGTATGCTGAAAGTCAACGGCATGCGTCTCATTGACCGGTCGTAGGTTACAATGGCGACAAGGTGGTGGAGTATGTTGGCAACAACTACAAGGGCACCGATATCGTCTATGTCAACAACCCTATCTATGACAAAACCAACAACATTTACTCGCTTTTCTTGGCTCGCGACTTTATGGTTGAGGACGACACGCTGCTGCTGGAGTCGGACCTTATCTATGAGCGTAGCGTGGTGGAAAAGCTGCTTGCCGACCCTCGCCCTGACTTGGCTCTGGTGGACAAGTATGAGAGCTGGATGGACGGCACGGTGGTGACCCTCGACGAGGATCAGAATATCGTCAACTTCCTCAACAAGGAGAAGTTTAGATACAGCGACATCGCCGACTACTACAAGACGGTGAATATCTACAAGTTTAGCCGCGAGTTCTCGACCTCGCAGTATGTGCCTTTCCTCAACGCCTACTGCACCGCCTTGGGGCGCAACGAGTACTACGAGCAGGTGCTCAGGGTTATCACTCTGCTGGGCAACACTACCCTCAAGGCGCTCCCTCTCTCTGGCGAGAAATGGTATGAGATCGACGACATTCAGGACCTCGACATCGCCGAGGGTATGTTTGCCGAAAGCTCGGAGGCTCAATGGCGCGCGGTGTCGGGTCGCTACGGCGGCTACTGGCGTTATCCTCACATGAAGGATTTCTGCTACCTGGTGAATCCTTATTTCCCGCCTCAGCGTCTGCTCGACGAGATCAAGGCTTCGTTCGACACCATCATCCGCGAGTACCCCTCGGGTATGTCGGTCAACTGCTTGCTGGCGGCTAAGAACTTCAACGTCCATCAGGACAACATCGTCGTGGGCAACGGCGCCGCCGAACTTATCAAGGACTTGATGGAGAACATTGTGGGCAACGTAGGCGTGGCTCGCCCCACCTTTGAGGAGTACCCCAACCGCCGCGACGCGGAGAAGGTGGTGTGGTTTACGCCCGGCAACGACGACTTCCACTATTCGGCGGCCGACTTGATGGATTTCTATGCCGACAAGGAGATCTCGGCGCTTCTGCTTATCAACCCCGACAATCCTTCGGGCAACTATATCGCTCAGGATGAGGTGATGCGGCTGGTGGAGTGGACAAAGCAAAGGGGCATAATGCTGGTTTACGACGAGTCGTTTATGGATTTCGCCGACGACAACTATACTTTGATGCGTCAGGACTTTATGGTGCAGTATCCTCATGTCGTCGTCATCAAGAGCATAAGCAAAAGCTATGGTGTGCCTGGTTTGCGCCTAGGGGTGCTGGCGTCGGGCAACGTGGAGCTTGTGCGTGGCGTCAAGAAAGGGGTGGCGATATGGAACATCAACTCGTTTGCCGAGTTCTACATGCAGATCTACGAGAAATATGCCAACGACTATGCTGTGGCTTGCCGCCTCTTCAAGGAGGAACGCGAGCTTTTCAGGCAGGGCTTGAGCCGCATATCGTACCTCAGGGTTGTCCCCTCGGAGGCCAACTACTTCTTGTGTGAGGTGACGTCGCAATATTCGTCGCGCGAGCTCGCCATACGCCTAATGAAGGATTACAACATCCTCATCAAGGATTGCAGCTCGAAGAAGGCTTTCGACGGCCGCAACTACATACGTCTGGCCATAAGAGACAGGGCCGACGACCAAATGTTGGTCGACGCCCTCGCCTCGTACGATAAAAGAGTTTGAGAGTTTAATAGTTTAAAAAGTATAAGAGTTTAATAGTTTAAAATAGTTAAGGTTAACGTTAGCGTTAAGGTTAATTTCAACGTTAAGGTTAATTTCAACGTTAAGGTTAACGTTAACGTTAAGGTTTAAAAGAATGATTCTTACAATTGTTGGTGGTGGTGGTTTGGGTCACGTCTGTGCGGCTGTGGCTTCGTCGCAGGGCGACTGTGAGGTGCGCCTCCTTTCGGGGCACCCTCAACGTTGGTGTGACCACATCTCTGCCGTCGACCCCGACGGAAAAATATACAATGGCGCCATTGCCAAAATATCGTCCGACGCCGCCGAGGTTATCCCCGGCGCCGACATCGTGCTGCTTTGCCTGCCTGGTTACCTCATAGAGCAAAACATACAAAAGATTGCTCCTTTCCTCGACAAGGGCGCCGCCCTCGGCACCATTGTCAGCAGCACGGGCTTCTTCCTCTTCGCACATCGCAACCTCTCCTCCGACGTGCCTCTCTTTGGCTTCCAAAGGGTGCCTTTCATCTCGAGGGTGAAGGAGTACGGACATTCGGCTCTGCTGCTGGGGTACAAGAAGGAGGTGGCTTTGGCTGTGGAAAACCACCCCGACGCCGAGTGGCTGAGGGCTCAGATGGAAAGGCTCTTTGTCACTCCCGCCAAGCTCTTGGCTAGCTTCTACGAGGCGGCGCTGACCAACTCGAACCCTATCCTGCACACGGGACGCCTGTTCACCATGTGGCACAACTGGGACGGCAAACCTTACGACCATCAGATTCTTTTCTACCGCGAATGGGATGTGCCTTCGGCTCAGAAACTTATCGACATGGACGAGGAGTTTATGGCTCTCCTCGACAAGCTGCCGGTGAGGAAGGGGGTGGTGCCTTCGTTGTTGGAATACTATGAGTCGCACGACGCGCAAAGTCTTACTGACAAGATTAGAAGTATTGTGCCTTTCCAAACCATCACGGCGCCCATGAAGGTGTCGGGTGGGGGATGGGTGCCCGATTTCGGCAGCCGCTACTTTACCGAGGATTTCCCCTTCGGTTTGAAGCTGATAAAGGACCTGGCGCTGGAGAACGGCGTGGCGTCTCCCAACATCGACGAGGTGCTGGCTTGGGGCTTGAGTGTGTGTGATGCGAATGTTTGATTTAATGAATATAATAATGTAATAATATAATCCGTTAACGTATCTGTTGGAAATGCCGTCGGGCATTGGACAAAGCCGGGCAACAGCATAAACGGCTCTGTCGGTTAAAGTTAACGTTAACGTTAAGGTTGAAAGATATGAGAGATTTAATTGTTAAGATAGCTCAGAAACTTGGCGTCTACAAGATGCTTGTCGATGTGGACACTTATTTCATCGACCGCAAGAAGTTTAAACAGTTCCACAAGTATGGCGTGGAGACTTTCATCAAGATGGACGAGGTGTGCCGCAAGGTCGGCGCTCAACTGCTGCCTATCTTCGGCACGGAGTTGGGCCTTTACCGCGACAACGGTTTCATACCCCACGACAACGACATCGACACGGCTATGCTCTTCAGTCAGCGTCCCGACAACTTGGTGGAGATCATGGCTGAGAATGGCTTCAAGATCGAGACGTCGTACTACATCAAGGGCGACGACAAGCCGCTCATTGAGCAGTACTCGCACAATGGGGTGCATGTGGACATCTTCTACCTCTTCGACTACAACGACGACGAATTTTTCTGCTATGTCGTTGAGCGTCACGAGTCGTTGGATTGGAAGTCGGCCAATCGCACCAATGGCTTCCCTTGCCATATTTGGCCGCTGCCTAAATGCAACTTCGTTGAGCAAGAGTATTTTGGCCACAAATTCTTTATCCCCGAAAAAACCGAGGATTGGCTGAAGAATGTCTTCGGCGCCAGCTTTATGACTCCCATCAAGGGTTGGAAGATCGGCAGCGAGGAAACCAAGGTGGTGTACCCCAACGTCCGTTTGTATAGAAAACAGTATAAATAACCTTAACGTTAACGCTAACGATAACGCTAACGATAACCTTAACGATAACGATAACTTGCTCGCGGACGCTCGCACTTCTTTTCATTACAGAAAAATTACAGAAAAAACAGAAAAAAACAGAAATTGCTCGCCTGCGGCAAGCGCCTGCGGCAACGCTAACGATAACGCTAACCTTAACGATAACGCTAACGCTAACGCTAACCTTAACGATAACTTGCTCGCTGACGCTCGCTGCTCTTTTCATTACAGAAAAAAACAGAAAAAAACAGAAATTGCTCGCCTGCGGCAAGCGCCTTCGGCAACGTTAACGATAACGCTAACCTTAACGCTAACGATAACCTTAACCTTAACGCTAACGTTAACCTTAACCTTAACTGTTCTTGACGTTAATACTTGAATCTTGAAACTTTAATCATGAAACAATACGATTATATCATTGTCGGAGCTGGTCTTTTTGGCGCTGTCTTCGCTCATGAGGCCAACGCTCATGGCAAACGCTGCCTCGTCATCGAACGCCGCGGCCACGTCGCCGGCAACTGCTACTCTAAGCGTATCAACGACATCGAGGTGCATTGGTATGGCGCTCACATCTTCCATACCTCTAACGATAGGGTGTGGAACTTTATGTCGCGTTTCTGCCACTTCAACAACTACGTTAACAGTCCTATCGCTAACTTCCATGACGAGTTGTACAACTTGCCGTTTAATATGAACACTTTCTGCAAACTTTGGCCGGACGTGATTACTCCTGATCAAGCTAAACGTCGCATCGAGGAACAACGCGGCGCCTATGCCCATATCGAGGATCCTGCCAACCTCTACGAGCAGGGCATGAAGCTGGTGGGCGACGACATCTTCCTCAAGCTGGTGAAGGGCTACTCGGAAAAGCAATGGGGGCGCAAGGCTGAGGATATCCCCGCCTTCGTGCTTCGCCGTCTGCCTCTGCGTTTTACCTTCAACAACAACTACTTCAACGACCCTTACCAGGGCATTCCTGTTGAGGGTTATACCGCCCTGGTGGAAAAACTCCTTGATGGGGTGGAGGTGAGGCTCAACACGGATTTCCTTGCCGACAAGGAGGCGTGGTTGGATATGGCCGACAGGGTCGTATATACGGGCCCTATCGACGCCTATTTCGATTTCTGCCTCGGTAGGCTTGAATACCGCTCGCTGCGTTTCGACCACAAGCTCTTGGTGGGCGTAGACAACATGCAGGGCAACGCCGTGGTCAACTATACCGACGCTGAAACTCCTTACACTAGGGTTATCGAACACAAGCATTTTGTGTATGGGTCGCAACCCGATACTGTTGTGTCGTACGAGTACCCCGAGGAGTGGAATCCTTCGTCGGAACCTTACTATCCCATCAACAACGAGCGTAACGACAGCCTTTGCCAGCAGTATCGCGACTTGGCCGCGCGGCAGGAGAAGGTGTCTTTCTGCGGTCGCCTGGGCGAGTATAAGTATTACGATATGGACAAGGTGGTCGCCTCGGCTTTGAATCACCCTTGGCTGAAGGAATTGGCTTAATCTATTATGCCGAAATGCTTGAGGGCGTTGTAGATGCCTTCGCTCTCGGCGTCGTCGGTAACGTAGTCGGCATGGGCTTTCACTATGTCGCTGGCGTTGCCCATGGCTATGCCTGTCTTGGCTAGCTGCAACATCTCTATGTCGTTGGCGCCGTCGCCAAAGGCCATGGTGTCGTCGACGGAGATGCCAAAGTGGTCGAGCATGGATTTTATTCCCACGGCTTTGCTTATGTTGCTGGGTATGATGTCGCTGAAGAGGGGATGCCATCGTGGCATGCGGCAGCCGGGTATCTGTTTCAACGTCTCGGCGTCTTGATGGGCGGGTTGTATGGCTATGAATTGGTACACCTCTTTGCCAACAAACTCTTGGATGGGCTTGACGGGGGGCATCTCGAAACCTAGCTGTGCCTGCAAGCTGCGGGCGACGTCGTCGATACGGTTGATAAACATCTCTTTCTCGGTAAAGCACATCGTCGTTATGCCTTTGGCTGTGGCGTAGTCGAGCCATCGGCGGCTGTCGTCATGGTTGATGGGGCAGCTTACTATGATGTCGTCGCCGGCAAAGCAGTAGCCGCCGTTGACGGTAATGTATCCGTCGAAGGGTATCGGCATGGGGGGTATGAGCACCATGGGGCGCCCTGAGGATATGAAGATGCGAACTCCTTTTTGCCGCAGCTGGGCAAGGGCTTGCTGGGTGCCGGGCAGTACTTTGTGGGTCTTGTAGCTTAGCAGGGTGCCGTCGATGTCGAAGAATATGGCTTTTGTCATTAGTAATTGAGTTTTGGTGAGTTAGGATTGCGCTTTGGAGTATACGGCTTTGCGCAGCATTATGCCTTGTCCTATGCCGCGCGCCGACAGATATACCATGAAGGCGAGCCATAGCATGTTGTTGGTTTGCTCTTGGCTTGTGGTGTCGATCATTTGGCGACCTAGGTAGTAGATGGCGAAGAAGAGTGCCGTGGCTACGAACATGCTGTCGCGCATGGTCTTCGACGCCGTGGCGCCGACAAAGATGCCGTCGAAAAGGAAGGCGGCAAAGCCACACACGGGTACTATGAGTACCCAGAAGAGGTAGGGGTGGGCGGCGTCGATGACGCTTTGCTTGTCGCTGAAGAGGCGCAGAAAGTCTTCGCCGCCAAAAAAGTAGATGACGGTGAAGAGCAGCGTCAACGTCATCCCCCAGCCTAGGATGTGGCGTACGGCCGACACCAGCGAGCGGCGGTCGCGGGCTCCTATGTAGCGCCCTACGAGCGATTCGCCGGCATAGGCAAAGCCGTCCATGATGTAGCTGAAGAGGGTGAAGAACTGCAGCAGGAGGGCATCGACGGCGAGTATCTGGTCGCTGATACGTCCCGACTCGGAGGTGATGAAGGTGAACACGGCGGCGAGGCAGATGGTGCGCAGGAAGATGTCGCCGTTGACGCGGAAGAAGCGTCGCATGGAGCTCCATTGCAGGGTGTCGGCAAGAAAGGCTCGGCTCAGGCGTCCTCGGAAGAGTTTGCCGTAGCGGAACACGACGAAGTAGAGCCCTACCGTCAATCCGCTGTATTGTGCTATGACGGTGCCTAGCGCCACTCCTCGTATGTCCCAATGGAAGACGATGACAAAGAGGAGGCTGCAGATGATGTTGACGACGTTGATGAAGATGGCTATCCACATGGGTAGCTTGGAATTCTGCATTCCTATAAACCACCCTTTTATGGCGTAGAGCCCTAATGTCGCCGGCGCCGCCCAGATACGCACAAAGAAGTAGCTGAGGGCTAGGGCGATGACGTTGTGGCTGCCGTTGAAGATGGCTTCCGACAATAGGGCTATGGGGTATTGCAAGGCTATGAGGGTGAGGGCGATGGCGATGGCTATGGCGAAGGCTCGCAAAAAGACGCGCACCGCCTCGTCGAGGCGGCGCGAGCCATAGGCTTGGGCGGTAAAGCCGCTGGTGCCCATGCGTAGAAAGCCAAAGTTCCAATAGATGAGATTGAAGATCTGTGTCCCTATGGCGATGGCACCTATATGGTTTTCGCTGAGATGTCCTACAATCGATGTGTCTACCATGCCTAATAGGGGCACGGTGATGTTGGTGATGATGTTGGGTAGCGCTAGCTTTAGTATTTTGCGGTTCACTTGTCGTCGCTAATGCCGCACGGGGTTGGCTTGGGTGTAGGTGAAGCGTGCCTTGCGGCAGGTGCCGGCTTGGCCGTTGGCGTCGATGTCGGCTCCCCACAGGTCGGTGATGACGTCGCGCAGGATGTGGTTGTGAACGTATCCGGCGCTGTCGCTGTGGTTGGGCATCTTTTGGGTGGCGATGATGCCGTCTTCGATAAGGACGAGGGTCAACGTCTGTTTGCCGTCGAGGGTGGCAAGGTACTCGAGGTTGACATCGATGTCGACTCCGGCGTCGCCGTGGTTGGCGCTAATGGCGAGGGCGACAGAGGGGGCGGCGGCAAGGGCTTCGTCGATTTGGGTGCTGACGCCTCCCACAGGATTGAAGCGCTCCCAGCCATTGCCCGAGGGCTTGCGGTTGACTAGGGCCATGGGATATTCGCCGGCTCCAAATACACCAAGGGCGTTGCTCCACGCGTTGCCGTCGTCACTACGCATGTCGGGGCTTTCGCCAATGGGTCTCTGCAACGTGTTGGAGTCGTGTATGGCGACGACAACGAGTTTGTCGCCATACTGCGAGCTGGCGGCGGCTATGACTTGGTCGGCGGTGGGACAGTTGTTGCATCGCACTCCGGTATACTTCTCGAGGAAGGCTCGCTGGCTGTGGTCGGCAACGGCGTCGCCGTCAAACCACTCTCCCGAGGCCCCGGAGTAGACAATATAGTTGTTCTCGTCGATTTTGTCGCAGCTGATGGCCGCTGCCGACACGATGGCGAGCATTAATATGTTTCGGATTATTTTTTTCATGGTTTGTGTTGTTTTTGGTGTCGTGTGGCTGCGACATGCTAGAATGATGTGGTGAGGCTGAAGGTGAGGCCGTTGCTGGCGGGTACGTTGCGGCAGACGCCTCCTATGCAGATGATGCCTTCGCGTTGTTTGCCGTAACCTACCTGCAGACGTGTGGCGCCCTTGGTGTAGCCAACGGAAAGGTTGTAGTAGTTGCCAACGCCGTCTTTGTAGGCATATTGGTCGCTGACGGAGACAAACCATGCGCTGGTGAAGTTGTACTCGACCAATCCCATGATCCAGTCGCCACAGCGCTTGTCGTCGACGATGGGGTCGTAGTGGCTGTCGCTACCCATCCACTCGGCTTCGAAACGCAGCACGTTTTTGCGGTTGATCTTCCAGGTTAGGTCGGCGATGGCGACATGGTTGTGGTGTATGTCGCCGGCATGGCCCTCGACGACGGGGTTGAAGACGACATAGCCGTAGGTGGCTGTGAGTTTGACTTTGGAGCTGAATTTCTTGGCTACTTCGAGCGAAAGGTCGCCGTAGTAGGTCTCGCCGGTGCCGAAGAAGGTCGAGGTGTAGCCTTCGGTGCCTTTGCCTCCCACAATGGTGGTGTCAAGGCCTTTGATGAGCGACGCGTTGAGGTGGATGTCGGTACCGTATTTGCCGCCAAGCAAACTCTCTTTCTTGAATTTGTACATGAAATCGGCTTGAAGTCCCATCTCGCCTGTGCTTTGGGTGGCGTAGGGATACATGCTCAGGAAGGCGTAGGTGTGCTGCTTGGTGATGGAAGGGGTGTAGTTGATGTACAGCATCTCGCCGCTGATGGAACGTACGGATTTGAATCCCATATTGTCAACACGCTTGGCTTGGATGTTGGCGCTGAGACCTTTCTGCGAATAGCTGGCGCTGAGCCACAGGGCGTCGCCGTTCTTGTAGATGTAGTTGTTTACTATGCTGGGGTCTTGGCTCTTGAAGGCATATTCTGCCTGAAGACCAAAGCCGCCGCGGTTCAAATCCATGCGTACCGACGAGGCGGCGACATTCTTGGGCAGGTTGAGTTTGAAACCGCTGACGTCGGCGAGGATGGTTTCGTCTTCTTCATATTTGCTCACGAAGGATCCTCCCAGCGAGAAGCGTGTCTTGCTCTCACTCCATGCCGATATGATGTCGTTGAAGGAGACTTCGGCGTCCATGCCGCGAACCAATCCTTTGGTGTCCCAAAAATAGCGTTGCTGACCTACCAATCCTTTGAGGGTCACGCCTTTCCATGGACGGTAGGTGACGTTGACGCCGCGCAGGGCGTTGTCGAGACCTAGATAGCGGTCTTCGTAGGCGCGTAGTGTCATGCCGCTGCCAAACTGCTCGTAGAAATGACCTGCCGTGACGGCAAATGTCTGTGTCTTGTAGCTGACAAAATAGTTGGCAATACCTTGTCCTGTATATTGGCTGTTGAAACCCAGCATGGGGCCGAGGTAAGCCTCGTAGCGAAGTCCGGCGCTGAAATTGCCGTTGGTGTAGAGTATGTCGGCTCGGGCGTTGGTGAGTAGTTTCTCGGGCACGTCGCTGGAGCCAATGATGGTGTCGCGTTTCGACAGCTGTCCGTCAAATTGGACGTTGCCGGTAACATGACCTCCGAGTATGCCCTGTGCTTTGGCTGTCGCGGGGGCGACGCATTTGAGGACGACGCCAACGGCGGCGAAAGCCAGTATCTTGGCTGTGATTGATTTCATGTATCTTGTTGTTATATTATGTATTAAATAATATGTCGTAACGACCTGCTGGATTATTGTGTTGTCTGTGGACAGGAAATAATCTTTGGTCGTTCGCTTGCTATCTTATAGTGTGCTGGTTTGCTTTAATCTATCTTTTCTCCTTTGGCGACTTTCTTGACCAATTCGAAGAGCTCTTCCTCGCTGCCGTCGACATAGGATGTGTGCTGCCAAACGATTTCGCCTTCACCGTTGATGAGGAATGTGTGGGGCACATTGACGACATTCATGGCGCGCTTAAAGTCTTGGTTTTGGTCGAGATAGACTTCATACTCCCAACCATTGCCGTCGACATGGGGTTTCACTTTCGATGCCGAGCGTGAGTCGTCGATGGAGATGGCTACCAGTTTGACGCCTGTCTCTTCTTGCCAATCCTCGTAAACTTCCTTGATGGCGTTGAGCTCGCGGTTGCAAGGCTTGCACCATGTTGCCCAGAAGCTGATAATCATGGGACGACCGTCGTTTTTGATTATCGAGGTCTCCACGGTTTTGCCGTCGAGGGTTTTGATGGAGATGTTTTCAGGCACTTTTGCGTTTTGTGACATTGCAAATCCGAAAACAAGCATAGCAGCTAAAAATAAGATCGATTTTTTCATATCAAATACTGTGTTTTTTTATTGTTCGTTTATTATTTTTTTCTAAAAATGTTTTCGTTAAGGTTATCGTTAACGTTAAGGTTGCCGAAGGCTCGTTTTCGTTAAGGTTAAGGTTAGCGTTAACGTTAATTTTTAGTACTTATTATTTTATATTTCTTTCAATGATATAGCTAGTTCTTGCAGCATTTGGCGGTATTTGTTGTCGGGGAAGACTTCGAGCGATGTCAAAGCGCTGTCTATGTATTTGGATAGTACGCGCGACGCCAGCAGAAGTCCGTTGTTTTCGATGACAAATGCCAATGCCTTGCCCATATTCGTTGGGTCGATTGTCTCGTTGTTGAGTATTTGCAATATGTCGTTGCGATCGTTGGCGCCGCTGTTGCGTAGTGCCAATATTAGCGGCAGGGTGCAGCGTTTCTCTACTAGGTCGTTGCCTTGGGTTTTGCCCGAGCGCGACGAAGGCATATAGTCGAGGATGTCGTCGCGTATTTGGAAGGCCATGCCCAGGGCTTCGCCAAATTCCTTGGCGGCAGCGATCCTTCGGTCGTCATCGGTGGAGAATATGGCACCTGCTTGACAACTTAAAGCGATGAAAACGGCTGTCTTTTTGCGTATTATGTCGAAATATACGCTCTCGTCGATGTCAAATTGTGAGTTGTATTGTTGTTGCAACAACTCGCCTTCGCTCATCTCGATGACGGTGTTGTTGATGATTTCTGTCACTTTTTTGTTGTCGACTTCGTTGACGGCCATCATCACTTTGGCTAGGAAGTAGTCGCCGGCAAGTACGGCTACCTTGTTGTTGTAGAGCTTGTTGATGGTGGCTGAGCCGCGTCGCATTTCGGAGCGGTCGACAACATCGTCGTGAAGGAGTGTGCTGTTGTGTAGCGCCTCGATGGCGGCGGCTATTTTGAAGATGGGGTTGTCTTTTTTGGCCGTGAGGGGAAATCCGCAGCAGCAGGCGCTGAGGAGCATTAGTGTGGGACGTAGGTGCTTGCCCTGGCGTGCCAGCAAATGGTGCGCAATCTCCTCTAGTATTGTTACTTCCGAACTGTCGGTGAGCTCTTTGTAAGCTGACTGAAAGTGGGAGAGGATGGGGGTCAATGTTTTTTCTATTTCGGATAGTTGCATGGGTAGTTGGTTTGTCAGAAGTTGGAGGTTGGTATTCGCGCCCCTGTCGTGGTTATCAGGGCGATGTGGCGTTGGCTCTCATCGATGATGTCTATCTCGAAGACGGCTTGTGTGCGACCTTGTTTGATGCATTTTGACGTGGCTGTAAGCTTGTCGCCTTTCGTGGCGTTGAGGAAGTGTATTGTCGATGTTGATGACACCCACTCTAATGTCGGCTCTTCGCTGCTGGTGGTGGCGAGGAGGCCGCTGTTGGCGGCAATGGCAAAGGTGAAGTCGGCCAGGGTGAAGATTACGCCTCCCATCACGGCTCCTCGCGCGTTGCGATGACATTGTGCCAATTGCAGCGTACAGATGGTGCTGTCGCGCCTTACCGTCTCTATTGTTATGCCGGTAAGTTCGGTGGCATATTTGTCGTCGGCAAAGACTTTGCGCGCTCTTTGGGTTAGTTCGTCCATCGACAATTGTTATGTTTGTTGTTGTCTTTTACTGTATTGAGAGTTCTTTGAGTTTGTTGTACAGCACCTTAGACACTTTGGTCAGGGGGAGTCGCAGCTGGTTCATAATGCGACCTTCGATTTCGAGAAGGGCTTTGATGCCGCCGGGATTGCCCTCTTCGAAGATGGCATGCATTAGTGGCAGCATGCTGTAGTGGATGGGGAGTGCTTTCTTCATGTCGCCTTTGAGGGCATAATGCACCATGTCGGACATCTCTTTGGGTCGTGCGTTGGCAATAACGGATATCACTCCCGAGGCTCCCATGGCGATCATGGGAAGGGTGAGGGCGTCGTCGCCGGAGATGACTTTGAAACCTGCCGGTTTGCAACGCAGAATCTCCATGATTTGCTGCATGTTGCCCGAGGCCTCTTTGATGCCGATGATGTTGGAGTTCTCTTCGGCGAGCTGGAGGGTGGTTTCGGCGGCAAGGTTGCACGAGGTGCGACCGGGCACGTTGTAGAGTACTACTGGTACCGGCGACGCGTCGGCAATGCTTTTGAAATGCTCTACCAATCCTCGCTGCTGGGGCTTGTTGTAGTAGGGGGTTACGGATAGTATGGCGCCGATGCCGTCAAAGTTGGTTTGGCTTATGACGTCGGTGACGGCGCGTGTGTTGTTGCCTCCCATGCCTAGCATGATGGGCACTCGGTTGTTGACGCTTTCGACAATAAACTGCAGAAGTGCTGTGCGTTCGCTTTCTGTCATCGTGGCTGCCTCGCTGGTGGTGCCTAGCGCCACAATATAATCTACTCCTGAGTTGATGACATAGTCAATCAGCTGTTCCAGTTTACTGAAATCTATGGTTTCCTGTTTTCTGAAAGGCGTTATCAGAGCAACACCTGTTCCTACAAATGGATCTTTCTTTGCCATATTGATGTTTTCGTTTTTAGGGTTTTTGCTATAATTTTATGGCTTTAGCTTTACTTTAACTTATAGCCATTAAAATGTAATTTCTCAGTTGATTATATTGTATTTTATAATTTGTTTCACTCTCTATTTGCTCTATTTGCGCGACAGATCTTGGTCGATCTTTTTTGCTGCTTGTCGTCCGGCGCCTTTTCAATTATTTATATTTTATATAAATATTTTTTATTCTTTATTTATTCGACAGATCTTGGTCGATCTTTTTTGCTGCTTGTCGTCCGGCGCCTTTTTAATTATTTATATTTTATATAAATATATTTTATTCTTTATTTATGCGACAGATCTTGGTCGATCTTTTTTGCTGCCTGGCGTCCGGCACCCATTGCAAGAATTACTGTTGCGGCTCCGCTAACGGCGTCGCCACCGGCATAAACGTTGGGTCGCGAGGTGGCGCACTCGTCGTCGGCAATGATTCCGCCCCATTTCTCGGTGTCCAAACCTGGGGTGGTGTTTTTGATAAGTGGGTTGGGACTTGTGCCCAAAGCGACGATGAGGTTGTCGAAACTCATCTCTTTTTCGCTGCCTTCGATGACTTGGAAGCTGCGACGTCCCGATGCGTCGACATCGCCCATGGCCATGCTAACGACTACAACACCAGCCATGTTGCCGTTGCCGTCGTCGACGACTTTGACGGGGTTGGTGAGGAAGCAGAACTCGATACCTTCCTCTTTGGCGTGGTGAACCTCTTCTTTGCGCGCGGGCATGTCTTCCTCGTCGCGGCGATAGATGACGGTGACTTCGCATCCTAGGCGTCGTGCTGTGCGTGCGGCGTCCATGGCTACGTTGCCGCCTCCCACTACGGCCACTCGCTTGCCAAGCACTATGGGGGTGTCGTACCCTTTGTCGTAGCCGTGCATGAGGTTGGTGCGTGTGAGCAGCTCGTTGGCTGAGGTTACTCCGACGAGGGTTTCGCCAGGTATGTTCAAAAACTTTGGCAATCCCGCTCCGCTGGCGATATAGATGGCTTCGTATCCATGTTTGGTCATGAGGTCGTCGATGGTGACTGTGCGTCCCACGATGACGTTGGTGATGATTTCGACTCCGAGCTTTTTGAGGTTTTCTATCTCGGGTTCAACGATTTTCTGTTTGGGAAGACGAAACTCGGGTATGCCGTAGACGAGTACGCCACCGGCATGTTGGAGGGCTTCGAAAATGGTCACTTTGTAACCTTTCCTGGCCAAATCGCCCGCACAGGTCAACCCTGAAGGACCGCTGCCGATGACGGCAACTTTCTTGCCGTTGGTTTTGCATGCCTCGTGGGCTTGCTTGACAACTTCTTCGTCGCTGCCGCCATGCGACCTCTTCCAGTCGGCGACAAAGCGCTCGAGGGCGCCTATGGCTATGGGTTGGCCTTTGACTCCAAGCAGGCAGGAGCCTTCGCATTGCATCTCCTGCGGACATACTCGTCCGCATACCGCCGGCAAGGCGGAGTCTTCGGCTATGATGTGGCTGGCTTTCTCAAAGTTACGCTCTTTGATGGCGGCGATGAATTCGGGTATTTTGATTCCAACGGGGCATTTGCCTACGCACATGGGCTTCTTGCAATGGAGGCAACGATGGGCTTCGGCTACGGCTTGCTCTTCGCTAAAGCCTAGCGACACTTCGTCGAAATTGTGTATTCTCTCTTTGGGATCTTGCTCGAGGGGTTTTTGCCGCTCTTTGGCGGCTTCGGTTTCTAGCTGACTCTCAACGGCATGGGTGAGGTTGCAGCGGTGACCTTCCTCGCTGGTGGCTATACGGTATTTCTTGGCGTCGGGACGCGCAAGGCGTTTCATGGCGCCGTCGAAGTCGACAAGGTGACCGTCGAATTCGGGCCCGTCGACGCAGGTGAATTTCACCTTGCCTCCTACTGTTGTGCGGCAGGCGCCACACATGCCTGTGCCGTCGACCATCATGGAGTTGAGCGACACAATGGTGGGTAGGTCGTAGTTTTTGGTGAGCAACGAGACAAACTTCATCATGGGCAGCGGACCTATGGCTACGCAGCAGGTGTAGCGGACGCCGCTTTCGACGAGTTCTTTGATCTTGTCGGTGACCAAACCGTGCTGGCCGTAGGAACCATCGTCGGTCATAATGTACAGGTTGTCGCACACTTTGGACATTTTGTCCTCAAAAAAGAGTAGGCCTCGGTTGCGTGCGCCTATTATCACGTCGCATGCGATACCATTCTCATGCGCCCATTTGGCTTGTGGATAGATGGGCGCCGTGCCTACACCGCCAGCAACAAAGAGTATTCTTTTCTCCTCGCCCTTGCTCCATGCGTCGAGTTTGGCGCTGTCCATAATCTCGCCTTTGTTGCCCAGAGGTCCCACTATGGTGAAGATGCTGTCGCCTTCGTTGAGTGCGGCAAGTCTTTGTGTCGACTCGCCAACAATCTGGAAAACAATGGTGACGCTGTCTCTCTCCTTGTCGATGTCGCAGATGGTGAGGGGCACGCGCTCGCCTTTGTCGTGTGGTATGACGATGACAAATTGTCCTGGTTTCCCCGATTGGGCAATCCAAGGTGTCTCGATGTCCATCAGGACAATGTTCTCGGTCAATTGTTCGCGGTGTAGTATCTTATACATGATGATCTGGTTTTGGTCGTGTTAATGACTATGGAATAGTGGATAATGAATGGGGTGGGGTTATCTCCGCAACAGGCGGTCGATGTATGCTACTTGACGATGGCGGGGGTTGCCTTCGTAGTTGAGGATGACATAGTCGGCAAGGTCCATCTTCTCCTCGGCCGACATCTGGTTGCGCATTCTCGCTTCTAGGATGTCGCGACCTACGCCGTCTCTGATTTCCAATCTTTTGAGACGCTCTTCTTTTTCGAGATACACGGCGACGACTTTGTCAAGGTGGCGCTGAAGCCCGTATTCGAAGATGATGGCCGACTCGAGTATCACATATTCAGCCTTCTGCTGACTTGCCCATGTTTGGAAGTCGTTCATGACTCGGGGATGTACCAATGCGTTGAGGGCTTGCAGCTTGGCTTTGTCGTTGAAAACGATGGAGGCTATTCTCTTTTTGTCGACATTGCCTTGTGGGTCGAAGACTTCGTCGCCAAGCAAGTTGGCTACCGATTTGAGAAACTCGGGCTCGTTGTAATAGCTTGCCGCATGGGTGTCGGCAATGAAGCAGGGTACGCCTATCTCCTCAAAGACATGCAACACTGTGGTTTTGCCACAGCCAATACCTCCTGTGAGTCCTACAAGTGTCATTCTATTGCTATGAATTGTATTTTGTTAGGCTTGATGTCTTTGATTTTTACTTTAGATGGGAACGAGGTTACCACGGCTCGAAAACTCTGGTTTGAGTCGCTCTCTTTGACGGCGTTGACGACAAAGGCGTCGGTGTTGATGTTGCTGTATTCGTTCTCGGGCACGAGATAGGTTACCGTGACGTGTGTGGGGTAGAGGTTGAGCTTTATGGAGGATGTTATGCCTATGGCTTTTCTGTCGACATTGACGGGCAGGGTGATGTCTTTCTCTATGAATCGCTCAACGGGAAGATAGACTTTGATGCTCTTGGTGGATATCCTGAGGTCGGAATAACGCTCCCACACGGGTTCGAGGGCGACAAGGTAGGTGCCACTTTCGCTTATGTTTCTAACCACTTGGCGGCGTGCTTTAAGGGCGTCTATCTTGTCGAGCGACGCTTTGCTGCCGTACAGCACTATGCTGTCGGGCGCTATGCGTGGCTCGCCGTTGAGGCCGGCCATACCGTCAAATTGAAACTCGACATTGGATATGTCGGGACGGAAGGTACGGCTTTCGCGTTCGGCAAAGCGTATTTTGAGCTCCTTGGCAATGGGGACAATGTCGGTGACGCCTTTCAAATCTATCTGTTTGCGAATGCTGTCGAGATACTCTTCGGTGTTGAAAACCAACTTGTAGCCGTTGTTGACAACATGCTTGCTTAGCTGCTTGTCGGATTTTAGGATTTGGGAGGCGTCGAGATGGATGCTCTTTTTTTTGCGGTCGCGGTTGAAGGCGCGAAATCCGTTGCTGGTTATGTCTATCGCTATCTCGCTGTCTTGCTCGATGATGGCGTATTTGGCTGTGTCGATGCCGTCGAAACATAATTCAAAGCTCTCTCTATATCTGTTTGGTTCAGACATAGAGGATACCACCCATATTATAAAGATGGCGAAAACGGAGAAGAGGAACCCTCTTGAACGTTTTAACAAGAGCTTTAAATTATGTCTCATCGATGATTGTAAAACAGAGTGTTAATTCTTTTCTTCTAAAGCGTTGTTGTCGTTGGTAACGGCTTGGATGTAGCTCTTTTCGACGGTGATGATGACGCCGTTGGAGATTTCAACTTCGACGGTTGTGGCGTCGACGGAGTGTACTTTGCCGTAAATGCCGCCCGAGAAGGTTACGCGGTCGCCTTTCTTGAGTTGTTCGCGCATCTTGGCTTCTTCCTTGGCTTTCTTGTTTTGTGGACGAATCATAAGCAGCCACATGACGACGAAGAGGAGGATGATCATCCATAAACCGCCACCACCCATGGGATTGCCGCCAGCTGCGGGAGCTGCGTCGAGAAGGATATACAAAATGTTCATTTTTCTAGTGTGTTTTTTGTTGTTATTTTATTATTTTTATTATTTCGTTTTTGATTGTAGGTACTATCTAAGTACTATTAAAGTACCATAAATGTGCTGTCGCAAGGGTGGGTTACCTTACCGTTGCCGAGATGCGCAATTTGGTGCGCGCCGGTTGGGCGTTGGAGGCGACAATGACTTCTTTCATCTGCTGCCCCGACATGCCTTTCGACTTGAACGACACGGTGATATATCCCGTTTTGCCAGGAGCTATTCTCTCGTGTGGATATTCGGCTACTGTGCAGCCGCACGAGGCATCGCAGCCGCTGATGACGAGGTCGGCGTTGCCGGTGTTGGTGAACTTGAAGCTGTAGGAGATGTTCTCGCCGGCCATGAGCTGTCCGAAGTCGTGCATGTCGGTTTCGAAGGTTATGCGTGGCATCTTCTGGCTTTCGTCGTAGCCTTCGGCACTATTGGGATTTTGTATGATGTCGACTCCGGCAGGTTTGTCTTTGCCGTTGTTGCATGCGGCAAGGAGTAGGAGGGCCGAGGCGACAATGAGTATTCTTTTTTTTGTCATCTTATACATTATAATATATTTGTTCTCGTATTCTTTAGTTGTCCTCGGGAGGCACGTCGCCGTCGATGGCGGGGTCGTACATGCCGCGTTCGTTCTTGACAACTTTGCCGGCGACGCGAAGCTCTATCAACATTTTGTCGAGGATGCCGTTGATGAACAGCTTGCTCTTCTCGGTCGAGAACTCTTTCGACAGCTCGATGTATTCGTCTACTGTTACGCGCTCGGGAATTGAGGGACAGCAGGTGAATTCGGTGACGGCCATATTGATGAGCAGGACGTCCATGAGTGCCACGCGGTCGAAATCCCAGTTTTGCAGGTGTTTTTTGATCATGCTCTCCACATCGTCGATATGGTTGTAGGTGTCGATGGTGAGCTTGCGGGCGAACTTGAAGTCGTTGGCGTCTTTCTCGTTGCGGCTGTCGTAGATTTGTGGACAAGGCGAGGCTTCGTTGGTGTTCTCTTCGGTACATTCCTTGAGGAGCATGTAGACATATTGTGCCACTTGGTCGAAGTCGTCTTCCCACAACAGGTCGCGTTCAAAGATGATTGAACGCAAAGCGTTGTCGTTCATCATTATTTTGAACACTTGTATGGCCAGATTGCGGTCGTCGTCGAATGTGGGATCGCTTATTGCGGCGTAATCCTGATATTGCTGCGACGTCTTGAGCTGGGTGAGTATCTTGCGGAAGATGTCGAAATGGTTCGACCAGTCGATGCTGAGGCGGTTCATCTGCTGCTTGAATTCAAAGCCGCTCTCGAGTCGTGATATAAATTTGTTGTCGGCAATGCGTTTCAGATAGTCGAGCTCCTTCTGCTGGGGGTTGAATTTTTGCATCTCCACCTCCATGATGCGTTCGGCGGTGAAAGTGAACTGGCTGAGCGTTGATAGTTGGTAAAGTCCAAGGTCGTTGAGGCGCATAACGTTGTGGTCGAAGGCTTTTACAAGCTCGTCGGCTGACGAAATTTGGTTGCACACACCTGCATAGATGGTTTGCAACGCTTTGGCGCGGAGGAAATGTCTGCTTAGCATACTATGTTGATAATACGTTTAGGTACAAAAATGATTTTCTTGGGTTCTTTGCCGCCTGTCCATTTCTTGAACTCGTCAAGGTCTTTGATGGCTTTGACGGCCTCGTCTTGGGTGCATCCGTTGGGGAGGTCGACGGTGAAGCGCATCTTGCCGTTGAAGGAGACGGGGTATTTGAAGCTGTCTTCAACCAGATGGCTTTCGTCGTATTCGGGCCACTGGGCGTCGCATACCGAGCTTTCGTTGCCCATAAGGTGCCATAGCTCTTCGGCGATGTGGGGCGCAAAGGGCAATACAAGTATGGCGAGGGGCTCGAGGATGGCGCGTTTGCGGCATTTGGCTTGGGCAAGGTCGTTGACGCATATCATGAAGGTGCTCACCGAGGTGTTGAACGAGAAGCGCTCTATGTCGTCGGTAACCTTCTTGATGGTTTGGTGGAGTATCTTGAGCTCGGCCTTGGTGGGCTCTTCGTCGACAACGGCATAGTTGTTCTGCTCGTCATGATAGAGTCGCCAGAATTTCTTGAAGAAGCGGAAAACGCCCTCAATGCCGTTGGTGTCCCAAGGTTTGGCTTGCTCGACGGGGCCTAGGAACATCTCGTACATGCGGAGTGTGTCGGCACCGTAGCGCTCTACAAGATCGTCGGGATTTTGCACGTTGAACATCGACTTGGACATCTTCTCTATCTCCCAGCCGCAGATGTATTTGTCGTCCTCGAGCTCGAAGCGGGCGTTGGCGTATTCGGGACGCCAGGCGCGGAATTTGTCGATGTCGAGGATGTCGTTGTTGACAATGTTGATGTCGACATGAATTGGCGTCACGTCGTCCATATTCTTTATAAGGCCTTTGGATATGAAGAGGCCGTTGTCGGCTTTGCTGCGATAAACAAAGTTGGAGCGGCCTTGTATCATGCCTTGGTTGACAAGTTTTTGGAAGGGTTCGTCTTTGACCGACATTCCGATGTCGAAGAGGAATTTGTTCCAGAAACGGGCATAGATGAGGTGTCCTGTGCCGTGCTCGGCGCCGCCGACATAGAGGTCGACATTCTGCCAGTAGTTGACGGCGGAAGGGCTGAAGTAGGCGTCGTCGTTGTGGGGATCCATATAGCGCAGATAGTATCCGCTGCTGCCGGCAAAACCGGGCATGGTGCTGAGCTCGAGGGGGAAGACGTTGACGTTGTCGATGAGGCTCTTGCTCACTATCTGGCGCTTTTTCTCGTCCCATGCCCACATCTCGGCGTGTCCCAGAGGGGGCTCGCCTGTGGCGGTGGGCTTGTATTCGCTCACCTGTGGCAGCTCCAAGGGCAGGCATTCTTCGGGAATAGGATAGGGGATGCCGTCTTTGTAGTATATCGGGAAGGGTTCGCCCCAGTAGCGCTGACGGCTGAAGATGGCGTCGCGAAGGCGGTAGTTGACCGTGCGGTGTCCTATGCCCATCTCCTCAATCTTGTCGATGACGGCCTTCATGGCGTCCTTAACCTTCATGCCGGTGACGAAACCGCTGTTGACCGACCATCCTGTCTTGGCATCCATGCTCTCGCTCCATTTGGCGGGGTCGCTGGTGACATCTTTCTCCATCGACACCACCTGGCGTATTGGCAGGTTGAAGTGGCGGGCAAAGGCAAAGTCGCGGCTGTCGTGGGCGGGCACGGCCATGATGGCTCCTGTGCCGTAGCCGGCTAGCACATATTCTGATACCCAGATGGGGATGCGCTCCTCGGTGAGGGGGTTGATGGCATAGGCGCCGGTGAATACGCCGCTCACCTTCTTCACCTCGGCTTGACGCTCACGCTCCGAGCGGTTCTTCGCCCAGGTGACATAGGCCTCAACCTCGGCTTTCTGCTCGGGGGTGGTAATCTCGTCGATTAGCTCGTGTTCGGGACAGAGCACCATGAAGGTGACTCCAAAAATGGTGTCGGGACGGGTGGTGAAAATCTCGAAACTCGGCACCGGTTGCGGATCAAACTGAGGCATATAGGCCTGAGCTCCGGGCAGCACGTTGTCGTTGCTTTTCACATCCAGCGGAAACCATACTGCGGCACCCTCGCTGCGACCAATCCAGTTGCGCTGTATCTCTTTCAGCGAGTCGCTCCAGTCAACCTGCTCCAAGCCGTCGACAAGTCGTTGGGCGTAGGAGGTGATGCGAAGGCTCCATTGGCGCATAAGCTTGCGCTCGACGGGATAACCGCCACGAACGCTAAGACCGTTGACCACTTCGTCGTTGGCAAGAACCGTGCCCAGCTCGGCGCACCAGTTGACGGGTATGTCGGCAAGGTAGGCGAGACGGTATTGCATCAGCAGCTCCTGACGCTGTCTCTCGTCCATGCTGTTCCATTCGGGAGCGCGCTCGTCGCCCTCCTCAAATTGTTTCACCAATTCCGATATGGGACGGGCTTTCTGCTGCGCTTCGTCATAGTAGTGGTTGAAAAGTTGCAGGAATGTCCATTGTGTCCATTTATAATATTTGGGGTCGCAGGTGCGCACCTCGCGATCCCAGTCAAAGCAAAAACCTATCTTGTCAAGCTGCTCACGATAGCGGGCAATATTGGCCTCGGTGGTTTTTGCCGGGTGTTGTCCTGTTTGTATGGCGTATTGCTCGGCAGGAAGGCCATAGGCGTCATATCCCATGGGGTGAAGCACATTGAAGCCGCGCAAACGTTTGTATCGCGCATATATGTCGCTGGCAATGTAGCCAAGAGGGTGTCCTACATGAAGTCCAGCACCCGAGGGGTAGGGGAACATATCAAGCACATAGTAATGAGGTTTCTTTGAGCTATTTTCTACATGATACACCTTGTTATCACGCCAGAAACGTTGCCATTTGGGTTCGATTTCGTTAAAATTATAGTCCATCTTTAATTCTTTTCAAAGTGGTTTGTCATTATATGCCGAGTTGAAATAAAATGAAATACAATATTATAAGGGTTTTCAACACGAAAATACAAACTGCAAATATACTAAAAAATAGCAAAATGAATAAGTTTTTTTTCATTTCGACTTTTTCACCAGGACTTTCTTTTAAAGTTGTATTTTTTTGATTTTGCGGTTTAATTATTTTTATATAATTTTGCAAAATGTTTTTATAGAGGCCATTCTTTATAAGATGTGTCAGAATCGTCGGTATATCACATGGTTAGCAGCTCGGTATGGCTTGGTGTTGTTTATAAGTGAATGGTTCCCTACTTTAAACATGCCCCTCTATCGAGCGGTCTTTTCCATCTATCCGCCGCTCTTTGCAATGTAATGTTTTGAACAAAATTTTTTTTCAATGGATAAATTAAGCTACGCTCTTGGCCACAATATTGGCCACCAACTCATGGACATGGGTCTTGAAACTTCTCTCAACGTCGACGATTTCGCTCTGGCTATCCGCGACCTCATCTCTGGCGCCGAGCCTCGCTTGTCGCACGAAGAGTCGCACGCCGTCCTCGACAAGTTTTTCACCGAAATGGAAGCTCTCCAGCAGGCTCAGGCAGCCGAGAAAGGCAAGGCCGCCAAAGAGGAGGGCGAGAAGTTCCTCGCCGAAAACGCCAAACGCGAGGGCGTGTTCCGCACCCGCAGCGGCCTTCAGTATGAGGTTCTCGTCGAAGGCAATGGCGAGCATCCTGTAGCCAGCGACACCGTACGCTGCCACTATGAGGGCACTCTTATCGACGGCACCATCTTCGACTCGTCGTACAAACGCAACCAACCTGCCGAATTTGGCCTCCGCCAGGTCATCGCTGGGTGGACAGAAGGTGTTCAGCTCATGAAGGTTGGCTCCAAATACAAATTCTATATCCCTTATCAGCTGGGTTATGGCGAACATGGCGCGGGCAACTCCATACCTCCCTATGCAGCCCTCATTTTCACCGTCGAGCTGCTTGCCATCGTCTAACGCAGCTTTTCTGACTTTTCATCGAACAACAAATAAATCTCTATAATTATATGATAGCAAAAGAACTTTTGAATCCTCGCAGCATCGTCATCTGTGGTGCTTCGTCAGATATTCATAAACCTGGCGGCAAATCGCTCAAAAACCTCCTTGAAAGCCCCTTCAAGGGCAACGTCTACGCCGTCAACCCCAAAGAGACCGAAGTTCAGGGCGTTAAGTGCTACGCCAAGGTCGAGGACCTTCCGCAGGTCGACTGCGCCATCCTCTGCATCGCCGCCAAATTCTGCGCCCAGACAGTCGATGTCCTGGCCAAGGAAAAAGGCTGCAAAGGCTTCATCATCGTCAGCGCCGGCTTCTCGGAGGAAAACGCTGAAGGCGCCGCCATCGAGAAACACATTGTCGACACTATCAACAGCGTCGGCGGCTCTCTTATCGGCCCCAACTGCACCGGCTTCCTCAACGTCAACTACGCTGGCTGCTTCGATACTCCTATTCCTCCGCTCGACCCCAAGGGTGTCGACTTCATCACCGGCTCTGGCGCCACAGCTGTGTTCATCAAAGAGTACGGCATGAGCAACGGCCTTAAATTCAACAGCGTTTGGGCAGTTGGCAACAGCGCCCAGCTGGGTATCGAGGATGTCCTCGAACATCTCGACGAGACTTTCGACCCCGTTAAGTCAAGCCACGTCATCATGCTTTATATGGAAAAAATCGGCGATCCGCAGCGTCTCCTCAAACATAGCCGTAGCCTTATCAACAAGGGCTGCCACATCGCTGCCATCAAGAGCGGCGGCTCGGCAGCAGGTTCTCGCGCCGCATCAAGCCACACCGGTGCCTTGGCCACCAACGACGCCGCCGTCGACGCTCTCTTCCGCAAGGCTGGCATTGTCCGCTGCCAAAACCGTCAGGAGCTCACTACTGTTTGCGCCGTCTTCATGCACCCCGAATTGAAAGGCAAACGCTGCGCCGTCATCACCCACGCCGGCGGCCCCGCAGTTATGCTCACCGACGTGCTCTCCAATGGTGGCATGGAGGTTCCTTCTCTCAAAGATCATCCCGCTAGCCCTGCTCTGCTCGAAAAGCTCTTTGGCGGCTCTTCCGTTGGCAACCCCATCGACTTTCTCGCCACAGGTACCGCCGAGCAACTTGGCTACATCATCGACACCGTCGAAAACGAATACGACGACATCGACTTCTCGGTCGTCATCTTCGGATCTCCCGGATTGTTCAGCAACAAGGAGGTTTACGACCTGCTCGACGAGAAGATGAAAACCTGCAAGAAACCCATCTTCCCCGTGCTGCCTTCCATCATCAACGTCAAAGACGAAATCAACGATTTCATCGCCAAAGGCCGCATCAACTTCCCCGAAGAGTGTGTCCTCGGCAACGCCATCTGCAAGGTATACCACACTCCCAAACCTCAACCCGAGAACGTTGAGCAACCCAAGATCGACGTCGCCCGCATCCGCGCCACCGTCGACCGCTGCAAAGACGGCTACCTCGAAATCGCCGACTACAACGAGCTCCTCGACGCCGCTGGCATCAGCCGCAAGAAAAGCGTCGAAGTCTCCAAGAAGGAGGACGCTCTCGCCTTCGCCAAAGAGGTGGGATGCTCCAAGGACGTTCCTCTCGTTATGAAGGTCGTCGGACCTCTCCACAAGAGCGATGTCGGCGGCGTCACCCTCGGCGTCAAAGACCTCGACACCGTTGCCAAAGAGTTCGACCGCCTGATCGTCATCCCCGAAACCTACGCCGTCGAAATGTACCCCATGCTCGATGGTATCGACGTCTATATCGGCGCCATCCGCGACCCCAAGTTCGGCCATCAGATTTTCTTCGGCCTTGGCGGCATCTTCATCGAGGTGCTCAAGGACGTCCAAAGCGCTTTGGCTCCCATATCCGCCGCCGAAGCCAAGGAAATGCTTAAACAGCTCAAGGGATACAAGATCCTCGAAGGCGTCCGCGGTCAGGAAGGCGTCAACCTCGACCTCTATGCCGAGCAGGTGGCTCGCGTCAGCGCCCTCGTTCAGGCAGCACCCGAGATCGCCGAAATGGACCTCAATCCTCTTCTTGGCAACCCACGCTACGTCACCGCTGTCGACGCTCGTATCCGCCTCGAAAAGTAATTTTCCTCTTATCTAATTATCGAAGTGTCTGGATGACGATGTCTTCATCGTCCCAGACACTTCTCCTTTTTATGAAATTCTCCCCTCCATGAGAGGGTATTTCCCAACGCGTCAACAGCCTCAAGCAATATTACGTCGACATGAACTTTTGTCGATAGCCTCGACCGTCGCGAACCCAATCACAAAACTCTCGACGATATGTCCAAGTCGGCAAAATATATCTTCAAGATCTACAAGGAGTACTACGCGTCGGTTCCCATTGGATGGGACACCAAGCAATTGGCTCTTCCCGAACTCCAAAAGTTGATCGATAGGCAGCAACGTCTTATCTCTATGTTCAATCGCGGCGACATCAAGGATTTGAGCAAAATCGCCCGTAAGAATGATCTTAATACCGTCGACGAGATACTGAAACTGCAATAATCGCCTCCTATATTATATTGTCTTGCGGTTACGTCTCTCTTACCGCACCAATAAAAACACAAACTGCCATCCCAAAGGGGAGGCAGTTCGCTTAATGGATTTAATAGTGTGTATATTGGATAGTGTTCGATGTAATCCTAAAACTAGGCAATCTCTTTCGACCTTTTCCGTTAGCACATTTCTCTGTCCATTATCCTTCTTCAGACTTTCCCTAACCTCATTTCGGTCGCCCTCATGAGGTGTCGGTAGCGTCTGAATGTTTATGTATAGCAACTTTTTCAAAAACAAAGATGAGATTATTTTTCGAATTATGACTACCATTGTGCAAAAAAACGCACTTTCAATGGGTAAAAAGCCCAATGATAGTTTTTGATATACTAAATCGTATTGTATATTAATACGTTATGTATCTTCTAATGTCTTTATAAAACCTTTGTTAATAGCCTAATTATTGGGCTGTTTTTTTTCAATTGAAATAAATTATCGTCACTTTTATTAAAATAATAGGGATGAAAAATATTATTTCTACCGCTTATAATTTCTTACCATTTGTCCTTTTTTCTCTCCATTATGCCGTTTTTATGATCAAAATATCGGCCAACTGAAAATGCTCGGATGTTGGCTCTATAAACAAGATGTTGACTTAATGACAGATTTGAATTCAATTGTCGAAATGCTTCATGCCAAAACAAATAAAGCCCCAGGCGTCGCTTGGGGCTTATACTCTTATGTGGGTTATATTCAGTTTATTATTGCTCGTTGGGGGCTTGCTTCAGCATCTCCAAGGCTCGGCAAAGCTGATCGGGACATGAGGTTATCTTGTCGCCACATCTTATCCCGTTTAATCGAGATATGACGTCGTCAATCTTCTGTCCGCACACCAGTCGGCATATACCTTGTAGGTTGCCGTTGCATCCGCCGTAAAACGACACATCTTTTATTATGTCGTTCTCGTCGGCGGTGACATCAATAAGTTGTGAGCAGGTGCCTTGTGTGGGATATACAATATGTTTCATTTCTTGAGCGTCTTTTTGATTTTTAATTCTTTATGTCTTTATAATCAAATAATCTCCTTGCCGACACATTATTTAAGTCGTATTCTCGGATCGAGAACACCATACAATATGTCGGTCAGTATGTTGATGATCACCAATAGTATGCATATAAAAAGTATTGAACCCATGACCACCGGGAAATCGTATTTCTCTAGTGCGTCGACAATGACGGAACCCATTCCTTTCCAGTCGAACACATACTCGACAAAGACGGCTCCCGCCAACAATCCCGCCAGCCATCCCGACGCCGATGTTACTATGGGGTTCATGGCGTTGCGCAATGCGTGGTGCACTATAACACGACGGTTGGAAAGTCCTTTCGATCGCGCGGTACGAACATAGTCTTGCGAAAGTGCCTCGAGGAGTGAGCTCTTGGTCAGTTGCACCAATACCGACAAGGGACGTATGCCCAAGGTTAGGGCGGGAAGTATCAGGTTGCGCAGGTTTAGGTGCTCTCCGCAGCCGTAATCGTCTACAGTATAGAGGTTTCCTGTCATATTGAGGTGCGTCCAGTCGGAAAGCACATAGGCGAAAAACCATGCTATTATTATGGCCGCGAAGAATGATGGCAGCGCCATACCTGTTGTAGTAAGCAGCAGGGTTATGCGGTCAATCCAGGTGTCTTTGTGCAACGCCGAGAAGATGCCTAGTATAAGTCCTACCAGAAGGGCGAAAGTCATAGCTGTCACAGCCAATATGGCTGTCTGCGGAAACGCCGACGATATTATTTCCGATACCTTGCGTTTGCTTTGGTATGAGCGACGCAGGTAGGGGGCTTTGACCACGACGCTGGTTGACCCAATCTTGAACAGGGTGCCGTAGGGTTCGTATTTGCCGGGATCGAGATACCAAAAACTTTCGTTGTCGTTGTTGTTGTGAAACGAAATGGGCGCCAAGTCGTTGAGGTATGCTATATACTGAACGCCTATGGGTTTGTCGCGCCCCAGGTCGCGGTTGATAATCCTTATACTCTCTTCGTCGGCACGTTGTCCCAGCATCATGCGTGCGGGGTCGCCAGGCAATATGTTGAAAAGAAAGAAAACGAGCGTGACAACACCCAAAAGGACAAGGATGCCGTAAAATAATCGTTTCCAAATATAATTCAACATGATAGGAGAGGATGGGTGGGTTAAAGATTATGTGGTTGCGTCTTTGTGTGTTAATAGTTTTGTTTTGGTCAGTTTCTCCTCAATCCGTGCACTTCTGATTTTTTTGCCACAAAATCTTTCAGATAGAAAGGCTCAAAATATGCAGTATCCTCAACCTCACCTTTGGCGAGTTTTTCTCTTGCCGTTTTAATCATGCCGGCTGCCGAGATGCGGAACTCGCTGTCGTAAAGAGCGTTGGGGTGTACAGAGAGCAAGGGTTTGGTTTTGTCGGCTCCATCACCAACAAAGGTCACAATATTGGCGTTGAGCCATTTGTCGTATATGCCGCTTTCTATCACCTCGGCGGTGGTTTCCTTTACGCCCCCCTCACGGCTATAGATGGCTGTGTAGCATTCCATGCGACGGGCGTCGATCATGGGGCACACAAGACCTTGGTAATCTTTGTGTTCCTCAAAATATTGACTGGCCATGTTTTGCAAGGTGGGGACGGATATGAGGGGTATACCCAAAGCGTAGCAGAGGCCTTTGGCGCTGCTTACTCCTATGCGAAGCCCTGTGTAGGATCCAGGACCAGAGGAGACGCACACGGCTTCAAGCTCTTTGCGTACCGAATCGCTACTGTTCAGTATCTCGTCGATAAACACCGCCAGCTTTGAGGAATGGGCGTTGGGTTGGTCGCTGTGACGCTCTATGGCTATAGCTCCGTTGTTTTCCAATGCTATGGAGCATATTGGAGTGGCTGTTTCTATAAGTAGTATTGACAATTGTTATTGTTTTTTTGAGGTTGTTTTTTGGGTGTGTAAGTACTATCTAAGTACTATAAAAGTACTATCGGAGTACTGTAAGATTTGTTTTTATCTCATGTCGATAATTTCAACTCCGTCGTTGGCGCTTTTGGTGAACTTGAAGTCTGTGTCGCTGGTTTTCACTCCGCTCTTGAACGAGCTGACGATGTAGTCGGCGCTGGAAGAGTCGTAGTTGTGCACCTCCATCTTGTTCATGATGCCCGACTCGGCATTGACGATGAGGCGTATTTTGTAGTAGCTTTTGCTTTTCTTGGGGGTGAGGTCGATGACGGCATTGCCGTTTTGCTCTTTGCGTATAAACTTGGCGTTGAAGTTTTTCTTGTAGTTGGCGAGTATGGCGGCGGGATTCATGAGGTCGTCCTCGGCCGTGCTGGCTTTGTTGACCACCACTTCGTTGACCTCTTTGTCCCAATGCCATGTGGCTGCTCCGTCGCAATAAATGACGTTGGTTCCGAAGGTTACGCGATATTTGCCTTTGTTGAAGAGCACGTCGGCTTTATGGCGGGCGGTCTCTTTCTTGTTGCTGTCCTTGCTGACCATAGTTACCGAGAACGACACACCGCCGCCATTGATTTTGTCGTAGGCTTTTTTGAGATATTTCTCGGCGTTTTGGTCGACTTGCCCTTTTGAGGTGTGAGTTATTTGGGCATTTGCGAGGAATATGGTTGACAATGCAAGCAATAATAATGTCAGTCTTTTCATCTCTAGATTGTTAACTGTTTGTTATTTGACCAAGCTGTGGAGCCATTTGATCTCATCGCTCCACCTCATGGGGTCGGGAGTTTCAAGGATGATGGGTATGTTGTCGAAACGGCTGTCGTTCATAAAGCGGACGAAGAATTCTTTGCCGAGGGTTCCCTCGCCAAGCACCTCGTGACGGTCGACATGACTTCCGCAACCTTTCTTGCTATCGTTTAAATGGATGGCTCTAAGGTATTGTTTGCCAATCACTCTGTCGAACTCCTCGAAGCAGAATTGGTAGCCCATCTCTGTCGACAAGTCGTAACCCGCGGCAATAGTGTGGCAGGTGTCTATGCAAACACCCACACGGCTTTTGTCGTCGATGCCTTCTATTATGCGAGCTATGTGTTCGAAGCGCCAACCCAGGTTGCTGCCTTGTCCCGCTGTGTTTTCGATGACGGCACACACGCCTTCGGTTTTCGACAAAGCAAGGTTCACCTCGCTTGCAATCTGGTCGAGGCAAGCCTCCTCGCTGATGCGGTTGAGATGGCTGCCGGGATGGAAGTTGAGCATTTGAAGGCCCAGCTGCTGAGCTCTGTGCATCTCGTCGAAGAAGGCAGCTCTGCTTTTTTGCAAGGTTTCCTCGTCGGGCGAGCCAAGATTGATGAGGTAGCTGTCGTGAGGCAGCACAAACTCTGGCTTGAAGCCACGCTCGAGGAGCAATGCCTTGAAGCCGTCAATTTCAATCTGTTGCAGAGGCTTGCTTACCCAGCTGCGTTGGTTGCGAGTGAAGAGGGCGAAAGCTGTGGCACCTATGGCTTCGGCGTTGAGGATGGCGTTGCCCACGCCGCCAGAGGCACTAACATGAGCTCCTATATGTTTTGTCATCGTTTAGAAAGTGTTGCGTGTTACAGTTACACGGATGGTCATATTGTCAAGGTAGTCGAGAGGGTCGTAGCCATCAAGGTCTTGGATGATGAAAGTCACTTCGTTCTCGTTCCAATCGAAACGTATGGTTTCGGGTACGATAATGGTTTCGTTTTCGTTTTGGACTTCCAAGGGGAAGACGTATGGCAGTGGATTCCAGGAGCCTAGGTTTTGCTGCTGGTTGTAAATCATGTATACGTCTGCGGTGACCGAACCATTGTTAACCACATTGGCGGTGATGTCGGAGTTCTCGAATGTGGCGTAGAGGTAGTTTTCTTGTCCAGGATTGAGTTGTCCTTCGTTTCTAACCCATTGAGATGGCGTAATGGTGTAAACATAGGTTGTAACCTGCGAGCCATAGTAGTTGTGTTGGTGCGTAACGTCTTCTGTGATATATTCTTTGGTACATCCAGATAAAGCAATACTTGCAACAGCCATCAGGGCGATTAGTTTGATTTTTTTCATATTGTTTTTCTGTTTTTAGTTTTCAATGTGTTATTAGTAATTTGTATTAATTGTCAAAGAATTATTGCATATTGTAAGTAGGGGACACTAACGTTTCATGACATCCTGAACAATTTGCGTCACCATTTGTTTCAGCTCTTCGATAAATTGTTTAGCGTCGTAGCGGTGAGCCTCGATCTCGCGCAGTTTTTTCTCCCATTGCCCAGTGAGCTCGGCGCTTTTGAGCAGCTCCTCGTGGATGAGTCCTATGAGGGCAACACCTGTTTCGGTGGCAGATAGCGACTTGCGGTTTTTCTGTATATATCCGCGTTTGAAGAGAGTTTCGATTATTGCGGCCCTTGTTGAGGGACGGCCAATGCCGTTCTCCTTCATGGCGTCGCGCAACTCGTCGTTGTCCACAAAGCGACCCGCCGTTTCCATAGCGCGCAGCAGAGTGGCTTCGGTGTAGGGCTTGGGAGGCGTTGTCCATTTCTCTGTCAACGTGGGAGAATGAGGGCCATGCTCGCCTTTGACGAAAGCCGGCATCATCTTGTCGTCGTCTTTTTTCTCCTCTTTTTCGTCGTCGTCGCGTAAGGCTTTCTTTTCCAAGTGCCAACCGTCGTTGTCTTCAACCCAGCGACCAAAACAAACCTTCCAACCCGGGTCGGTGACCTGTTTGCCGGTGGCCTTGAAAGAGAGTTTCTCCTTTTTGTTGCCCTCAGAGGCTTGCGTCTCCACACGACCGCTGACGGTGGTTGTCGCTATCTTGCAGTCGGGATAGAACACAGCGATGAAATGTCGCGCCACAAGGTCGAAGACCCTTTTTTCGTTGAGGGTAAGGTCGCCATTTGAAGGGTTGACGCCGGTGGGTATAATGGCGTGGTGGTCAGTGACTTTGCTGTTGTCGAAAACCTTTTTGCTTTTGGGCAGTTTTTTGCTAAGCAAGGGGGTGGTCAAAGCCGAGTAGGGGAGCAATCCCTGCAGAATGGCGGGGCATTTGGGATAGATGTCTTCGCTCAGGAAAGTGGTGTCGACGCGGGGATAGGTGGTGAGTTTTTTCTCGTAGAGGCTTTGTATGTATTTCAATGTGTCGTCGGCCGAGAAGCTGAATTTTTTGTTGCATTCCACCTGAAGGCTGGTGAGGTCGAAGAGACGCGGTGCGGCCTCGCTGCCGTTTTTCTTGGCGACGGAGGTGACTTCAAAGTCGCGTCCTTTGATCGACTCCAAGGCTTTGCGACCCTCTTCCTCGTTGGTTATGCGTCCGCGCTGATTTTTAGCGCTTTTGCCCTCGTCGCCATCCTCTTCGCCGTCATTGCTTTGAAGAGAGAAAAGAGTGTCGCGGTAGATGGTCGACAGCACCCAGTATTGTTCGGGGACGAAGTTTTGAATCTCTTGCTGACGCTTGACTATCAATGCCAAAGTAGGGGTTTGTACGCGCCCGATGGAGAGCACCTGACCTTGTTTGGTGCGATATTTGAGAGTGTACAAACGGGTGGCGTTCATGCCCAACAGCCAGTCGCCTATGGCACGGCAAAGACCCGCTTCGTAAAGCGACTGATAATCGCTTTGAGGCTTAAGGTTGCGGAAGCCCTCTTTTATGGCCTCCTCGGTGAGGGAGGAAACCCACAGACGCTGCACGGGACAGCGTGCCGAGGCTTTTTGCATGACCCATCGCTGGATGAGTTCGCCCTCTTGGCCGGCATCGCCGCAGTTGATAATCTCGTCGGCGTTTTGCATCAGTTTCTCAATGATATGGAACTGTTTCTCATAACCATCGTTGGGGATGAGTTTGATGCCGAAACGCGGCGGTATCATGGGGAGCCTGCTTAATGCCCACGCCTTCCACATGTCGGTGTAGTCGTGAGGCTCTTTCAAAGTACACAAATGGCCGAATGTCCAAGTCACTTGATAGCCGTTTCCTTCCATATATCCATCATGGGAGGTGTTGGCTCCTAGTATCTTGGCTATTTCTCGTGCCACACTGGGCTTCTCGGCAATGCATACTTTCATGGTCGTGTTAGCTTGAAAATACCACAGGATAACGTTGAAGTGAAAAAAAATATTGTATCTAAAAAAATATTAGTTAAAATGTGTCGTTAATAAATATTAATTATAAAGAATAAAGCGAAGGACATTTCAATCTTGGAGTGATGACGACGATTATGTTTTGGTGGTTAATTGATTGATAATAGCTGAATTTGATGTTCTTCAATAGCAATTGTTCGAATTATAATAATGTTGGTAAAATGGTAAAAGAAAATCTTGTCAAAATAGCGTCAACGGTGCCCGAACCCACCCGTTTGATAGCTGTTTCCAAAACCAAGCCTGTTGAGATGTTGCAGGAGGCGTACGATGCCGGACAGCGCCTTTTTGGCGAAAACAAAGCGCTGGAAATGCGCGACAAACATGCTGTTCTGCCAAAGGATATACAATGGCATTTCATAGGTCATCTGCAGACAAACAAGGTTAAATATATAGCACCCTTTGTGACATTGATTCATAGTATTGACTCTTTACAACTGCTTGAAGTCGTCAACAAAGAGGCGTTGAAAAACAACCGAGTAATCGACTGTCTGCTGCAGTTCCATATCGCTTCGGAGGAGACGAAATTCGGCCTCGATATGTCAGAAGCCGACGCTTTGCTCAGCTCGCCCGAATACAAGGCTATGACCAATGTGCGTCTGTGCGGAGTTATGGGTATGGCTACCAATACCGACGATATGGCGAAGGTTCGCTCTGAGTTCGCTAACCTTCGCAAGATTTTCGAGGATTTGAGGCAGCGTTATTTTGAGGGACAAGAGCATTTCAGCGAGATTTCTATGGGCATGAGCCACGACTACCAGATAGCCATAGAGGAAGGGGCAACATTGGTGCGTGTGGGGTCATCTATCTTTGGCGCCCGCAACTATAACATTTAGCGATTGTTAACGAGGTACATTTTTTTAGTATCCATAGTCATATGACCTTTTTCACATTTGACGAAAACTCTAAAAAATATACAATGCATATCTTTGAAAATAAATCAAAACTTATTCTTTCATACGTGATTATCACGTTTGGAATAGCTGTGTACACTTTTGCTTGGGCGGCTTTTATGTTGCCCGCCGAAATAGTTGGTGGCGGCGTTAGCGGTATCTCGTCGGTGCTGCACTATGCCGCAGGCCTCGACAAAATTCCTATTGGTGTTATCAATTTTATTATCAACACCATACTTGTGTTGATAGGATTCAAAGTTCTTGGCTCAAAATTTGGAGCCAACACTATATTCGGTATCATTCTGTCGTCGGCGTTCTTTATCCTATGGCAGGAGGTGCTGCATGTGGAGCGCCTTTTTGCTGTCGACGAGTTTGGCGGTTTCATGTGTGCCATCATTGGCGGCGCCTTGTGCGGCGGCGGCATAGGATTGGCTTTCTCGATGGGCGGCAACAGCGGCGGAACCGACATTATCGCTCTGATATTGTCAAAGTTCTACAACATCTCGCCGGGCAAGGTTATCATGTACCTCGACATTTTCATTATCGGCAGCTCCTTCTTTGTGTCGCACAAAATAGAGAATGTCATATTCGGCTATGTCGTGATGGTTACCATGACCTATGTCCTCGACCTTGTGCTCGACGGCAACAAGCAGTCGTACCAGATTATTGTCTTTTCGACCAAGAGCAAGGAGATTGGCGAGGCGATAACAACCGAGATTGGTCGCGGCGTTACTCTGCTTGACGGCGAGGGCGGCTACAGCCATCAACCCACCAAGGTGCTCATCGTTATGGCACACAAGACCGATAAGAGCAATGTTATGCATATTATCCATCGCATAGACGAGAACGCTTTTATCTCGGTGTCGAAGACACAGGGCGTCTATGGGCGCAATTTTGAAAAAATAAAAATGTAAACTCTTTAAACTTCCCCTTACATGAAAATGATTTCCCCTTCGCTGCTTTCGGCCGACTTCGGCAACCTGCAGCGCGATATAGAGATGTTGAACCAGAGCCAGTGCGACTGGCTTCATGTCGACGTTATGGACGGCATCTTTGTCCCCAACATCTCATTTGGCCAACCTGTTGTGAAACACATCAAAAAGCATGCTTGCAAACCCCTCGACGTTCACCTCATGATTATGGATCCAGGTCGTTATGTTGCTGATTTCCGCGACGCTGGCGCCGATATTCTTACCGTCCACTATGAGGCATGCACTCACCTTGACCGCACACTTCATGCCATCAAAGATGCCGGCATGAAATGTGGCGTTGTCCTTAATCCCCACACTCCTGTCATGCTGCTTGAGGACAGCGTCCAAATATGCGACGTGGTGCTTCTGATGTCGGTCAATCCCGGCTTCGGAGGACAGAAGTTCATAGAGAACACCTTCAACAAAGTGCGCCAGCTGCGAGAATTGTGCCAGCGCAAAAACCCCGATTGCCTTATCGAGGTTGACGGTGGCGTCAACACAACCAACGCCCCCTTGCTGTTCGAGGCGGGAGCCGATGTGCTTGTCGCCGGCAACGCTGTCTTCAAGTCAGACAACCCCCTTCAAACCATAATGGACCTTAAACGATGATCCGACCCCAACTGATATTGGCTCCAGGAAAGGAGAAATCGCTACTGCGCCGCCATCCATGGCTGTTTAGCGGCGCTGTGCGTCGCACGGTTGGCAACCCGGCCAATGGCGACTTGGTGGATGTGATGGATGCCAGCGGCCGTTGGATGGCTGTGGGACACTACCAGAACGACTCAATCATCTGCAAGGTGCTCTCTTTTGAGACGCAGAATATTGACGACACCTTCTTCGAAAGAAGACTTACGTCGGCTATAGCATATAGGAAACGCCTCGGCTTCTTCAACGACAACGAAACCAATGTGTTTCGTTTGGTGAATGGCGAGGGCGACTTTATGCCGGGACTTATCTGCGACTGGTATGCCGGTACTCTCGTAATGCAAGCTCATAGCGAAGGCATGCACCGGCTATTTCCTCTCTTTACCCGACTTTTTGTGCAACTACTGTCTGACTACGGACTTGCCTCGGTGTTTGACAAAAGCAGCGCTACGCTATCCACACCTTCCTCCGACGGATTCTTGTGGGGTAGGGAAGAGGCGGAAAGTATCATTAGCGAGCATGGCAATCGCATGTACATCAATTTCTTTGAGGGACAGAAGACCGGTTTTTTTGTTGATCAGCGCGAAAACCGTCATCTCCTTTCCTCGCTTGCTCAAGGTCGCCGAGTACTCAATTGCTTCGGATATACAGGAGGATTCTCGTTGGCGGCATTGCATGGTGGCGCCGAATATGTTGAGACGGTGGATATCTCGCGGAAAGCTATCGACCTGTGCAACAGAAATGTGGAACTCAACTTTGGCGACTGTCAACGACACAAGGGCGTTGTCGCCGATGTGTTGCAATATATCCAAACACTAAAGAATACTGACGACAAGCGCTTTGACCTCATCGTCCTCGACCCTCCGGCATTTGCCAAAAACCACCGCTCGCTGCAGCAGGGTTTGAAAGGCTACCGCGCCATCAACCAGCGCGCTCTTGAAAGTATTGCCGAAGGCGGCTTGCTGCTGACATTCAGCTGCTCGCAGGCGGTTTCAAAAGACGACTTCCAAACCATGCTTTTCACCGCTTCGGCCAACGCCGGTCGCAAGGTGCGTATCGTAAAACAGCTGCCGCATGCCATAGATCACCCCGTAAGCATTTATCACCCTGAGGGAGAGTATCTGAAAGGCTTGCTTGTCTATGTGGAATAATAATAATTAAGAAAATAATACAATAATATATAATGGAAAAAGGCTACCTGAAAATAGACAAATACGACGAAGAGTGTGTCGCCCAACTCTCGGAACATTATAAAGAGATTTTGCGTCTTCTTGGTGAGGATCCGTCGCGCGAGGGCCTTATCAAATCGCCAGAACGCATCGCGAAGGCAATGCTGTATTTCACCAATGGCTATGACCTTGAACCCAAAGATATCTTGCGCTCGGCAATGTTCCACGAAGATTACAAGCAGATGGTCGTGGTTAAAGACATTGAGCTTTATTCGCTTTGCGAGCATCACATGGTGCCCTTCGTAGGCAAGGCTCATGTGGCATACATACCCAATGGCACCATAGTAGGTTTGTCGAAGATACCCCGCGTCGTCGACGCCTATGCACGTCGTTTGCAAGTACAGGAACGTCTCACCAAGCAAATCAAGGATTGCATTCAGGACACACTTCAACCCTTAGGCGTGGCTGTTGTCATCGAGGCTCAGCACATGTGCATGTCTATGCGTGGTGTTCAGAAACAGAATTCGGTAACCACGACATCCGATTTCACAGGCGCCTTCATGAAAGATCCCAAGACTCGCGAGGAGTTCATGCACATCATCGGTGTCGACCTGCACTAATCGCGTCGTGCTCTCTTCGTAAGAGCGGCAATTTTTTTTCTGTCGTTTGTATCCTTTGCCACTACAAACGCCGAGGGGCTTTTCAACAATATCGGTTGAAAAATGTTGGAGCCCTTTTTAAGATATGTTCACCAAACTATGTATCTTTGCAGAGTATTTGTTCAACGCTATAATTGAATAAATAGCCAACATTCAGTACATTGACAATTTAAACTATCGTCACGGTCGGTCGGCATAGCGCCTGGCCGCCAAGAGGGAATCACGTGTGAATCGTGAGCTGTCGCGCAACTGTAATTCACTGCCGACTGGCCAAGTGATTATGCCATTGAAAAGAGGCGTCCCACCAGCTTTTCGAGAAGGCGCTTGCCACGAGGTGCTAAGCCAGGAGACCTGCCATGACGATTTCGGCTATGCTTTCGCGTATCAAAGGCGCGGTCGATTACAACCTCTCCTTTTTGTCAACAAAGCATATCCTCACTTTATTACGATTTGAAAAAAAGACAATATGGAGACTAATACACTGACAATCACCAAGCGTGACGGCAAAGCCGAACGCTTTTCCCTCGACAAGATCATGAATGCCATCGTCAAGGCCTTCGACGCTGTCAACGCGCCTATAGACCTTGGCAACATTTCACGCATACTTTCCAACCTCGATATCCATAACGGTATTACCGTCGAGGAGATCCAAAACCAGGTTGAGGTCTCTCTCATGAAGGAGGGCTTTTACGATGTCGCCAAATGCTTCATGCTCTATCGTCAGCAGCACACAGAGGACCGCGAGACAATGGAAAAACTCAAATTCCTCGCCGACTATGTCGAAGCCGCCAACGCCGCGACGGGCAGCAAGTATGACGCCAACGCCAACGTGGAGCACAAAAACATTGCCACCCTTATCGGCGAGCTTCCCAAAAGCAATTTCATCCGTCTCAACCGCCGTCTCCTTACCGACCGCATTAAACTCCTCTATGGCAAAGAGACAGCCAACAGATATATTGACCTGCTGACACACCATTTTATTTATAAGAACGACGAGACTTCGCTCGCAAATTATTGCGCCAGCATAACGATGTACCCCTGGCTGCTCTCCGGCACCGCCAGCATTGGTGGCAACTCGACGGCACCCACCAACCTCAAAAGTTTCTGCGGCGGCTTCATCAACATGGTGTTCATGGTCAGCTCCATGCTTAGCGGCGCTTGTGCCACTCCTGAGTTCTTGATGTATCTCAACTATTTTATTGGCCTCGACTACGGCAAAGACTATTGGAAGGATCCCGCCAAGGTGGTTGATTTGAGCTTGAAGAAACGCACTCTCGACAAGGTCGTTACCGACTGCTTCGAGCAGATTGTTTACTCCCTCAACCAACCTACGGGAGCTCGCAACTATCAAGCCGTCTTCTGGAACATTGCCTACTACGACAAACCCTACTTCGACAGCCTTTTCGGCGAGTTCCGTTTCCCCGACGGCTCCGAACCCGACTGGGAAGGCCTCTGCTGGCTCCAAAAACGCTTCATGCGTTGGTTCAACAACGAGCGTACCAAGGCGGTGCTCACTTTCCCTGTCGAAACTATGGCTCTGCTCTACAATCCCGACGGCACTTTCGCCGACCCCGATATGGCCAACTTCACAGCACAGATGTACTCCGAGGGCCACTCTTTCTTCACCTATATGAGCGACAATGCCGACTCGCTCAGTAGCTGCTGCCGTCTGCGTAACGAAATCACCGACAACGGTTTCAGCTATACCCTCGGCGCTGGCGGTGTCTCAACGGGCAGCAAGAGCGTCCTCACCATCAACCTCAACCGCTGTATCCAATATGCTGTAAACAATGGCATGGATTACTGCGAATTCCTTACCGACATCATCGACCTCTGCCACAAGGTGCAGCTGGCATACAACGAAAACCTCAAGGACCTACAGCAGCATGGCATGCTTCCGCTCTTCGACGCTGGCTATATCAACATGAGCCGCCAGTATCTTACCATCGGTGTCAACGGCTTGGTCGAAGCTGCCGAATTTATGGGCATCACCATCAACGACAATCCCAAATATCGTGAGTTTGTGCAGACGGTTCTCGGATTGGTGGAAAAGAAAAACAAAGAGTACCGCACCAAGGATGTTATGTTCAATTGCGAGATGATTCCTGCCGAAAATGTTGGTGTCAAACATGCCAAATGGGATCGTGAGGATGGCTATTTTGTACCGCGCGACTGCTACAACAGCTATTTCTACATTGTCGAGGACACCTCCTTGTCGGTAATCGACAAATTCCGCCTCCACGGCGCTCCCTACATCGAGCACCTCACCGGTGGTTCGGCATTGCACATGAATTTGGAGGAGCATCTGTCGCAAGCTCAGTATATGCAGCTTCTGCAGGTGGCGGCTAAAGAGGGTTGCAACTATTTTACCTTCAACATTCCCAACACCATCTGTAACGACTGCGGCCATATCGACAAACGCTATCTCAAAGAATGTCCAAAGTGCCATTCCAAGAATGTCGACTACATGACTCGTATCATCGGCTATCTGAAACGTGTTAGCAATTTCAGCCAGCCGCGTCAGCAGGAAGCTGCCCGTCGTTTCTATGCCAATATGCAATAGTCATCAATCTCTTCGGTCGCCACTATGTTGAGATATGTCAATACCGACGTCGTTTTTCAGGAGATTCCCGACGAAGTGACACTCGCCATCAACCTCAGCGGGTGCCCTTGTCGTTGCCCGGGATGCCACTCGAAATATCTTTGGAACGAGGGCGGAACGGTGCTTGACGAAGACAAAGTGGATGAACTACTCGACGAGCAACATAGAGACGTGACATGTGTTAGTCTTATGGGCGGCGACGCTCAACCTAACGAGGTGAACCATCTGGCGGCAAATCTGCGCAAACGCCACCCTCGTCTTCATATTGCGTGGTGGAGTGGACGCTCGTTGTTGTCGCCAATGATAAGTCTCGCCAATTTCGACTACATAAAGCTGGGGCCCTATCTTAAACATCTCGGCCCTTTGAAAAGCCCTCGCACCAATCAGCGTCTTTATCGTGTTGTTTGTGGACAGATGAATGACATCACCTCCCATTTTTGGAAGAAGTAAACGACCGATTTCGATTTATAATAAAAACGCTGGAAACTGACAATCAGATTCCAGCGTTTTGTTGTTTTTAACCCTATCGGTCAATAGTGGTTGAGTTGGAGGATATCATTCCACCTCGGCGCATTCTTTTTCCATGCTTTCTGTCAGCACCTCGCTGAGTTGACGTGAGGCTTGGCCTTTCTCGATCTCGAAAACAATCTTCTCCTTGTCGAGGGTGGGGGAGTCCTTGCCCTCTTCCTTGGCGGTGGTGATGCATATTGTGTCGCCAGCGATGATGTCGGCTTTGATGATCTCTTCGGCAAGGTCGTCTTCGATATATCTTTGGATGGCTCTTTTCAGAGGACGGGCGCCATATTGTGCGTCCCAACCTTTGGCAACGAGGAAGTCTTTGGCTTTATCGTCAATCTTGATTTCAAAGCCCATGGTGCGAATGCGTTTAAACAAACCTTTCAGCTCTATCTCAATGATTTTGTGAATATCTTCACGTTTGAGGCTGTTGAAATAGATTATGTCGTCAATGCGGTTTAGGAACTCGGGGGCGAAAGATTTTTTCAGGGCTTTCTCAATCACATCGCGCTCCATGACCGATTTTTCGGCTTCGCGTGCCGATGTGTTGAAACCGACACCTGTGCCAAAGTCTTTCAGCTGGCGGCTTCCAATGTTGGAGGTCATGATGATGATAGTGTTTTTGAAGTCCACTTTGCGACCCAAGCCATCGGTGAGCTGACCGTCGTCAAGCACTTGCAGCAGCACGTTGAAGATGTCGGGATGAGCCTTCTCAATTTCGTCGAGCAGAATAATGGAGTAGGGTTTGCGACGCACTTTTTCGGTGAGCTGGCCGCCCTCCTCGTAACCCACATATCCCGGAGGCGCTCCTATCAGTCGCGACACATCGTATTTGTCCATATATTCGCTCATGTCAATGCGAATCATAGCTTGCTCGCTGTCGAAGAGGTATTTGGCTAGGACTTTGGTGAGGTAAGTCTTGCCTACACCTGTGGGGCCCAGGAATATGAATGTTCCTATAGGCTTGTTGGGGTCTTTAAGCCCCGCGCGGTTGCGGCGAATGGCTTTGCTTATCTTTTTGATGGCTTCGTCTTGACCTATCACCGAGCCTTCAAGCTCTTTTTCCATGTTCAGCAGACGTGTGCCCTCATTTTGAGCTATACGCTGTACGGGGACGCCAGTCATCATAGCCACGACTTCGGCGACATCGTTTTCGGTCACCTGCACTCGGTGGTCGCGCTCTTCGTTTTCAAAAGCACGGCGCATCTTTTCCAGTTCGGCGGTGAGCTCACGCTCCTCGTCGCGCAATGCCGCCGCCTCGTTGTATCTCTTCTCCAGCAGGACGGTTTTCTTTTGCTGAACCACGGCAGCTATGCGTTGCTCCATGTCGACGATCTCTTGAGGAACTCTGACATTGGCTATGCGGACGCGGGCACCCGCCTCGTCCATAGCGTCGATGGCTTTGTCGGGAAGCAGACGCTCGCTGACATAACGCTCGGTGAGACTTATGCATGCCCTCAAGGCCTCGTCGGTGTAGTGCACCATGTGGTGATCCTCATATTTGTCGCGTATGTTGCTGAGAATTTCGTAGGTCTCTTCGGCGCTCGAGGCTTCGACAAGCACTTTTTGGAAGCGGCGTTCCAAGGCCCCGTCTTTCTCTATATATTGGCGGTATTCGTCGAGGGTGGTGGCGCCAATGCATTGTATCTCGCCTCTTGCCAAGGCGGGTTTGAACATGTTGGAAGCGTCGAGCGAACCCGAGGCGCTGCCGGCACCGACAATGGTGTGGATCTCGTCGATGAAAAGAATGATGTTGTGGTTGTTCTCTAGCTCGTTGAGGATGGCTTTCATGCGCTCCTCAAACTGACCTCTGTATTTGGTGCCTGCCACCAGCGACGCCAAATCGAGCGATATGACGCGTTTGTGGTAAAGGGTGCTAGGCACTTTGCCTTCAACAATGCGTTGTGCCAAACCTTCGGCTATGGCCGATTTGCCCACGCCAGGCTCACCGATAAGTACGGGATTGTTTTTCTTGCGACGGCTGAGAATCTGAGCTATACGCTCCAACTCTTTGGTTCGGCCAACGATAGGGTCGAGGCGACCTTCCTCGGCGGCTTTGGTAAGGTCGCGGCCAAAGTTTTCGAGGGCGGGAGTCTTGTTGCCTTTGCCGCTGTCGCCATGCTTGGGCGATTCGGGGTTGGCGTATGGGTAGTCGTCTTCATCCTCCTCGTCGTTTTCGCCAAAATCAAGATTGGGATTGTATTCGTCCTCAATAGAACGGTTGTCGTTGTCGGGGTGCTCTTTTTTCAGAGCCTCAAAAAACTTGTTGTATGTAAGTCCTTCGCGGTCAAGAAGTCTTGCTGCGACGTTCTCGCCTTCCATAAGTATGGCGAGGACCAAATGCTCGGTCTTGATTTCAGGCTTTTTCAATTTTGTCGATTCCAGAAATGCCAGCCTCAGCACCTTTTCGGTTTGTTTGAGCATCGGTATCTGGCTTTCGTCGCTGAAAACCTCTTCCGACTGCTGGCGACCTATGGCGCTCTCAATGCGGCTTTTCATGGATTGCAAGTCAATGCCCATCTGAGTCAACATGATGTATGCCGAACATTCTTGCTCTCTAATAATCCCCAAAAATAAATGCTCTACTCCGATATGGCCGTTTTTGAGCCTGATGGCTTCGTCACGACTGTCGGAAATCACCTTTTTGCTGTTTTTACTAAGCTTTGGATCCATGTATAATATTGTGTGTCAGAAAAATGATACTACTTTTGCCTATTCGATTCAAGTAATCAAAAGTACTATTATTATTATGACTACAACAACGTTGCCAAACAATCTTTTCAACATGGTTGTGTGAATACTACATGACAATTTGTCACACACGACTATACCATTCCGTTTTAGGTTCGTCATTTCTTCAGTTTGGACGGGTTTGGACACAAGGTTTTCATGGTTGACTCGCTAGATTTTTTTTTAGTGCTCGCCGCCTTGCCTCATCAAGCTCGGCAGCCAAAGCACGGCACAAGATTCAAGTTTCAAGATTAATGTTGACAGATATGCTTGCCGCAGGCAAGCTCTTCTTTGGCGACAAGGAGATAAGTCTTGAACAATACTGCGAGGATTTCCTTCGCGACGTATATCAGTCAGAATACTCTTCTGAAGTGGATGAGGGCATCCGTCAGTTCTGCGAAGATGTATCGAGTGGACGTCTGCAACTGCGCATTCATCCAACCAAGGACCTTCACGCTAAATTCTACCTTTGCCTGCCCAAAAACCACAGCGAACACAGCGACGGCTGGGTCATCATGGGTGGCAGCAACCTCAGCGCCCAAGGACTCGGCACCACTGAGCCGCCCCGCTATGAGCTCAATGTGGCCATGAAGGACTATGACGATGTGCATTATTGCGAAGAACAGTTCCAGCAACTTTGGGATGACGCCATTCCGGTGACGTTGGACGATGTGAACCATATCGTCGGTAAGACCCATCTTGCGCCAGAAGAGCATCAACCTACGCCCTACGAACTATACATGCGTATGCTCATCGACCACTTTGGCAACCAGATCGAGGATGATTTCATTCCACAACTGCCCGACAACTACAGAGAGTTTGTATAGTCTCTCATGCGCTGTGTAAAAAATCTTTGTGGTGTGTCATGATGTGGCGCACCCTTTTTGTATTTTTGCAGCCGGAAAAAGACGCTAAGATATGCAAAAAGAGAAAGACAACATCGACCAGCTGCGCAAGCGGCTGCAGGATTGCGAGGATTATATCCTGCGTATTGCAAAGCCATTTGATGGCTATTGGGACAAGGCGACGGAGGAGGTGCTTGACGACCACCTGGGCACGCGGAAATGGATACTCGACGAAATGTTCGAGAAGCACGCCACCGAGGTCGAGGTGCGGCGCTTCGAGGTGGTCAACGAGCGGTTGCTGGCGCTGACAAAGCAACTGAACGAACACCACCGCACGTTGCAGGAGCAGATGGCCGCCATCCACACCCTCGGCGGCGAACCTTTTGAACTTGAGACCACACTCCTCTACAGTCACAACGACGAAGATCCGCAACTCTTCACGATGGAGGAGGATGCCTTCTACGGCTCGCGGTGGAACGAGATGCTGTGGGTCATCGGCGAGAACTCACGGCTGGACGACATCGGCTGGTGCTGTGGTGACCATATCTGCAACCTCGACGACGGCCAGACGTGGGCCGAAGGTCCCCTCCGCATCCCCCAGCTCGACCATCTCTGCGTCTGCTATGCCGTCCACGCCCTCTGCACCCACATGAACTATTCCATCCCCGACCTCCTCCGCATGACCACCTACGCCTTCAACTACCAAATTAGTATGCCTGTTGATAGAATAGCATAAAAAAAATGCATCGGTGTCGAAAAAAAAGTGTATCTTTGCGCTGGATTTGAGGAAAAGATAGATACCCCAATGGAATAATTTTAACATCAAAGAATTATGATTGAAAGAGCACTATCATTAGAGAAAGACATTCAAGGTAAGAGTTTGTTGGAACAACTAAACTATACTCTTGAACTGCATCAGGAATTATCAAAAACCAACCCCTCAGAGGTTGAAAATTTGAACGAGTTTATCAAAGCACAGGATAATGTTGTATTGGTGTTGAGACGCCTTATTGCTGAATATAAGGATGCTATGTCAAAAAAGCTTGAAAGTAGAGTTAAGGACATATTCTATTGTTCCCTCGGAGAAGTTCAGCATAAAAGCAACCCGAAACAAATTGAAGTGAATATCTCGGAGCAGTTTGCCGCAGAGATATATTATAATTGGGATTATTTTATTCAGATAACTTTTGTCCAGCAGGTTACAGATAGTAACGGATATTGTTCTAAAGTAGAATTGCCTATACGTTGGAAGGTTGTACCGGATTGGTTAAAAGAATTGGCTGAATACCATTATGGGAGGTTAAGACGGAAAGTCACAATTGAAAACTGGATTGATATCATGCTGGATACGGCGGAAAAGCTATACAATCATAGAGCAGATGTAATTGATTTCTGCCAGTCGTCATCAAATATTGATGAGCATGGAGATATGAAAAAGGCATACAAAGAGTGGAAGACGAAAGGTTTAATACTCTCTTTGCAAAAAATAATGCCACTTGTTCATAGTTATCATGCGAAGAAGGATCAACAGCATATATATGACAATTCTCCATTCCTTCATGGTTCAAATGGGACTTATGTGGAGAATGCGAGCCCATATTGGAATCTTGTTATTAAGGTAAGAAGACCATCGTATGAATGTCCCGAACCCTTGAAACTGAATATAGACATTCATGAATACGTAACGGAGGTGTTGATGCCAAAACTTGGATGGGAAAGAATGACCCAAGAGAGACAAAATATGTTGATTGGGCGTCTAAAAGGAGTGAAGTTGGATATAATCACAAAAGACACAGACAAACCCGCATTATATCGTGACTTTTTGCCCCTAGGCTTCAAGAGTTGGGGCGAATATTTGGATACAATAATTATGTCCTAAGGACTATGGCCAATAAAAAGGATTTATGGAAAACAAGATATATTCGCTTAGGGAAATTGCTGGTTGGACGGCTGATGACTCAGAGGTTACAATACCAGCATTACAACGTGGTCTTGTGTGGAAACCGAGCCAAGTAGAACTTCTGTGGGACTCCATCCTTCGAGGGTTCCCTATAGGGTCTTTTATGCTGTCTGATATTGTTGAACAAGGCCAGAAAGGTAAATACTATTTGATGGATGGACAGCAGCGTTACAATGCGATAAGCATTGGCTTTAATACGGTTAAGGATGCAAGAGCAGTACTTTGGATAGATTTGGTGCCACCTTTTGTAAAAAATAGCACCAGAATGTTTTGGATTAAAGCCACAACAATTCCACAGCCTTGGGGATTCAAAAACGATGATGCTTGCAGCCGTCTAAACACCAGAGAAAAAAGGAAAGCGTTAGATATATTTGAGCTTCAAGGGAATATTTATAATCGTGAATTTTCATTGAAGGAAACCTGGCCGATAGAAGCAAACTGTCCTATACCATTATGGTGTTTGTTGGAAGCATCAAAAACAACAAATAATGATGCAGAGGCTTTCTTGCATAAAACGATAACTATTTTTAAGGAAACAAATTTTGCCTATAGCAAGAATATTGATTTTGATGAAAAGGCGTGTTGTTATCTGAAAGAGGTTCTATTCCCTCGCATTGTGGCTCTTGACAATTACTACATCAATTGTAATTTCCTAAAGAGGTGATGGAGTCGGAGACCGAATCACTAGGCGAGAACGCGCGGCTCGACGACATCGGCTGGTGCTGTGGTGACCATATCTGCAACCTCGACGACGGCCAGACGTGGGCCGAAGGACCCCTTCGCATCCCTCAGCTCGACCACCTTTGCGTCTGCTACGCCGTCCACGCCCTCTGCACCCACATGAACTACTCTATCCCCGACCTCCTCCGCATGACCACCTACGCCTTCAACTACCAGATAAACACGAATGTCGACCCCGTGCCGTTTGAAGGATAAATGCGTTGATATCAGAAAAAAATCGTATTTTTGCAGCGTAAAAGGATTAAACTATGGGACAGACAACGGAAGAAAAATATGCTGACATACTTCAGCTTTCCTCGGACTATCACAATAAAAGGGAAAGTGTAAAATTAAATTTGCCATACCACATCAATGTTATTGATGAGTTGCATATTAATGAAAATGGGCATAGTCGTATTTTAACGCAATTGCTTAAATTTCAGAATGCGAATAAAGAATATGAAATACTGCAGTCATTGATTAAATATATTGCCAGTATTTCAAAAACGTCTTTTTTCGAAACATTAGAAATAGGATGTCCGGAAATAACACAGGAAATAGAACGGATTGACTTATGGGTTCGAGGAAAAGATTATGCTATTATTTTTGAAAATAAAATTTATAATGCTGCAGACCAGGATGCGCAACTATCAAGATATATAGAGAAAACTCGTCAACATGGATATAAAGAAGATTCTATTTTTGTTGTTTATTTGTCTAATAGTGGTGGTGATCCAGATCTACAATCTTGGGGTGAATACAAGGATAGTTTTAAAGATAGATTTTTTAATTTGTCTTTTAGGGACAACATCCTTTATTGGTTGAAAAACGTTGTGGCGCCAAACGTTAGACACAAAGATGTTTTTCTCAAGGAGGCTATAGACCAATATGTTGACTACTTAGAAGGATTATTTGATTTAAGAACAGTTCAAAACGACTTAAATATGGAAATAGAGCAATTTATTACCCAAAAATTAAAGTTGGAAGAATGCAATTCCGAACAAGAACGCTTTTCTAAAGTGAAAAAGTATCTTGAAGACACAGATGAATTTAGATCCCAGTTATGGAATTGGTTAGACAAAGAGGGTAAGAAAAAAGTGAAAAAAACGGAGTCAATGATTAGACAAAAATATCCGAATATTGGTTTGGAAGAGTCGGAGTTCTCAACATTGATTACCGATTTTAAAGGGAAAAAGGTAAAGGTGAGTATAAATGTATGGAGCGGAAAATTATATTGTCAAGTTGAGTATTGTTCGGGAGAGAATTTTAGCGAAGAGGATTCTTTAGTAAAGAAAGTGGAAGACATTCTTAAAAACCATCATTCCACTCAAAGATGGCAGTATTTTGATCGTCTTGATTATGATGGGGCCTGTAAAATGTATGAAACAGTTATTGGTCGATTAACTGCATAATTAAAACAACTAGAAAACGTAAAAGGGCCTATAGATTATTTTAGATTTCGTGTATGCTCAGCAGAGATTATGCCTTCTTTCTATGAAAATGCAAAACTTTTAGACCAATTCCAACCATGCTATCATTACATAACGTATTAACAAGGGATCGTTGGCGAGGATGAAAGATAATAAACATTGTCGCTGAAAGATAAGATAGCAAGATATTTAGTCGGCAAAAGGTCGGTGAAAAACTAAATGATAAAAAGACGCAGAAAAACAGTTACGAAGTTATTAACCAAACTAACAATCTTAATAAATATCAATATTTTATAAAAGAAAATATTATTATTTGTTATGCTTGTTGAAAGTTGAAAAGATGATAGAGTACATCGCGGACAAGGAACACTACACAAAGGTGCTATCACTTTGCGAGAATGTCAAGCACGACCTGTGGATTGGTACTGCCGACCTGAAGGATTTATATGAGGAGGGAGGTCGGGATGTGGTTCCGTTCCTGTCGGTGCTCGACAAGCTTCTGAAACGAGGTGTCAACATTCGTCTGCTGCATGCCAAAGAACCGGGCGAGAACTTCCGCGAGGATTTCGACAAGTATCATGGGTTGTGGAGCAGGTTGGAACGGAGGCTCTGCCCAAGAGTGCATTTCAAGATAATGATTTTCGACTGCGCTACCGCTTACATCGGCTCCGCCAACCTCACCGGTGCCGGGATGGGAATGAAAGGCGACAACAACCGTAACTTCGAGGCCGGCATCCTCACCGACGAGCCCCAACTGGTCGATGCCGCCGCCGACCACCTCGACTCCGTCTGGCAAGGGCGACGATGTGCCAAGTGCAAACGGAAGGCCTTCTGCGGCGACAGAATCACTAAATAAAAACGATATAAAATGGATTTAGAAGAACTAAAAAGAAAAATCGAAACACTCTATTTGGAGTTTTTCAAAGACATGGACATTGATTTCCAAACAGGCATCGTGGAAGGCACAAACAAAAGATTCACAGGTTTCCCCTACATTGGGAAAAACTATGTCTCGGCTCCGGTAAGGATTCTGTTTGTTCCATTGGATTGTGGAGTAGACGAATGCTGGAACGAAAACACTTACCACTCATTTGAGAGTAGGGAAGATATTTTCAAAGGAGGGTGTCTTAAATTTAACGATCACATTGCCGGAGTTTATACAACAGCATTAAGACTACTGAAAGACAAGATGCAACTCAAGGATGCATGGGATGCCTTGTGGAAATATAATGAGTATACTGCAAAGAAGGCAATTCGGCTAGCTGATGCACGCGGTTTACTTCCGAGAGACTTAATGTCTTATATTGCATATGAAAACAGATTCCGTTTCGTTACCGTAAACAGAAAAGAAAGAACGGGAGATTCAGATAGGAAATGGATTAATGCAGAAAGAGAATGTAAGTTATTAATGGACGAAATCTCAGTTTTCAATCCTGATATTATTGTTTTTCAAGGAACGACAGGCATTGATAATTGTGGAATTAATGACTTAAAGAAGCAATACAAAGTAGTTGTTGCCTATCATCCATCGTGTTGGCAAAGAGGTGCAAATAAACTACAATATATTGAGGAAAAAATCATGCCTACACTTTCTCTGTGAATTTTTTATTTTATTCAAAAAGGGTGTGTCGCGATGCGGCACACCTTTGTTGTATTTTTGCATCTCGAAACGAAAAAAACAGATAACGATGGATGCAAAAACAAACATTTTCTTTCATGCTCCCAAAGAGCTGACAACGGATGCTTTCCTCGTGTGGCTGCTCTACTTCCTTGATTCAGAGGAGGTGTATAAGACACAGAAACAGGCATTCTTCGACAGGTTAATATTGAAAAAGGAGGATTGCGGCAGACCGATTGGCGGCATAGAGCTGAAGCGTCAAGAAAACAATGTCGACGTGCTGCTGACATTCCGCTTCGAGGATGACGGCGAACAGCAAATGGCATTGTTTGAGGACAAGACCTGGAGCATGCCCCATAGCGGACAGCTAGCCCGATACAGGGAGATCTATCCCGATTGCTATCGCTATTTTTACTACAAGCTGGCCTATGTGAATTCGCAGGAATGCAAAGAGGTCTCCAATGAGCATTATGACATTATCTTTGTTGGAGAGATGGCGTCCGTGTTGGAAAGGATGGTCGACCTGCACCCGCTGATAAAGATGTACTACGAGTACATCACGGTTGCATTTCAGCAGAATATAAATTCGCTACATGAAAGACTCTTCAAGAAGCATGATTATGATGTGCTATGGAGCGCCGATGGCCAGAAATACTTGTGCGATTGTATTGTCGAGAATATGTATGAGCAGGGTGTTCCGTACCTTGAAATAAGGAATGGAACCAGTTTTGGTCGTCCATGGACACAGATAGATATTGCGAGAAAAGAGTATGGATATTGCGAAAGCCTGTTTTGGCGGGTGGATATTCGCTCCGGGAGGTTCTACATCCGGTTAAATCAATACGGCGAGCCGTCGAACGATGAAGTTGAACACAAGATGCGGCGGTTGGAAATCCTCCGCAAGGAAGCGGCTGATATTGTAGCTAGCATGCCGGCATTGCATCCGGGTAAGGTTACGGATAGAGGGACAAAGGAGAGCGAGGTTCTGATATTCTTCCTTGGGGAGAACGATTTTGGTAAGTTAATGGAACTGCTGCCCAAGATCTCCAGTCGCATGATAGATGTTTTTGAAACGATTGATTAAATAGTTGTCTTTTTCACAACGTCGCATAATGGTGTGTCGCGATATGGCACACCCTTTTTGTATTTTTGCAGTCGAAAACAAGAAAAGAAGTTGGTTATGGAAACCGAGAGCAAAAAACAGAGTAGAAGTAAGTTGGACTTGCTTACGGCCGTCGAAAACATCGTAGATCTGTCGAAAGACTCCCAGCTGTCGCCGGAGTTCTATCGTAAAGCAAGTCGCTATATAAAACATATTTCCACGCGCCTTGATCTTACGAAAGAGCAGAGCGTGATGTTGGCTTTGTTCATCGACCAGTGCGACGACTGCAGTATCTATGCAAGCGACATCGTCAAAGCAACAGGTTGCCGTACTACCCGAGTCATCCGCTACACCAACGACATAGACGTCCTGGTCAATCGTGGGCTGATTATCAGAAAACGGGCCACCGATAGAGTTTCCTACCGTGTCCCTCTGGAGGTGGTTGATGCCTTTAAAGTTAACGAAGTATTTGCCCCCAAAAAACTGTCCGGGCTGACTTGCCGAGAGCTGTTCAATGAACTTGCCATAATAGTCGATATGGTTGAAGACGATGAGATGGACTACAAATCTGCACGTGAACGGTTTGTCATGTTGCTTGAAAGCAACCAACATTTATTATTTGTTCAAGCATTGAAAAAACACTGCCCTAATAGGTATATGCAAGACGACCTGTTACTGCTGCTGATGTTCTGCCATCTGTTCGTAAACAAAAACGACGATATGGTTGGTTTCCATGATATTGATTGTATGTTCAGCAAAAGCGAGATGCGTAGTATAAGGTCACAGTTAGAGCATGGTGATAATAATTTACAAAACATGAAACTGGTGGAGTTCAGCAACAGCAACGGCATGGGTGACCGCTACTATTTCCGTCTCACAATGAAGGCCAAGCGTGAACTGCTCGACGAGCTGCAGCTTGCATCATTGGAAGCCTCCAAGTCGCTCCGCAACATGATAAAGGCAGCCGACATCAAACCTCGCAGGCTTTTCTATTCGAAGGAAATAACCCACAGCATCGACGACTTGGCAGGCCTGCTTGACGAGAAGAACTACATCGATATCCATACCCGTCTGCAGGAGCAAGGGTTCCGTTGCGGTTTCACCTGTCTCTTCTATGGTGCACCTGGCACCGGAAAGACCGAGACGGTGATGCAGTTGGCGCGCCGCACGGGACGCGACATCATGCAGGTCAACATCGCCGAGATGAAGAGCTGCTGGGTGGGTGAGAGCGAGAAGAACATCAAAGCGTTATTCGACACCTACCGCCAGCGTGTCGGCGAAAGCCGCATCGCGCCCATACTGCTGTTCAACGAGGCCGACGCCATCATAGGCAGGCGTCAGGAGGGCGCCGAGCGAGCTGTGGACAAGATGGAAAACTCGCTCCAGAATATCATCCTGCAAGAGATGGAGACTCTCGACGGCATCCTCATCGCCACCACCAACCTCGCACAGAACATGGATAAAGCCTTCGAACGCCGCTTTCTCTACAAGATCCGTTTCGATAAGCCCACCGTCGAAGCACGCACCGCTATCTGGCGCGAGATGATGCCCACTCTCAATATGGATGATGCCAAAAAACTGGCCGAGCGTTACGACTTCAGTGGCGGACAGATAGAGAACATCGCCCGCCACTATGCCATTGACGCCATCCTCCATGGGAACGCCGTTCCCACCGCCGAGAATCTGGCATCGCATTGCGACTCCGAGCGTATCGACCAATCTGCATACAACAAACGAATTGGTTTCAACTTTTAAAACATAAAACACGATGAGCAAACAGATGACATTTCGCGCAAGGCAAAGGAAACTGAAACGTAAGATCCGCAACGAAGAATGGTCTCGGTTGATGGGCAACCACCGAGCCGTGGGAATCGAGGAGGCGTGGAATCTTGAGGTATATGCTGCCAAGTACATCGCTCCACGGCTTAAGCTATTGAGGAAGATAACACACGGATACCCTGGCGAACTCAACCGGCAATGTCCGGAAGGCAACGATGCTTTTGAGTGCTGGCAGTCAATGCTCGACAAGATGCTCTTCGCATTCGAGTACTACGACGACCTCTATGCCCGCCGCCTCGTCACTACCAATGAAGAGCAAATTCGGGTAAAGGAAGGTTTACGCCTTTTCGCCGAATGGTATGAACATTTATGGTATTAACAAAACCATTTGTTATGTATAACGAATTATCAGAAATAAAACAGATTACCAATGCCGACACCCTCCGACAGATGCTTGCCCAATGCGAGGATGAAATTATGAGACTGGCAAAAGATGCCGGTAGTTGCTACTACTGGCCAAGAGACTGCGAAGGCGAAGTTCGTATTGAATTAAGTACCCGTGCTTGTATTCTAAATCATATGTTTGCTTTGCGTTGCACTCATTCCGAAGTAAAAAGGTTTGAGGAGGTGAATACGGCCTTGTTACAACTTGAGAAGATGCACCTTTTATGGCACAACCATCTTCATAACCAATTTGCAGCCATACGCGGACTTGATGGAGGTTCGTTCAACATAGACACGGCCTTAAACGGAAGCATTGATGATGACACGCCTCTCTTTACAATGGAAGAAGACAATTATTACGGTTCACGTTGGCATGAGATGCTGGATGCCATCTGCGAAACCAGCGAGATAGATGCTGTTACAAACTTCCACGGCGATGTTGAAGATGGTGTCAGCTGGGCAGAGGGACCGCTATGTATCCCCCAATTAGAGCATATCAGTGTCTGCTATCTCGTCCACGCCCTATGTACCCATTTGAATTACTCCATCCCAGACATTCTGCGAATGACCACCTATCGTATTGACTATCGTATGGATTGTTCCGACTTTATTACCCTTACCCCTGGCGAGCCAGAACCATTCAAACGGGTTCCTGTACTTGATGAAGAAAACGAAGAGGCGATTGATAGAATTCTGAATATAAATGAATTATAAAAAGTGATTGGATAAAAGTATCTCTATGTCACGATTTGACATGGCGGTTGTGTATTTTTGCATATCGAAATAACAATATGTATCAATAATAACCCTGATGATTATGAGCAAAGTTTTCAGAATTACACCCAAAGCGGTGCGCAGAGTTAACGGAACGGTACTGACTCCCGAAATGACATTGGTGGTCACTACCAAACAGCACACTTTAGACCCCTTCTATAATGGAGCTGTTGAAGTCCAAGAAGCATACATGCGGCTATACGGTTTCGACTACAAGAAGGCCTGTTGCAACAAGGGCTATTTCACTTTTGAAAGACTTGATTAACATGGAACTTTACGCAAAACCTATTATTACGACATCGGATGACGGCACCATCAACATAAAAGTGCTGCCTATCACCCCAGAGTATATAGATACACGTCTGGCAGAACTTGCGATACCTGCAGAATTCAACTACGATGTAAAAGAGTACGAGGCGCTTATCCAATGTGCTTCATCGCACAAAGATGCGGTAGAGAGGCTTAAATGGCGGTTCGGATTCGGGCCACAGGAGGCAGAATTTCTATTGGGGCTCACTATCGAGGAGAAGAAGGTGTTTTTCATCCAGGAGAACTGCGAGGCTGAAATTGCCAAGTGGGAAGCGCTGAAAAGGGTACTTGCTGTGCAATAAAATGGCACAAATGGCGTTATTATATACATGGAGAACATCAAAGACAAGATAATTATCTACCAGACCGCAGATGGTACGACCAATCTGGAGGTAAAAATGGACAAGGATACTGTATGGCTGTCACAGGCTCAGATGGCAGAATTGTTTCAGAAGGATAGATCGGTGATTGGCAGGCATATAAACAATGTCTACAAAGAAAAAGAATTGACGAGAGATATCACATGTGCAAAATTTGCACATATGGGTGCTGATGCCGACCAAACCTATTTTACTACACTTTATAATCTCGATGTTATAATTTCCGTCGGCTACCGGGTGAAGAGTCAGCGGGGTACACAGTTCCGCATTTGGGCCAACCGCGTGCTGAAGGATTATCTTGTCAAAGGTTATGCTGTCAACGAACGCATCCACAAGGAACAGATTGGCGAATTGCGGCAGCTGGTGGGCATGCTCGGCAGGACGATACAGAACCAGCCGTTACTCTCGACCGACGAGACCAACGCACTCTTCAACGTGGTGACCGACTACACCTACGCTCTCGACACTCTCGATAACTATGACTACCAACGGCTTACCATCAACGACACCACTAGCGAGGCCTCTTTCCATGCCACCTACGACAACGCCATGCAGGCCATCCGCTCGTTGAAGGAACGCTTTGGCGAAAGCACTCTCTTCGGCAACGAGAAGGATGAGTCGTTCAAGAGCTCCATCGGTCAGATATACCAGACCTTCGACGGCGTGGAGCTCTACCCCAGCACCGAAGAGAAGGCCGCCATGCTGCTCTATCTCGTCACCAAGAACCACTCATTCAGCGACGGCAACAAACGCATCGCAGCCACGCTGTTCCTCTGGTTCCTGAACAACAACCGCATCCTCTACCGCGAGGATGGCAGCAAGCGCATAGCCGACAACACCCTTGTGGCTCTCACGCTGATGATTGCCGAAAGCCGCCCCGAGGAGAAGGACGTGATGGTGAAGGTGGTAGTCAACCTCATTAACAAGAACAACGTATGAACGTACTGAAGAAATATACCTGGCTGGTGGGGACGCTGATGCGGGCGGGCGACAAGGGCTTGACGCTGGAGCAGATAGGCGACCGATGGAATGCTACAGAGGAGCTGCATGAGGAGGGTGCTTTCGCGCGCCGCTCCTTCCACCGTCATCGCAGCGAGATTATGGACCTTTTCGGCATCGAGATTGAGTGCTACGTGGATGGCGGTCAGTACCGCTACCGTTTGGCCGACGATGGCGGCAGGGAGTATTTCCGCCAGTGGATGATGGACTCCATAGCGGTAAACCATGTCGTCGCCGACAGCCGCGAGGCAGCGCAATATGTCCTGGTGGAACCTACGGACAGCAGGATGCTGCCGATGCTGCTGGAGGCGTTGAAAGAGCTGCGCACGCTTAACTTCACATATCAACCCTACTGGAGCGAGTCGCCCTACAGCTACAGCGGCGTGCAGCCGTATGCCCTAAAGATGTTCGAGCGGAGATGGTACCTCATCGCCCGACGCGATGGCGAGTACCGGTTCTTCGCCCTCGACCGCATGACGAAGGTGGAGCTGCAGGATGAGACCTACAAACGCGACCCGAAGTTCGACCTGAAGAAGATGTTCGAGGGTGTCTACGGCATCATTGTAGATGACACGCCCGTAGAGTCCATACGCCTGAAAGTCAACGCCTATCAGGCCAACTACTTGCGCTCGTTGCCCCTACACAGCAGTCAGCATGAGCTGAAACGTACCGAGGAGTATTCCGTCTTCTCGCTGCGTGTACGTCCCACCTTCGACTTCAAGCAGAAGCTGCTCTCACTTGGCAGTACTGTGGAGGTGCTCCAACCCGAAAATCTACGTGCCGACATGCGTGGCGAGATACAGGAAATGATGAAAAAATATCGCTAAATGTCGATTGAGTGAATGTTTTAAGTACTTGAGTAATATGTATATATGATTATTATGCGAATTGCATTATGCAATTCGCATAATTTAATTTGCATAATATGAGAAAAAGTTCGTGTCTTTACATAAAAAAGCAGATGGGAATGGAGGCAGTATGCAGGACTTTCAGCCGTGGGCGTTGTGCCGTACTACGAAGGAGTCATGGAGTTGCCCTATAGGAATCATGGAGGCACGTAAAATATGATTAAAGTTTGAGTAAAAGGGGAGTAAAACCTAAAGACAATTTAGACGGGTGTCAGACATTAATAGGTTAATTATGCTTATTACAATGTAATGGCTTAGATATCAGGTGGATATTGATGTTTTGGACAACACGCATTTGTTGCGTGTTATTTGCCATGAAACTTGTGCAAAAAATGCACAAGTTATTATATTAGGCGGTTAGGTGGTTGTCGCAAGATTTGTGATAGCCACTATACTGTGTCAGGTGCAAATTATGCACATACCACTCAGGATAACGTGAAAAAATGTACGTTCTAATGCAAAATGGCTCGCTACACCTAACTTTAGTAATTGTTGCATGCAGATATATCACGTAGGCTGTGTTTCTTATGGAGTCAGGCGGAATGCGTGAATATGGCAGCGAAAACTCCGTGATTCTGTGAAAAATAATTTACCATATTCAAAAAATTGTGTAATTTTGCAGCAAATTTAGAATACGCGAACTATGGCTAATTATATCCAACGTGAAGACTATCTGAACAAATTGATTGCCAGGCGTGACAATGATGAGGTGAAAATTATCACTGGACCTCGCCGCTCTAACCGTGAGACTCTAAAAAAATACTTATACAACAAAATTGCCGACGAGGATAAACGTTATTATGTTTTTCTGGATGAGGTACAGGAAGTGGATGGCTTTGAGAAGATTGTGAACGGTTTGATTGCAAAGGAGAATGTGGATGTTTATATCACCGGCAGCAACTCAAAGTTTCTGTCGTCGGATATTAATACCTTATTCCGTGGACGAGGTGACGAGGTGAGGGTTAATCCATTCTCATTTAAGGAATTCTGTACGGACAGGGATGAGTCCATCACCGAATTATGGAAAGAATACTACACCTACGGCGGTATGCCGGCATTGCGTAAGTTTTCTTCCGAAGAGCAAAAAGTGTCTTATCTCAACCGGCTGTGGAACAAGACTTATCTCGACGATGTGGTAGAACGTCAT
>ONEY01000032.1 GCA_900316965.1 uncultured Bacteroidales bacterium
CTTTCTTCTCTGCCTCAAGGCGAGCCTTTGCCTCGTTGCGAGTGTTGTTGTTGATCTCGTTCACTTTGTTGGCAATCTTAGCGTCCTTGGCCTGTTTCCACTCGTTGTATTTCACATCGGCTTGCTCCTGGCTGATAGCGCCTTTCTCAACACCAATCTGGAGGTGGCGTCTCAGAAGAACACCCTTGTAGGAGAGGATTCGACGGCAGGTAGGACTGGGCTCGGCACCGTTTTTAAGCCACTGGCAGGCTTTCTCTTCGTTGAGTTCGATGCTGGCAGGGTTGGTCATAGGGTTATAGGTGCCTAACTTCTCGACAAATTTTCCATCGCGAGGTGCACGACCATCCGCTACGACGATGTGATAAAAAGGCTGATTCTTTTTACCATGACGTTGCAATCTAATTCTTGCAGGCATAACTTATTGTTTTAAATGGTTTTAAAATGTTTTTTGTTTTTTGTTTGAAAATGCAAAAGTACTACTTTTTTTCAATATGACAAATTTTTTGTACTTTTGTAAAACTTTTTTTTGACGATGAAGTTGCTCAATATAGATAGTTTCAGCGATTTACAATCCAAGAGCGTTGTCACGGTTGGCATGTTTGACGGTGTCCATGTGGGACATCGCCATTTGTTACGCCGCTTGCAAGAGGTGGCCAAGGAGCGTGACTTGCTCCCTGTTGTGGTGACATTCGACAGGCATCCCCGTCAGGTTTTAAGACCCGACGACCCTGTGCCGCTCCTCTCCACTTTCGAGGAACGCATGTGTCTGCTCGAGGCGTGTGGCGTTGAAAATGTCGCTATCATCCATTTTGATAAAGAGACGGCTTCATTGTCGGCATGTACCTTCGCCGAGCGCTTTTTGTGCGGCAATCTTAACATGGGGGTCTTGCTTCTGGGCTACGACAACATGTTCGGCAGCCGCGTCAGCAACGATTTCGACCTTCTTCCCGACTTGGCTTCTCGTCGTGGCTTTGCGATATGCCGCGACGATGCTGTCGTCTTGAGTGGTGTGGAGGTTAGCTCAACAAAAATTCGCCGTGCCCTCACTTCTGGCAACATGGTTCTTGCCAACAGCATGCTGGGCGCCCCCTATAGCGTTAGCGGCAAGGTTGTTCACGGCCGCCATGTGGGCAGCGGACTTGGTTTCCCCACAGCCAACATCGCCGTGGACGACCCCAATAAGCTTTTGCCAGCCCCGGGTGTCTATGCCATGAACGCTCTGGTCGGTGGCCGCCGCTATGCGGCTATGGCCAATCTGGGAGCTCAACCTACTTTCCACACGTCGGCTCCGGCTCTCGAGGTGCACATCATCGACTTCTCGTCTGACATCTATGGCCAAAGGGTGACTGTCGAGTTCTTGGACAAGATAAGGGATATACAGACTTTCGACTCGCCTCAGGCGCTGGTGGAACAGCTTAAGGACGACTGTAGCAAGGTGAAAGCATTATGTTCCAATACACCACCTCTGACGTCGCTTATGGAATAATACTACAACCCTTTTTTTTTGACTCACAAATGAAGAAAATAGCTCTCTTCTTGTTTTTTTTCGGGCTCGTCTTCGGTCTCAACGCCCAACGCGACAAGGTCTACAAGTCGCTGAAGGATGTGCGTAACCCCGACTCGGTCTACATCCTGCGGCTCAACTACAAGCGGTTGCGGCAGATACCTCCCAAGGTGTTCCAAATGCACAATTTGCGCACTTTAGACTTGGGACGCAATTTCATCGACAGCATACCTCCCGAGATAGGAACACTCACACATCTCGAAACCCTCGACATGCGAAGAAACCGTATTCGCGTTGTCCCTCCCGAGATGGGCCGCTTGGTGAATCTCAAATACTTAAATCTTAGTAGAAACCCTATCCTCGATTTGCCCGACGAAATGTCGTCGCTAACCAAACTCGAGGAGCTGATTCTCTGGTGCACGGGTATCATCTCTTTCCCTCCGTCATTCGTGGCGCTTAACTATACTCTCAAGGTCATCGACCTTCGTGTCTGTCCGCTGACATGGGACAACCAGCAGGCTATCGAGGAACTTCTTCCTACGCCTCGCAAACGATGGGATTATGTGTGCAACTGCCAATGATAATAGATGTGATATGAAGCAGAATAAATTGCGTGTGGCGCTATACCAACAGAATATCGTCTGGGAAAACCCTCAGGCCAATTTCGACAAGGTTGAGAAGGCTTTCTCGTCGTTGTCGCAACCTGTCGACATCCTCGTCGTTCCCGAGACTTTCAGCACGGGCTTTGGCGACCACATGGCTCGACAAGCCGAAAAACCTTGCGGAGCTGCCTTCGACTTCGCCCTTGCTATGGCGCAAAGGCACAACGCTCTTTTTGTAGGCAGCTGGACGGTGCGCCAACCTGAAGGGGTTTACAACCGCATGCACCTTGTGCGCCCCGACGGCGGCTACGATTACTACGACAAGGGCCACACGTTCCGCATGAGTAGTGAGGCGTCGCAGGTGATACGCGGTCAACGCCGTGTCACCGTCCAATGGCGCGGATGGCGCATTCGCCCCGCGGTGTGCTACGACCTGCGCTTCCCTTTGTGGCTGCGCAACAGCGCCGACTGGGATTATGACCTGCTTATGATTTGTGCCAACTGGCCGGGCTCGCGCCATCAGGCATGGACAACGTTGCTCAAGGCCAGGGCAATAGAGAATCTCTCTTATGTCGTCGGATGCAATCGCACCGGATGCGACAGCACGGGAATAGAATACGCCGGATGCTCGGCTATTGTCGACTTCAAAGGCTTGCCTATGTGTCAGATAGAACCTCGTGATGCCGCCAACGACAACTCGGAGCGCGTCATTGTCGCCGAACTCGACGCCGCTAAACTCGACACATTCCGTGAACATTGGCCTTTCAACCTCGATTTCGACCTTCCTCAACGCAATTTTTAACGATATTATCCCCCCTCTTTTTTTCGACATTTACTGATGGAACAAAAACTATCCTTTGACAAAATACGTGAACTTGTGGCTGCCGAAACCACCAACCGCCTCGCCGAACGCATGGTCGGGGAAATGTCGTTCAGCAGCGACAAAGCTGTCGTTGAGGAACAACTGCGGCAAACCGACGAGTTTCGCCAAATCCTATTGATGGAGAATAGCTTCCCGTCGCAGGACTTCTACGACCTGAGCGAGGAGCTGGCACGCCTCCGCGTGGTGGGCACGGTAATAGACCTCACCGCCATGGTCGACTTTAGGGCTTCTTTGCGCACTTTGTCGCAATGTCTGCGCTTTCTACAGAACGACGCCGGCGAGAAATACCCTTCGCTCTTCGCTCTTTCTCAGCGTGTCGAGCTCGACCCTGAACTGCTTAAGCGTCTCGACAAAATCATCGACGACAAAGGCGAGATTTACGACAACGCCTCTCCCGACTTGCTCGAGATTCGGCGCGCCATGCTGCGTAAGCGTGGCGAGGTCGACGCCCAGATAGGCCGTTCGCTGTCCAGGGCCAAGCGTGAGGGCTGGGCTCCCGACAATGCCGAGGTCACCATCCGCAACGGCCGTTTGGTAATACCTATGCTCGACACTCACCGCCGCAAAATGAAAGGCATCATTCAAGATGAGTCGGCCACTCGCCAAACAGCCTTCCTCGAACCCGCCGAAGTGGTGGAGCTCAACAACGACTTGCGTGAGTTGGAATTCGCCGAACGACACGAGATACAACGCATCCTCTCTTCGTTCACCGACTTTCTGCGCCCTCGCATCGACACTCTTATTGACGCCTATTGGCTCTTGGCGCGTATCGACTTTGTGCGTGCCAAAGCTCGCTTCGCTATCAACATCGGTGGCGTCATGCCTATCGTCAACGACCGCCCCATGATGGGGTGGCTCGACGCGCGCCATCCTCTGCTTCTCCTCAGCCATAGGGCGCAGGGTAGGGAAGTGGTTCCTTTCGACATGTGCCTCGACGGGGAGCATAACAAGCCTCAGGGTGGCAAGACTCCGGCGCGTATACTTATCATTTCAGGCCCCAATGCCGGCGGCAAGTCGGTATGCCTCAAGGCTGTCGGCCTGTTGCAATATATGCTTCAATGTGGTTTGCTTGTCCCTTGCCGTGAGACTTCGGAATTCGGCATCTTTTCTCGCGTCTGTATCGACATCGGCGACCAGCAGTCGCTCGAGAACGACCTCAGCACCTATTCTTCTCACCTTCAAAACATGAAGGCTCTCCTCTCTGTCGCCGACGAGGGCACTCTCTTCCTCCTCGACGAGCTGGGTGGTGGCACGGAACCACGCTCTGGCTGCGCCATTGCCGAGGCTCTGCTCGAGGAACTCTACCGCCGCGGCTCTTTTGGTGTCGTCACAACTCATTTCGCCGACCTCAAGTTGCTTGCCGACTGCTTCGAGGGCATGCAAAATGGCGCCATGCTCTACGACACCGAGCGTATGCTGCCTCTCTTCCGCCTGTCAATAGGCCACCCGGGCAGCTCGTTCGCTTTCGAGATTGCTACCAAGATTGGCTTCCCTCTCAACATCCTCGAGGCCGCCGAAGGCAAAGTGGGCAGGGAGATGCTCAACTTCGAACACCAGCTGCAGCAAATTGAACTCGACAAGCAGGAAATCTCCCGCCAGCGCCGCGAGTTGGAGGCCTCCGACGAATTCCTCAACGAGGTGGTGACAAAGTATCAACGTCTTACCGAGAAACTGGAAAGCAAAAAATACGACATCCTTAGCGAGGCCCGCCAGCAGGCCCGCCAGATAATCGCCGACGCCAACCGAACCGTCGAACGCACCATCGCCGACATCAAGGAGGCCAACGCCGAAAAGGAACGCACTCAGCAGGCTCGCGAACAGATGAGACTCGACGCCGAGCGTATCGAGCAGCAGCAGGCCGAGCACACTCGCCAGCGTGACCAGCAAAGAAAACAGCATCGCAAAGCTCTGGCCGCCGACGAGGCAAAGGAGCCTTCGCCATACAAGGAGGACGAGGCTGTGCCTTCGGGCCCGTTGACCATCGGCGACATTGTGCGCATAGATGACGGCGACACCTATGGACAGCTTGTCGAACTCAAAGGCAAAAAGGCTGTGGTCGAAAGCAACAGCTTGCGTATGACCATTGCTTTGGATCGCATCTCCAAGACTGCCAAGAAAAACATACCCGTCGACAAAACCAAACGGCAAAACTCACGCTTCCAATCCATCTACGACGACATCAACGAGAAAAGGAAATATTTCAATACCACCCTCGACCTTAGGGGTCAACGCGCCGAAGAGGCTTTGTCGGCGTTGCAGAGCTTCCTCGACGACGCGGCTCTGCTGGGCGAAAAGGAACTGCAGATCCTTCACGGCAAGGGCTTCGGTATTCTCAAGACAGTACTCAGACAGTACTTACAATCTACCCACGAGGTGAAATCTTTCCATTCCGCACCTGTCGAAATTGGCGGCGATGGCATAACCGTGGTACATCTTCGTTAGCCTCTTCCGGAAAAATCCATCCTCTTCCGGAAAAATATGTCTACAGTTAGGGTTTTACTCCAAAAGTCTGAAGTACTTTTGCATTGTGAAAAGAATGTTTATCGCCTCACTTTTATTTGTAAATAGTCGCGATACCCATCCCCACCCGAAGACAAAAAAACTTAAAACACCACTTATATCAAAAAAAATATCTACCTTTGCAGAAATAAATCAATTCAAAAAACAATAATTATTAAAACCGTAATATAATGAAAAAGTTTCTATTACCTCTCGTGGCTATGGTTATGTTGCTTGCTGGTTGTAGCGAAAAGGCAAGAGTTATAACCTCCTATTACACCGTTCAGCCCGACAAATGGCAGGTGGCTACCGCAGTTGATGGCTCTAATAATCTTTATGTCGATTATGTCTACTCCACTTGGGAAAACATCGACATCACCCCCGAAGTCATCGACAACGGCGTGGTTCTTGTCTATATGATAGACAAGGATGGACGCGACAACCTGTTGCCTTACACCTTCTATTTCACCGACGCCAACGGCAACAACTACCAGGAGCGTTTCGAATATGACGTTCAGACCGGCTTGATAACATTCAAATTCAAGGACTCGGATTTCAACACCTATCAGTCATTGCAGAATATCGGAACATTGGAATTCAAAGTCAGCGTCATAGGCAACTTCTAATAGTCAACGCAGATATTACTCTAAAGGCCACACATCATTGTGTGGCCTTTTTCTTTTACGCTTTCCCTGGCGCCATTACCGCCTATAATCAATCGCTTATTGTTGTCGATCTATCATTCAAAAAAGGTTTGTCACCACGTTGCGGTATCCAATATCCCTCAGAAAATCGTATGCCCCCTCAAATTGGTCAAGATTTGACGGCTCGTGGGCGTCGGTGCCAACCAAAACGGGAATATTCAGCTCTTTCATGTATTGTATCGTGCTTTGGGCAGGATAGTAGTCGTTGTGGCGACCTTTGTATAGCCCTCGGGTGTTGATTTCGGCTATACATCCTTTCTCGTGTATCAGCTGCACGGTCTCGTGCACCAAATCCTGAAACCATGGCTCGTCGTAGCTGAAGTAGCGGTCGCGGTTGTGCATCACAATCTTGTCAAAATGGCCTACAATGGTGGGCCTGTTGCGCTCTATCATGGCGTTGTTCTGATAAAAGAAAGCGCGCACTCCTGCCTTGATGTCGTCGTGGAATATGTGCCTCAAACCATTGTCATAGGTCTCTTGGCGTGGACCATCGATAAACCACAGATTGTATGGAATCTGTTGCCGCTCGTCGCCTTTGGCTGCGTTGCTCAGATGCCTCAAAGTCTCCACATTGTCGGGATTGGGTATAAGGTGCACGCTGCCTATGGTGTATTCCAAGCCGCCTTGGGCTATAAGCGTAGTGAAGTCTTCCAGTAGGCCGGGAATGTAATCTATCTCCAGCCCCAATCGTATGTCTATCTTGTCTTTGTATTCCTCTTTCAGCGCGCGAACCTCGTTGCAATAGTCAACGTATTGGTCGTCTTTGATCGAGAAATTGTTTGGAAAGGGAACAGGCGCGTGACCCGAAAAGCCCAGGGCCTTGAAATTGTGTGCTATGGCGTACTCCACATATTCCCTTAGCTCGCCTTTGCCGTCGCAATAGTGCGAATGAGTATGATAGTTGATATTGTTCACGATAATGTTATAAAAGATTCTAGTGTATAACAGATTTTTTTGTTTAATAGTATGTGGCATGATCTGCCAACATCAAAAAAAACGGCTTAAACCTAGCCAACCTCCGACCTTTGGGTTATGAGCCATCCATGATACAAAAAAAGGACACACCTTTCGATGTGTCCATCTCGGTAGCGGGGGAAGGAATTGTGCTTTGGCTGGCGAGCTTGATGAGCCAATCATTTTTACAATCAAGTTTTCGCCGAGGTATCGACTTTAATAAAACTACCTTTTCTAACCACAGAAGACTATTCGTTTTGTCACATGAAAAAAAACACGTATTTTTGCATCAGAAAATACTTCAGAGATTTGTTATGTAATGAATGTCTCATCACTTATAAAACAATACTTTATATCGGACAATAATTCGATTGTTGATATTTCAATAGACGTATTCGACGAAAAAAATATATACTCTGTCTATCAACGTATAGTGGGAGTGTTGACAAAACATATGTCTATTGAAACAACTGTTTTACAAGGTATGAGCTACTGCTTTTACGAAATTCTAGACAATGTGCTTACGCATTCGGATAAGGAAATGGGAACCGTAATTACGCAGTATAATGCATCTGAACATACTGTGGCCATTCTCGTGGCAGATGATGGAAGAGGAATCCAGTCATCTCTCTCTGAAAACGAAAAGTATGCAAATGTATCAGAATCTGAAGCACTAAAAATATGTATTAAGGACTCTGTAACAGATGGCAAAGGTATGGGCTTCGGCCTCTATTCCACGTCGCTTCTTGTCCATAATGCAGGCATACGATTTGTTATATGCTCAGGTGCCCATACTTTGACTATGCAAAATGGCAAGGTGACGGTCGAAGAATGTGATTTTTGGCAGGGAACAATCATTTATCTGTGTCTTAGGACGGACAAAGAAATCAATCCTGCTGAAGTAGTCGCAGGTCGAACAGATGTTGCCGCACAATACAATGAATCATTTTTAAACAATAGCGAAATAGAAGAGTTATGGTAACATTCAGTTTTAAGGATTACGGCGATAATCTTGGCACTCGTCCATTGGGGCAGCGTGTGCGTGAGAAGTTGATACCGCTGATTGAACAAAACGACCGTGTAGTACTAGACTTTACAGGGGTTGATGTAGTTAGCAACTCATTCGCTGATGAATGTATTGCAAAATTATTGCTTACAATGCCATTGTCTGAGCTGAAGGCTCGTACCACTTTCCATGGATTAAATCCTATTGCTTCGGAATGTGTACTGACGGCCCTACAGCGTCGCTATCTGACTATTGCCCAGTAATAGAAATGGTATAAACAAGGTAAAGGCAACTCGTTTGAGTTGCCTTTCTGTTTAGGTAGCGGGGGAAGGAATTGTGCTTTGGCTGGCGAGCTTGATGAGCCAACCTCCGACCTTTGGGTTATGAGCCCAACGAGCACAAAAAAAGGACCTGCCAACTGACAAGTCCATCTCGGTAGCGGGGGAAGGAATTGAACCTCCGACCTTTGGGTTATGAGCCCAACGAGCTACCACTGCTCCACCCCGCACTATATGAATTTTAGAAATCGAAATGTTAAAATTAACTCTCTTTCCCTAAAAAGCGATTGCAAAGTTACACACTTTTTGCAAACCGACAAAATATTTTGGCATAAAAAAAGCTCCTGCCATTGTAACCTATTGATTTTTCGATGGCAGGAGCAGAACTAAAAAACGTTAAAAATGAGCCTCAGTAGCGATAAAAGCTCCTCTTTTGTCGCCTAAAAACTATTTTTTGCTGTAATTCTCAAGACCTTCTTCCAAAAACGCCATAAATTTATCTACATCAGGCGAATATGAGTAATTGTCTTTGGTCAACGGCTTGTTGTCGGGGTCGTTGGCGTCGATGATGACATAGTATGGCTGGGCGTTCATCTGATAGCGACTGCGCTGGAAGTAGAGGTTCTTCTTGCCCAGCTTGTTGAGAACGCGTCCGTTGTCGTCGGTCACACAGTCGGCCTCGTCCAGGTCTATGCTGTTGGCGTCGCAGTACAGGGCGCAGAGAACATATTTCTCGTTAAGCGTTCTCTTGACATTCTCGTCGGTCCATACCGCTTGCTCCATCAGTCGGCAGTTGCCGCAGTTGATGCCGGTAAAATCAATGAAAATGGGCTTGTTTTGCTGTTTGGCGTAGGCTTTGGCCTCGTCAAGGTCGTAAAACTCGTGATAGCCGGGAACGCTGTATTTGTGCAGCTGCTCTTTAAACTTCACCGTCGTGGGAAACTCGGTGGTAGATCCGCTATGTCCGCCTTCGCTCACCAGTCGCTCTATGTTGAAATCCTGTGTGTTCATGGGCGGAATGAATCCCGATATGGCTTTGAGGGGCGCGCCAAACATGCCGGGCACCATATAAACCACAAAGCTGAAGCTGGCTATGATTAGGAAGAGGCGTATTATGCCTAAATGGTGGACATCCTCGTCGCCTTTAAACTTGATTTTGCCCATCAGGTAGATACCCATCAAAGCAAAGATGACAATCCACAACGCTAGGTATACCTCGCGGTCTAGCAGACGCCAGCCCCAGAACAGGTCGGCCATGGAGAGGAATTTCAATCCAAAGGCGAGCTCGAGGAAAGCGAAGACAATCTTCACCGAGTTGAGCCATCCGCCCGATTTCATGTTTTTAAGCACCGAGGGGAAGAAGGCCAGAAGTGTGAAGGGTAGGGCAAAGCCAATGCCGAAGCCTAGCATGGAGACAAGGCCGATCCAGCGGTTGGTGGTGGAGGTGGCAAACTCAACCAATGCGGCGCTGATGATGGGACCCGTGCATGAGAACGACACCAACACGGTTGTCAGGGCTATGAAGAATGGCGCCATAAGACCGCCTTTGTCGGCTTGGGCGTCGCTGGCGTTGACCCATTTCTCGGGCATCTTGATTTCAAACAGGCCAAAGAATGACAGCGAGAAGACAAAGAAGATGACAAAGAAGATGAGGTTGGGTATGCCGTGGGTGCCAATGAAATTGAGCGAGTCGGGTCCGAATACCAGCGACAGCAGCGCTCCTATCACGGCAAAGATGAATACAATGGAAAGTCCAAATGCCCATGCCTGGCGACGATTTTTACGCTTGTTGTCGCTGCTGTGCATAAAGAAGTTCACCGTCATCGGAATCATCGGGAATACACAGGGGGTGAACATGGTGACAATGCCGGCGAGCAAAGCGCCAAAAAAGAGGCCTATAAGCGATTTGTGCTCCTTCTCTTGGTCTTGTGTCTCGCTGAGTTCTGCCGCGGGCGCTACCGTGTTTGTGGCAGGGGTGTCTACGGCCACTTCGCTTGTCGTGTCGGCCTCGGTCAGCTCTGCCGCCACGGTGTCTTCTGCTGTGGGCGCTATTGTCGATTCGGGCACCTTGAAGGTGAATGGCATGTCGTCGGGGGCTATGCAGCTGCCGTCGTTGCAAAGTTGGTAATACATGGAGCCTTTGACTTCAAAAGCTTTGTCGGTGTTGCGTTTTATCTTCTGGCGGAATGTCGTCTTGCCGCTGAATGAGCGCACCACGCATTTGAAAACGTCGTCCATCTCTTCGTGGGGCTTAGCTTCGGCTACGCCACCTACTCTTTTGTAGTTCTTGTCCTCAGTGAAGGTGAATTCTGCGGGTATGGGTCCGTTAGGATCTGATTTTTGTGAATAGATATGCCATCCGTCGTCGAGTTTCAGCTGAAATTGGAGCTCTACCTCCGTGGCCGACAACTCCTTGACGTTGAATTTCCAATGCGCAGGGTTGAGTTGAGCCGACAACGTGGTTGTCACCAGCATACTTAGTGCTAAGAATAATGTCTTGAGTCTATTCATTTTTGGTATACAATTTGTTACGTGTAATGATTGCGTTACTAAAAGAATGCAAAAATACACATTTTTTTAAAAAAATGAGAAAAAAAAGAATCTGGTGTAAAAAAAATAAAAAAATGGCTACTAATTAAGAAAAAAAAGTTACTTTTGCATGTTCAATGGGGTTGCCGAAAACCATACAGAGTAGGCATAAAACAAATTAAATCAAAAGAATAAAATGAAAAAGATCGTTTTGGCTCTCGCCGTTATCGCTACCGTGGCTTGCTTCAGCAGCTGCAACAAAAAATGCAATTGCAAAGTTTTTGCTGGTGGTACTTCTACCGAAACTGAATTCTCTCTCGACGAACTGAACGAGAAATACAATCTCGACATCAAGAAGTGCAGCGACATGAACAATGTTGTTGAGGTGGCTGGCGTTAAAATGGGTACTGATTGCACCGGTACTCTTTAATCTTTTTTATTACACCAAAAAGCCGCTGACTTCGTCGGCGGCTTTTTATTTATTGTATCGAATGAGAAAACTCCTCTTTCTCCTCGTGGCTCTCTTGGCGCTTGGCCTCTCTTCGTGCACCAAGCGGTGCCAATGCACTACTTACTATGACGGTTATGTCTCCGTCATCCATGAGAATCTCGTCCTCGACCAGGAGGCTTTCAACAAATGTAGTGATATGGATTCCGTGGTTGTCGCACAACCGCTCACAGGTGTCGTGTGCGTGAAGGCTCCTCTCTGATCTTTTTCTTGGTCAGGCTTTTGTGGCCGTCCTCTACTTTAGGTTGAACAGCAGTTTCTTTTCCCCTTTTTCGGTGCGTATGAACAGGGTGTAGTTCATGCGCGGCATCTTGCTTATGGTTATTCTCGCCCCGTTGCGGTATTGGGGCAGCTTGCGCACGCTGTCGCCGTTGGGGCTCACAAACTCTACTTCGGCTATGGCACTCTCCATAGAGATGGTTATATAGCCTTCTTCTAGATATGGCGTGACGACAACTTTTTCGTTCGATTTGCCCTCTGCCACCATTCCCGACGAGGCAACGAAGTCACAGCGTAGTTTGGCTTGGCTCACCTGCTGCAGTTTTATCTCTGAAGGTTCAAAGCTGCGCATCTCGTCGGTGGGCTTTATCGTGACGTTGCCGCCGTGGGCGACCTCAAGGTAGTAGTATCCCTCCCCGTCGGTCACGGCTGTGTTGGCGCCGTCCGTTATTGTTATGCCTTTCAGGGCTTTCCCGTTGTCGTCCACTATGCGGCCCATTATGGGATGGGCGTTCAGTCGTGTCAGCCCTTTCAACTCGCTCCCAAACCATTTGCCGCCTTGGTTGTCTACCATCACTCGGCGGTGTTTGCTGGCAGGCAGTATTGTGTTCTTGCTGGTGTACACATGCCAGCGGTCGGCGCCGTCAAATACTGCCACCCCGTTGTCGGTAACTATCCACAGGGCCCCCGAGGGGTCGAAGGCTATGTCGTTGACTTGGTCGTTGGGCAGGGCGCTGTTGGACGTGTTGAAGATGGTCCATTTGTCTCCTTCTATCTTTACCAATCCGCCTAGGGTGCCTAGCCATTTCACATCGTTTTTGTCTATGACGACGGCCGGGACAATATTGTGTGGCAGCTTGGAGTTGTGCGATGTGTACGAGACCCACTTGTTGTCGTCAAAGACCGACAGGCCGTCGTTGGTGCCAATCCATTTGCGGTTGCGGCGGTCTATGGCGACACAGAGTATAAAGTCGCTCAGCAGCTCGCTGTCCGTCGAGGTGTATTTCTTCCAGTCGCGCCCGTCGTAGCGCACTAGGCCGCCCAAAGTCACGCCTATCCACTTCACGTCGTTGCGGTCTATGGCTATCTTTGATATGAACTTCATCTGCAGCTTCTTCATCTGCTCTTTGTGCTCTGTCCATCGCGAGCCGTCAAATTCTATCACGCCATAGTCGTCGGTCCCAATCCATAGCACGTTGCGGCTGTCCACGGTCAGGCAGTTGACATATTGGCCTTTCAGCTTGTCGTTGAACATCGAGAAGTCGGTCCATGTCTTGCCTTTCAGTCGCGCCATTCCCAGCTCTGTCCCAAACCATTTGTCGTTCTTGTTGTCGCTGGTCATGGCAAGTATCGAGTTGCCAAGCTCTGAATTCTGCATGGTGTAGCGTGTCCAGTTTTGGGCTTGGCATACCATGATCTGTGAGCTTATAACGATGCCGAGTAATATGCTGAGGACTATTTTTTTCATCAAAAACTATCTCTTTTGTTGTTAAACTTTTAAACCTACTTTGACGCCATCAGGTCTTGTGCTTCTCTTTCTTCGCCGCGGGAAAGAGTATGTTGTTCAGTATAAGGCGGTATCCTGGCGAGTTTGGATAGAGCGACAAGTCGGTGGGCGGGTCGCCTACAAAGTGGCGGTAGTCTTCGGGGTCGTGGCCGCCAAGGAATGTCCATGTGCCTTTGCCATATTCGCCGTGCAGGTAGCGCACTTCGTCAAGCTCTTTGTTCTCTCCCATGATGAGGGCGCTGCTCTTCACCGTCGACCGGCGGAACGCCGTCGTCTGACCCATGAATCCGTGTATTATGCGTGTGTGGTTCTGTGTCAGCATGGTGGGTATCCAATCCCATTTGGCTGAGAACTCGAACAGGGTGAAAAAATCGTTTTTCTCGTTGATTTGTCTTGAACGGGTTCGGTCGTCAATATCTATGGTCGAGACTTCGTATTCCGACGGATTGGTGCTTATCCTAAAGTCTTTGAAGGCAAAGCACTTCGAAAAGTCGAGTAGCTGCTGGGCGTTGGGTTGCATGGGGTCGCCGTCAAACATCACGTCGCATATGTCCACATTCTCTGCGGCCAGCGCTATGTCGTAGCTGTCGGGTGCGCTGCACATGGCAAAGAGAAATCCGCCTCCCATAACAAAGTCGCGTATCTTGTGACACACGGCGAGCTTCAGTTGCGACACTTTCGAGTATCCTAGCTTGTGCGCCCGGGCCTCTTGGTCGCGCACATCCTCTATATACCATTGCGCGTTGCGGTAGTTGCCCCAAAATTTTCCGTACTGACCTGTAAAGTCTTCGTGGTGCAGGTGCAACCAGTCGTACGTGGGCAACACGCCTGCCATAACCTCTTCGTCGTATACCACGTCATAGGGTATCTCGGCATAGGTCATAACCAGCGTCACAGCGTCGTCCCACGGCAGCTTCGTTTTGGGCGAGTAGACGGCTATCTTTGGCGCTTTTTGCAACTTTACGGCGTCCATGTTTACCGAGGCGTCGGCTATCTCCGACAGTATGGCTGTCGACTGGCCGTCGGCTATGACCTCTATGCTCACTCCCCGCAGTTTGGCTTGGCGCTCCAGGGCGTCGGCGTATTTCATCATAAATGCGCCCCCTCGGTAGTTGAGCAACCAGGTCACCTCTACCTCACGCTCCAGCGCGTAGTAGGCTATGCCATAGGCTTTCAGGTGGTTGCGCTGGGTCTCGTCCATGGGTATCAGTATGTATGAGGCCCTCACGTGTGACACCATCGCCATAAACAATATCAGTATTATTAAGGATAGTCGTTTCATATCAATATTCACAGATGAAAAACTGCTCAAACAATAACTAAAAAGTCGTTTTTTTATTGTCCAAAAAATGGAAAAAGAGATCTTCACTCGCCTTTTTTTATTCTCTTTGCCTTTTGTAATTGTATGATAATAAGTGATGTGTATTTTCTTTTTCCGATTTATGGCTCTGAATTGGATTTTTTGTGTATTTTTGCACTTCCTTTTTCGAGCGGATGTGGCGTAATTGGTAGCCGCGCTAGACTTAGGATCTAGTTCCTCACGGAGTGGGGGTTCGAGTCCCCCCATCCGCACAAAACAACAAACGAGGGCTTAATGCCCTCGTCTTCTTTTATAGTGGTTGGCTGTGACAGATGACGTTCCAGTTCCGGTCATACAGAAAAGATGGTGGAAGTCCTATGGTTATTAAGCCAGGTGTTTCAATCCAATAATAGACACGATAGCCCTTGTCGGACACCGATATCCTAAGAATGTGGTATTTCTGTTCTGCAATGCATTCCTGCTTTATATGCGACAGAGCTTTCTCGGGAATCATAGAAGTCCATCGTTCTCCCAAGCCGTCATAATAATGTTCAACCATCTGGAACCGTCCGTGCCTGTCGAAACAAAGACAGGTGCTGTCGGCAAGAACGACCCACCAATGTCTACTTGCGACCTTTCGGTCCTCTTCAGGCCAAGGTCTGATGTGATACTCGTCCTGAGTGCAGACAACCTTAGACACTTCCGAGCTTTTGCACCGCATTGAGGCGATTGATTTGCGAGCCTTTAGCGGAAGCATAGCGAAGTTAGCAATGTAGCCGCCCTTGCAAGTGATAAAATTATCACCGGCCGTTTGAAGATAAAACTCTTCATTATTAGCGGGGTGCCACGGAGTCCCTATGTGATACTTTGATTTGTATTGTCTTGTATATCCAAGCGTGTCAATGTCCCACTGTGCGGAGGCAGTGGCGGCAAAAAGAAACAGAAATATGGCGATTATTGCGTTTTTCATTGGAGGAAACGTTGGCGCAGGATTTGTTAGTGTTATAACGCAACAAGTGGAGACATATTGTGTCTTTTGTAGGATGCAGTCTTTTCCCCCTGTAAGATGATTATTTTGCACGAAAGAGACTTCGAAAAGGCAAAAAATGGACATTGTAATAGCATGTCTGTTTTTTTTAATGCCGTGATTCTTTGCATAATGTGATTTTTTTTTGTCGATACTTGCAAAAGTCAAACAATTTAATGTATATTTGCAACGTTGTTACTATTGTTAATAACGAAATATCACTCACTATGGCAACACACGACAAAACAGAAGAGAAGAAATATTATTCTAACGAAGAACTTCAGGAATTCAAGGAGTTGATTCTTAAAAAAATCGAGGATGCCAAGAAAAATCTTGATCTTTTGAATGCCGCCGTGGCCAATGCCGGCAACGACGTTACCGATACTTCTCCTACTTTCAAAACTCTTGAGGAGGGCAGCTCTGTCCTCTCTAAGGAGGAAAACTCCAAATTGGCCGCTCGTCAGCAAAAGTTCATCAAAGACCTCGAGGCTGCTCTTATCCGTATCGAGAACAAAACTTACGGCATTTGCAAGGTTACTGGCAAACTCATTCCCAAAGAGCGCCTCCGCGCCGTGCCTCACACCACCATGACCATCGAGGCCAAGGAGATGACTAGCAAACGCCGCTAATATCTTCTCTCTATAGCTCTATCCTCGGAATCGCGTCAATCAGTTGACGTGTGTAGTCGCTTTTAGGTTTGTTGAACAACTTGTCGGCGTCGGCAAGTTCTATCATCTTCCCTGCTCGCATTACCATTATCCTGTCGGAAATGAAGTGCACCACCGAAAGGTCGTGCGATATAAAGATATATGTATATCCATAGTCGGCTTTCAACTCGTTGAGCAGATTGAGCACTTGTGCCTGCACCGAGACGTCCAAAGCCGACACCGACTCGTCGCATATCACTAGCTCGGGATTTAGTACCAGGGCTCTGGCTATGCATACTCTCTGCCGCTGACCTCCCGAAAACTCATGTGGATATCTGTCATACCACGCTGGCTCGAGTCCTACTCGTTGCATTAGCTCCTTCACCTTCTCGCGCCGCCTCGATGTGCTGGTGCCTTTGGCGTACACCGACAGCGGCTCCATAATGGCTTGCCCTACCGTCAGTCGGGGATTGAGCGACGAGTAGGGGTCTTGGAATATTATCTGCATTTTTGGCCTCAGCTGCCGCAACGCCTTGGGGTTTAGGGTGTCTAGACGCTGACCGTCAAAGGTTACGCTCCCCGACGCGCTGTCTACTAGGCGCAGCAGGGCTCTGCCCAATGTCGTCTTGCCGCACCCCGACTCGCCTACAAGTCCTAGTGTCTCGCCTCTCACAACGTCAAAACTGATGTCGTCAACGGCGTTCAGGACTTTCTTCGTCTTGCCAAAAAAACTCTTTTCTATCGGATAGGCAACATTGAGGTTCCTTACTGAAAGGATTATGTCGTCGGCATTTCTCTCCCTCTTTTTTCTGTCTGATGATGCCTCTTTCGCCGGCTCTTGTCGCTCTCCCTCCGCCGACATGAAGTCTGCCACGGTGTGAAGTCGTTCGGGACGACCTTCCAGGGGCGGTCGACAGGCCAGCAACCCTCGTGTGTATGGATGCCGCGGCTCGCGAAGTATCTCGTCTGCTGCCCCGTATTCCACTATCTTCCCGTGGTACATCACGGCTATATCGTCGGCTATGTTGGCAACAACGCCAAGGTCGTGGGTTATAAATATTATCGATAGGTTGTGACGCTTTTGCAGTTGCCGCAACAAGTCTAGGATGGTTTTCTGCACGGTGACGTCAAGCGCCGTGGTGGGCTCGTCGGCAATAATCACTTTTGGCTTGCATATCAATGCCATGGCTATCATCACTCTCTGCTTCTGCCCGCCGCTTATTTCGTGTGGGTAGCTCTCAAAGATTTTCTCAGGCCTTGGCAGCAGCACCTCTTCAAATAGCTCCAGCGTGCGTTTCCGAGCCTCTTCGTCCCCTACATTCTCGTGCTGCCTCAGCATCTCCATCACCTGGCTTCCGCAGCGGTGCACGGGGTTGAGCGACGTCATCGGCTCTTGAAATATCATCGATATCTCGCCGCCTCTAACTCTGCTGAATCCTTCTTCGTCTAGCGACAACAGTTCTATCCCCTCTCCGCTCTCACTCCCCAAAAGGGCACTTCCTCTCACCGTGGCGTTCTTCGGCAGCAACCCCATCAGCGCCATCGTGCTGACACTCTTTCCGCTCCCGCTTTCGCCCACTATGCCCAGGGTTTTCCCCTTGCCTAGGCTATAGCTCACCTCGTCGACAACGGTGCGGCCGTCGAATGCTACAGTCAGATTTCGCACTTCTAATATGTTGTTCTCTTTCTCCACGGCATTAATAACGCATAACATCGACGAAAATTTTGTCCTCTGGCAAATATGTTTTTTCTCTCGTCTAAATTCATGAGGAAATACTGTGCGATATGTTGTGTCTAATAATGTGAAGTGAACTTTCAGCGGACTCATAGCGGACTCATAGCCTCCTTGCCCATACATAACCGTCTATCCAACTCAGCGTTTTTCTCATCGTTTATTGACCTTTTACAATAAACACACACACTTTTTATATGCTAAAATAGCCCCATATTGAGAGATATCGTCACGATTATTCCTATCGTTGTTTTGTATGGTGTTATTTCTTAGTGTCTTAATTTTTTTAAATCTCAAATCTCAAATCTCAGTTGTTTTTTTAAGGTATACCCTAACTCCAAAATTCTATTTT
>ONEY01000008.1 GCA_900316965.1 uncultured Bacteroidales bacterium
ACAGCGCCTCACGCCAGATATCACTAATATCTCAGGTGCTGCAATCTGCTCCTTGAGAATCTGGCGATCCACACCAAGTCCTTCCATTAATTCACGCTGGTCATAGATAACCCGTCTTAATAAATCCTTAGTAACCATAATGTTATATTTCAAATAGGATTGTTGGTTGATTTGCAAATATACAAAAATATACACTATCAACCAAAACTTTTTAAAAAAAATGGATATTGTAAATCGAAACTACAACTTCTACTGCTGCAAGTCAAAAAAAGTCGTATCTATCCTATAAAAATATTGTCTGTCCTTCTTACTGACCCTTGAACCCATACAAACATAGTTTACGTGAAATAAGTTTGGCTGAGAAAGCTGAAAGTGGCCTTCACAAGTGCCATCATACATTCTTCTTTTAATTATAAGTTAAACAATAAGATATAAAAAAATTCAGTCTCAGCTGAGAAAAAACAGGTCTCAGATTCTGCACATTTTCCATATCCACCTCTCCATCTTATACAGACACCTCTTTGGTGGATGGTGGTTGTGGATATGTATATGATTGTCAGCATGTTTCTGTAATCATTTAACTCGGTCATCCTGATGCAATCCGAGAAACCATAGTTCAGAGAGCAGGAGACTCCATAAAGCAGAAAACACCGACAATCATTTTGATTATCAGTGTTTTCATTGAAAAAATTCGTTCTCCAAGTGGAGCTGCCAGGAAACTACTATGTCTTTTGCATCATAGACCTTTGCTCGGGTTGCATTACGGCCGCTTATACGGGCATCGTACCGCTCGCCGCCGAACTGCATCGGCTGCCAGCTGCCAGTATAGCTATAGGGTGAAGGCTTGGCCAACGACACATTCCAAGCCGCCTTTTTTCGCCTTGGGCCACGCTACGATACTTGCCAATGTGATACACGGCGACTCCTCTTGGCCCCTCTACGAGATAGGCCAGCAGGGAGGCCTGACACTTGTCCGTCGCCTCACCTCAATAGGCGAATAGTCCACAAACATCATTATAAAAAACGATAAACCCCGATAGTTGGAAAAACCATCGGGGTTCATTACTTTTAGGTTATCATTCTATAACATATGGTAATCAGTTAGAGATTAGCGAACCACCACCTTACATGCGGGTCGTAAACCGACCTTGACCAGGTAGACTCCACACGATAGTGGGGACGAAACCTCCGCACCATGACTATGCGCCACCATGCGACCTGTTATATCGTAGATACTGTATTCCTCGGTCGTCCCATCGACCACGATGCGTCCATCCTTTACATAAATGTTGACACCGTCGGCGTTGATGTCCTCAATACCCTCGGTGCCACCTTCGCTGACGAAGTAGGCAGTGATGACGGTGTCGGTGGTGACAGTCAGCGAATAGGGATTCTGCGTGCTGCCGGTGCTCCAATGGTCGAAGCGGTAGCCGCTGGCGGGAATGGCATTGAGAGCAGCTGGAGTTGAACAGGTTGGCATAGACAGTATCTGAACTATACCCCAATCATCATTGGATGATAAAGCCGCAAACGAAGGTGCGTATTCTTCTATATGACTAAATATGTTACCAAGTATTGACAAGTATTGTGATGTCGATCCACAGGGCACAGACACAATAGCCGTATTATTTGTGTTTCCCCCATAGTACGGATACCAAGTCAGATCCCCAAAACTTGGGGAATTACCTCCTTTGAAAATTATTTTATAAAAATTATCTGCCGTGAATGCAAAACACCTATTGCCTATGCTTTGTACGTTTTCTCCAAATGTAATATTTCTAATTTTTCTATAGTCATATCTATCAACATAATTATTATATTCATCAATTCCTGATTCAAAAGCACTCGAGGGAATAGTTGACACATTGTTCCCAAACACTAAATTCCGTGGCCTCAATCCTGTAGCTGAACAAAAAATACTTCCATCGGTATAAAATGCATAATCAACACTACAATTATTTGCATTGAAATAGCATGTGTCAATGGAATCGCAGTAGGAAAAAGCATCTTTCCTTATTGATTGAACACTTGATGGAATATTAACTATATGAAGAGACCGACAGTAGGAAAAGAGTGCTGTATCTATCGTTGTAAGTTGATTTGGAAGAGTCATACTTTGTAACGCAGAACATGAGTAAAATGCATATTTACCAATTGTATTAACGTTATTTGAAATATTTATTTTTGTAATGTTAGGATTAAACAGAAAGGCATATGAAGCAATTTTTGTAACTGCATTTGGAATTGTAATAGTGCTTTGGTTTCCGATATAACCCTTAAGGGTATTTATTGAACTTGAACTGGTATATACAAAACCATTATCATCCACATATCCATTCATCACTTTTGCGCCCCATGGGGCTCCAGATAATGTCCCGTTGTAAATAATATGATTAACAAAATCAAACGCATGGTTATCAATTGAAACAACAGAATTCGGAATCGTCATGGATGGTAACATCGGACACGCATAAAATGCATATTTTCCAATGGACAAGGGACTTGAAGGCAATTCAATGGAATTTAACCCTAAGCAATAACAAAACATGTACTCGGGAATACGAGTCACATTGGATCCAAAATTTACAGTGTTAAGATTATTACATCCATAGAATGGTGCTTGATGGTACTCGTCAAAAAAGTCAGTATAGCCTCCCCTCCAATAGAATTCTGCAAAAGTGGCATTATAATTCACAGTAGATAGATTGGTACAATTGCCAAATGCATTAACGCCAATCTTATTGATTGTAGAAGGAATTGTAATAGAAGCTAGTCCGTCGCAGCCGTAAAATGCCCAATCATTGATGCCACGAACCACATAAACCGTTCCATTATATGTTACAGAATCCGGAATAACAAGATTTCCTGTCGGTTTGGTATAACCATCCCATGGATTGCTAGACCATATGATAGCATTGTTATCCACATTTCCATTTAAATCATCATTAGGATAATTCACGAAGAGAACGCCATCAACTGAAAAAGAATAGTACAATAATTGTCCACTGGGAGCAACAGCACTAAAATCATAAGCCCACACGGAGCTGGAGAGCCCTAACAAGAGGGCGAAAGCGAATAATACTTTTTTCATAACAACTATTATTTGATGTTTTTACATTTGTTTATTTATCTATCTTTGTGGGAAATATTCCTTGCCGGCAAGCCACAGCATGATGTCCACCTGTCGGAAAGAGAGCTTCTCTATCCGGTATTCTTTCTGCATCCGCCGGATGACGTTTACGAACTTTATGTAATCCTTGAGTTCATCGTTGCGGAATTGGATTTTCCGGTCTCGGTTGCGCAACTCGCGCAGCATTCGATCCACATACGAGTCGTAGATGGGGTATGCTTCAGGATTGTGGTGCGCACAGAACTTGGTGGCGAAGGAGTAGAAATCCTTTTCGGAAGTTGATTGATCTTTCTTTTTCACCTGCACCTTACGCAGATACTCGACGAGCGACAGGTCTCCCTTAGCCAGTCGCCCCTTCAGGTCGCCCACCTCAAGATAATGTTTGACCACATTGTATACAGCATAAATATTCGTGCTGTAGAAGTCGTTGAGCGTCGAGCACTTGATCATCAGATCGCTGGCATCGAGATAATTCTTGTCACGCATGCCGAAAAGTCTGGCCAAAGCATCCTCAGCATAGACATAGGAATCCTTCGTCAACCATTCCTTCCAATAGCGGTCGGCTTCTGCGACGCTGGGAATAAATTTTTTAAAATCTTTTTTTGCCATAACGGGTGTGTTAAGCTTAACAATTTTAGATGTGCAAAATTAAGATAATAAATTCCTCCGGTCAAAACCGTTTTAGTCCGTTTTATAAACAGCTATAGACCATTGGTCTACAAAGACGTCTTCTCCATCCGATACGGACAAAGGACGCGCCCGGTCACACATTGGAAGCGACTTTTATGATGGAAAACTCACGGAGATACACTGGAAATGAAACTTCCACGGGCTGAGTTGTTCGACATCATTATGAACCCCTCCGACTTTACTACCGAATATGAGAGCGGCACTTGGGGCCACGAGCTCACCAAACCCATAAAAGAACGAGCAAAAGCTGATTTGGAGAAGAATGCCATTGATTACGGCATACTCCAAAAAGCAGAAGAGAGTGGGTTGAAGCGTCTCGAGATACTATTCAAAACGTTCGGATACAATACTGTCTTACTCACTGTATGTGAAGAATAAGACGGAATCGTAACCTTTATTCATTAGTTGCGTGTCTCCGACACGCGATGGGTAAAGGTGTGATAAATACCCCACACTGCGCGACTTGCAGCCGCTTAGTGTGGGGTTATTGATGTGGTGTCTCTTCGAGACGCAAGCTGTCAGAATCGTTTGTTGGCTATTACCGCTCCCGGATGCTCACTGCGAAGCCACCGCAGGGGGCCATCTTCAATTTGAGGGTGGTCTTGGAGGTGACTTACTTGGTGGTAATTGTGTGACCGTTATGAGTAGATGGTGTAAAAAGTTATACAGAGGATACAATGATACCATAAAGAAGGCACAAAGAACCCACTACGAAGGCATCAAATACTATACGCTTTGACAATCTCAATTGTACCTTCGGGGACTTCCAGACGCTCTTCGTCTGACAGGGTTACGATGGTGCCAGAAGATAAATGGAGTTCACCCATTGCATCACGCAGTCCACCTATCTCTCGTTGTATGTTTTCATCGGTCAGCTCCAGGCAGACCTGGTAGAGCGATGATGGTTTGTTGTGGCTGTCGGTCACCACAAAATCACATTCGCCAGTACCTTGGTAGTAAAAGATGTGGCCTTTGTGTTGCTTCCGCAAATTGAGAAACACGTTGTTCTCTAACAAGCGGCCATAGTCGTCGGTTTGCGAAAGACTGACGGCATTAGAGATGCCCGTGTCAATTGCATACACCTTTTTGGGGTTGCGTTGTGTGGCGCGTACATTGGTGGCGTATTGTCCTATAGAATCTATCAGATATGCATCGCGCATATAAGAGATATATTCAAGCACCGATGAAGTGGCTACGTCGTCGGCAACAGATGTCAACCTGTTTGCAGTATATGGTTTGGCGATGTTGGTCAACAGGTAGGATGCCAGTTTCCTCAGTGGGTCAACATTCCGTATGCCGTGCCTGATGGCAATATCGCGTATCAGTATGTCATCCAGCATAGTAAGTAGCACACGCTTGTCTTTTGAAGCAAGATACTCTGGCATACCGCCATCGACGAGATATTGCATAAAAGCTTTTTTGCCCGAGGTCTTCTTCAGATATGTGAGGTATTCCGTATATGAAAACGGAAACATCTCGGTGGAGATGTGCCTTCCTGTTAGGTTGGTTCCAAGTTCTACGCTGAGCATAGATGCGTTGGAGCCTGTTATAAATACGGTGTAGTCTTCGCGAAGCAATTGATGGACAAACAACTCCCATCCATCTATTATATGTATCTCATCGAAAAAGAGAATTCGGCTTCCGGAATCCTGGATGTAGGCATACAGACGCTTGAAATCGTCGGCAGAGAATCCAATCAGGTTGATATCCTCAAAATTTAGAGAAAGACATTCTTTTCTGGTATATCGTCCTGCCATCTGCCGCATCAAGGTGCTTTTTCCACATCTACGAAGACCTGTAATAATGCTTGCAAAACCATCTACTGGATGGATGGAACTCGTATTTTCTCGTTGTATTTCATTCTTTTTTGAAATGTTTTGCCTAGCTTGGTTTAATACAACTTGTTCTATATAAGACTTTAATATCATCTGCTTCGTATTTTATTTATTGATGCAAATATACAAAATCTTTTTATTGCAGCAAAAAATATCTTTTGATAGCAGCAAAAGAAAATACCAGGCCAATTAGAAGATAATCCCTAATTCTGCAAACGATACAATCTGGACATTACTAAACCTTCATATTCTTTTTTTCATCTCATCTGACAGAAAGGAGTTGGCTATCAACATTTGCCACTTTGGGAGCGCTTTTTGAAGACCTCCGATAAGGTTATGCACCAAATTTTCTTCCAATCCAATGGTCTTTGCGGCATTCACAAAATCACTTAGCCTCAATCCGGTCTTATGGCCGGAGAATGTAAGTGTCAATTCTTCTTTGTTTTTGGGATTGGCGATGGCTACGTTAAGAAGGTCAGTCCGTCCTTTTTACTGACTTTTGTGGCTCTGCATACGAATGTGATAGTCATTTTTGTTTCAATTTTATGTTAGACAATATCTTACAACGACAAAAATTGGTCTCAGTCAGAGAAAAAACGGTCTCAGATTTTGAACATTTTCCCACTACCCCATCCCTATCCCATCCGGACACCTCCGTGGGTATTTCGGTGTGTGGATATTTGTCAGACTATCAACATCTTTCTGCACCATCCATCCTGATGCAACCCGTGGAACAATAGTCTAGATGGTTGGTCGGTGCAGAAATAGAAAAAGACACTGACAATCCTTTTGATTATCAGTGTCTTTCTTTGTGTTTCGGGGAGTGTTTTCCCCGTTCAAAGTGGAGCTGGGCGGAGTCGTGGCTCGCCGTCGGCTCGGCCGACAACCGCCGTCTGGACGGCGGTGAGACTCCAGCTGAGGGATATAAAAAAAAGGCTCTTCATGAGCCTTTTTATGTGGAGCTGGGCGGAGTCGAACCGCCGTCCAAACAAGTAACTGATGTGCTTTCTACATGCTTATTCCGTGATTGATTGTCGAGGCGGCTCCGGACGCGGACACCCAAGGCAGCCCTTATCCTCTAAAATTTCACCGGCAACGCGAGGAATTATGCCGGCTATCCCGTCTTTGCGAGCACCCCCTTGTCAGCAGCCGACGGTCGGGGCGGCTGGGAGATGTCTTGTCCCTGCAACTTTTGCGGGGATTAAGCCCTACCTACTGTACTTCGGTTAGGCAGCAAGAGCGTAGTTATTTTCGCCAATTATCGGTTTGCATCGGTTTTCAAGGCTGCTGATGCGTGAGCCTGCATGCTTACAAATCCATTATCCTTGCTGTCAAAACCAGTCAGCCCCTCTGGATTTGCCTGCCCCCCACCCTACCACACTCACCTTTGGATGGATGCGGGTAAAAGAAGGGGACAAAAAAAGCTCTCATATCTGAGAGCTTCTCGTTGTTTGGCGGTCCGGACGAGACTCGAACTCGCGACCCCATGCGTGACAGGCATGTATTCTAACCAAACTGAACTACCGAACCGTTTGCAATATTTAGAAGTCCTTTCCTTTTTTGCGATTGCAAAAGTACGACAATTTTTCATTCTGACAAATTTTTTTTTATTTTTTTGATGTTTTTAAACATATAATACTGATAATCAACAAGTGTATTTTTGTAAAATAAGTCTTACAGACCTCACAAAGGAGCATAAGAAATGGCAAAAATCAAAAAAATAGTATCTTTGCAAAACGAAAAACAGGCTCCACTCACACAACAGTCAGAAATCCAAATATTTAAATAGATACAATAATCTTTGAACGACAGATTTTCAAGCAAATATGCTCAACAATTATAAAAACATTATTTTCGACTTTGGCGGCGTAATACACGACATACGTTACGAGAACGTCGAGGAGGCTCTTTTGAAACATGGCGCTACTAACTTGGGTCGCTTTTACAGCAAGGATTACCAGTCGGAGGAGATGGACCTCTTTGAGAAAGGCATGATAAGCCCCGCAGAATATCGCGACTATATCCGCAAAGCCGCCGGCAAGGACTTCAGCGACGAGGTGGTGGACGAAATTGTCAACGCAATACTTATCGATGTGCCGAGAGAAAGGGTGGAGCTGCTGCTCAAGCTAAGAAAGAAATACCGTCTGTTTTTGTTTAGCAACACCAATGAGATAAACTACATCTGTTTCACCAAACGGCTGAAAGAAAAATTTGGGTACGACATCTTTGAGCGTTGCTTCGACGCGGCATACTTCTCGCAAATTATGCATTGCCGCAAACCGTCGCCAGAAGGATTTAAACGAATTGTAGAGGAACAAGGATTGGTGCCCGACGAAACTGTGTTTATCGACGACATAGAGAAAAACCTTGAAGGGGCGCGCCAGATAGGGATTCATGGGATACACCTCTCCCACGGCACCATCAACGACCTTTTCGACAACGATGGCATTATTCGGTCGATATAGAAATGATTATTATTTAAACTGGGACAAGGTGATTGTTTTTTCTGAACGTAGGCAAGAAACGATATGTAACCTTTACCTCGCCGAGCTCTAAGCTGGTTCCGAGGGCACCTCTACAGTTGCTTCCTCCGCAACATCTGACACCGACTCAAATTCGCCATTGTTGTTAGTTTCGTCATAAACACCCTCAAAAGGAAAGCTATTGTCGTCGGAATTTGTCTCATAAGAATCATCGGCGATTGAGTCGACCATTTCGACAATATCTTTCCCATTTTTTTCTTTAAGATATTGCAACGCATACACAAAGACGATTCCGCTGGCTATCATAGCCAAAGCGAAAGCTATCACAACACGGAAACGAAGGAGTATCAAAGACATGATAAGAAATACCGCCATGAGGATCTCTGAAATAGCGGCAATAATAAGACCTACTATTATCAACGATAGAGATTGCTGATAAATGGCGAAAAAACCGACGAGGGAACCGATGACAAACAAGAGAGGAAAAACGAATCTGATTTTGTATAGTTTCTCGTAGAAAGAGTTAAAAAAACTCATAAGCAAAAAGATGAATTAATTATAATTTTTGGATAGCAATACTAAATGTGACTAGGAGTAATTAGTTGTGCGGCAAAAGAAGAGGACAACCAAATAGTTGCTTCAGAGACAAGTATATATATAAAAAAAGAGGATAGTAATATCCTCTTTTTTATTAATCTTCGCCGTAAAATGAATTACATAGCGTTAACCTGCTTCATCAATTTGGATTTGAGGTTGGAGGCTTTGTTCTTGTGGATAACCGAACGTTTTGCCAACTTGTCAAGGATGGAAACCATCTTGGGCAGTCTTTCAACGGCTACAGCCTTATCCTCCAGGGCGCGGAAATCACGCAGAGCGTTGCGCATGGTCTTTGCGTAATATCTGTTCTCAATTCTTTTTTTCTCGCTGGAGCGGATTCTTTTTTTTGCTGACTTGTGATGTGCCATAATTAATAACTTCTATTTTTTCCTTTTCTATTTGTACTCCGTGCGGGATTCGAACCCGCGATTTTAAGAATGAAAATCTTACGTCCTGGGCCAGCTAGACGAACGGAGCCTTTTGCTTTTTGAAATTGAAAATTGTCATTTTTGAGGATGACTTTTGCTGCACTTTCAAGTCTCAAAAGCGGTTGCAAAAGTACAAACAATTTCTGATATGGCAAAATTTTTTTTCACATCGAATGGTGAATAATTAATATCAAGCATCGGTATCTGCCTGAAATCTAAATCCTAAGCGCTTTGCCGTTACCATTGATTTTTTATCAAAACTGTTGCGCATCTCACCTACTGAGACGACCTTGATTTCGTCGTAAGGCGGGGTCAAAAGATCAAAATTGGTGGTGTATTCGATAGCCGATTCCACTATGCTCATAACCGACTCTTGGTTGATGACAGAGGTGTTGAAATTGTTGTAGAGCATGCCCAACTCACGCTTGCCCTCGATGAAGTAATGGTTTTCGGAATTGACGAAGATGCGGCCGATGAGATAGCCCAAGTCGTTGTCGCGCTGATAGAGGAAGGAGTCGGAGAGGAAGTTGTAGACGTGGATGACTCCGCAGTAGGAGCGGTCGGGGTTTTCGCGGATGTAGGATGATTTCATGACCTCGTGATTGCGGGAGAACTCGAAGACGTTGGAGTGCATCATGAAAATGAGCAGGTCGCTGGCGAAACGGATCTCGAACTCGAAATCGCCTCTGTCGGTGAACTCAAAAACAAGGTTGCTGCCTTTCTTGCGATTTTCCTCCTGAAGGGCGGAGACAATGGTGCGCGCGGTGTGGCGGAAAAGCTCGAAAGAAGTTTTGGTGGATTGGTATACGTTTTTTTTCAGTTCTCCCTTGGAGAAGATGAGGTCGCTCAACTGTTGTTTGATTTCCATGCGAAAAATGGTATTTGAAATGAACTTTTGAATACTGTCTGGGTACTATCTAGGTACTATCTGGGTACTATCGAGGTGGTGTGTAGGTCCGCTATGGGTCCGCTATGAGTCCGCTAAAAATATAAATAATGAATACTATAATTATTTATTTGGAGTGCTTGATGAGATAGTCGACAATTTGGCAGAGTCTCATGCTTGTTTGGTTGATTTCGCCGCTGCCGTCGATGCTCACGAGCAAGCCGGAGACTTTGTAGAAATCGATGACAGGCTTGGTTTTCTGCTCGTATTCCTCGAGGCGGTGGCGGATGGTGTCGTCGTTGGCATCGTCGGCGCGGCCGGAGATGAGGGCGCGCTCGTGAATGCGGCGGACGAGCTCGTCGCGAGGGGCGTCGATGGAGATGACGCAATTCATGCGGCGGCCATGGTTTTTGAAGAGGAAGTCGAGGGCTTGGGCTTGCTGAACGGTGCGCGGGAAGCCGTCGAGGATGACGCCGGAATTGGTTGAGGCCAGGGCCTTGTCGACGAGAGCGATGACAACATCGTCGCCGACAAGGTCGCCTTTCTCCATTTTGGCGCGGACACGCTCGCCCAAGGGTGAGCCTGACTGGATTTCGGCGCGCAGCATGTCGCCGGTGGAAAGATGCAGAAGGTTGTATTTTTCCGCCAAGATGCCGGCGTGGGTTCCTTTGCCAACACCAGGCGCACCAAAAATGACTAGGTTTTCCATAATATATTGAACTATAATTGTTATAATATTATATCACGAGGGCGAGATGGGGTGGTTATTTCAACTCCCAAGTGGCGCCATCCTTGCCGTCCTTGACGGCGATGCCGAGCTGGCCGAGGCTGTCGCGGATCTTGTCGCTGGTGGTCCAATCTTTGTTGGCCTTGGCTGTGGCACGGACGTCGAGGATCATCTGCATAAGACCGTCGATGAGGGCGGTATTGTCGGTTGAGGCCTCGTCGCGAAGACCCATGATGTCGAAGACAAAGGTTTGGAACAAAGATGTCAGCTCGTCGATGTCCTCTTTGGTGAGGGTTGCCTTGTGGTCGTTGACAGTGTTGATGGCCTTGGCGGCGTCGAAGAGGTGAGAGATGACTATGGGGGTGTTCATATCGTCGTTCATGGCGTCGTAGCAGAGCTGGCGGTAGCCTTTGACGTCGATGGAGCTTGCCTTGGAGGGTTGGAGGGAGCGGAGGGTTTTGAAGGCTTGCATGAGGCGTGAGTAGCCTTTTTCGGCTGCGAGGAGGGCGTCGTTGCTGAAGTCGACGGTGCTGCGATAGTGTGCCTGGAGGATGAAGAAACGTATGGTCATGGGGCTGTAGGCCTTGGCGAGCATCTCTTTGCCGTCCTTGGGATTGATGTGGCTGCCGTTGAAGAATTCGTCGAGGGTGATGAAGTTGCCGAGCGACTTGCCCATCTTCTGTCCTTCGATGGTGATCATGTTGTTGTGCATCCAATAGTGGCAAGGGCCGTGACCTGTGACGGAGGTTTGCTGAGCTATCTCGCTTTCGTGGTGGGGAAACATGAGGTCCATTCCGCCGCCGTGGATGTCGAACATCTCGCCGAGATATTTGGTGCCCATGGCTGTGCACTCGGTGTGCCAACCTGGGAAGCCTATGCTCCAGGGGGAGTTCCAACGCATGATGTGCTCGGGCGCGGCTTTCTTCCAGAGGGCGAAGTCGGCGGTGTTGCGTTTCTCTTCCTGACCGTCGAGCTGGCGGGTGGTGGAGAGCATTTCGTCGATGACACGACCGCTGAGACGGCCATACTGTTTGGTGTCGGCGGCATACTTGTTGACGTCGAAATAGACGCTGCCGTTGCTGACATAGGCGTATCCGGCGTCGAGGATTTTCTGGACGAGCTCGATTTGCTCGATGATGTGGCCGCTGGCGTGAGGCTCGATGCTGGGGCGAAGGACGTTGAGGCGATCCATAGCCTCATGGTAGCGATTGGTGTAATACTGAGCCACTTCCATGGGTTCCAGCTGCTCGAGGCGGGCCTTTTTGGCTATCTTGTCCTCACCCTCGTCGGCGTCATGCTCGAGGTGTCCCACATCGGTGATGTTGCGCACATAGCGCACCTTGTAGCCTTGATGGGTAAGGTAGCGGAAGAGCACATCGAAGGTGATGGCAGGACGAGCGTGACCGAGGTGGGCGTCGCCATAGACGGTGGGGCCGCAGACATACATGCCCACATGGTCGGGGGTGAGAGGTTTGAAGAGCTCTTTTTGTCGTGTAAGTGTATTGTAAATCAGAAACGGTTGACTCATGATATGATGATGTTGAATGGATTACAAAGGTTTGTGTGGTTTATTTCTTGATATAGGAGAGGAAATCGAGGTCGATGGAGAGTGAGATGAAGGGTTTGACGAGCCACGATTTGGCTGTGATGTCGTCGAGGGTTAGGACGGCGTCGAGCGACTGGCCGTCTTTGTAGCCGTCGATAAGGACTTCGTACTCACAGATGTTGACACCCACGGTGAGGTAGAAGAAGTCGACGAAGCGGAAGCTGGGGCCGATATAAAAATTTTTGAAGAGGTTGGAGCCGCCGAAACCGACATAGATGCCCAGGTCGTAGTTGAACTTTTGGTCGAAGCGAGGGATGTCGGGGAGACGCGACGAGGAGAGTGTGTCTTTGGCAGGCTTGTTGTTGATGAAGTCGGTGAGGTCCCAAAGCATCACTGAGGCGCCAGTTACGAAGTCGAACTCGATGTCGCCGGCGTTGCGGTTGCGCACCACCTTGTCGTATTTGCCCGGCTCTTCGGCCTTGGGGGTGAGACGGATGTCCCAGTCGGGGGTGCGGAAGAAACGCATAGCGATGCCCTGAATGGGACGCACTTTTTTCTTTTTGTTGAGGGTGATGGCAGTCTTGGCTTCGGCCTCTTTAGCTTTCTGCTCGAGGTATTTGTTTTCCTCCTGCTTGCGAATGATGTCGATTTCGACAGCGGTGATACGTTTTTGCAACGAGTCGACCAAATGGCGATAGTGCTCCTTCTCGGTAAGGACATGCTCGTAGTTCTCGCGCTGCGACTTGAGTGTTATCTCTTTGGAGTCGATATCCTTCTGAAGGTAGGCGATTTCGCGGGTTTTGGCATCAATGCTGGCTTCTTTGGCTTTGAGCTCACCCTCCCACTTGGCCTTGTCGATAGAGGAGCTGGTCAAAGCCTGGCGGTAGAGTTCCTCTTTTTCTGCCAAAAGTTTCTCTTTGTCCTGCATGGCGGAGACTTGCTCGGACATAAGGCGGTTTTTTTCGCGCAGTTCCTTCTGGTAGAGGTCGTTGATGGCAATGAGAGAGTCTTTCAAAGATATCAGCTCACGCATGTGACCACGCATGGAGGCAATGGCGACATGACTTGAGTCGACCATGCGCGAGAGCTGGTCGATACGCTCGCGAAGTATAGCCAAAGAGTCGACGCTGTCGTCGACATCGACATTGAGCTCAGCGGGAATTGTATCGGTAAAGGTGATACCGTCATCGACCACCTGCGACCGGACGGGAGCTATGGCGAAAATGGAAAGCACAACAAGCAAGAGGAGACGGGTGAAGAAAGGATTTTTCCCTTCTTCCTTGCCTGCGACAGAATATATATTTTTTATCCAAGCCACTGATTTAGCGTACACAGCAATAATAATTGTATTTGTATATATTTTTGCAAATTTACTAAAAAAAGTAACATTTGTAATGGTTGAAAGGCATAAAAGTTTAAAAAGGGTTAAAAGAGCCTTTCGACCTAGAACGAGACGAAATGGCGGGTAGGTGTTTCGGTATGCCCGATTTGGGAATGAGGAAATTGTTTTTTTGTGTATTTTTGCAAAATATAATCAACATGGCCTCGTCGACAAAAACACATATAATCAACAATTTCCGCCACATAATGATTTGTGCGGCGCTGCTATTGGCGTTGATTTCGCCAAATGGCAACATGATTCGCGCCCAATGGTCGGAAAGGCCTGGATTTAATGTGGTGTATACCGACAAACAGCTGACAAGATTTGAGTTCAACAGCGGCACGGTTTACTTCAAGCCGCTTGGCGACGGCACGTTATGCCCTGTGGCTGAGGGCGCCAACAGTCACACCAACAACAAAGAGGAATACCTGCTGCCCCAATATCGGCAAATTGTAGTAATACCCCACGGGGCTGCCCCAAAAATAATAATCAACGACGAGCAATGGGAGCCTTTGGCCGACAGCCAACAACTGCTGGAGTCGTTGGCTCACGCACCGGGAACTCGCTTTAAGAGCGAGACATTGACAGGAGAACACCTACCCTTGTCGACCGGATTGAGCGAACGGGAGGCGACAACTGTGCAGCTGACGCCATTGGGAGTGATGAGAGGTAGCCGACTGGCGCTACTCACCATATCGCCAGTCAGAATTGGCGAAAACGGCACACTGGAGGTGTGCCGCCACATGGACGCGGCTATAGTGTATGGTCAAAATGCGGAATGGCACCAAAGCAAACACGAGGCAATCAATCCCATGCTTGCCGGCCTATCAGCCTTGAAACCCGCAAGGACAGCAAAAGACTACGACAACTCGCTCGCCGACAACAACAGCCCGAGGGTGTATACCGTTGTTGCCCCATCGATGTTCCGGGAGAACCTGCAGCCATTGCTGTCGTGGAAACGACAAGAGGGCTATATCGTCGAAGAAATGTATGTGGACAACGCCGACAACGAGGCGATAAAAGCCATGCTACAATCACGATACGACGAGGCGAGCGACGAGAAACCAGCGCCACTATTCATACTGCTGGTTGGCGACAACAACGAAATACCCGCATGGTATGGACAACACCAGGTTAGCGGACTCAGCCCCCACTTTACCGACCTCTACTACGCCGAATTCACCGGAGACATACTACCCGACGCTCTGCTGGGACGTATTTCGGCATCGGACACAACTACACTCAACGCAATAATTGCCAAAACACTTAAATATGAGCAATACCAGATAGAAGACGACAACTATCTGAACCGCAGCATTCTGGTGGCGGGATATGAGGAGACAGAACCCGCGCCCACAACCACAAATGGAGGGGTCAACTACTTGAAACAACAACTGCTGGAGTTCGACAGCGACCACGACACAGTATGCTTCTATAACCCCGCGTCGCTGAACCAAGAAGAGGAGATTATCGACAACCTGAGACAAGGAGCAGGTCTTGTGAACTATTCGGCACATTGCTTGGCAGGAGGATGGATAAGACCCAATTTCAACAAATATACCGTCGACACAATGAGACAAAACGGCATGCCGTTTATCTCCATCAACAACTGCTGCAGAGCTAACGAGTTTATAGGCGACTGCTTTGGCGAACACCTACTGCGCAAAGCCAACGGCGGCGCCATAGGGGCGATAGGTGCCAGCAACGAGACCTTGTGGGACGAAGACTACTACTGGGTTGTCGGCGCACACGGCATGCCCACCAGCACACCTCAATACGACAGTATTGCCCTTGGAGCTTTCGACCGCCTTCTCCACAACCACAGCGAAAGCCAACAAGATCAAGCATCGACACAAAGCCAGATAGTCAACGCTGGCAACTGGGCAGTCGTCGCCAGCGGATCACCATTCTCCGATTTTTACTGGGAGATATACTCCCTGCTAGGCGACCCATCGCTGATGCCTTTCATTGGAGCCGCTAAAGTGTCGACGCTGAACATCGACAGCGTGGCGGCATACGACACAATAATCACCCTACACGGAACACCAGGACTAAGAGTGGCAGCGACTTGGAAGGACTCTCTTTACGGCATAGGCACCATCAACACCGACGGCAACGGGACAATACATCTTGACGCTCCGCTAACAAACAACTTGATACTCACAGCTACAGCACAATATCATATTCCGCTGCAAAGCAAGTTGACTCTATTTCCTGACAGCACAAGCTCGATAGCAGACAACAGGACAAAAAAAACAAATATAACCATTTACCCAAACCCAGCAACAACAGCCATCAACATCAATGGTTTCGACCGTCAAACAACAATCGTTATCTACGACATTAACGGAAGAGTGGCGACAGCGACAACAGCAGCAACAGGGGACTCAAAACGCATAGACACAAGTTTTTTTAACTCCGGCATATACACTATATTACTCTATGACGCTGAACAGGGGACAGCTATAGACAAGCGAAAAATAATGATTGGCAAATAGTCCAAACCGTTATAAGACAACATGAACGACAGCACACAACATATAACACAAGTCCACTACGACACAACAGTGCCGGTAATGCTTTATTATGAGCCCGACACGGTGGTGACCTCAGCGAAGGACAGCGTGAGCGATATCGCTAAGACCCTCGACTCGCTTTTTGCCCATGACGACAACGACAGCGTGGTTTACCGCAAAAGCATGTTCACTATAAAAGGAACTCGAAACAACAGAGACAGCATCCAGCGTCAGTCGGAACCGGCAAACGACTGGATCTTTGGACTTATAGTGCTGTTGTTGGTAGGCATGAGCTTCTACATCAACAGGCGCCGAGTGAAGGTGAAAGACATGATATTGGCTCTGTTCGACATCAGAGTGCTCGAACGCATTGTTAGAGAGAACAACATAAAGCCCATAACGCTGTTCCCTCAAGGTCTAATATATATGGCGTCGGTGGCATTCATCGCCTTGGCAGCAGCAATGAATAGCGGCAACGGCATAGCAGGTATGACGCTGGCAGCTCAGTATGGAGTAACACTTGGCGCCATCACAGCTATAATAATGCTACGAAACGGCACGATAAGATTGATGGGCAATATTTTCGAAGACAGAGAATCTACTCACTTATATATACTTAACTCATACCTATACTATTCCGTAGGAAGCTTGATTATACCCCCTCTCCTTCTATTGGTGTTCTATAGCTCAATAGCCGAAACAGCATTGTTGAGAACAACCCTCATTATCATAACTATCATATTCATTGTCAGACTTTTTAGAGGAATGCAACTTATTTTAACAAATTCCAAAACCTCTAAAATGTATTTATTTTACTATCTTTGCATTTTAGAAATTGCGCCAATTTTAGTAATGGCAAAGCTTATTATATTTTAATACACAGACAGTTACATTATTTTGAGAGAAAGCATGAAACTGAAAAAAATTCTGATTTCGCAGCCAGAACCTGTCGATTTGGACAAATCGCCCTACAAAAGACTTATAAGCGATTTTAAACTCGACTTGACCTTTTATAAATTTTTTGAGGTTGTGGGAATTTCCGCGACAGAGTTTCGCAAAAGCAGAATTCATATTTCCGATTACACCGCCGTTATATTTAACAGCAAAAACTCAGTAGACCATTTCTTCAGACTCACAAAAGAACTTAGGGAAGTTGTTCCGGAAAGCATGAAATATTTCTGTTCAACAGAAGCTATAGCGCTTTATCTTCAGAACTATATTCAATACCGGAAACGTAAAATATTCTTCGGCAATCAATTTTTTGCCGACTTGATTGACGTGATGACAAAACACCGGGACGAGAAATATATTTTCCCCTGCTCGGATGAGAAACAGACGGAATACACCAAGTTGCTCGACAAAGCTAAATTCAAATATACCAAGGCGGCGATGTACCGCAGCGTCCCTCGCGACCTAAAGAAGTTCTCGCTCGATGATTACGACATGGTGGCGCTCTTCTCACCCATTGGTGTGCGATCTTTGCTGCAAAACTTTCCAAATGTCAAAGAGTCCTCAGTACTGGTTGCTGCTTTTGGCACATCGACACACGCTGCCCTGAACGCAGCAGGTATCAAAATCGCCGTAGCCGCACCAACAAAGAACTCTCCCTCAATGGCCATGGCCATAGAAAACTACATGCAAGGCAAGCAGCAAGAAGCTGTACTGGTGGTAAAACCCTCCTCGCTGCGTAGCACCAAGGGGACTCATAGCGGCAAAACTACTGGCACCAAAAAGACAAAATCGGTTTTCGCCAGCAAGACGAAATACAAGCAACTGATGGAGGAGAAAAAAGCTAAAGCTGCAGCACGAAGAGCCGAACGCGCCGCCGAAAAAGCCCGCAAAGAGGCTGAGGCCGCCAAAAAGAAAGATTGACGCCCCTCCCCTACTCATTGGCAATGTTCACCTTCAGCAAAAACGAACGACTATGCAGCCAAAATGTAATAGAACGGCTGTATGCGTCGCGCCTACGCACTCTAGTGTTCCCCGTCAGTGCACACTGGATTTTCGTCGACGAAAAGGAAGCTCCGGCACGACTGCAAGTGGTCATAGTAGCTCCAAAGAAAAAACTACATCACGCTGTCGACCGTAACAGGACAAAACGCCTAATGCGCGAATGCTACAGGCTACGCAAAGGCGCTTTGATCGAGACCCTTGAAAAGGAGAACAAGGCAATGGCCCTATCCCTCAACTACATCCATTCCACAACTCCAGACTTTTGGAGACTCAGCACATCCTTCGACAAACTATTCTCCGAGATAACAAAGCAGTTAACATCACAAGGCAACGAGGGATCACTCCAATGAAAAAAATCATCACTCAGTTCCTTTTGCTGCTAATAAAATTTTATCAGCAGTGCATATCGCCGTTCACTCCCGCTGCATGCCGCTACACACCAACGTGCTCACAGTATGCTAAAGAGGCCATCCTGAAACATGGACCTATCAAAGGCAGCTGGCTGGCCCTGAAAAGGATTTTGAGATGCAACCCTTGGGGCGGCTCTGGTTACGACCCCGTCCCCTAACTAAAAAAAAACCTTTCAAAAAATCATGACAACCTAATAATTAGGTCGTCATTTTCGAGACATAAAAATTTTTCTCCACAAAGTCACCAATAATTTTGTTATTTTTCACCATATCACTAATCTGTTTTGACATAAAATGGTCAAAACAGATTAGTGTAATATTGTGATAATTCGAATACTAAATATTTTTTTTCACGACTATGTACAAATCAAAATTTTTCTCGTAAATTTGCATTCATAAATAAACCCTTATAACTATATAGCAATATGAAGAAAATGAGATTTTTTGCCATAGCTCTGGCAACATTGATGACCTTTGGCGTAGTCAGCTGCAAAAGTGATGACGATATTGAGGGTCTTGTTAGCGAAACCCTAGTCAACGGTGGATCCCCAATCTATCTTCACTACAAAGAGGCCAACGGATGCTACGAGCTACGATTCAACATCAGTCTTGAGAACAACAATATTGTTGTCACCGGTCTTACCGACACCTTAAATAAACCAGGTCTTCCCTCTATGCCCAACATGAACACCGCTTGCGGTATTGTTGACGCCGGCAAAAGCGGAAGCCTGAGCGGTATCGATGAATATCCTGCCGACAACGATTTTGTTGACGCCGACAACCACCTCATTGTCAGCGTTCCCGCCGCCAAGAAGCATGGCTATGTCATCAAGGTTATTGGTGACGGTAAGCTCAACCAGTACGGCCTGCCAGATGTAAGAGATCCTGAAACACAATATGCTCGTTTGTGGCTCGAGGACGAAGCCACCAACGGTTTCAAGGTTAAATACGAATTCCCTTTCAAAGCAGAATAAATTCGTAATCATCTCCCAAAAACAAAAAACAGACCTCGCAAGAGATCTGTTTTTTTATTTTGTAAAATTGCCTGGCTTTGGAATGATATGAATAACAAAACGCTGATTGGCAAAATTGCCCACAATGTCAGGTTGCTCGCGAAACCGACTCTTGTATCCGCTACCCGAAACTATGAGTTCACACGGCATAGAATCAAAGACAATGCCTTCTGAACGCCAGTAATTGACCAATGACAAAGCCCTGCTATAACTGAGTTCGTCGTTCAAAGGATAATTATCACGCGAAGCCTGCCCCTCAACGATGAGCATGTACTCTGCGTCGGGAATGGAACGTTGGGCATCCCTCATAAAATCAAGAATAGCTCTTCCTGCATTACGAAGACGGATCAAATCTTCCTTCTCTATATCATTAATGTTAGAGCTTCGTCCACGAAAAGAGACACTGACATTCTTCAATGTATGACGCTTGAATTCTTCGTTGTACTGGAAATAATCAGGATCGATTTTCTCTATGGACTTCTCTAGTCGTTGGATTTTCTCCAACTGAGCCGCCGTCGCATCCCTTTCCTTGGCGGTTTTGACCATTTTATAGTGAAGCATACTGATGGTCAAGACAAATAGAACCAACATGACGAAAAACATGCTGGTCATCAAATCCGAATAACTAGTCCAAAAAAAAGACTCTTTTCTCGTTTTGGCCATAAATCAAATCACTTTTAGGTACTGAAGAATGAAAAACACAAAAAACACCAATATGGCAAAACTGGCAGCAGCAACCAATGACTTAAAAAAAGTTGACGGTGAATCAAATGACGGTGATGGAGATGGCAGACCTATATTATGACCAGCATTTTGCTGGAGAATACGGTTTTGTGCTTGTACAGTCTTATTAAGATCGGAAAGTAGCTGTCGAACTCCGGAAAGATTATTTACTTCTGTTATGACTTTTGCCATTTCTGCAGACTTACTTTCAAGCAACTTTTCCTGTTTTTCCAATGAATTCTCCAATCTGATATTCATTTCCTTAAGATGACTAGCAAACATTTCGGACGCACGTTTCATGGCTTCATTTGCGCTATTAACGGCCTCAGAGGAGATGCTTTCAATTCTCTCGATATTCGTACGTTCTCGCATAAAATACTCTCCCATTTCCTCCAATGTTTTCATTCTCCCCTCCGAATCGTCAAGTCTGTCGTTAAGTGCACGAACTTGCTCAAGATAAGAAGCACTATTGTTGAGTAATGCAGCAAGCCGACCTATTTCACCAGCACTACTCGAAAGTCGCTCATATAGTTCCAAACTTGATTGTGTTACACGTTTGGTTTGTAGTTTTTCAACGGCATCGAGAAGCCGAATTTGATTATCAGTAGCAATATTAACTTTATCTACAGTAGTGGTCATCGCCACAGCATTGTCATGAAACTTCTCATTAAAGACTGCTAGTTCACTTGACAGCTGAGACATTACAGCACCTGTAGAATCTGTCATTACTGGCAATAACTCTGCTTGTATCCAACTTAAAAAGACATGTTTTTTATTCTCAACTCCACTTTTTGCATTTCGAACCGCAAGAGTACTATATGTAGTAAAACCCACACCAAACAAGCTCCCTATCATAGCATATGCTACATCTTGTAGCAAACCGCCTACTCCAACATTAGAAAGATTTTGTATCTCCGAAGAAAGAAGAGTCTCCAATCCTTCCGAACTTACAAGATATAACAGTCCCACAATAATACCCAACATCGTTCCAACCAAACCTGAATATAGCGGAACAGGCAATAGCTCTCGAACATCCTCTTCGGCTGCATCAACATTGCGATCAACAATGTCTTTCACTAAAGCAAAATCACTCACACGTCCTTTATTTTTCCCCAGATACCTATTAATAGAGCTCAAAATCGAATTCCACACTTCAGATTTCACATCTTTTCTATTGGATAAGATACGATATGTGCCATCGTCATTATTGACCCCCAACTTGACTTGAAGGTTTATATTGTGCGGGAAAATTGTTTTCAACTTTTCGATACCCTTTAATGTATCTATAAAAACTTTTGTTTGGAAACAAATCACTCCAAATACAATCAAAATAATAAGTCAACTCATATCATTATTTTTTAAAAAAGCGTGTGTAATTATAATTTACACACGCTTATAAAGTACGTTTATATTATTCTATTTTTGAGCTGCCATATATTGCTCGAGCAGACGCTGGACATATTTGCCGAAGACATCAAACTCTATATTGACCACTGTACCTGGCTTGAAGTTGTGGAAATTGGTAACCTGAAAAGTGTAGGGTATTATGGCTACACTGAACATACCTGGCTCGCTATCCACAACAGTAAGACTAACGCCATTGATGCTTATAGATCCTTTGGGAACAGTGATTGAAGGTGCATTCTTGGGGTCATACTCGAAATAAAAACGCCAACTGCCATTGTCATCAATGACCTTGGTGCATGTTGCCGTCTGATCGACATGGCCTTGGACAATATGTCCGTCGAAACGACCATCCATACGCATTGAACGCTCCACGTTGACCTCTGTGCCGACATGCCAAGTGCCGAGGTTGGTCTTCAGCATGGTCTCGTCCATAGCGGTGACAACATATTGTTTCTTTTCCTTATCAACCTTAACCACTGTCAAGCAGCAGCCATCGTGCGCCATGCTCTGGTCGATGACCAGTTCATCGCCAAAAGGCACCTCTAGGGTGAAATGATAGTTGGTATTCTCTTTCTCTATTTTTACGACACGCGCTGTCGTCTCAATGATACCTGTAAACATGATATTGTGAGTTTTATAGCTTTAAGTCGAACTGCATCCAATTCAGCTTAAAGTTTTTAATATATAATCAAATTATTTCAAGAAGTCCTCGTAGTACTGAAACATCTTCTGATACAGGTGAACGCGTTCGCGACCTAAGACATTGTGCTCATGATGAGGATACACAAAATAGTCGACCTGTTTGAAATTGTTGATACAACGCTCTATAAACTCTAGCGAATGCTGCCAAACAACGGTGTTGTCCTCAGCGCCATGGATGACAAGCAGACGACCTTCGAGATTCTTGGCCTTGTTGAGTAAGCAGTTGGATTCGTACCCCTCAGGATTCTCCTGCGGAGTGTCCATGTAACGCTCGCCATACATGATTTCGTACCACTTCCAGTCGATGACAGGGCCACCAGCACATCCTACCTTGAAAATCTCGGGATGAGCCAGCTTCATGGTAATAGTCATGAAGCCACCAAAACTCCATCCTTCAACACCCATGCGGTCCTGGTCGACGTAGGGAAGGCTCTTGAGAAACTTGACACCTTCCATCTGGTCAGCCATCTCGATTTCGCCAAGGTGACGATGGGTGCAACTTTCAAACTCAAAGCCTCGGTTGTCGGTTCCGCGGTTATCGACAGTGAAGACCACGTAGCCATGCTGGGCAAGGAACATGAAATAAAGGTTGCCTCCTGCAAGCCAGCTGTCGGTAACAAGCTGTGAGTGTGGACCACCATAGACATAGACAAGGGTGGGATACTTCTCGCCAGGCTTCATGTTAGGAGGGGTGATCAATCTGTAATACAAATCTGTCTTGCCATCGGCCGCCTTGATGGTTCCTAGCTCGACATTAGGCATAGCATAGTCCTTAAGGGGGTTCGATGCCTTGTAGATATTATAATCTTTGCGGTTTGTCGACTTATTTATGTTGGTAACATAGTTGGCCTCTCCTGGGTTGTCGACAGAACTGAAAACGTCAACCATAGCGGTGCCAGCGTCATTGATAATAACGGTGTGAGTACCTTCAATACTATTGTAATTGGTCAAGCAATCCATTGTGCCCTTCTTGAGGTTCACCTTATAGGCGTCACGACCGGCAAGATTGTTCTTGTTGGCATAGAAAAAGATGTTTTCGCCTTTTTTGTCGAAACCAATGAACTCCTCGACCTCGTATTCGCCTTTGGTGAGCTGTTTCACCAAAGAGCCGTCAATATTATAGAGATAAAGGTGCTTGTATCCATCGCGCAAAGAGAGCCAAAGGAACTGGTTTCCTTTGGGTGTAAAATACATAGGCTCGCATGGCTCAACATAACGAGGATTGGTCTCTTCGAAAAGGACGGTCACAAAATCGCCCGTGGTGGCATCATATTGCTCAAGCCACATGTGGTTCTGCTCACGATTGACCTTGGCGATGAAGATATACTGTTCGTCGGGACTCCAGGTAATGTTGGTAAGATACATCTCACGCTCATGGACGGAGGTGTCGCGCGCAGTGTTGAGATAAACCAGTTTCTGTGAGGTACAATCCCATACACCCACTGTGACTTCATGACTCTTCATACCCGCCATGGGATACTTTATCGGTTTGGTCTCAGATTCACGAGCCTTGGTGTTGACGATAGGATAATCCTTCACCATGCTTTGATCCATACGATAGAAAGCCAAACGTGATGACTTGGGTGACCAGAAAAGACCTCCGCTAATACCAAACTCGTTGCGGTGTACACTCTCGCCAAGGACAATATTGTAGCCATCACCACGCTCTACAAGGACGCCGTCGACACTGAGGTTCCCTTCCAAGGTTACCTCATGTCCATTGTCTTTCTTTTTGCTTATTAGAGTTTTATATTGTTTGCGCTCGTCGGCAGTTTGGGCTCGTTCCTTTTTACCATCAAAAATCATATAGGCGGTATCTTTAACATACGCCAACTTGTCGGTTCCGGGAAGGAATGCAAAACCACGCGCACCACGATGGGGATAGAGGGTGTAATCCATCAGTTGGTCGCTTTTAAGTATTTTGTTTTGAGCCATTATGGTAGTTACACAAAAGAAAGCTACCAAAATAAAAAATATTTTTCTCATTATAAAGGTTTTATGATTGCTACAAAAGGGAAAGTATACTAAAGATATGAATCTACTAGACCCGAAATCAATATTTGCGCCAGTTGCGCAGACGAAGGTTGAAAACTCCGAAGAATGCCTCCTTGAAAATCTTCATACTCATCTTGCTTACTCCCAGCACTCGGTCGGTAAAGATAATGGGTACCTCATAGACCTTGAAACCAAGACGCGTGGCTGTGTATTTCATCTCTATCTGAAAAGCATAACCGACAAATTTCACTTTGTCGAATTTCATCTTCTCCAGCACTCGTCGACTCCAGCACACGAAACCAGCTGTGGCGTCGCACACCTTCATTCCAGTAACAAGTCGCACATATTTGGAAGCGTAATAACTCATCATCAAACGTCCCATTGGCCAATTGACAACACTAATTTTACCATCAACATAGCGGCTGCCAACAACAACATCGCCTTTGCCTGTGGAACAAGCCTCGTAAAGACGGATTAGGTCGTCAGGATTGTGCGAGAAATCTGCATCCATCTCAATCATGTAGTCGTATCCATGCTCGTTGCCCCAGCGCATACCCTCAAGATAGGCGGTACCAAGTCCAAGCTTCCCCTTGCGTTCTTTGATAAACAAACGATTGGGAAATTCCTGCATAAGTCGTTTCACTATGTCGGCAGTGCCATCGGGGGAATTGTCCTCGATGATAAGCATGTCGAACTCTTTTTCGAGCGAAAAGACTTTGCGTATTATATTCTCGATATTCTCCTTCTCATTGTATGTGGGAGTTATTACTAGTGTGTCGGACATTGCTCTCTATGATTTTATTATACTATATAAAAACTGTTAAAAATAAAATGCAAAAATACTAAAAAATATTGAACCACAAGAAACAAAAAGAGAATTATACAACAATCTATTTGACTCTGTGCTTTTTACGCAATAACAAGTATACAATTACCGCTCCCAACGTCACACCAAAAAAATTGGCGACCATATCGTTGATGTCAAATCCCCGATAGGGAAGCATATATTGGACTGTCTCTGTGACAATGGCCAGCAATAGCGAAGCCAGCCAAGAGTGTACCAGCCGTCGTCGCGAGAAAAAATCATACATAAACAACACGCATGGAATGTATATCGAGGAATGAAGAAGATGGTCGAATCGAATGCCAAAAACAAAATTGTTGAGAGGTATGGCTACAATGCCCAATGGTGCCCACATCAAAAAGAGAAGGAACACAAAATAGACCCACCGTAATCTTAGACGTTGTTTGCGTCCAAAAACACGCGCTAAGGCACTGTAAACATTCCGTCGCATGACCACATAACACGAACGACGACGCCATGTGCTGGTGTCGGTAGTCTCAATGCTGCCATCGGCATGAATCACAGCAGTCAGACGGGCAAGGACATCGGAAACTGAGGCATACTCACAAGCAAAGTTATTGTCGCCCCTGAACAGCAAATCGTCACCGTGGATACGTAGAAGACGATGTATGACAAGACGTCCTTTGTAACGAAACAGATAGATATCCCCGCATCGAAGCTGACTCGTAACGGGCGTAAGCTGTACTGTGTCGCTATCGCCATGTATTAAGGGCAACATGCTGTCTCCCCCGAAATTTACAACAACCGGGAGTCCTTCGCTTAAACGATTCATCAAATCGACAGCAAAAAAAGAATTGACATCATTGGGCCCGAAAATTGTCTTCTGAATCATCGCTGGCTTGGAAAGATAGTGTTGAAACAAAGTATGGCGGCATCGTCATCGGGCAAGCATTTAAGATGATAGAGCGGCACCTTGGCAATGACTACGGATAATATTTGAAACAGATAGTTGTCGAAAAAAGAACCGTAGAATAATGCCGGAGGTAGGGATGGCTGAAGGGCGGCAATTGACTGTGTTACCGAAAGACGAGAGATTTCATTGAAAGGAGCCTGCGAAAGACGAACTATGGCGGCAATATCGTAATGCTCCTGGCGGAAACATGGCGTTTTGCCACTCCATGGCGAGCCAAAAACAACGGGACTGGAAGTTTGGGCGTCAAAGGCTAGGGCAGGACTATCGTCATTGAGAAGATGTACTCCTCCTATGTTTTTTAGCCATAGCCGCGAGTGGGTACTCTTGCCCGTCCCCGACTCTCCTAGAAACAGCACGGCTTTACCACGATAGACAACGGCAGAACTGTGGACAAAAACGACCAATGATGGAACTGCAAGCATGCATACGGCAAACCATAGGGCAAAACGCAATGATGAATAATCTTCGCATTCCGAAGCCTCTACCAAGTTGCTGCCCGGAATGTAACTTAAAGTGACAAGACTCCGGCCGTTGGAACGATCGTAGATATCCATGCTATAACGACTATCACAGGACTGAAAACGGCAATAGATGCCCTGGTCCTCGATCTCAACATCGTAAAGAGTCTCTGCTTCAGTGGACAAAGGGGGTAATGTGCATCCAAAACGTACTCTCCACTCAGCATCCACACCTTCGATGATAAATGGATCAAAAGCATGATATGCGCGTAAGAGACGCTGTTCTTTATCGCCTTCAACGGATATGATATGATCGGCTATTTTGAGATGCATCATTGACAAAAACGGATATATGAGACTACAACATGTCCTTTATTGAAAAAGACATCGGCATCACGACACAATTGAATGCTCTTTCAAAATCTGCACCCAACTTGTTGCATCCTTTAACGCCGTAGAATCGTCAATTTCATATTGCTGTAAGAGTAATTCTACTACATCGGCAATTTCAAAATCACGGCCTTGTAGATTGTTCCACAAATAAAGCGCAGTCTCATTGAAAGCCATAACTTTGGTCATATCCCCAGGATTGCGGCCTACTATCATTAATATTGACTCGCCAGCAACTTGGCGAATTCTGTAAATATCTTTTATTTTCACGGTTATTAAAAAGTTTGATTTTAGGATGGTGGCCTTTTGCAAGGCAAAATCCTTTCTTTTTTAGATTAAACGACTAACAAAAGAATAAAACTCCATACAGCCTTTTCATAAATCAAAATGCCACACCTATTCGAAAACCTGCGGTGAAAGCAAGGTATCCATCAATAGGAAAAAGCATGAAACTATGATAATAATTGTTTCTATTGCCCGATCCAAATGAAGGACCCAGACCTGAATAAATGTCGAAGACAAACCAATTGCAGACCCATTGGTATCCGCCCTCGGCCAAAAGGGCATACTGGGATGTTGTCTCATCTATTCGGTGACGAGATGAAGCATCAGCATAATAGGAGTACGCATAATGCGCTGCGACAAACTCGGGCTTGAGATAGAAACCCGCCAGCCAACTTGAAGATGAGCGTTGGGGCACAAGGCGCCATTTGTAGGCCAATTTAACCAAGAGCCCTTGCGGGTCACTATTGTTCATCCAATCCCATCCCAAACCGATTAAACCTAATGTAATCTCGGCAGAATTGTGAGGATTGAAGGCCCGTTCATACGTAACACGTGTAGAACCACTCCCTAAAGAAAGCAGAGTGAACTTGAAATCATTGCGTTTGACCGGTAAGGATTGCCCATTTTGAGCCTCTGTGGCTACAGGAATGAGTAATGACAAAGCAAGGATATAAATATATAATACTTTATGTTTCAAACCAATAATTATGAAATTATTTATTATTTTAAATAACAAAAATACATTTTTTTCGTAGAACATCAAAAAATTGCTATCTTTGCAAAGAATTTTGCAACGGCAGGTTGTCTACGAAAACGTCTGATGCCGCTGCTTATCACTAGATAAAAACATCGACGAAAACAAGCTTGTAAGCAAAAAGCATAATCAAGATTATCATTACCCACTATATGGACCAACTGAAATACAACTTACGCGGAGTATCCGCTGCCAAAGAAGACGTTCACAACGCCATAAAAAACATCGATAAAGGACTATATCCTAAAGCCTTCTGCAAAATCATTCCTGACATACTCGGCGGTGACGCCGACTATTGTAACATTATGCATGCCGACGGCGCTGGAACAAAGTCATCCCTTGCTTACTTGTACTGGAAAGAGACTGGCGACCTATCGGTATGGAAAGGTGTTGCCATAGACGCTGTAGTGATGAATCTGGACGACCTATTATGCGTGGGCGCCGTCAACAACATATTGCTGAGCAGCACTATTGGACGCAACAAAAGGCTTATACCGGGCGAGGTGATAAGCGCCGTAATCAATGGCACAGAAGAATTCCTGCAACAGATGCGCGACCTTGGCATAGGAATAACTCTTACTGGTGGTGAAACTGCAGATGTGGGCGACTTGGTACGCACTATCATTGTAGATAGCACCGTTACGGCTCGTATGCGCCGATCTGATGTGGTAGACAACGCCAATATCAAACCAGGCAACGTAATAGTCGGTTTGGCTTCGTATGGTAAAGCTAGCTACGAGACAGCGTACAACGGTGGTATGGGCAGTAATGGCCTCACCTCGGCACGACACGATGTATTCTCTAAATACTATGCCGAGAATAATCCTGAAAGCTACGACACAGCATTGCCTCAAGAAGTGGTGTATTGCGGAAGCAAAAGACTCACCGACCCCACCGAAGTGGACGGCGTTGACGCCGGCAAGATGGTCCTATCCCCTACCCGCACTTACGCTCCTGTCATACGTAGCATCCTCGACGAATACCGCACTAAAATTGACGGTATGATCCATTGCAGCGGCGGCGCACAGACAAAAGTACTTCACTTTATCGACCAACTGCATGTGATAAAAGACAATATGTTCCCTGTTCCGCCACTGTTCAAACTTATCCAGGAACAAAGCGGCACCAACTGGAAAGAAATGTACACAGTCTTTAACATGGGTCATCGTATGGAGATATACACAGACGAGACTACAGCAAAAGGTATTATCGACATCTCTCGTAGCTTCAATATAGATGCACAAATCATTGGTCATTGCGAAGCATGCGACAAAGCCCAAGTGACTGTAAAAAGCGAAAAAGGTGAGTTTATCTATAACTAATGATATCGCACATTTAGAACTTCAATCAACTGAACAAAAACAGAGGCATCAACCCAAGTGGTCAATGCCTCTGTTTTTTGTGAATATATTCTAAACACCTTTATTTTCCTTCATTAAGCACCTTCAAAAAGGAAGTGGGATAGGTCCCCCAAAAAACACCGTATGAGTTTGCCTAATGAGTGATTTGAGTTTATTCTATAGCTGCTGCTATCTGGGATGCCAAAGCCTGCATCTCGGCAGGTTCCATCTTTATGTGATGACCAAAACCGAATTCTGAAGGATCGTTGAGGGGCATGAGATGAATATGTGCATGAGGCACCTCTAAACCCTGAACAGCAACAGCGACTTTGATGCAAGGACAAACTTTTTTCAAAGCAATGGCAACTTTACGGCTGAAAAGCTGCAAGTCAACATAGAGTTTTTCATCAAGGTCAAAGATATAGTCAACCTCCTTCTTGGGAATACAAAGTACATGCCCTTTAACAACAGGATTCACATCGAGAAAAGCCAAACAATCGTCGGTTTCAGCCACTTTGTAGCAGGGTATTTCACCAGCGACAATACGAGAAAAAATACTAGCCATAAAAAAAAATTTTGGTCTGTTTGAAAAAAATTATCGCTCAACAGAAAGAATCTCAAAGTTCATTGTTCCGGCAGGAACAACAACCTGAACTATTTCACCGGCTTTTTTACCCAGAAACGCCTGGGCAAAAGGAGATGAAACAGAAATTAGACCTTTCTTGAGGTTGGCTTCACTTTCGGGTACAATAGTGTAGACCTGCTTCATGTTGTTTTTAACATTTTTGATGGTTATTTTTGAAAGCAGGAGTACCTTGGAAGTGTCAATTTTGGATTCGTCAAGCAAACGTGCATTGGCAATAAGATCCTGAAGTTTTGATATACGAGCCTCAAGATGCCCCTGAGCTTCTTTAGCTGCATCGTATTCAGCATTTTCAGAGAGATCGCCCTTGTCGCGAGCCTCAGCGATAGCAGCAGCAGCGGCAGGACGGTCAAAAGCAATCATATGATGGAGCTCATCCTTAAGCTTCTGAAGGCCCTCTTCGCTGTAATACTTTATTTCTGACATGATAATTGATTTTGAGTTTTGCGTAAAAAGTAGGAAAGGTCCATAAAAGACCTTTCCCTACTTTAGTCTATGTTAATTGTCTATTCTTAGAACTTGAAGGTAGCTCCGATAGAATGCGAACCCCTAAGAGTGTAGGACGAACGGTAAGCATAGTCAAGTGAGAGACTTGTCTTACCCTCCTTGCCAAAGGGGAATATCACAGAACCACCAGCAGAGAGTCCTGCACTGTTTGATGTGCGGTCGTCTGGAGTGAACATTCCTTTCTGATATACATATGCTGCGCGAGCCTGGAAACGGTCGAGAAGAGAATACTCGAAACCAAGACCAAAGTTGTCGCGGAGGAATGCATTAGAAGTGAATGTACCAGCAATGGTGAGACGCTGATTCCATTTCTCAAAGAGGAAGTCATAGGAAATACCAATGTTGAGTAATGTGGGAAGCTCCATCTCGGCCGAACGGAACTCTACGGTCATGGCATTACCAGCCGCATTGTTCATGGTGAAAGCCATACCTGTTCCACTGAAAGCAAGAGCAGGTCCGATGTTCTTAAGAGAAATACCGAACTTGAGCTCATCATTTTCTCCGGTTTGGTATTGAATACCAGCATCAATAGCAACACCAGTAGCAGACACATTATCGGTCGACTCGGAGATAACCTTCAACACAGCACCACCATGGATGGAGTTGGTGAAGGAATAGGAGTAGGCCACATTCAAATTCATATAGGTTGGTGAAATAGTACCATTGCTACCAGGTTCTGGGCTTTCAACGGTGGTAACAAAAAGGTCACCAAATCCCATGGTTGCGACATAGGCACCAAGGACACCAGCGTCACCCAAACGGAGAGCAAGACCAAAAGCATTAATGGAGGCACCACTGGATAGACCATTGCGACCACCATAAAGCATGGTGTTGGTATAGACGAACTCTGTTTTCTCAACAAAAGAGAGGCCTGCAATGTTGGAGAAGAATGCGTCAATTCCACGTGCACAGGAAGTATTGACACCACCCCAGCTGGAGCTGCGTGCCCATGGATTAATGAGCAGTTCCGTAGCACCTGCAGTACCTCTACGGTCGTCGTTGCCGGCAAAAGCAGGAGCCGACAATGACGCTGTGAGAACCATTACAGTCAATATACTTAATATTCTTTTCATTTCTGTCAAAGTTTTTAATTGATGAATAATTAGAACTGGAAGCCACTCATATCAACAGGACGCATGGTGCCGAACCATTTAACAACACGCTCTCCAATGCCAGGAGTGCTGAAATGGATGAGGTACATACCACCGGCGATAGGAATACCATTGTGGTTGTGGAGATCCCAGTCGTAAGTAGTCGTGTTGGAAGGTGTGCTTGGGAATGATCTGACAAGGGTACCATCAACGGTGTAAATCTTGATAGTAGTGTTGGCAGGAACATTGATAAAGCGTACCTTGGTTTCCAACTGACTCTTAGTTTCATAAGCAGAGTAACTGTAATAGGGGTTGGGGACAACATTGATAGCTTCCATAATGGAATCCTTGAAGCTCTGACGAGCGTTGTCCTTGTCTGCGACATGAGTCAAAGTGACAATGTCGGGAGTGAGTTCAAACATGTACATTGGGTTGTTACCATTGGTAGTGGTGAGACCTGCATTCTCAGGACGAGTACCATTGTTGCCATAGTACTGACCATAGTGGTTGTTCACGTTGATGTCGATGGTAACATCGCAAGGTATGTTCTTAGGATTGTTGATGTTTTCAACAACGCGAGGCATGTTAACCCAGGCAACAGTTGAGAACAAGAAGGCTGCGGAGTCACGCATAGGAACGATATACTTCGAACCTTCGTATTTGAGAAGACCTTGGTTAAACTCGGTGTTCTTGGTAGTGAAGAAGTGGTCAAGAGAACGCAGCATACGAACTGCCCAACGACCAGCATCGTAAGAAGGTGATTTGTACTCCATCTTGATGTAGTTCTCACGTGGCTGGTGATAGTAGGGGAACTCTTGGCTAATGGCGTTCATAACATAGATGTAGTGACGACCACCCATAATATAGTTGGATGAGCCAACAGTGAGAGTGCTGACAGGATTCCACATCATGTCGCGACCATTGAACTGAACGTAACGAGAGTCTTCACCATACATGATGTTCAAACGCTCACCGGTTGAGAGGTTGATAGCATAACCAGGGAACCAACCCATACCGTAATCAGAGATATAGTTTGCATCGTTGGGATTCTCTGAAACACCTGCTGCTGAAGTGGTGTCACCATTCTTGTCAATAGATTTATGTTTACGAAGCTGGAAGCGGCGAGCATTGCCTTCGGCCTGTGTGTAATCGTCGCACATCTCAAGGACGGGGCAACGAGTCCACTTCGACTGATCGGAGGTGAGGACTACGCGGACGCTGGGAAGCTTGGACATATCGTTGAACATGATTGACTTGTTGTTGGATGTCAACATAGTATAACGAAGGTTCTTGTAGTATGACTTGTTACTTGACGATCCGATTGAATCGAGAACATGTTGATCGGAGAGGAAATAGCGGAACGAGAAACCTGGGTGATACTCGCGAGTTGAAACAAGACCATAGGGAGACCACAGACCTCCAATAACCTTCTCATAGGTCTGAAGTTTATCGACAGCGTAAGACTCTGTACGGTTAAGCTCGTTATTACGAACGAGTTTGTAGTAGTCTTCATCAAGATATTGTTCATCTGCAGTGGTGAAATCAGTACCTCTGTCGCGGAAAACAGATGCACTGGAAGCAGCATATTGGTTACCGCTTCGAATCCAGTTGAAAATAGCTGAATTGTCATTGTCGCGGATACCATCAAGCCATTGATGATTGTTGTCAGCGAAGGTCATTGTGGCAGAAAGGAGGGTTCCATCGTTAATCAAACCGTCGCGAACTGAAACCTGACCAAGTGAGGAAACAACGTTAAGTGCGGTAGCCACAGGCTTAGGATTGGTGATGGCAACAGCTATACCAAGATCGAGGAACAATTGTTCATTGTAACGATTGATGGCGAAATCTGCAGTATCGGTATATACATTGTCATACAAAGGAGAACCGTCAACGGTTGAGATAACCCATCTTGAGGAATCACTTGAGCCGTCAAACTGAATCTTGAATTGACCTTGTTTTACATTAAGTGGGTCAATAATGCGAACATTGATAGGACCATAGTTCTGCTCGTAAACAGGATTGGCTATGAGGCAAGGATTCTGCATGTTTGCAGAATAGCTACCTGCAGCGGTGTTTTCTGAGAAGTTACCAGGAGCCTTGCCGGTTTGACCCTTTTCACCCATAAGCTCAACAAGAGACTCTTCGGTGAAACGAAGAACATTGCCACCATTACCATAACCTTCAAGACGTGTAATGTTAGGACTCATACCATAAGTGGCTTGGACAATGGTACCACCGTTTTCAGCTGAAGGATCATGAGGCTTAGCAACAACTGGAGTGATAGTTCCACCATACTCATTCTTACGACCAGCAAGATAAGGCTCTTTCTGACCATCAAGTTTGGTAGGATCGGTCTGAGAATACTCTTTGTAACGGTTGTGAGCATAAGCTATACAAACATAATAGTATTCTTTATTATTGACAAGGTTGGTATGAGTACCACTTGCAAACTGGTCATTGGTGACGCGTACAACGTGCTTGATACCAGTGTTGGAACCATTAACCATGATAGTACCAGTCAACAAACCAGTTGCCGAGTTGGATGTGTAGTTGACAAGCTTGGCGATAGGGAGGGTTGGGTTGGCAGCGGTATCATCGTAGTAGTTCTCGATGTCGCACTGATAAACCAAACGTGCCTTGGTTTCATCTCCAATGTCGGTGACAGAAGCGTTGGCATCGACAAGCTGATAGATCTGGTAACCTTCGAATTTGTAGCGGCGAAGTTCAGGAGCATACGATTTAAGGATGGAGTTATCCTCTTGGTCGTAGGATTCGCCATAGTTGTTTGATGAAGGATTCTCATAGGTGATGTAGAGGATGACCTCGTTGCTCATCTCCTGAACTACAAGTGTAGGAGCATCGGGACCATCGAGGACCTTGAAGCAGTTTTCGAATAGCGACTGGCATACGTCATCAATTTCACGAAGAAGGGTAACAGAAGTCCAACGGTTACCAGAAGATGCCTGTGCAAAAGGAATACCTACGGTAATGTAGTTAACAGCACCTGGTTTAAGGGTGAAGGGACCTGCTGACTGCATGAAACGACGGTCTCCCGGAGATACGTTTTCGCCAGAAGTAACCTCGGTCCAGTCATCGGGATGGAACTCTTCGTCAGGACGGACACCATTAGTACCCCAATAGAGTGGGTCACTATCATCGGGGAACATGAAGTCGCAATTGAGACTAGAAGTTCCTGTTGCAATAGCGTTACCACCAAATTTCATGTGGGCACCATTTTTCCAGAAACCTTGCAGGTAGTTGTAATAGTCGGTAGCTTTTGAAGGCTCACCATTAGTATTGGATGTACCATTCTCGTAATAAACGAAGCGGCGCATACCAAAACGTTCGTCATCGATAATATTGTTACCAAAGTTGACACCATTGATGGCACAGTTTCCTACCGAGTCGTCAGGAACAAAATACCAAGCCAAAGGATAATAAAGGTCAGCATCATCGGTCAAACGAATGGTATCGTATTTGTTCTCAGTTGGAATCCAGTAGTTGGCAAGTTTCTCGCTATAATGAATACGCATCTTGTCGATATCGATTTTGGGATTGTCCTTACCATCAGGATCCATATAAGGTCCTTGGAAGAAGTCGATACCAACTGCAGGAGGAATTCCACTATAAGCACCAGTACCAGGACCATCGACATCTTTACCATTGTAGCAATAGCCAAGACCACGCTTGACATCGCATCCGATATAGTCGTCATAGCCATAACCGAGGTCTGGGTCAACCCACTGGCTGAAATAGGTGTTACGTAGTTCGTAAACAGAACGGTTAATAATTTCGTAGGTGTAGAAAGTCATGTTGTTAATCTCGTCGTTCGTCGAGAAAGCAAAAGCCTGAGCACGAATTTCAAGACCAATAGGCTGTCCACCCGACTCTGTATGAGAGTTACCCATATCATTGAAAACCCACCAAATGGTCTGGTCGCCTTTGAGAACCTGGTCGCTCAAAAGACCACCACTTACGATACCGAGTGAATCCTCCATGGTTTTGAAAGGAACATAAGTCTCACCAGGTTGAAGTTTTGCCTTCAAGGTACGTGGACACAGTTCATTATCAAAATCATAGTAAGGATAGTCACCATTCTGATAGTGATATTCACCATCGCCATCGGCATCAAAGAAAGGAGCCAGATAGTGCGACTGGTTGGGGAAACCGCCATGAGCAGGCCACTCTTTGATTACTTGAGACACTTGATCCTCGTGATATTTTTCGTTGGGTACAGGAGGATGCTGGGAATAGTCAAACATCTGTCTGAAATTCTCGACTTCTGCCTGGGTGATTTTAAAGTGACGGTCGTAGTAGTTACATACCTCGACTGTTACGTCTGCAGTACCATCGATGGTAAGAGGACCCGGCCAATAATCGTCACCTTCGGAACCGAAACGTAAAGCGGCAAGACGCAACTGGTCGTTGACGTCAGTACCACCAATCCAAAGAGCGGCACAATATAGGGGAGTCGAAGTACCATCTTTAGGAACATGGTACTGAGTAATGCTGCCGTCATACCACATATTGCCGTAACCGTTGATAAGAGCGCGAACGTTGTTCACGTTCAACTCAGCGGTACTCTGAGCACGCTTACACACGGCAGCCTTCGACTGCACAGCAGCCTTCTTTGAGGACGGCTTTTTGCAGGTAGTGCACTCGCGCGCTACAGCTGTTCCCACTGTCGATGAGAACAGGAAAGCCAATAAGACTGTTTTAATAAATATATTTTTCATCTCTTATTAATTTTTCAAGATTAAGGAAGATTAGAAGCTGTAAGTCAACGAGACACGGATACGTCTTGGTGAAGAGTAGTTCCAGTAGTTATTGTTTAGCATGATTGTATACATGTCACGATATGACTGAGGATCGAGCCATGCGTTGATTACAGACTGGGTCTCGGGGTCGGTCAAATAACCGTCGTCGGTGGGGTTACCAGTGACATTGAATACGCCAGTGACATTTCTGATGTCGAAGAGGTTGGTAACAGTGATAGCTGCGTTGAGCATAGTCGGACGACTACGTTTCTCTGTCTTGATTTCGATAGGCCATGTCTTGTCGACAACAACGTCGAAATAGAAGCCCCAAGGCATACGAGCACCACGGTAGCTACCTACGATGGTTTTCTGTGTGTTGCTGAACTGACGGGTATATGGACGACCCGACTGGGCAACGGCGAGGAAGTTGATACCGAAGTTCTGGAAAGGATAAACATCTTTCTTACGAAGATTGCCATCGGAATCCTTAACACTGCGGGTATAATGCCAACCTTCCTTAGGTCCAAGACGATAGTCTACATTTGCTTTAAACTCGTGACGACGGTCGTCGGCAATAGGATTGAGCATCTTAAGAGTGGTGTAACCTTCCTTTATAAGTTCGGACATGGTTGTTGAGGTCAAACCAGTACCTTCTGCATACTGGAGAGTATAGTTGGCGTTGATACGGACATTTGCGCTTTGACGCATATCAAACGAAAGTGAGAAACCTTTGATGGTTTTGAAATCGAGGTTGTCATACGAGTAGTAGTTACTGTTGGGGTCAGCACCGGCATACTGGGTAATCTGGATAAGGTCACGAGTCTCCTTATAGTATGCTGAAATGCTAAGAGCAGCGGTCTTGTCTTTGTTAAGTGCCTGCTGGAAACCGAGCTCATAGTTGGTGATACGCTCAGGTTTCAAGTTGGGGTTGTTGATATAACCCGACACTTGGCTCATGAAAAGATAGCTGAGGTAGTCAGCCTGCCAACCCGAAGAAGGACGACGGGCGATAATGTCGTAGTTGGCCTTGAACTGTGACATATCGTTAACAGGGAATGAGAATGCAATACGAGGCATCGGAACAATCTGGGGCTCGTAATCCTTGAATGCGTTCGAGGAAATACGGTTGCCACTTCCGTTACCAATGGTAGCGATCTGCTGTCCACCACCCTCACCTTTGGTACGATAAGGAGTAGGTTTACCAGATTCTCCAGAGATTGCGTTAGGTGTTGAAACCTGAACACCGTCGGCATTGTACCAAATGTTACCATCACGATAACCACGGATAGTAGGTGTTGTGGCACTAGCGTCATCAACATAAACTACCCAGTCTTCCTGAACAGCTGACGGGAAAGCGTTGCCAGAGAGGCTGGTATTGTACAGAGCTGATCCTTTCTGAAGGTCGCCAACAGTATAGGACTCATAAAGCAGATAGGGATCCTTAAGTACCATCTGGTTACCATCAAAGTAGTCAACACGGACACCAACGTTGAAGATAAGATCCTGGAAGAAGAACTTATCCTGGATATATCCGGCAGCATAGATAGGTGCAAATGCGGGCAGGTATTGGTAATTCTTGTGTCCACGGCTTACTGGATCAAAGAAGTCGTCAAGACTCCATGCTCTGCTGTTGTACTTCTCACCAGTGTGGTCATAGCCATAGTAGCTAACCATTTGGTTACCGCTGTTGAAAAGCTCGTTGGCCGAGAACATGCTGATACCACCAAATTCATTATACTGATCGGGAGTGTAACGGTCAATGTCAAGCCAATCGGTACCGTTGACATCCAAACCAAGGGCGCGACGGAGTGACTCGTCAAATGTGGTCTGTCCTCCACCGTTCAAACGTGCATAGTCAACAACGAGGATTGAGTTATCAAAGTGCTCAATAGGTCTTGTAAAGTCAAGCTGAGTGATATGAGCATTGGCCGACTGACGCATGAGGGTCCAAAGTGAGTATGCTGAAAGACCATAGTATGCACTGGTGTAGTGGTCATACTGGAAACCGATTTCAAGGTCATGTTTCTTGATGGTTGCGGCAGCCTTAGCCTGTACATAGTAATAATTGTTTTCAGACTTGGAATATGAGGAGTTCTGAACACCAACATTCTGGAAGAGGCTATAAACATTGGAAGGATACGATCCATTGACAAGACCATTGAACTGACGGATACCATCGAAAGTAGTCAAGTAAGGCAGCAACGTAGGAATTGAGAATAACTGGCTGGTATAGTTGGCCAAGATGGGGTTGTACTCCGAGGGAGCGACAAAATTCGAATTCTCAATCCAGCTATTCTGTACAAGCGCAGCCTGTGTTGTCCCATGATAGTCATAATCGGAGCGAATTTCATACGAAGGAGTCTGTGTTCTTTCAAAAACACCGATATGTCCGTATTTGAAAACATCGTCACCAAACTTTTCATTGTATGCACGGCTGCTCAAACGGTTGTACATAGCAGTGATGTTGTACATAACCTTCGAAACAGCAGGTTCCGATTTGGCATCGGGATTGCTCTCATCCTTTACGGGTTCCGGATCTTTGAAACGCTGGGTGAAGTCGGCGGTGATCACGAAGTTCTGTTGCTTCTGAACACCGTTGGCAGCGTTATGAAGGCTCAATGGGAAATAGCTGAGACTTGTGTTTGGCTGGCTTACATAATAATAGTCTCCAGTAATAACAAGTGATGTCAACTCGGTGAAGCGGAAGTCAAGAGCTGCCTGCATTGCGATAGAGTAGCTACCGAAATCGGCTTCACGATCTTTACTAGCATAATAATTCTTTGCATTAGGACGGGTAATCTCAACAAAGTCATCATCACGGAGATATTCAGCAGCATAGTTGACCGTGTATGTTACAGGGTCAAAAACAATTGGGTTTTGCTCAATCTGCTGAACCAATTCATCGTTAACAACACGATAGCGACCGTCTTTGGCACGGTAATAAGCAAACTTAGTATAAGTTGCGTCGCCAGTGAAACGGAAACCAAGGAATGTACGTGAACCTGTGGGGTTACCATTATCATCCTTAATGGCTATCTTTGCAATAGGACCAGTCAAATAAACAACAAGGTTGTTATAAAGACGATAGTCAAGATAAGTTTCGTATTTCACCAAGCCTTTGAACTTTGACTCTGGCGGTTTGAGGGTGATAATCTGTGTACCACCGATAGCCTCACCGATACTGGCAGGAGTACCACCAAGCACAACCTGGATTTCAGCGATAGCTTCCTTAGGAACATGGACACCAGTACGAGTACGCACGTTACCCACCTGTTGAACCATGCCTTCCTCACCACGAGCCGTTCCTGTACCGCCATCACTATATCCGACACCGGCAACTGCGGCGACAATACCATCAACGGAGTTGGCCGGCATTTTGCCAATATCTTCGGCTGAGAGGCGCTGTCCTGTCACGGGTGTACCGATTTCAATCACAGGAACCTTTTGTGTCTTGACGATAACGTCTTTCAACTGCGTGGCTCCTGACTTTGTCATCTTTTCATTGTAGACAGTGAAATCAGATGCCTTAACAGTGATTTCGGTTTTAATAGTCGTGTAGCCCATATACGAAACCTCGATTTCGTATTTACCGACTTGAAGACCCTTAATGGTATAATCGCCTTTATAGTCAGTACGGCCACCGGCAATAATTTGGCCACCTTGCTTTGCAACAACGTTGGCACCAATAAGGCCCTCACCTGTTTTTTCGTCGGTGATAGTACCTTTTATGGTACCTTGTGCAAAGACAGCTACTTGAGCAATCAATAGCAGCCCGATTGTTAGTAGTACCTTTCTAAACATACTTGTTGTTTTTGTAGAGAGTTAATTATTATATTTAATTTTATTCATTATAACTATGGCGATGTTATGACACGCGATTCATTATGGCCTGGTATATGACTGCCTTCCTTAAATCAAATGGCTCGTCAAGCACCGACTCTGTCCCTTTTTCTGCAGCCTCAATGTCAAATATACTTCCTCTATTCATACTCGATTGCGACTCCATCTCTGTGGCCGCACTCTCATACGAGAAAAACTCCTGACCAAGAGAGTCTCTATTACTTTGCTTCCTTTGTCTTTTGCTGCTAGAGACTTTCTCATCGCCGAGATCATTCTGACCGAAGTCCTTAAACAAGCCACCCGGTACAGAAGCCTGCTGAGGCTTTCGTCCCGGTGCCTGGCTAGGAGCAACCTTCTTGGAATCTTTTTTTGAGCTCCCAAGAAGGCTACCCACTGCTAGTATGGCTATTGTTATTATGATCTCAACGAAATCCATCGTGTCAATTCGCTATATAATAATAGTATAGGACTAGTTCTGTTTTGCAAGTTTTTTCTGCTCACGTCTCTTGCTAACCTCATATACAAGCGGACAAGCAACGCAAACCGATGAGAACATACCACACAGAACACCTACAAGAAGAGCAAAGATAAAGCCACGAATCACCTCACCGCCAAAGATAAACATCATCAAAAGGGTGAAGAATGTCGTACCCGAAGTGTTGATGGTACGAGCCAACGTAGCATTAATAGCATCGTTCATATGCTGGATAAGGTCACGTTTGGGATAAAGTGTGCGGTTTTCACGTACACGGTCAAAGATAACCACCGTGGCGTTAATCGAGTAACCTATCACAGTAAGCACAGCTGCGATGAATGACTGGTCAACATCAAGGCTGAACGGGAGCAAACCTCTGAGCAATGCAAACATACCTATAATCAAAATAGTATCGTGTGTCAACGCTGCCACACTACCAACACCGAAACGCCAGCTCTTGAAACGTATGCCTATGTATGCGAAAATCACAAGCAAACCGCCAAGGACAGCAAGAATCGACGAACGTTTCATATCGGTAGCCATAGTTGCCTCAACCTGCTCCGACTGAATAATACCATAAGGATAATCCTCTGCACTGGCAAACTGGCTCATGGTAATCTCTTTTCCATCGTCAGTCTTGCCAAAATATTGTTTGGTTCCCTCAAACAGCTTCTCATTGATAACCATCTCATCACTGATAGTGTCAGCAGCCGAGAGATTATGAGCGGCACGATAAGCCTCGTAATAATCCGAAGCAACAATATTTGTGGTGATTTTAACCTGATTGTTGGGGCCATATGATTTCACCTCAGGAGCCTCATCAAACTGAGTGGCAAGGCTGGAGCGAACATCAACAACATTGACATCTTGATCAAAACGCACAACATAAGTACGTCCACCAGTAAAGTCAATACCAAGTCCCAAATGACGGATACCAATACCGGCAAGGCAAATCACAATAGCGGCGCACGCTATAATGTAGAATACCTTGCGCTTGCCCATGAAATCAAATTTGGCGTCACGCATGAAGTTCTCTGTGAAACTGAATGAGAAATTAATCTTCTTCTTATGATTCAACATCCAGTCAATAACAAGACGGGTGATGAAGATACTAGTGAACAACGAGGTGACAATACCGATACAGAGAGTAACAGCAAAACCCTGGATGGTGCCCGAACCAAAAAGTATAAGAACAAGACCCAGCAAGAATGTTGTCACCTGACCATCGATAATTGCCGAAAGCGCATTCTTGAAACCTTCCTCAACAGCGTTAGCGACGCTCTTGCCAGCGCGCAGCTCTTCCTTGATACGTTCGTAGATAATGACGTTACCATCCACTGCCATAGCCATAGTAAGCACAATACCCGCAATACCAGGCAGCGTTAGTACGGCGCCAATCGAAGCAAGGACACCCATCAGAAGGAATACGTTAGTGATAAGAGCTACTACCGAAACCCAACCGGCACGATTGTAGAACACCACCATATATATAAGTACTATTATAAATGCAAGCACAAATGACACAAGTCCCTTGTGGATCGACTCCTGTCCAAGAGAAGGTCCGACAACAGCCTCCTGAACAATGCGCGCAGGTGCAGGCAACTTACCCGACTTCAAAACGTTCGCCAGATCCTTAGCCTCCTCAAGAGTAAAATTACCTGTGATCGACGAACGGCCACCGGCGATTTCACCATTGACACGTGGTGCTGAATAAACCTCATCGTCAAGAACAATGGCAACACACTTGCCCACATTATCGTGAGTAATGTTCTTCCAAGCGTGAGCACCATCCGACTTCATGGTCATCGAAATCTCATTGCCCTCTGTGTTGCTGAAATCCTGACGAGCATCAGAAATAACACTACCATCAAGTTTAGCTTTAGGAAGATTGGTATTTCTGTCAAAATCCTCTATCTTGATTGCATAAAGCTCATAGATATTGGTATTCTCCTCGACAGGTTTCACCGACCACAGGTACTTCACCTCACGAGCGTTGACTTTACCAGCCTTAATACCATCGGCAATCATTCTGTTGACAGCGGCGGTGTCGGCCTCAGCAGCTCTGAAAACAATAGGAGGATAGAGAGGCTGACCCTTATACTGAGCCATAAGAGACATCAGAGGATGATCCTTACGATACTGCTCGCTCTGGGGATCAGAAGCAAGAGCATTGTTAGCAGGAGCATTATTAACAGCAGCGCTGTCAGTTGCAACCGAGTCGGAAACAACAGAATCGTTTGTTGCCGACAAATTGTTGCGCGAAGCAATGTACTCATCCGTTGCAGAAAGGTAGCTGACAACACGGTTATACTCACCGGCAAGACGAGGATCACTCATGTCACCACTATAGGTTGCCCAAAACTCAAGCTGAGCAGTACCCTTCAAAAGCTTACGCACACGCTGGGGATCTTTAACACCAGGAAGCTCAACAAGGATTCTCTCCGAAGCCTGCAGACGCTGAATGGTAGGTTGAGCAACTCCAAACTTATCAATACGCTTACGAAGAATCTCATAAGTTCTGTCATAAGCGCTGCTGGTCTCCTCGCGCAATTTCGAAATAATCGTATTGTTGTCATCACGCAATGTCGTACCATTAAGCTGGCCACTGAAATATCCTGCCAAGCTCACATTGGGGTTGATCGAACGAATAGCGTCATAGAAAAGAGTGACGAAATCCTCGTTTACAGCTTTCTCCTGATTCTTAAGAGCCAATTCTATAGCTTGGTTGAAAACAGGATCATTGGTGTAGTTTGCAAGAGCCTTGACAACGTCAACAGTCGACACCTCAAGCATGACGTTCATACCACCCTTAAGGTCAAGACCAAGATTGATTTCACGAGCCTGGCACTTTCTGTAAGTAAAGCCCATCCAAACCTTTTCATTTGCCATGGAATCAAGAAAATATGTTACCTTGGCATTCCTAATGGAGTCAGTGACAATAGAAGTTAAATTCTTGAGCTCGGCAGCCGACAAATCGCTGTTGCCATGCTTATTGACACAATAAGCAATATCGCTCTTACCTTTTTCACTTTCCACATACAATTCAGCGCGCGTTTTGGCCTTGTTCTCTATCTTCTTTGTCGCAAAAGAAAAAGACAATTGGAATAGACAAACTAGCACAAAGCAGATCGCCAAAAATCTGATAAGTCCTTTATTCTGCATTTCTTAAGTATTAATTAATTTTATTATATTTCTACATTTTGAACATGCAAAAATAAGAAATTTTATTGACACAACAACATATTTCTAAAAAAAATGAACAAATATTAATTAAACAATATATAATACACTCGAAATCAAGAGTTGAGTTATGTTCATTTTTTCAACCTTAAAAATCCCGCACAACCATACCAAATCAGCAATCCTCAAAACCTCTCTCAATGAAATCACCTGAATTCTGGCAAACAAGAATCAAAGCACTCAAAGAATACAGACATACAGAACATTACACTCGACAAGGAAAAACAACACCAATTAGAAAAAAAATAGTAAATTTGCATTTTCTAGACATCTATCATCCAGCGCTAGCACTTAACGCGAAATAAATACACAAAAATCATACATGCAAACAGTTACCAAGAAAAACAACACCCTGAAAGATTGGTCGGAAGAGGACCGTCCAAGAGAAAAATTAATCGCAAAAGGAAAAAAAGAGCTCAGCAACGCTGAATTGTTGGCAATCCTCATCGGAAGCGGCTCTATCGGTCAAAGCGCAGTCGGTTTGGCCAAAGACATACTGAGCGCTTACGACAACAACTTATCGATGCTATCTCGTCTTGGAATCAAAGAATTAACAAACGGATTCAAAGGAATGGGCGAAGCCAAGGCCGTAACCATCATTGCCGCATTGGAACTTGGCTACCGCATGCTAAGGGAGGACAACGAACGAAAAGAATACTACATGAGAAACTCCGACGACTTGTTCAAGTATATCAGCCCCTCTCTTATCGACCTTCCTGTCGAAGAGTTTTGGGCAATTTACTTAAACATCAAAAAGAAAATCATATTTAAGCAACGCATCGGCTCTGGAGGAATATCCGAAACTTTGGTCGATATACGTCGTATATTTCACACCGCGCTAGAGAAAAACGCCGTCGCCATCGCTGTAGCTCACAACCATCCAACAGGAGTTGTCGAGCCTAGCAAAACCGACATCAGACTTACCGAAAATATTAAAAACGCTGGCGAAATATTGAAAATCCCTCTGCTCGACCACATCATTGTGGGAATCGACGACAACAACAAGCCTGACTACTATAGTTTTTTTGAGAACAACAAACTGTAGACAAGATATATAGCTAAAAAAAATAATTCTCCTACTCATTTAACATCAAGAAAAGAAAAAACTCTTTCCTCTCCATTGATATTCCATTTTTTTCACCCCTCAACATCCTACAATGTCGTTCTATCATCCAGCACCTTTTATAGTACCTTTAGCGAACCCATAGCGGACTCATAGCGGACTCATAGCGGACTCATAGCCGTCAAAAAGAGAAAAAAAATCGGCCTGATGACCGATTAATATATAAAAAAAATCCCGCCTATCACGAGCGGGATTTTTCAATAGTAAGACTTACTCCGTACATCTTACCCCCCAATGGAGGATTAAGCTTTGTAACCTTGACACTTACAGCAGCAATAGACAAAAAATCATCAAGTATTGCCGTCGCAATTCTGTCTGCAACATGCTCCAACAGATGCGACGGAATAGCCATCTGCTTTTTCACCGTCTGGTAAACATCAAGATAACTAACAGTATCATCTATGTTATCAGTCCTTTGCGCCTTCGACGTATCCAACTGCATCCGCAAATCGACACGAAAATTGGTACCAATCTTTGCCTCCTCGGCAAAACAGCCATGAAAGGCATAGAATTCCATATTTTCAATCTCGATAAAAGCCATGCTATGAAACAATTAAGACTTATACAATAGAGTCAAACTGACGCAAGAAACGAAGGTCGTTCTCAAAATAAAGACGGAGGTCTCTAATCTGATATTTCAGCATCGCCATTCGCTCAACACCCATTCCCAAGGCAAAACCGCTATACTCCTTGCTATCAATGCCACACGACTCAAGAACATTGGGATCTACCATACCACATCCCAGTATCTCAAGCCATCCCGTGCCCTTACAAATATTGCAACCATTACCGCCACATATATTGCAAGAAATATCCATTTCCGCCGAAGGCTCTGTGAACGGGAAATAGGATGGCCTTAAACGAATTTTTGTATCCTCGCCAAACATCTCCTTCGCAAAATACAGCAACGTCTGTTTCAAGTCGGCAAACGAAACCTTCTTGTCCACATAAAGAGCCTCCACCTGATGGAAAATACAATGGGCGCGGGCAGAAATAGCCTCATTACGAAAAACACGACCTGGAGCTATGATGCGAATAGGAGGCTTGTTGTTCTCCATAACACGAACCTGCACCGACGACGTGTGAGTACGCAGAGCAACCTCCTGCTTCCCTTCCTCCTTCTCAACAAAGAAAGTGTCCTGCATATCGCGTGCTGGATGATCATGAGGAAAATTGAGAGCCGAGAAAAGATGCCAATCATCCTCTATCTCTACCGATTCGGCAACGGTAAAACCTATACGCGAAAAAATCTCTATTATCTCATTCATCACAACCGACAACACATGACGGCTCCCCACCTCCGAATAGTCAGTAGGAAGTGTCAAGTCAACAGTATGTTCCGATTTCACATCATTCTCAACATACTGCTTAAACTCCTCAATACGAGATTGGGCGATATTTTTCAATCTATTAAGTGCCTGACCCGTCTCCTTCTTCTGGTCAGCAGGCAAAGATTTAAATTGCTCGAACAATTCACTAATAATACCCTTCTTACCAAGATATTTGATACGGAATTGCTCAATTTCAGCCAATTTGTCATCGGTCTTACCTACCGAAGCCAATTGGATGTCACGAATAATATTCTCAATTTTACTAAGCATTACTTTATTTTTACAATATTCTTCGATATGATTTTTTGTCTCGATTCAATGGTGCGTTACAATTAATTCCTTAAATCAAGCACCATGGAATCAAAACCATAACTAACAATAAACATTAGCGTTTCAGAACAGATATTTTCATTTTAACATCTTCCAAAGGACGATTAGTTGCAGGGTCACAATTCACGGCAGCAATCTTGTCAATAACATCAAGCCCCTCAACAACCTGGCCAAAAACAGTATAGTCATAATCAAGGTGAGGAGTGCCTCCTACCGTTGTATAAACATCAATCTGCTGCTGGTCAAAAGTCTTCCCCATACGCTGCGACATCATCTGAAGCATATCATTCGTCCACACATTACCCTGAACAATATAAAACTGACAAGAAGAGGAAGCCTTTGTCGGGTTAACCATATCACCCTGACGAGCGGCAGCGAGAGCGCCTTTTCTATGAATCAATCCCTTAACAAACTCAGCGGGAACCGTATATCCAAGATTTCCATTGCCAAGAGGAGCGCCCGGTTTAGCGTCACGCGAATTGGGATCTCCTCCCTGAATCATAAAACCGTTAATCACACGATGGAAAAGAAGATCATTATAAAAACCCTCATTTACCAATTTAAGAAAGTTATCACGGTGTTGAGGAGTTTCATTATAGAGCTCAACAGTCATATTTCCATAAGAAGTTTCAATCAATACATAATACTTCTTTTCCACCTTAGAAACTTTACTATCAGAATGTTGCGACTGACATGAGAATAGTGCGCCAAAAAAAAGCAATAAAAAAGTTATTTTTTTTATTTTCATAACGTATAAAATTATTAATTTTGCATTGCAAAAATAGTGAAAAAAATCGTTATAGAACGGAAACAAATCAAAATTTATGAAGAAAAAAATTTTAGCCTTAGCATGCCTTATTTTAATAGGCGGATTTTCAGTTTTTTTCTTTGGAGCCTGCGACAAAGACACAAATTGTTATGTTGAAATCACAGTGCTTGACGAGTTAACAAAGCAGCCAATGCCGGGTGTTTTTATCAAAATTGACATCGACAGCAGCTATGTTAATGCCCAAGGTTACACTGACAACGCCGGCAGATACGAAACCGTATTCTCAGCCCCCGCCATCTTCAATGTCGCAGCCACATACGAAACTGGCTATGACAGCATTTACACCAAAGACCGCTTCTATTGCTACCGTAAAGGAAACAATACCATACGCTTAAAAGAGGGCGAAACAGTATCAGCAACCATCAATCTGGAATCGGAAATAATCCGCGTGCTACGATAATACAACTTGATTCGAAATGGCATTGACATTCACCGAACAAGACTTGCAACAAATTGCAAGCATGGGCATTACGCCCGAAGAAGTCGAAAAACAGATTGAAAACTTTCGCAACGGCTTCCCTAAAACCAAACTAAACGAAGCCGCAACTGTCGAAAACGGAGGCATTATACGTCTTAGCGACAAAGAAATTGACCACTACTCCAAAGTATACAAAAACAAGTCGAAAGGCAAAAAAATAATGAAGTTCGTGCCGGCCTCAGGCGCTGCATCACGCATGTTCAAAGATCTTTACGCCTTTTCGTCAACCTATTTCGGAGTGGCCCGAAATTTCGAGAAAGAATTCCCCTCTGTCAAAGATTTCTTACAGCACATTCGCAGCTTTGCATTCTTCGAGGACCTGAAAGATTGCATGGAAAAATCACACCTCGATTTTGGCGACTACATGGATCGAGGCGATTTCACCACCGTAATCAACTATCTCCTCAAAGAGCAATACTTAGGCTACGGCGTCCTACCCAAAGCCTTGCTCAAATTTCACCGCTATGGCGACACCTCCCGCACCGCCTTGGAGGAACACATAGTAGAAGGCGCCGAATACGCTTGCAACAGCGACGGCCAAGTCAACCTGCATTTCACCGTATCGCCCGAGCACAGACCTTTGTTCCGCAAAAAAGTGGCCGAAGTAAAAGAGAAATACGAATCCCAACTAGGAATCAAACTCAACATAACCTTCTCGGAACAAAAACATTACACCGACACCATCGCAGTCGACGAATACAACGAGCCCATACGTGACGAAAATGGCAAACTGACCTTCCGCCCAGGAGGTCATGGCGCATTGATCGAGAATCTACACGAATGCAAAGCCGACATTATATTTATAAAGAATATAGACAACGTTGTGCCCGACTGGATGAAACACACAACCATCGTCTACAAACAGGCTCTTGCCGGCATGATGCTCGAACTCCAATCCAAAATGTTCCAATACATCGAGGAACTTAAAAAAGAACCATCCGAAAAGAAACTGCGCGAAATAGAGACCTTTATCGTAGAAAAACTTCATTTCACCGTTGGCCACCACGAATCCATCAACACATGGAAAAAAGCCCTCCGCAAAGCCCTCTATCGCCCAATCCGCATCTGCGGCATGGTCAAGAATCAAGGAGAACCTGGCGGCGGCCCATTCTTCGCCAAAAGCTCTTTCCGCGACACCAGTCTCCAGGTCGTTGAAACAGCACAGATCAATCGCAAAGAAGAGTCTCAGGAATCCATCCTCAATTCCGCAACCCATTTCAACCCCGTCGACCTCGTATGTGGAACCAGAGACTATCGTGGCAACAGATACGACCTCAAACGCTACATCGATCCCGCAACAGGATTCATTAGCAAGAAAACCAAAGGCGCCACAACCGTCAAATCACAAGAACTGCCAGGCCTTTGGAATGGTGCAATGTCTGAATGGATTACTCTATTTGTCGAGGTTCCTTTGGCCACATTCAATCCCGTAAAAACAGTAAACGATCTACTGCGCAAAGAACACCTCGAAGCATAAAAACAATTAAATATTTCAAAAAAACAAAAAATTATTTGTCAGATTAAAATATTTGATTTAATTTTGCAAAACATTTTCAACAAGCGATACGCTTATACAAATCTACAAATCAAAGAATTAAAAACAAATAAACATAGTGAATCATGGGTATCAATGCTAACAAAAAGGTTAAAAGAAGAAAAGTGAGAGTTCAGGGCAACAAGAACTCCACGAACAACTGGGGTCTGAATGCTGCTGGCTGGAACGCTGTCCACAAAGCAATCATCAATGCTGAATAAGCTCGAGCCCTCTTCTAGAATAAAAAACACCGAAATTTCTTTCGGTGTTTTTTTTGCTCTATAAAGTAAAACCAACTTATACGCCTCTATACCTGCAGTTCTTTACCATCAAGTTTAGCAGCGACCAAATCATCGCCCTTATAAACCAATTTAAGGGAGAAAAAAGGTTGCGCAGGATCCATTATAAGACGAAGAAAGATCCGGTCACCAGGCCACAAGGTGAGGTCGAAAAGACGTTCTTTGTCAATCCATTCCAAATCTCCCTCGTCGCAATCGGTTTCTTTACCTTCCCAGCGGTCAGCCGAGAAGAGATGCATGTACTCGCATGGCCAAATGTCGGAAATGAAAGTGACTATACCACGATAACGCCACGAAACAATATCGAGACCTGTCTCTTCTCGTACCTCGCGCAGCATACACTCATCGGGGCTCTCGTCGCCTTCGCACTTCCCTCCTACCCCTATCCACTTATCGTGCGAGGCATCGTTTTGTTTTTTAACACGATGTAGCATCAAATACTGGCCGCCGCGCTCAAGATAACACAAAGTCGTTTGCTTCATTTTCTATATCTTATAAATCGACATAATATATGGCCTTCCATGTAATCTATAATAGGCTGTACGCAACTGCGTACAGCCTATCATAAATCAGTTTCAACTACTATATTAGAGTGTGAAAACTGGCTCTATAAGGCTCTTTCCAAGCTCAATAGCCTCTTCATTCTGAGGAATGAGGGCGTGGTGACGAGCGGGGAGAGATTTCTCGAGACCTTTATGGATAAACTCGCTTCCAACAATAGGTTTCAGTTTAAGGAAGCCACCAAGGACGATCATATTGAAAACCTTAGCAATACCTTTTTCTGTTGCCTTCTCAGTTGCGGGAATCTTATAGATATTGATATCACGACGAGTAGGCTCGTGGGTAATACCATTGGGGTCGTAAATCAGCATACCACCAGGTTTTACGCTCTTTTCAAATTTGTCAAGCGACTGCTGGTTGAGGACAATAGCGGTGTCGAATTTGCTGATGATAGGTGAGGAGATACGCTCGTCGCTGACAATAACAGTAACATTGGCTGTACCACCACGCTGCTCAGGACCGTAGGATGGCATCCAGAGCACTTCTTTATCTTCCATAACGCCAGAGTAGGCAAGGATTTTACCCATCGAGAGGACACCCTGACCACCAAAACCGGCGATGATTATTTCTTCAGTCATTTTTTTTAAGGTTTTAAGGGTTTGAAAGGTCGAAAGGGTTGAATGCTCATATACATTCTCACTCTTTTCCCTTAACAAAATGATTTATTTTTTAACAATTTCACCGTCAACTTTGATGTCTCCAAGAGGATATTGCGGGAACATGTTTTCTTCCATCCACTTGTTGGCCTGAACCGGGGTCATCTTCCATCCTGAGTTGCAGCTGGAGACGATTTCCACAAAGCTAACACCTTTTTCAAGTTTCTGATTCTCGAAAGCTTTCTTGAGGGCAGCTTTGGTTTTGCGGACATTGGCGGGTGTATGGACACTCTGACGAGTGACATAATATGTACCGGGAAGTTGAGCAAGCAGCTCGGTCACCTGGAAGGGCCAGCCATTGAGCTTCTGGTCACGACCATAAGGTGTGGTAGCGGTCTTCATGCCAAGAAGAGTGGTAGGAGCCATCTGACCACCGGTCATACCATAAATAGCGTTGTTAATGAAAATCATAGTGATGTTCTCGCCACGGTTGCAAGCATGAATTGTCTCTGCTGTACCAATAGCAGCGAGGTCACCATCACCCTGATATGTGAAGACATAGAGATCAGGGTTGAGACGCTTGATAGCAGTAGCTACAGCGGGAGCGCGGCCGTGAGCAGCCTCCTGGAAGTCTACATCAAGGTAATTATAAGCCAAAACGGAGCATCCGACAGGTGATACACCGACGGTTTTGTCCTGAATGCCGAGTTCCTCTATTACTTCGGCAACGAGACGGTGTGCAGTGCCGTGACCACAACCAGGGCAGTAGTGCATTACATTTTCCGTCAGAACATTGGATTTTTTGTAAACCAGATTCTCAGGTTTTACTATATCTAAATTTGACATTTTTTCTGAAGTTTAAAGGTTTTGAAGTTAAAAGGTTTAAGGATTTGGTCTGTAAGCCTTCGTGAACTTCTAAACTTATTTTATGATTTTGTTTTCCATTGCTTCAAGGACCTCTTCGGGAGTGGGGATGATACCACCAAAACGACCGTAATGTTCGATAGGAATCTTGCAGTCAGCGGCAAGTTTAACATCCTCAATCATCTGACCGGCACTCATCTCAACGCAAAGCATACCCTTTACGCGCTTTGCCAGTTCGGCGATTTGTTTGCTCGGGAAGGGATATAGAGTGATCGGACGGAGCAGACCAACTTTAAGACCCTTTTCACGGGCAAGCTCCATAGACTTCATGCAAATACGTGCGGAAGTACCATAAGAAACGAAAATATAGTCGGCATCGTCGCAGTTGAGGGCCTCATAACGAACCTCTTTCTCTTTCATCTCAGCATATTTAGCCTGAAGTTTCTGGTTGAAGACTTCCTGACGAGAAGATTCGAGCTCAAGTGAAGTAATGATGTTATGACCACGAGAAGCGGGTTTACCCCATGTGCCCCAAGGTGCATTGGCACGGCGCTCTTCCTCAGTCCAACGAGGAACATTGTCGCGTGTATAGCATTTCTCCATGCACTGGCCAATAGCGCCATCGGTGAGGATGAGGACAGGGTTACGATATTTGAATGCGATGTCCCAAGCGTCGAAAACGAAATCGTACATTTCCTGAACCGACGAAGGAGCCAGGACATAGAGCTGGTAGTCACCATGTCCACCACCTTTGGTGCTCTGGAAATAGTCGCTCTGAGCAGGCTGGATAGTACCCAGACCGGGGCCACCGCGCATAGCATTCATAATAACGCAAGGAATTTCAGCGCCAGCAAGATAGGTAAGACCTTCTGCCATCAGAGAAATTCCAGGTGAAGATGAGGAGGTGGCAACCTTCTTGCCAGTGGCAGCACCGCCATAAACCATATTGATAGAAGCAAGCTCTGACTCGGCCTGAAGAACAACCATACCAGTGTAGTTATCACCTTTTGGGTCCCAAGGACGTTCGGCCATAAGCGTTTCCATAACCTCTGACTGCGGAGTGATAGGATAGCCAAAATAGCCGTCCGCACCGCTGGCAATCATAGCGCGGGCAATAGCCTCATTGCCCTTCATTAATTTCAGTTCTTTTGCCATTTTATGATTCTTTTTACTTGTTTAACATTTAACTTTGTAGACGGATATAACACCATCCGGGCAAACGATAGCGCATGAAGCGCAACCGATGCAGTTGTCGTTGACGGTATGGGTGTAATTGTAACCCTTACCATTTACATTTTTCGATAACTCGATGCAATGCATGGGGCAAGCCTCAAGGCAAACACCGCAACCTTTGCAGCGCTCGGTATCGATAACTATTTGTCCTTTAAATGCCATAGTTTTAGTTTTATATGATTAATATTTATTGTTAAAGATTATTCTCTAATAGGACTGCAAAGATACACTTTTTTTTTGGAATAATAATATTTTAAAAAAGATTAAAATTGTCATATCTCTAAAACAACCACTTTTTCAGCAAGTAATCAACATGTTATAAAACAAAAAAAAGAACTCTTACATTTCATTACTGCAACAACCAAAAATTAGATATATACTGAATGCAAAAAATAAGGCTATTCCTCAACAACATCAATATTCTTATATATCTGGTCCATTATTGTTCGATACCACTCAAAGAAAATGGTAAACAACAGACAACAAGACACTTCCTATCCAGCAGCTCAACTTCTTTTTTTGAAAAATAAAACATTAAAAAATCAAAAAAAACAATAAAAGAGAGCTTAGTGAAACTAAAGAATAAAAAAAATCGTATTTTTGCATAATTAAAATCAGACAAGAACAATCAAAAAATCATTTTATCATGAAGAAGTTCATTTTGTTAAGTTTTTTTGTGAGCATGGCTTTTGCAACCATTAACGCTCAAACAACAACCCCCAAAGAACAACCCGCCGACGGTCCGAAAATTACGTTCTCCGAACAGGAACACAACTACGGCAACATCCAAAAAGGAGGCGATGGAAATTGTGAATTCGTCTTTACTAACGAAGGCAACGAACCTCTCATTCTGAGCAACGTAAAAGCTAGCTGTGGCTGTACCACACCATCATGGACCAAAGAACCCATCATGCCAGGCAAAACCGGCAGCATCAAGGTGCGCTACAACACAAACAACATCGGCAGCTTCAACAAGACCATCACCGTTACAAGCAACGCCGTAAACAGTCCCAGAATAGTTCTGAAAATCAAAGGTAAAGTAGAATAATTTCACAACACTAAACCCTTCAATAATGCCACAGATATCCCATAAAGGACTCGAATTGCCTCAGTCGGCAATACGTAAGCTTGTCCCCTTCTCCGATGCGGCTAAAGAACGCGGAGTCCATGTTTACCACCTCAATATTGGCCAACCCGACATCGAGACTCCCAAAGGCGCTCTCAAAGCTTTGGCCGAAACAGCCGGAGAACTGCCACAATGGAAAGGTGTGCTGGAATACAGCCACTCCGCTGGTATCCCCAGCTATCGCCGCGCTCTGTGCAACTACTACCATCGCCATGGTATCGACGTCACACCCAACCAAATAATCGTCACCACCGGCGGTAGCGAAGCACTACAAATGGCTTTCACAGTTTGTCTTAACCCTGGCGACGAAATCATAATCCCAGAACCTTACTACACCAATTACAACACCTTCGCCAAACTGTGCGACGCAAAAATTGTAACCATCCCCAGCGACATCAAGACAGGCTTCGCCCTGCCTCCCATCGAAGATTTCGAAAAGGTAATAACTCCTCGCACTAAAGCCATCATGATATGCAACCCCAACAACCCCACGGGCTACCTCTACACCCACGAGGAGTTGCTTAAAGTTGCCGGATTGGTCAAAAAATACGACCTCTACCTTTTCGCCGACGAAGTATACCGTGAGTTTTGCTACGATGGCAACAAACATTTCAGCGTGATGCAGCTCGAAGGTCTTGAGCGCAACACTATCCTCTTCGACTCTGTATCTAAACGTTATAGCGCATGCGGCGCACGCGTAGGATGCTTGGTAACCCGCAACAGCGAGGTATACGCCATAGCTATGCGCCTTGCCCAGGCCCGCCTCTCCCCTCCTAGCTTTGGACAAATTTTCGCCGAGGCTGCCGTTGACACACCTCAAGAGTATTTCGACAAAGTTGAGGCTGAGTATGTGGCTCGCCGCAATGTCATCGTCGAAGGCATCAACAAAATACCCGGTTGCTTCTGCCCAATGCCGAAGGGCGCTTTCTACACCGTCATCGACCTGCCTGTCGACGACAGCGATAAGTTCTGCCAGTGGCTGCTCACCGATTTCAACTACAACGGTGCTACCGTCATGCTAGCACCCGCCACAGGTTTCTATGTGGATCCCGAACGCGGCCGCCATCAAGCACGCATCACCTACTGCTTGTGTAAAGAAGACCTCCGTGCAGCTGTCAAATGTCTCGAAGAGGCTCTGAAAGTTTACCCCGGCAGAACACGCTAATCTGCGAAATAATACACAAAAAAGTGGAAGGATTTCTCCTTCCACTTTGTGTTTATAGCGATATTAGTCTCACCTTGTCAAAGGAAAATCAAAAAAGCCATTCCCATCCAAACAGCTAAATGAGAAAAGTCGTTCTTTTTATTATAATTGTCTGCTGCATTACCGACTCCGCCTCTGCTCAAACAGCGGTAGTAAGCGGTGGCGGAAGCGCCACAAATAATAATTATAACCTAAGTTACAGCATTGGACAACTGGCCACCCAAAGCGCCAGCACAACAATATCTAACCTCAACGAAGGGGTGTTGCAACCTCTAGTAGTTCAATCCATTGGAATGGATGAAAAAGAAGAATTGGAACAAATGTCTGTATTCCCCAACCCTACCAGCAACGGCATAACCATAAGACGCAACTCATGCGAAAAAAGTCTCATACAGATTTATAACATTGACGGACTACTGATCCACGAAACATTGTGGGACAGCAGTGAGAAAACTCTCGATCTTACAAATTATCCTAAAGGAATTTACATAATAAAAACAAGCCACAATTCTTATAAAATCACTAAACAATGAGACGACTAACTTTATTGCTTTTATTCGTCGTAACGACGATCAACATGATGTGCGCTCAAGTTCCACAGGGATTCACCTATCAGGCCATAGTGCGTAATAACGACGGCACAACTATAGCCAACAGTCAAGTGAGCGTACGCATCGAACTCGTACATGGTTCCGCCAACGGAACGGTACAATACGCTGAGAACCACAGTCCTTTAACCGATGCCAACGGCCTGTTTACAATAGTAATAGGGGACGGTGTGCCACTGGTGAACTGCCTTTTTTCCGATTGTATCAACTGGGCTGTGGGGCCTTGGTTTCTCACAACACGCATTGATCCTACAGGTGGAAACAGTTACACTCTTGTCACCACACAACAACTGATGTCTGTGCCCTACGCTCTCTATGCCGCCAATGCGGGCAGTGCAGTACAAATCCGTGACAGCGTGGTAGTCTATATCCGTGACAGCATCGTATACGACACCATAGACACATATTCCTACGACAGCCATCCCTCCGATGTCACTGGCGCCTTGCCTGGAGTATTCAGTATTTCGCCCGCCAATAGAATTTGTTTCTCTAAAGGCAATCTGCAATACAAAGCCTGCACCAATACATGGCGCTTCGCAGAGCATCAATGGGACATGGTCGGTACAGCCAATATGTACATTTCTGCCGAAGACACACTTTGGATTGATCTCTTCGGATACGGTGCCAGCGGCTACAGCCAAAAATATCCTTATATGCACAGCACCTCATCGTCGTCCTATCCCATAGTGCCTATCAGCACAACAGGCTACGACTGGGGCGTGAATAACGCCATAAGCAACGGAGGCGACAGCGCCGGTCTATGGCGCACTCTGACGTCAAGCGAATGGTATTACATCCTCCAACAACGAACCAACGCAGTATCGCTTAGAGCATTAGCCACAGTGGCAGGAATGCCCGGTGTAATTCTTTTGCCAGACAACTGGACCGCCGTTCCAAACATAGGCATCAATCATGAGGCTTCTAACTACGTCACCAACATATACAATGTGACACAATGGAACATACTTCAAAACAATGGCGCAGTTTTTTTGCCAGCAGCCGGAGAACGAGAGGACAACACGATTAGCAATGTAGGAATAAAATGCTGCTATTGGTCTTCATCCTACAGCACATCGTCAGGAGCCTATCGTTTTCATACCGACGTTCCATCTTCAATGCCGTATAAGTTCAATCATATAAACAACTACATAGGATGTTCCGTCCGTTTGATACACGATATCACGGAACTACCATAGAATAGGTATAGTTGGACAAATCTTTTCAAACAACATCTTTCAATAAAACAAGAAAAGGAAGATCACCAAATCTTCCTTTTTTTGTATTTACAAGCAAAATAAATTAGTTCTTAGCTCGTTATAAAAACATGACACGAGAAGAAAAACGAGTAAAAGTAATCAACGCCTGCATTGCCCATCAGCAGCACATTGCAAATGTGGCCAAACAAGAGATGGACTCAGCGCAACAGCAGAGCAACGAATATGGTGCCAATGTTGATCGCTACGACAGCTACCGTACCAAGATGATGCGAGCACGCGATATGTACGCCAAGCAACTCAGCAACGCCAACGCCAGCCTGCGATATCTGCAAGAGGCTCTACGTATGAAACCCTTCGACAAAGCCGAACACGGAGCAATAGTTATTACCGACAAGCAACGCTTCTTCCTCAGCATCGGTGCCGGCAAATTCGTTGTCAACGACAGCGAGTCGCCTACAGGTATGCAATACTACTTCGCTGTCAGCGCTCAAACCCCTATCTACCTTGCCATTAAAGGCAAAAACATCGGAGATAGTTTTATCGTAAACGGCATTGTCCAAACTATCAAGGAAATATATTAGCCACTCCATAATATGAAAAATATGAGAAAAGTCATTTATCCATTGTTGCTGATTTTGGTCATGAGTAGCTGTACCAAAGTGGCTAGCGAAGAACCCGGCACAACCGCGACTGTCGTAGATACCGCCTTCGATATCTGCCTTTTCCGCCCAGGTGACTACGGCAGCGCCAACTGGCGCATACCCGCGCTGCTTTGCTTGAAAGACGGAAGCCTGTTGGCTGTTTGCGACAAACGTAAGTATAACGAGACCGACTTGCCAGAGGATATTGACATTGTGAGCCGTCGCAGCACCGACGGAGGCCACACTTGGAGCGAACCCGTGACCATTGCCGAAGGCACTGGCTACAAACACGGCTATGGCGACGCCGCCCTCGTACAGTGCGAAAACGGCGACGTAGTATGCGTTTTTGTAGGCGGCAACGGACTATGGGCATCAACCGAGAACGACCCAATACGCAGCTATGTATGCCGCAGCACCGACGGCGGACACACATGGAGCCAACCCGAGGATATAACCGCCCAACTATGGGGCAGCCAAGCCGCCAACGCCACCTGCCACAACTACAAAGCATCGTTTTTCGGCAGTGGCAATGGTCTTAGGCTGACGCGCGGAGCTAACAAAGGACGCATAATGTTTGCCGCCGCAATGTGCCGCAAAAACATCAACACCCTCGACAATTTTGTCGTCTATAGCGACGACAACGGCCATACTTGGAGTGTTTCCAACCGAGCCTACACAGGAGGCGACGAAGCCAAACTGATGGAACTGACTGACGGCCGCATTCTCATCAGCGTACGCCAAAGCGGTCCGCGCGGTTTTAATTACAGCAGCGACGACGGACTGACATGGGGCACGCAAGGGCGATGGGAAGAACTGACCACCAACGCATGCAACGGCGACATCCTACGCGTCAAAGCCACCGACCACGGAGACAGCTGCAACTTACTGCTGCACAGCCTCCCAAATTCGATGCAACGAGAGGATGTAAGTCTTTTTTTCAGCTATGACGAAGGTGTAACATGGCAGAACCCAATGCTGCTTTTCAATGGCCCATCGGTCTATTCTTCCATCACCATAATGCCAACCGGCGGTATTGGAGTATTACTAGAGCAGAACCCCAACGGTGCCTGTGAACTATGGTTTAAATACTTGCCATCCTCCACACTAAGCCACTAATATAATAGACATCACGCAGTTAAATCAAATAGACTTAATCCTAAACTCCAATGACACTTCTATGATTAAACACGGATAACCCTCATTAGAAAATATCGTCTATCTCTAGTCGAAATAATGAGTTCTGGATATTAGGGTGCCTTCTGATCTCAACACATCCGCAAACAACAGCGGGACTTTTCCGTTCAGAAAAGCCCCGCTGACTTTTTATTGTCAAAATGTTGATGCCTATTTAAGGATAACCGTAGCACGGCGGTTCTTGGCGCGGTTCTCATCGCTGTCGTTTGGAGCAATAGGATCCTCTTGTCCGCGACTCTCGATCAATATATTTGCAGCAGGTGCGCCAAGGCTAATCATATATTTCTTCAAAGCTTCAGCACGCTTCTTACCATACTTCATATTAATCTGAGGTGTACCGGTATTATCGGTATGACCGGTAATTTCAGCCTTGAGGTTATTGTCGGCCATCATAGAGGCACACAAAGTACGGATAATATCGTCAGTCTTCTTGTCAAATTTGGGCGTAGTTCCCGATGTTTCGAAATAGACAGTAGCGTTGATATCGTCGAGTTTCTTCTGCATTTCTTGACGATCTACAGGGCGAGCTGGCAAATTGGCCAAAGCTTCAGCTATGCTGTCAAGTCGTGCCTGGAGTGCGGCACGTTCGCGAGCGGCGCGTTCACGTTCTGCGGCAGCACGAGCCTCGGCCTCTGCTTTCTCACGGGCGGCGCGAGCTTCTGCCTCAGCCTTCTCGCGAGCAGCCTTCTCTGCGGCAGCTTGTGCGGCGGCAAGCTTCTCAGCGGCGGCAATGCTGTCGGCAATAGCCTGTTGACGGGCACGGAGAGCCGCCTCCTCTGCGGCACGCGCCTCAGCCTTACGGTCACGTCCCATCCAACCTAGGTCAATGCCTATCTTCACACCAAAACGCAAAGGACGAACTGACTCAACTTGACTGGATTCAAAGGTTCCATTATATGTATGCTGAGTGGGGTTAGCAGCGTCAATTTCAAGCAGAGAGGCTGTCTTCTGCTCCTCCAGCATGCTGGTGACACCATAACCACCATAGATACCAAGATAAAGTCCCCAGTTATTCTTGAGCGATTTACGGAAGCCCAAATCAGCGATAGCACTGACCCCCATCTTCACATTGTCAACATCCTCTTTCAAATCGGCATCATATGTACTAAAGCCATGCGAAGGAAGATCCTCTACAGCATAACCGAGCGAAGGATAATAGCCTGTAGTGGTATACGAACCTTCGTTGGCGACAACCTTGCCGTGTATTGGCAGATCTATAGAAGCGCCCAAGCCTGCCACGAAAAACCACTTCTCGTCAATGGGTGCGCGCCAAAAAAACTCAATGGGCACCGACAGCATTCCAACTCGCTGGCTTTCACGCCAATCTTCAAAGATTGTCACAAGATCATACTGCGCTGCTGGATTGTCTGGATGTGTAAGCCCTGGCGTAGTTTCATCAAAATTATAGACGCTATGCGATGTGGCAAAATTGTAATGTATGCCAAATCCAAAACCGAAATGCTGCCCAAAGAAATGAGTGAAATGCAATCCGGCGTCGAAACCTAGTCCAAGACCATAGTCACCGTTCATCGGGCTATACGACATCGAATTAATTCCACCTCCAAGGTTCAGACCGACATAGTTGTTGTCTTTAATCTGCTGTGCCTTGACCGTCATCGTCATAAGACATGCAAAAAACAATATAGTTATGCGTTTCATGATACGATTCTTTTAAGCTTGAGACATTTAATTTTTAATTACCCTTGTCACCTTACCATCGACAGTAAGGATATAGCTGCCATGCTTATAAGCGGAGAGATCTATTGAAGTACTGTTGCCTGTAAAGGTGACGTTCTCAATAACAACTCCCATTGCATTTAGCACACGCAGCTCATGAGTCGACGATGCGGAGCCTTCAACAGCGACTCTTACCTTACCTGACGTGGGGTTGGGGTAAGAATAAACGCTCTTGGTTTGGTCACTTATAAGGGCACTCATATTCTGTTGAGGACAGGTGAAAGTCTCCATACCATCCATCTTGCACGAAACAAAATATTCACCTGTCAATCCGCCCTCCTGACAATAGTAGTAGTCATTGGCTCCAGGAATTAAATCCCATTGCGTAGCGCCTGCCTCACGATGATACCACTGAATATCGGTAAGGCAATGACATGTATCCACCAAAGCGATCACGTCATTGTACAGAGGCATCACATAAGTCTCAGGCAAATTAACATGGAATGAAATGGTTATAGGCGAGCTATAGAGCGCTGGACAGTTATGATTACGGAAGTACAGAGTTGCCGTATAGTCACCCGACACGATTCCTGCCGGAATATTGATATCGATTGAGCCAGTGAGTCCAGGAGTGTCAAGATTGGTCCAGTATACATTACTGAATGCTGGGTCGTTGAAGATAAGTCGGTACTGGTCTGGATCTCCAGTAAGAAGTCGGTACTGAATAGCACCTGTGCCAGCACAATAACCATAAGCTTCGACTTGAACACCTCTGTTGACACCATTCTCACCACCAAATGTGGTGTCGGGCAACATAGCCTCAAGTATTGCTCCATTTTGGATAATCTTAACATACTCATTGAGTTGGTAATTACCAACTTGAGGTCCCTCTAATGTATAGGTTACCGTAACGTCCTTGTTCATTCCAATTGTAGGATTATTGAAACGGGCTGTTACATTATGGGTAACAACATCGGCACCAAGCAATCCATTAAGGGTTCCTGGATTGGTAACCTCTGCGACATTGTTTCCATCGTAAAACTTTGTGATTACAACAATTGTACCGTCAACATGCAGTGTGGCGGGATTAATTGTCAATGTTGTTGTGGACGTAGCTGGCGACAAACTGTCACCTGCAACAACAGGTGTGGCTGTGACTGTGTACACTCCCACATTTGTAGGATAATTAGGAGAAACATACACCTCGTTACCATTAACAAAAGTGAGAATGGTTGATTGTGTGACGCCATTCCCATCTTCATAGGTGGCCGACAACCCCATATAGGGTGTTGCCGTGTAGGTTACTGTTGTTTCACCATTCCACACAACATTGTAAACCGATGTGCCATCGCCAGTTTTACTTTGCATGGCCGACTCCGAAGCAACGACCGACAATGGCATGGCTGTCATCGCAACTACGAGGAGTGTCAAAAAAAATGATAATCGTTTCATAACAAAAAAATTTATAAAACAGATGATTAGTAATTTTATTTCATTAAAACTTATTTATGTGAACTAGTAATTTTGATTACATCGTCTAAAAACTCTTTATTGTAACATCAATTCATCATCACATGTATTTACTTTGCTTTTTACACACTCTTAACAAAACATCAAACAGAAACACACTCCATTGATAATAAACAAACTACGCCAATATAACCATATACTAACACCTAACTTTTGGCGCTTAAAAAACAAAAAAATCGGCACTGCAAATTTACATATTATTTTTAAAAACACAAACTCCGACCCATATATTATACATTTAATGTCCTCTAAAAAAGTCAAAAAAAATATAGCAAATAAAATATTCATCACGATATCAATAAATTATAAAAACAAAGGCTTTCCCGAAAAAATTTTTGATATTTTAACTTATACAAAAAAACGCTTATCAAAAATTGAACAATAACACTCACCATCATTGTAACAATCACTATTTGTTTTTAAAAAATAAAAATCACTACTTTTAGTGATTTCGCAGTTGCTCAACAATATGTAACTTTGCACAATAAAAAGAAACAATAATACTAATGTTACTCTCTGAATTACAAACAGGTAAGAAGGGTGTTGTAGTTCGTGTTTCTGGACATGGAGCCTTCAGAAAACGCATTATAGAAATGGGTTTCATAAAAGATGTCACCGTCGAAGCTATTCTCAACGCTCCTCTCAAAGACCCTATAAAATACCGCATAATGAACTTCGAGGTTTCTCTGCGTCGCAGCGATGCCGAGAAAGTGGAGATAGTTACCGAGGAAGAGGCTCAAAAAGAGATTGTCAACCACAACGACTTCAAAAGTATCGAAGTACCCGAATTAACCCTTAAACATATTGCCGAACACCGCAAAAAGACTATTAATGTTGCTCTTGTAGGCAACCCTAACTGCGGCAAAACAAGTATTTTCAACATAGCGGCTCATGCCCACGAGCGTGTAGGAAACTACAGCGGTGTCACCGTCGACGAAAAGGTGGGAACATTTCAGCATGGAGGCTATACATTCAATCTGGTTGATTTGCCAGGAACCTACTCCCTAAGTGCCTACTCTCCCGAAGAGCTTTATGTAAGAAAACATATCATCGAGAAGAACCCAGACATCATACTCAACGTCGTAGATGGCAGCAACATCCAGCGCAATTTATATCTTACCACTCAACTCATCGACATGGACATCACCATGGTGATGGCCCTGAATATGTACGACGAATTGAAAAAAAGTGGAGACAAACTGGACATTGAGCAACTGAGCACTCTGCTAGGAATACCTATTGTACCCACTACTGGCCGCGACGGTAGCGGAATCGATGCTCTATTCGACAAAATAATCGAAGTCTTTGAAGGCCGCGACACCAAAACACGACATATACATGTAAACCATGGACAAGAGTTGGAACGCTACATAAAACAACTCCGCACAGAGCTCTACGAACATGGCTTCAGCGACGACCTCTCGACGCGTTTTCTCAGCATTAAATTACTTGAAAACGACAAACAACTCGAAACCTATGTAACCGAACGCGACCCCGACGGAAGCGTGATGAAAATGCGTAATGCCATCGCCGACAAATATCTGAAAACCAATCTCCACACCATCGACGATGCCGACCACGTCAAGGCTGCACACTCCAACGAAACACGCCCTCACCAAGATATTGAAAGCGCTATAACCGACGCTAAATACGCTTTCATTCGAGGCGCACTGGCGGAGTGTTATATAAAAAACGACAAAACAACACTACACAAACTCACCGACCGCATAGACGCCATTGTTACACATCGTTGGCTTGGATATCCTTTTTTCCTGATATTCATGTTCATCACTTTCTACTGCACCTTTGCTTTGGGCGCCTACCCTATGGATTGGATTGAAGCTCTTTTCGGATGGTTGGGAGAGTTGGTAAGCAACAACATGAGTGAGGGTCCTTTGCGCAGCCTTCTTGCCGACGGCATTATAGCAGGTGTAGGATCGGTCATAGTTTTCCTACCCAACATATTGATACTCTACCTATTTATCTCATTCATGGAGGACAGCGGTTATATGGCACGCGCAGCTTTCATAATGGATAAACTGATGCACAAAATGGGGCTTCATGGCAAAAGCTTCATACCTATGATTATGGGATTTGGATGCAACGTGCCCGCCGTAATGGCTACCCGCACCATCGAAGACCGCAAAAGCAGACTCCTCACCATGCTCGTCATACCCATGATGAGCTGTTCGGCACGCATACCTGTTTATGTCATCTTGGTATCAGCATTTTTTAGCAAATATGCAGCCCTAGTATTAACAGGACTGTATCTGCTTGGAATGATAATGGCTGTAATCATGGCCAAGCTGTTCAGCCGCTTCGTGATTAAAGGTGATAGTCTCCCCTTTGTCATGGAACTACCACCTTATCGTATGCCTACCGCCAAAGCTGTGCTGCGACACACATGGGAGAAAGGCAAAGAATATCTCAAAAAAATGGGCACCATCATTCTCGCCGCCAGCATTATAGTATGGGCCCTAAGCTATTTCCCAACCAACGAGGACAAAAAAATACAAACTGAAAACTCTATAATGGCTAAGATTGGCAAAACCATCGAACCTGTTATGGAACCTTGCGGCTTCGACTGGAAACAGAGCGTATCTCTACTCTCAGGCGTCTTCGCCAAAGAGGTCGTCGCCAGCACAATGACCGTCGTCTATGCAACTTCCAGCGAGGAAGCCGACGCCCTTGAGGACTTCGAGGATGAAGAGAACAGCAGTCACATCTCTGAACTGGTAGTTCAAAATATGTCTCCACTTTCGGCTGCGTCAATGCTTCTTTTCATTCTTCTTTACATGCCTTGCCTAAGCACTATCATTGCTATCAAAAACGAAAGCGGCAAATGGAAATGGGCGTTGTTCACAATGGGTTATACCATAGGCCTGGCATGGATAGCCTCGACACTTTTGTTTCAGATAGGATCCCTATTAATATGATACAGACGGCTCTTGTCATACTGATTCTGATTACCACCACATTCTTTGTGGTAAGATGGGTTGCGCGCCAAGTGAAGGGCAGCGGAGACTGTGGATGCGGATGCAGCAACTGTCCCATGAATGGCGGCAAAAAATGCCATTGCACGCAAAACAAATAAAAAAAAGTATCTTTGTACCATGAAAGACATGGTACACAATAGATATATCATACTGATATTCAACAGCAAAAAGACCATCAATATCTTTTTGTCTCTCTTCTTTCTATTCTTTGCACCACTTGTGTCCAAGGCACAAAATAAGTGTGCATTTGCATCATTCGACAGCATTACCGTATCTTACACACTCCCTTTCACCACCTATGCCCGCATATACTACTGCAAGGACAGTGCAAGAATAACAGCCACCTCCTTTTTTTCACGTTTTGAAGACGAGAAAATAATGCTGTTCGATGACACCACAACTGCACGTTTTCTACAACTTCTCGAAAATTCCGTATTCATCAGGCAGCCTATCATCAGATATAAAAACATGATAGTCACCGACTGCGAATATATAAAAGTCTATTGCTACAAGAATGGCAGGATAAAGAAAGAACAGGTGTTAAACTATGGACTCGGCGAACTAAGCAAAGAATACAAACCATTCGACGAGTGGCTGAATGATTTGATAAACAATCTTTTCCCATCCATTGACAAATAGTCAACTCCGATAGCATTAAAATTGTGAAAAGACTAATCAAGCAGTAGAGCGGATGATGCGTTTGCACAAGCAAACTCTGCAGTTTATCCTTCTCTATATTCTAATAACCCCACACGTCTGACCGTGCAGGGTTTTTGTATTAGTGTATGTATATTACTTTCAAGTTGTTCGCTTCCGAATCTTTATCTTGCAAAAACCTCTCATCATTGCGTCCCACCAACGAGCTGGAAGCATCCAATGGAAAAAGACCCCAAGATGTGCAAAACGACCTGTACGGTAACGCGCCTTGGGATGACGGCTGTTGACAGCTCGGGAGATGGCTCTCGTAATGACAGAAGGAGAGGAAAGATAACGACCCGAGTATGCGGCATGAAGCAATTGGCTTTCCCGCAAAGCTGAATTCTCATAGGGTGTACCCTCCGAAGACTCACGCAAATGTCTAGCGGCAATAATACCCCAATCGGTCTTTATACCTCCTGGCTCTATCATCGACACATTGATACCGAATGGTTTCAACTCCATGCGCAAAGCATCGCTGAGAGCCTCCACAGAGAATTTTGACACATGGTACCATCCTCCATAAGGCAACACTATCTTGCCTGCTATTGACGACGTGTTCACAATAAGACCACTACCCTGCTGTCTCATGACTGGAAGCACCAACTGGCACATCCTGGCCAATCCAAAAACATTTACCTCGAGCTGACGACGCGCCTCGTCCATGGCAACATTCTCAACAGCACCAAAATAGCCATAACCGGCATTGTTGACAAGGACATCTATACGTGACTCTGCATCCAATACCGCCTGAACTGCCTTTTTCATCGATTCATCATTGGTGACATCAAGACTAAGCGGAACAACTCCAAACGAGGTTAGTGGCTGCATAAGATCCACACGACGGGCGGCAGCGTAAACTTTGTGACCTTGTTTGGCTAGTTTTATTGCGGAATCATATCCTATGCCACTGCTGGCTCCTGTTAAAATAACAACTTTTTTCATTTGGATAAGGCTTTATAATTTAATGGAAAAAATGTCAGAAGGACTCACGAAGATGCGAATCCATAATAATGGTCACAGGCCCGTCATTGACTAGCGAAACCTGCATGTCGGCACCAAAAGTACCTGTCTCAACAGCTTTGCCTGTCACTGACGAAAGCACATCACAGAACTTCTCATACATGGGAATGGCAAATTCGGGTCTCGAGGCATGGATGTAGCTGGGACGATTGCCTTTGCGGGTGGAAGCCATCAAAGTAAACTGGCTTACAACAAGGATGCCTGCTTCTGGAAAATCGGTAACAGGACGATTCATTACACCATGCTCATCATTGAAAATACGCATATTGGCAATTTTTCTACTTAGGTAGTCTATATCCTCATCGGTATCACGATCCTCTATGCCTAGCAAAATCATAAGTCCTGAACCTATTCCCGACTTTCTATTTCCTACAATGTCGACAGAAGCCGACTTAACTCTCTGTATCACAACTCTCATATATAATCATTTTTGTGATGGAACAATATACTCAAATTTATTTACCCTGACGACTCCCCATTTGCGCAGTTGCTCAACAGTGGCTTTACGGTCGTCATCAGTGTTATAATCTGCTATGAGTGGAACACGCACCAATACATGTTCAGCCCCTTTATGCTGTATTAGACGCTGCAAATTGGCGACAACAGTGTCGTTGTCTTTCCCTGTATATCTCTTGTAAATGACAGGATTCAAATCCTTGACATCAACAATAAAGTCGTCTACAATATCAAGCACCGTTTCCAACGACTTTGATGGTACATTGAGCGAGGACTCAACGGTGAGTTTCCATGCTGAACCACACAGCTGCCTGAACGACGCAATAAAATCGGGATAAAGAAGAGGCTCTCCACCCCCAAAACAAACTCCTCCGCCTGTGGCAAGGAAGTAAAGATTGTCGATACGTACTTTTTCAAAAAGACTCTCTGGTGAATAACAATGCAAATGATCACTCGGACCAAAACATGTGGCATTAAGACAATAGCGGCACCGCAACGGACATCCATAAAAGGCCGCCAAAGTAGTGACGCCATCACCATCAACACCAATACGGTGTCTAACAACACCTATAAAAGGAACTGGCTCCATGACAAGAGTTTACAACTCAAAAACACTTTTCTTCATCAAAATCACCTAACCTTACCTTCAATTTCAGGATCCTCAACTCGAACGGGTATAATACCCATCAGCATCGGCTCTTGTTCCTCTATTATAGCATGAAACACAGATTGTTTCTCCTCTACCGAAACTAACTTTTTAATATCTGTCGTTTTGTATATGAAACAAATCTCGTAATCACCTTTCTTTATACGCTCAAATCGGTACACACCCAAAGAATCGGTCACAGCGGTGGCTACAACCTCATCATTCTGTTTCAGCAACACTGTACATCCCCAAACAGGTTCATGATCTCTCGAAAACACAACGGTACCGCTCAATGTACACTTCCCTTTTCTACATTGTTCTCTAGGAATGTCGTTGCCTTCGTGCACCTCACATGCCAAGGCTTGCTGCGATGACGCCAGCGAAAAAGCGACACCGGCAATCAAGGCGGCTTTGCCTAGCGAATTGCGAAGCTGCAATTGTCTCTCCAATGATTTCAACTCTGCATCGCATCGTGGACAGCTACCATTGCATTCACCTTTATAGTCGCATTCTGGAATGTCAAGCGGAATGTCATTGTCAGTAGCTATCTGACGACGCAGCGACTTCAGTTCCTTGCATATATCTTTTCCGTTCATAGTTTTTAAGAATTGTAGTGTATCTGCGTGAATTGTGTTTCCCCCTTAACGTAGGTCATAACATTTTATTGTCTTTCAATCATGCAATGTAGTCATTTCCACCGCAATGTCTTTAGATATTCTTTTTGTTCAACGCCAACACGATAGCTTTCCAGGGCTTTCTGTATTGTCTTGTTGTGGGTCCACTTGTTGAGACATCGTTTTTCCAAATATGGCAATGTGTCGCCATATTGTTTGGCCAAGGCGGTGGCAAAATACCAAGCCTGCATCATCTGCACATAATACTCTTCCCGACGAACCCCGGCAACTATGTCATTGTATTCTACACGGAAATCATCATCAAGGAAATGAGTCATTAACATGTTTATGGCAAAACGAACACTATACTCATGTCTGCTTACAATCCACCGACGGACGCTATCCAGCAACCTGGCTTTGTTTTTCGAGAAACAGCGGGGCGACATTTGGTCACATGTAGCCCAATTGTCGACATACGGCAAAAATCGTTCCACCTCACACAAGCAGACTTCAAAATCCTTTATCAAAGATAGTATGAAAGCGTGCAACTGGTTTTCCTCGAAGAAACGATGCGGCAACACTGCAATGAAAGTGTCCGAAGTGCCGTCTTTCAACATTGTCTTCGCCATTTCGCGAAGCAATGGGGTCCGCACCCCAATAATACTCTCTGGGGCTACAGTAGGTATCAACTTGGCTTGAAACGACGCATACTTCTCATCACGCATCGAAAAAAGTTGTTCTTGAATATCCATATATTGAAAACGTGCCAAAACAATTTTTATTGCAATAAAAAAAGGATGTCCCACGAGACATCCTTGAGAAAAGTACTTTTATTCACTATATCATGAAACCAATCTTGATAGGGTAAACTTTTGTATCGGTATCGATGAAAACAGGCAATGTGGGAACCTGAAGGAATACACCGAATCCTTTGAGTTTGAAAGTAAGACGAACATCAATCTTATACGGATTGACAAACTTGCTGATATCATTTTGCACATCTTGATAATTGCGGCCGCGTTGTTCTAGCTCATGTTTCAAACCGGTATGCTTTCCGTTGAAAGAAAGTCCTGGTATAACACCCAAAGCAATGCGGAAGTTACGTATCACGCCCTTGTCACGATACTCAAACTCGAGCGGCAGAGTGACATAGCGAGTCACAAAGCGGGAAGACCAGTCGCCAAGGTGGCTTCCTGAGACATTGCTATTAGCATCAACACCTGCCTGATCCTGTGCCGTCAAAGCACCTGTATTGGCATCCATTGTAACATAGTTGTCGGTGAATTTATACACATCCGACTCATATCCGATACCAATGCTGAATTTGGTATGCTCAGTCATCATCACAGCATAGTTTTCCGACAGTTGGAAACTGCTGAAACTGGTACGCAGATTGTAAGGTCCCTCCATCTTCATCAGACCATTGTACCACTTATCCCCCCAATTGTTGAACCCCCAATGGAAGTCGAAATTGGTACGGTCCGAAAAACTATATTTGCGCTCTTTGGCTTTGTTTTTTAAATAAGGCTCTGCCATTTTGCTTGAATTATCTCCTATGGTGGCAATGCTGTCATAGGTGGTCACCAATTCGTCAATCAAGCCTTTCATCTCGTTAATCAATCCACTCCAGCTCATTTCACCCATTTTGCGCGACACATTCACACTGCCATTGGGCCAGGTGAAACGGGCATTATCATCTACCGAGATATCAAGGTTGGTGCTGCTGTCAAGATGAAGCTCGTAACGAAGCAAACCCTGATCATCATTGAAAGTAAGTGTATTATCATCAATACTGATACCATAACTATCGGGTTGTTGCACGTCGTTGGTAAACCACGTAACATCAATGTAGCGTTCGTTGTCGTGTACCCATACAACACGCGATTTGCCAATCACATTGACCTTGGTTATCTTGTCATTGTTGATACTTTCTCGTACACTCTTTGTTTGTGCCGATGCGTTGGCAGTGAAAGCCAACAGAATCATAATGCTTGAAAAAATTGCTATACGTTTCATTCTAAAGTTGCTATAAAATTGTTAATTAATTCATTATTTCCAATTTTGTCTTCTATCACAGCACGACGCTGCTTGCGTGTTGCGACGGCATTGGCTGCGAAACTTGTGGCTCGGAGAGCCAGACGGCGAAGCTGTGAGTAGTATGCCGCATTCCCTTCTGTAGACGCCATATCTCCTCGCTCAATGATACCAGTGGCATATAATATCTCTTGGTCCATCGGGTCGTTGACTTCACGCAGTGTCGGCTCGTCGAGGTCATATTTTCCGCGAGTGGTGTCCACTGTTATGGCTTGCATTTCTGAAGGCGACTCCTCTACCGGATTCATCTCGGCATACAAAGCTTCTTCCTCATCAATTATCGTGTTGATGGCCGATTCCTCCACATGTTGAACACCTGACACAGGCTCTGCCTCATCAGTGTCTACCGTGACGACATCGCTACTAACAGTATCTTTGTCTATCTTATCAGCCAAGACAACGCCATTATTATTTACCATATTGCCATCATTGTCAACCAAACGAACTATTGTGGTGACAAAGAGCAAAAGGCATGCGGCTGCGGCAAAAGCAATCCAAATAGGCTTAACGCGACGTGTTTGTGGTTGCTCTTCCCTCAACGTTATTATTGGCGTTGCGTTGACGACCTTGGGACCGCCATCACGCAGCGACTCGTAGTTGGCATAAGGTATTGTGGCACCGGCAGGCAATGTAAAATCGGGGTCATAAGCGTCTGCCAGCTCCTTCCATTCCGGATGGGTTTTAAAAGCCTGTTCTACCTCGGCAATCTCCTTGGCATTGAGCAATCCCTCCTTGTATCGGAAAAGGTATAGTTCTATGTTTTCTTCGTTTAACATCATAATATGTATAGATTTTTTGAGGATAGAATAGTTTCGAATTGTCTTATCATCAATTATATTTCTTTATTAGTCTAACACATTGTGTTTTGCAGTTTTTTCTTCAAATTGGTTCTGGCGCGGAATAGATACACTTGAACTTGTTGGTCTGAAAGATTCATCATCTTGGCTATCTCTTTGTAGCTGTAACCCTCCACATCGCGTAGTTGCAAAATCGATCTTTGCACCTCTGAAAGACTTCCCAACGCCTCGTACATCTCGTCGCTCATTCCTGTATTGTTGTCATAGCCGACGGTCTCAGCAGTTTTTGTCATCTCTTCGTGTACTCTGGCGACAACAGCGTCGTGGCGAAAGCAATCTATGAGATAACGTCTCACAACTGTCAACAAAAAACCGAGACCATTATTTACCGGCACCTGCTCTTTAATCTCCCAAAGTCTTGCAAATGCCTCTTGCATTGCGTCCTCTCCACGCATACGATCTCCACAGTTCCAGACGGCAAAGCGTAGCACGTTGCCGGACCAGTTCTGAATATTATCGTTATACTCTGCGCGGGTCATAAACTTTGGAAGGGGCGTTTTTTTTAAGCAAGCACGGCTATGATGACTTCGGCCACGACGATACCCGCTGCAAAATTGCCTAATACTATGGATGCAGGGATAATGACGTTTGAATATTTCTTTAAACTTTTCATTGTCTTAGTGTTTTATTGGTTGTTTTTCGCATATAAGTCGTTTTAGAAAACCAAAATATTACAAGTCAATGAAAAAAAATACGCTTAGCTTACATAATTAATTAAAAATGTGTATTATAATTATCAATTTTAAGCACCCAAACGTGCTCCAGCGCGTTGAGTTTGTCGACAGGAATGTCGCTGAGGTCTACAGTCAGCAGACCGCTCTTGTTCTGTTTCCATTTGAGATTGATCTGCGTGCCGAGCATACGCACAGTGGCTTGCGGATTGAGAGCATAAGTGAGGGGCTCTTCAATCTTTCCCAAGGGTCGGTAAAAAAGAAGTATGTATAGGGCGTTGCCACGACGCGTGAAGCATCGCTCTGTCTTCACGCTACTGGCCTGCCCGTTCCACATTGCCGGAACCGGGGTAAAATCAGCGTTATCGCTACTCCACAGCAGGCGGGCCGTGGCCTCGAGGTCTTTTTCGCAGTAGTGGATATCAAACTTCAGCCTCTGCCCTTTTTTGAGACTTAGGGTCTTCTGTGCCCTGTCGTTCTCTGCCCAAGCCTTGTTGTAGTAGAGAAGCGTGTCGTCGTCTAGCTTGACAACAATCTCGTCGTCAGCTTCAGTGCGGAATGTGTAGTTACCATTGGCCGGAACCGTGACTTCCCCGTGCCAGAAGACGCTAAAGTTGTCGACTGATATTTTGGGGTCAGGTGAGTTGCGAACCCAGTCGAAGTCTATTGCGTCGCTAACGGGCAGCGTCACCATAATGCGCTTGTATGACTTGACTATACGCACTGGTTTGCAACGCACTCCATCGTCGGGCGGCTCTGAGCCATAGATAGCTTCTCCATTTATATTTAGCCATCTACCCAGTGCTCGCAGGCGCTCCTGCTGGATGTAAGGGATGGTGCCGTCGGCCATGGGGCCTACGTTGAGCGTCAGACCGCCACCATCGGCAACGAGTTCCACAAAATGCTGTATCAGCTGGCGGTCAGTCACGAAGTTATCTATATCCTCGTTGCGGTTGTAGCCAAAACTGCGCCCTATGCCGCGACATTCTGCCCAAGGACGGTTGCCTTGACCACTGATGCCTGCGCTGTATTCGGGCGTCTTGAAGCCGTGCTGCGTGCCTTGTCCCCAACGGTCGTTGACGATGGCATCGGGACCTACGGTGTTGTAGTACCAGCTGATAAGCTCCTCGGCGTGGAACTGCTCGGCGGTGTTCTGCCAGTCGCCGTCGGTGAAGATGACTTCGGGACGGTAGCGCGAAACGAGGTCCTTGAACTGCGGGATCATATAGTTCTCCACATAGTCGGAGATGTCGTCATCGGGGTCATGCATCCAAATATGGCGCGGGTTGCTCCACTCGGGCAGCGAATAGTAGAAACCCATCCGCAGACCTTTTTTGCGTACGGCATCGGTCAGTTCGGCAACGATGTTGCGCCTAGGGCCGCTAACGGTGCTGTTCCATTGGGGCTGCTGCTGACTGTCCCACAGGCAGTAGCCGTCGTGGTGCTTTGTGACAAGCAGCACGTATTTGGCACCAGCCTCCTTGAACAGCCGCGCCCATTCGCCGGGCTGCCAAAGTTCGCCGCGCCAATGCTTTGTCAGCGTTGCATACTGCTCAAAAACAGGCATCGTGGTGTCGGCATACAGGCTCATGATGCGGCGTCGCGCGGTATCGCCAGTCATCAGTCCTCGATAGAACCATTCAGCATAGCCCTCCTTGCTGGCATAGGCCGGCACACTGTAGAGGCCCCAATGGACGAAGATACCCAAGCGGGCATCGCTGAACCACTGCGGATAGCCTCTTTGGTTGATGGAATTCCAGTTGGCTTCCACCCGCTGGGCTTTTGTAACGAAAACCGAGACGAGAACGAAAACGAAAACGCAAAGTGTTTTTTTCATATTGTCTCTATTTTTACGGCCCTCAGGTTGGCGATAGCATCGTAGAAGCGGACACTGAGCGACTGGCGAACCTCTACATCTAGGCGGCAGTCGAGATTGAAGTCTTGGTTGAGTGGCACAAGATTGTACTCTTTAATGATACGCATCACGTCGTTCATCAATGCATATTCAAAGTGGAGTCGATAGCGGACATCGATGGTTTTCTCTACGATTTCTGCATTGTTTATGGCATCGCGGGCTGCTGTCTTGTATGCGTTGGCAAGACCTGACGCACCCAGCAGAATGCCGCCAAAATAGCGCACCACAACAACAAGGGTGTCCGTCAAGTCAGCACTCAACAGCTGCCCATAGATAGGACGTCCTCCTGTACCGCTGGGTTCACCGTCGTCGTTGGCACGCCACGCGTCTTTGTTGGCGCCTAGGATATAAGCATAGCAATGATGACGGGCGTCGAAATAGTCTTTGCGAAGCTGGTCAAGATGCGCCTTGACTTCGTCGAGAGTGCGCACCGGAAACGCGAAAGCCAGAAACTTGCTGCCTTTCTCCTTGTATATGCCCTCGGAAGGTGCCTTTATGGTATTATAAGTATCGTCAAACATCTATCACTATTATAATGAGAACTATAGTATTTTCAACGCTATGGCTGCGCAGGCTTCGGCATCAGCAAGGGCGTTATGGTGGTTCCTCAAATCGAATCCGCAGGCGTAAGCCACGGTATGGAGTTGATGGTTTTCAAGATATGGCATTTTGCGTCGCGACGCCTTGAGGGTACAATAGAAATGGTAGTCGGGCCAATCCATTTGATACACCTGCATCACCGAACGCAGACAATGCTCGTCAAACTGTTTATTGTGAGCCACCAAAGGCAAATCGCCGATAAGACTCTCGGCTCGTTGCCAAACGTCGGGGAAGATGTCCGCGTCCTTGGTGTCCTCGGGTCCTAACCCATGCACTTTTCTGCAAAACCAGGCATAATAGTCGGGCTCGGGTCGTATCAAGCTGTAGTAACTATCGGTAACAACTCCGTTACGCACCTGAACAAGGCCTACGCTACACACACTCGACGGACATGCATTGGCGGTTTCAAAATCTATAGCGACAAAATCATTCATCTCAATGTCAAATAATGTGCAGTCTTTTGCTGTCTATGTCAGGAATCGTGGGCGCCTTGAGGCCATTGCCAAAGAATGTGGCACTACGAAAAACAACTATCTCGTCATATATTTTCTCTTCGATGAAGGCATCCAGTATTTTGCGGCCGCCTTCAACGATAACCGACTGGATTTTATTCTCAAAGAGTGTGCTCATCACCTCGTCAAGAGTCTGGCAACGAAGGTGAAGCCAATGGCTGGGCACATCTTTTAGCCGACCTCTGCGGTCAAGGACAACGGGTTGCGGCTGGCTGCCTCCATATAGGCGTGCCGTCAACTGCGGACAATCGTCAATAAATGTTTGGGAACCAACTAAAATTGCCGCTTCCTCGGTACGCATCTTATGGCTAATAATGGTTTGTTGGTCATTGCTAATCCAATACGGACCTTTCCGCGATGGTGCCATGAAACCGTCGACGCTCTCTGCCCACTTCAAAATCACGTATGGGCGCTTTTTCTCCATGAAGGTGAAAAAACGGCGGTTCAACTCTCGCCCCTCATCTTCAAGCACATGACGCTCAACTTCTATACCCGCAGCCTCGAGCTTGGCAAAGCCACGGCCCGAAACAAGGGGATTGGGGTCGTCGTTGCAACAAACAACTCGCTTGATACCCTTTTCAATAATCAAGTCGGCGCAAGGCGGCGTTTTGCCATAGTGCGAACAAGGCTCAAGGTTAACATATAATGTGGCATCATGAAGGTCGCATTGTGAATCAGAGGATTTCCTCTTTTCTGAATCTCTTACTCTTGACTCGTAATCAAGCAAAGCGTTCCTTTCAGCATGGTTGTGGCCATACTCTTGATGATAACCTTCGCTGACTATAGCTCCGTCTTTGACAACTACGCATCCCACCATAGGGTTTGGTCGCACATGCCCCAAACCGTTTGCCGCCAACTGAAAACAGCGCCGCATAAACATTATATCATCGCTATTGCTCATCAATCAAATGTATAATACTATAGCTCTACTGTGAAATTGAAATGCAAAAATACAACTTTTTCCGCTTATCACAATAAGTAGAAAGAATTATTTAACCCAAATCGGTCGATTGGGTTTGCGTTAGTTGTCGGACATCAGCAATGCGCGATATGGGGTGTAAGTACTATCTGGGTACTATAAATGTACTATAAATGGTGTAATATTATCCATGTGTTAGACGTATATTAGTATGAAATCAAGAAAAAGCATATAACATTTGAAAAACAAGTACCCGCTCTGCCTATGACCATAGAAGAGTATAACGAATGCGTAAAGTTGTATGGCGACGAACTATATCGGTTTGCGCTGCGCTACACTGGATACGGTGCCGCCAGCGAGGATGCCGTACAAGACGTCTTCGTTACTTTGTGGGAAAAACGAGAGTCTGTTGTCACCTCTGGAGCAATGGGGTACCTAATGAGACTGTTATACAGGCGGTTGGTGGATACTCATCGACACAAAATGGTAGAGCTGGGGGCCTGCAAGAACTTGAGGCCCAAGCAGGAGGAATACGAGCAGCACAATGATTTTGAACTGCAAGATGCTATGCAGAAGGCTCTGAATCAACTGCCCGAGGTACAAAGACAACTGATATTGATGAAGGATTTGGAGGGATATGAATACAAGGAGATGTCTGATATTACAGGACTGACTGAGCAACAGGTGGGTGTATACCTGTTCAGGGCCAGAAAAACAATGAAGAAACTATTGGAGGATTACCGAAAATGATAACAAACGAGAATTATGAAGGCTACTTGATGCGCTATGCCGATGGGGAACTCGACCAGGTTGAGACTGCCGCTGTGGAGTCTTTCCTCGCCGAGCACCCGGAATTGCGTGAGGAACTGGAGGAGTTAACCTCCCCGGCTCTGCGCGTCACAGCGCCTATGGCCACTATGCCCGGCAAAGAGCGGATGTTGCATACAGAAACGCCTATGACGCCTCTGCCAATGGGCAGGAAATGGATGGCAATAGCGGCGACAATAACCGCTTTTGTCATCGCCACGATAGCTATTCACATAATGTTCCAACACGACAAAAGCAATGTCATCATGGCCAATGCCGACACTATCGGGTCGACCGTCTCCGACACCATTCCCCCTGACAGCATATACATCAATCCCGCTAAACGTCTACCTGTCTATCTGGCCGATGACAACAGCAATCAGAAGATAAGGCCTATAAAACAAAACGACATGTACAACCAACCCCATGAGGACATCGCTGACGATGAAGAATATATACCAAGCCTGGAGCAGGAAATAATCCCAGGTGACATGATAGCCGAGAACCAAAACAAACCATCCGCAACAAATGTCAGGATGATAGGTGGACGGGTTATTGTGGTAGAGACCAACCAACTGGTAGAGATAGTTCCGGAACGAAATGCTCACTACCGTCCCGACGCTACCCGAGGCTATATTATAGAAAACTCCTATCTGGCCGAAGAGGAGCAGAAAGGAATCCTCGACAGAACTATATATTTTATTGCCAACAGATTGAAACGATCCTCGTATAAAGACGACACGACATTTGCCTACATCAATGAATAAAAAAAATAATAAACAGAATATGAAAACCTTAATAAAAACATTGTTATCGTTCGCTGCCCTCATCGCTCTTTGCGGTAGCATGAAGGCTCAGGACAGCCCCAAAGTACCAATAATACTTATGCAGAAATTGCCGTGGGCCCCTAGCAATATCGTAGTCTCGTCGACAGTCGAGACAAGCGTGGTGTACGACACAGCAAACTTCATTGCCGTAATCACCAACGGCACATTGGCCGACGCCGACTCGCTGCGCTTCCCTGAGAACAAAATCAAATTTGACAGTGAAAACCGTAAACTTTCCTTCAACGAGAAGACATTCCCCTTCCGTTCTAGCCGTGTGGAGGTCCATACCAATACCAAGAATATCACTCTCACCGCTAAAGATTATTCCAAAATCAACCTCACAAGCGAAAATGGCGTCACTATTCATCTTAACTCCATTTCTATAAGCGCTGAGAACGCCAGCTTGATAGAGATAACCAGCAAAGTCGTGGCCGACAAGGCCTATATCGACGCCAAAGACTATGGATGGATACGTTATCGCAGCATCGAAGCAAGGGAACAGAAGATCAAATCGTACGGTTCCGGGCGCGTCATCGAGATCGGAGGAGATGTGCAAGAGTCGTTCTTCTCACCTATTATCAAGGATTCCCGCGAAATACCATTGTTTATGGAATGGTCGTTCGGGTTATGCTCTCTGGGCAGCACTCCATTGGGAGGATTCAACGCCCCGACGGGCAACTTCATCTGGGGCATTCGCTCTGTCAGTTATTTCTCCTTATCAGCCCGGTGGGCGTTCTACCAAAAATCGCATTGGGACATTTCGGCAGGCCTCGGAATGAATACTGGTTGTTTCCGCGCCGACAACGCCTACCTGTCGCTTGAGACCGACGCAGCAACTGGCATCACTAACCTCGAGGCCATCAACGCCTCGGCTCTCTTTATAAGAGAAGAACAGATGTACGGCAAGATACTATGGGGCAGCGATTTCTTGACAACGGCCCTGATTTTCCCCATAAGGCTCGAATGGCGTTCACGTGCCGACTACAAAGGACTGCACATCGGCGGTGAACTGAGGCCCGGCTTTGCCGTCGCCCGCAAACGGTCGACCCTCCACCGCCACGGACACTATATGGAAGATCTGGCAATAGTCCGGACGAGCGACGAACAGCTGGGCAAATTCATCTACCCATTCCAGCTGGGCTTGCGTCTGGACATCGGCTACAACCGCGTGTCGTTCTTTGCTGAGACATTGCTGACACCCCTGTTCCGCACCCGCGGCGATAACACGCCCGCCAAGCCGGTGATGGGGCAGAAACTCTATCCATTCTCGGCAGGTATCAGCTTCACGTATTAACGTTGTGTCAAACCATTAAACTTTTAAAGAAATGAAGACTGCAATCAAAATATCTATCATATTGGCAATGCTTTTTGCCACCACAGCCAATGCACAGAAGACAAGCATCTGGCAACGCATCAGCGTCGGGGCAACCTTCAATCAAGTAGGGACCCAGAATGTCCAGCTCGGCTCGGGTTTTCTCATCAACCGTCCCAACCGCGCCATCGGCACGACGGTATCGATGCGGCTTTGGAAACGCTTCGAGGTGGGCGGCTACCTGTCGACAATGCACAGCTTTCCATTTGGCCACGAACTTGGATACGGAGCAAACAGCGACTTGAGATTCAATTATCACTGGGATGACAACGATTTGCACGTAACAGGAGGAGTCTTAATGGCAATCCACGCCCTCCCGATAGGCAGCGACTTTGCAATCGACTATGTGTTGCGTGGCGGTTTCGGCCTTAGCGGCGAGACAGACGGTGTGTGGGGCGGCATTGGTATGGAGGTGCATTTGACCCGTCAGCTTATCGCCACATTGTATTATGACTATGGCGGCTTCCCCTTCGGCAATTTCATAGAGAATTTAGACGGTGAATCCAACACCCGTATGAGCATCGGATTGAAGCTGAACCTGAAATGATGGCAGATGATATGACAGCAATAATTCACAAAACCTTATAAAAACACTACACAATGAAAAAAGTATTTGCTTTAATGGTTACCGCTATACTTGGTATAGCAACAACATCAGCACAAACGTTATTA